>JAHFUR010000007.1 GCA_023264995.1 Acidimicrobiia bacterium | reverse complement strand
ACGACAACCTCATGGCCTTCCCGCACCCGCTCGAGCCAGCCGCGGAGGTTGGCCCGGAATTCGCTCACGGCTACGTCCATACCGGGTAACTGTACAGGACGGGGTGATCAGAACGTACGTCAACCGCTGTCGGAAACACGGAAGCGCTTCGCTGGGTGCCCACTACGACAGGGCCATGTCGATAGCCTCGGTCGCCCTGAACGCCGGCAGGAGGGCAAGGCTGTGATGCCCACCGCCACGCGTCACACGCGAACGACGCGGACATCTGGATCAAGCACCCGCAGGTCCTCGGGGTCAGAAGTGGCCACCTGCTGAGCCGCTCTTCGAGCGCAGATGACGACATGCGCGTCCACGATGTCCGCGGTACCGCTCGCCGCGAGAAGGCGGCCGACGCTCGTCGCATCAACCCTGCCGAGGGGGACGACATCGGTGGTCGGCTGGCGCACGAGGCGGGCCAGGCGCACCTGGCGGGCCGGCGCCCGGACGACTTGAGCCAGCACCGTCGCCGGAAGAGTGATACGGGCTCCGGTCTCACGGGCCCGGGCCAGCAGGACGAGGACGCGGCGGTCGTCCCGTTCGAGGGCGATGAGGGCGCCGGCGTCCAGGGTGACGCCCGGCATCAAGCCGCTGTGCTGGTTGCCGGCGTGTGGCCCAGGATCCCATCGGCCCAGGCCCGCTCCTCTTCTGACAGGCTGCCCCCCGTTTGGCGGAGGGCCTCGGCCAAAAGCGCGCCCCATCCGGCAACGTCGTCAAGTGCGACCTCAACCGAATGCTGAACGAACCCGGAAACGCTCGGCGCCGACCCGGCTTCAACGAGTGCCCGAATCCGATCGAGCTGGCTCTCGTCCAGAGTGACGGTCACCTTCTTGGTCGCCATACCATTCACCATACCATCCGGACTTGGTGCGGGCGCCCCCCTACGACGGCGTGAGCGGCAGTCGCGGCCTGTCACGGACCGTCGGCTGCGAGACAATCTCGGCGTGACAGTGGAGTGCCCTGGCGCCAGACGGGACCCCGCCCGCGTCCTCGGCGTCGTCTCGGACTTGGACGGGACGCTACTGAGGTCCGATGGATCGCTGTCGTCGAGGACGATGTCGGTGCTCGACACGCTCACGGCCCTCGGCGTACCGCTCGTGGTGGCGACGGCGCGGACGCCTCGCGCTCTCCAGAGGGTCTCCGGCCATGACCATCTGGGCCGGGTGGTCTGCGCCAACGGGGCGATCGTCTGGGACGCCAAGCGCGACGAGGTGGTCAAGGAGAGCTGCTTCGACCCGCCGGCGCTCGCTGTCGCCGTCCACCGCCTCCAGGAGGCGTTGCCCAGCGCCGGCGTCGCACTCTTCTCAGCGCGGACGATGTTCCTCGACGAGACGTACCTGGGCCTCAGGAACAAGGGAGCGGAGGGAGCGGAGGTCTTCTCCGACATCGACCTCGTTCTCTCCCGACACCGAATCGTCATGGTCGCCGTTCGGCACCCGCGGCTCGTCGCGGATCAGTTCCTGACGGCGACCGTCGCGGCCTTCGCTGGCGTGGGCCTGGCATCCTTCGCGGGCATGAGCGTCGTGGACATCGTTCCCCAGACGACGACGAAGGCGGTGGCGGTCGCCGAGGAGATGGCGTCCAAGGGCTGCGCGGCGGAAGCGACCGTCGCGTTCGGCGACATGCCCAACGATCTGCCGCTGTTCGGCTGGGCCGGTTGGGCCTGCGCCGTGGCCAACAGCCACCCAGACGTTCTTGAGGCCGCCGACGAGGTCGTTCCCAGCAACGACGACGACGGCGTCGCCCGAACGGTTCAGCGTCTCATCGGACCTTGATCTCGCGGAGATGACGGCGGCGGGCATGCCTCCGCCATGTCTAGGCAGACATCATGGACAGGATGCGGTCGGGGATGTCGAAGTTGGCGTAGACGGCCTGGACGTCGTCGTGGTCCTCGAGGGCGTCGACCACCCGCAGGACCTTGCGGGCGTCGGACTCTGACTCCAAGGCGATGGTGCTGGTCGGCACCATCGTCAGTTCCGCCGAGGTCACCTTGGCGCCGGCGGCTTCCAGAGCGTCACGCATTCGGCCGAGGTCGGTGGGCGGGGCGGTGAGCTGCCAGGTGTCACCCTGGTCCTCGAGATCCTCCATGCCGGCGTCGAGGGCGACGAGCATGACCTCGTCCTCGTCGGCCAGGGGGGCGCCCTTGGGGACGATGATCACCGCTTTGCGCTCGAACTGCCAGGCCACGGCGCCGGGCTCGGCACTGGACCCGCCGTTCTTCGAGAAGATGGCCCGCACGTCGGCACCGGTGCGGTTGCGGTTGTCGGTGAGGGTCTCAACGTAGATGGCCACTCCCATCGGCGCATAGCCCTCGTAGTTCACCGCCTCGTAGCGGACCCCTTCGAGGTCGCCGGTACCCCGCTTGATGGCCCGCTCGATCGTGTCGGTGGGCACCGATGCCTCCCGGGCCTTCTGGTACATGCTGCGCAGCGTGGCGTTGGCCGTCATGTCGCCACCACCCTCACGCGCCGCCACCTCGACCTGGCGCAGCACCTTGGCGAACACCTTGGCCCGGACCTTGTCCTTGGCCCCCTTTTGGTGCTTGATCGTCGCCCACTTGGAATGTCCGGACATTCGTCAATCCTCCAGGAAGAGTTGGTGGAGCCGCAGGTCGTCGGAGAGCTCGGGATGGAACGCCGCGGCCAGGACCGGGCCCTGGCGGCACAGCACGGGGCGCTGGTCGACGGCGGCCAGGACCTCCACGCCGGCCCCGACCCGTTCGATGGCCGGCGCCCGGATGAACACGGCCGGGAAGTCACCGCCCCGGAGCCCGTCGACGGCCAGGTCGGCCTCGAAGGAGTCCACTTGGCGGCCGAAGGCGTTCCGGCGCACGGAGATGTCGAGCGTGCCGAAGCTGCGCTGGTCGGGGCGGCCGTCGAGGACGTCGGCGGCCAGCAGGATCATGCCGGCACAGGTGCCGAAGGCCGGCATCCCATCGGCCAGGCGCTCGGCGATCGGCTCGAACAAGCCGGAAAGGTCGATGAGCTTGGAGATGGTGGTGGACTCGCCGCCGGGCAGGACCAGGCCATCGATGCCGCTCAGATCCTGCGGCGTGCGCACCTCGACGGCGTGGGCGCCGAGGGCCGTCAGCGCCTCAACGTGGCGCCGCGACGCTCCCTGCAGGGCGAGGACGCCGACCTTGTGCACCTGGGGGCCGCCTCATGCCGTCACCAGCCGCGCTCGGCCAGGCGGGTCTCGAGGCCGGCGATCTCCGCTCCCCGCATGGCCTCGCCCAGGCCTCGGCTGACCTTGGCCACGATGGCCGGGTCCTTGAAGTGGGCGGTGGCCTCGACGACGGCCCGGGCCATGGCCTCGGGGTCGGCGCTCTTGAAGATGCCGGAGCCCACGAAGACGGCCTCGGCGCCCAGCTGCATGACGAGCGAGGCGTCAGCCGGCGTGGCGATGCCGCCGGCGCAGAAGAGGGGGACGGGCAGCGCGCCCAGGTCGGCGACCTCGGCCACCAGGTCGATCGGCGCCTGGAGCTGCTTGGCCCAGGCATAGCGCTCGGCCGAGTCGGCCTGGGTCAGGCGGCGGATATCGCCCAGGATCGACCGCAGGTGGCGGACGGCCTCCACGATGTTGCCGGTGCCCGCCTCGCCCTTGGAGCGGATCATGGCCGCGCCCTCGGAGATGCGGCGCAGGGCCTCTCCCAGGTTGGTGGCCCCGCACACGAACGGGACGGCGAAGGGCCACTTGTCGATGTGGTGGGCCTCGTCGGCGGGGGTGAGGACCTCGCTCTCGTCGATGTAGTCGACCTGGAGCGACTCTAACACCTGGGCCTCGGCGAAGTGGCCGATGCGGGCCTTGGCCATGACCGGTATGGTGACCGCAGCCTGGATGGCCTCGATCATGGCCGGGTCGCTCATCCGGGCCACCCCGCCATCGCGCCGGATGTCGGCCGGCACCCGCTCGAGGGCCATGACCGCGACGGCGCCGGCATCTTCGGCGATACGGGCCTGGGCCACGTCGACCACGTCCATGATCACGCCGCCCTTGAGCATCTCGGCCAGGCCGCGCTTGACTGCCGCCGTCCCAGTTGTCCGGCTTCCGGTCGTGCGGTCGGTCATGCCGGCGATTCTACCGTCGCCGTCCGGGGCACCCCGGCGCTTATCCAACCGTGACCGGCGACCCGATCTCCTGCATGTGGACCCACGTCTGCCCAGGCGCCAGGGAGATCGGCTTGCCGGCGGCGTCCACGTAGGTCGTCACCGCCGCGACCGACGCCTTGGTCCACTTGGCCTTGATCTGCATGCCGTTCACCAGGACCAAGGCGTCACCGGAGCCCACGACTTCGGGGAAGCGGACCTTCTGGTCAGCCGGGAAGCCCGAGTACCGGGTGTACTGGATGATCACGTTCTTCGGCGAGATCTGGGCACCGCCTTCGAGCATGTGGGGCTTGCCGTCGGTGGACCGCCTCCACAGCCCGGCGGTGGCGTCCCACTGGTAGGCGGCCGTGACGCCAGGCGCCGGCGACAGCTTCACCATGGTGGCCGGCAAGGCGCCGGCGGCCGAAACCGCCTCGCCCGGGCGCAGGAACGGGGAGAACGACGGGGGCGGTGTGCCCGTGCCTGCCTTCTTGAACAGCAGGTTCGTGTCCGTGTACAGGTTGTGGGGCGCCGACCGGCCGGCCCGGCGCTTGAGGGTGTCGGTGTCGTTCTCAGTGACCAGGGTGATGCCCGACGCCCGCACGAGGCCGAGCACCGCCGGCGAGCCACCCGAGAACACCAGCGGGCCGCCCAGCGGCTTGACGATGTTGGGGTCGGCCGGGCGCACGGAGCGGACCGGGCCCACCTGCGGGGCGTCGGAGCTCTGGAAGATCACGACGAACCGGGTGATCCCCTCGGTGAACTCCTCGTAGATCACATCGGCGTGGTCCACGCCCGCCTGGGGCCGCGCATCGACGTTGTTGTCGATCTTTACGGTGACGGCGCGCCGGGCCGCCTTGGCCGGGTCGACGGCAGGCATGCCGGTGAGGGGGTAGGTGCCCGTCACGAGGCGGGTTGTCGTCGTCGAGTCGACGGTCGACGCCGCCGCCTGGCCGCGCTCGCCCTTGCTCCCCCCACTGCACGCCGCGGTCATGGCGAGGAGCAGGGGCAGGGCCAGGGCGATCGGTCTGCGGGTCATGCTCTACAGCTCCTTGAGGGCTTGGATTCGCTCCTCCAACGGAGGATGGGTGTCGAACAACCGGTTCAACCGGGAGAGACGCCCCTCCTCCGGCGTGCGGGCCAGCGGCGACTCCACCCAGAGGTGGGCCGTGGCCCTCGACGACGAATGGACGACCGTGGTGTCGTCCCTCAGCTTCTCCAACGCGGAGATCAGCCCCGGAGGGTACCGGGTCAGGGCCACGCCGCTCACATCGGCGAGCGCCTCCCGGCGGCGGCTGACGGCCGCCTGCATGACCTTGGCCACCAGTGGGGCCACGAGGAGAAGGACGAACCCGACGACGGCGAGGGCGGCCGCCGGTCCCCCGCCGCCGGCCCGGTTGTCGTCACGGTGGCGGGGGCCGCCCCACCACATGAACCGGAGGCTGAAGTCGGCGAGGAGGGCGACGACGCCGACCAGGGTCACCGCCAGCGTCGAGACGAGGATGTCGTAGTTCTTGATGTGGCTGAGCTCGTGGGCCAGCACGCCTTCGAGCTCGATGCGGTTCAGCTTGTCGAGCAGCCCGGTGGTGACCGCCACCGCCGCATGCCGGGGGTTGCGCCCGGTGGCGAAGGCGTTCGGTGCCACGTCGTCGATGACGTAGATCCGGGGCTTGGGCAGGCCGGCGGCGATGCACAGCCCTTCGACCAGGTTGTGCAGCCGGGCGAAGGTGGTCGGATCTGCCGGCCGGGCGTGGCTCATGGCCAGGGCCACGGCGTCGGACTTCCAGTAGGCGGCCGCCGCACCCCCTCCGGCGATCACCAGGGCGACCAGCAGCCCACCCACCCCGAAACCGAGTAACAGCTGCACCGCCCAGGCCACCGCCAGCACGAGGGCGACGAAGCCCACGACCAGCAGGACCGAGCGCCGCTTGTTGGAGGAGATCTGGTCGTACAGGAGCGTCGCTCAGAACTGCACGGAGACGGGGCCGCGCGAAGTGTCGTCGGCCTCGAAGTACTCGTGCTCCTTGAACCCGAACATGCCGGCCAGGATGTTGGACGGGAAGCTCTGGATCTTGGTGTTCAGCCGCAGGACGGCGTCGTTGTAGTACTGGCGGGCGTAGGAAATCCGGCCCTCGGTGCCGCTCAGCTCCTCTTGCAGCGACAGGAAGTTCTGGTTGGCCTTCAGGTCCGGGTAGGCCTCCGAGACCGCGAACAGGGACTTGAGCGCCCCGCTGATCATGTTCTCGGCCTGGGCCTGGGCCGCCGGGCCCTGGGCGTTGATGGCGTTGGCCCGGGCCTGGGTCACGGCCTCGAACGTGCCCTTCTCGTGGGCGGCATACCCCTTGACCGTCTCGACGAGGTTCGGGATCAGGTCGTAGCGCCGGCGGAGCTGGACGTCGATCTGGGCCCAGGCGTTCTGGATCCGGTTCCTGAGGCGGACCAGTCCGTTGTACGTGACGATCACGTACAACAGCAGGAGGACGACGACAACAACGAGAACGATCAGGAACATGCGTCCTCCATCATACGGGAGAGGCGTGTGCGATCGCCGACCGGTAGAGCTCCACATAGCGCTCAGCCAGGCGGTCCATCGAGAAGGTGGCGGCCCGGAGGCCCCCGGCCGCGGCTAGCGAGGCGGCCAGACCGGGGTCGTTCAGCACCAGCCGGAGCGCGCCGCCCAGTGCCGCATGGTCGCCCGGAGGCACGAGCAGGGCGGACGGCTCGCCGTCACCGACCACCTTGCGGTAGCCGGGCAGGTCGCTGGCCACGATCGGGGTCTCGGCGGCCATGGCTTCGAGCAGGATCATGCCGAAGGACTCGCCCCGCAAGGACGGCGCGCACAGGACAGATGCCGCCCGGAGCCGGCGGATCTTCTCGGCCTCGTCGATGCGCCCCAACCACTCGACCCGCGGGTCGCCGGCGGCGGCGGCCTTGAGCCGGGCCGTGTCGGGCCCGTCGCTGGCCACCCAGACCCGGGCGTGGGCCGGGAGCGCCGGCAGGGCCCGGACCAGCACATCGAGGCCCTTGCGCTCCTCGTGGCGGGACAGGAACAGCACGGCCGGGCCCTCGGTGGGCCAGGGCGTGGCCTTGGCGAACCGTTCGACGTCGATGCCGTTGTGGAGCAGGACATAGTCGCCCCCCAGGCCGCCGGCGGCCAGCTCGACGGCGTCCTCGGACACTGCGCACCGGATGGTGAGCCGCCCGGCCAGCCACCGGGTGAGGGGGGCCAGCCACCGGTACGACGCGCTGGTGCCGGCGGCATGGAAGGTGCCGACCATCGGGACGTTGCTACAGACCAGCGTGGTCACCGTGCACCCCGGGGCAATCGGCTCGTGCAGGTGGATCACGTCGAACGCCTCGTCGCGCAGGGCGGCGATGGTGCGAAGGGCGTTGGACGGGTCGGGTGCCACCGGCGCCATCGACCCGTTGGCCGCGGTGGGGATGCTGTTGCCCAGCGGCGTGATCCCCACCTCGGGCGGCGCCCCGTCGCACGGCCCGAGGACCCGCACCTGGTGGCCGAGGCCCCGGAGGGCCTTGGCCAGGCCGAGAACCTGGCCCTGCACGCCCCCGGGCAGCGAAAGGCTGTACGGGGACACCAGGCCGACACGCACGACCGGAGATTAGCTGGGGCAGGCAATACTGACCCCATGACGGAAGACAATCTCACCCGGGCCGAGGCCCAGGAACGTGCCACCAAGGTGTCGAGCGTCTCCTACACGGTGGCCTTGGACCTGACCGCCGGCAGCGAGACGTTCACCAGCGACACGACCGTGCGCTTCCAGGGCAACCTCGTCGGGCTGAGCACCTTCATCGACCTCGACGCCGTCACCGTGCGGGAGGCGACGATCAACGGGCGGGCCATCCCCGTCGAGTCCTACGACAAGGGCCGCAGCCGCATCCCCCTCCGGGGCCTGCTGGCCAACAACGTGCTGCGGGTCGTCGCCGACTGCGCCTACCAGCACACCGGCGTCGGCATGCACCGCTTCGCCGACCCCACCGACGGCAAGGTCTACCTGCACACCCAGTTCGAGCCGTACGACGCCCACCGGGTGTTCGCCTGCTTCGACCAGCCCGACATCAAGGCCACCTTCACCCTGGCCGTGACTGCGCCGGAGGACTGGACGGTCGTCAGCAACACCGCGGCGACGCGCGAGGGACCGACCTGGCGGTTCGCCCCGACGCCCGTGCTCTCCACCTACCTGGTCGCCGTCGTGGCCGGTCCCTACCACGTGGTCCGGGAGACCCACGGGCAGGTCGAGCTGGGCATCTACTGCCGCGAGTCGCTGGCCGCCTACCTGGATGCCGCCGAGCTGTTCACCCTGACCCGGGAGGGACTGGACTTCTTCGAGGCCGAGTTCGACTACCCGTACCCCTTCCCCAAGTACGACCAGCTCTTCGTGCCCGAGTTCAACTTCGGGGCCATGGAGAACCCGGGTTGTGTCACCTTCAACGAGTACATGGTGTTCCGGTCCCGCCAGACCGATTCCGCCCACGAAGGGCGGGCCAACACCCTCCTCCACGAGATGGCCCACATGTGGTTCGGCGACCTGGTGACCATGCGCTGGTGGGACGACCTGTGGCTCAACGAGAGCTTCGCCACCTACATGGCCACCCACGCCCTGTCGCAGGCCACCCGCTTCTCCGACGCCTGGGTGCGCTTCGCGGCCGGCACCAAGGCCGGCGCCATGGCCCAGGACCAGATGCCGACCACCCACCCGATCTCGGCCGACATCGTCGACACCGACGCTGTCCGGCTCCACTTCGACGGGATCACCTATCTGAAGGGCGCGTCGACCCTGAAGCAACTGGTGGCGTGGGTCGGCCAGGACGCCTTCCGCCAGGGCCTCCAGCGCTACTTCCGCAAGCATGCGTGGCGGAACGCCGAGCTGGCCGACTTCCTCTCCACGCTCGAAGCTGCCAGCGGCCGCAAGCTCACCGAGTGGTCCCAGGAGTGGTTGGAGACCGCCGGCGTGAACACCCTGCGGGCGTCGTCCTCGGGTGAGGAGACCTACGGCACGTTCGCCATCGTGCAGGAGGGCCAGCCGGGCCACGACACCATCCGGTCCCACCGGGTGGCCGTCGGCCTCTACCGCCTGGGCGAGGCAGGCCTGGTCCGCGACCGGCGGGTGGAGCTGGACGTCGTCGGTGAGCGGACGGAGGTCCCCGAGCTCGTCGGCGAGCGCGCCCCCGACCTGCTGCTGCTCAACGACGACGACCTGACCTACGCCAAGGTCCGCCTGGACCAGCGCTCGATCGCCACCCTGGCCGCCCACCTCAGCCGCATCGTCGACCCGCTGGCCCGCAACCTCTGCTGGGCGGCCACCTGGGACATGGTGCGCGACGGCGAGCTGGCCACCCGCCGCTACGTGGACCTGGTGCTGGCCCACGCCCCCGCCGAGACCGACGACGCCACCCTGGCACGGCTCCTCGGGCAGGCCGACACCGCCGTCGACGTCTACGGGGACCCGGCCAACCGGGCCGCCGCCCGCGCCGCCCTCGCCGCCGCGGCCCGCGAAGGCCTGGCCGCCGCCGCGCCCGGCACCGACCGCCAGCTCATCTGGGCCCGGCACTTCCAGTCGGTGGCCGACTCGGCTGACGACCTCGGCTACGCCCGCGCCCTCCTCGACGGCACCAAGGACCTCATCGGCCTGGCCGTGGACACCGACCTCCGCTGGCAGATCGTGATGACCCTCGCCGCGGCCGGGGCCGACGACAACGGGGCGTTGATCGAGTCCGAGCTCGAGCGTGACCCGACGGACATCGGCGAACGTCGGGCCGCGTCAGCCCGGGCGTCGCGCCCGAGCGCCGAGGCGAAGGCGGCGGCGTGGGCCCGCCTGGTCGACGACGCCGACCTGCCGTTGGCCACCCTGCGGGCCGTCGCCGGCGGTTTCGGCGTCATCGGGCAGGACGAGCTGCTGAGCCCCTACGTCGAGCCGTACTTCGCCAACGTGAGCCGCTTCTGGGAGGACAGGACACGCGACGAGGCCTTGAGCCTCATCCGGGGCCTGTACCCCGGCTCGCTCATCGGCCAGCCCGTCGTCGACGCCACCGATGCGGTCCTCGGCGACGAGGCCCTGCCCGGGCCGGTCCGGCGCATCTTGCTCGAGTGCAAGGACGGCGTCGCCCGGGCCCTGCGGGCACGGGCGGCAGACGTGCCGGCGTAGGCCGGTGCCCCTCCGCTGCGCGGTCCGCCCCGGGCCGGTCGCCCCTGTCGTCGCCGCGGCCATCACGGGCAACGGCGGTGAGCTCGTCGACATCGAGGACGCCGACGCCCTGGTGTGGACCGACCCCTCGGACCCGGTCGGCCTGCGCGCCATGCTCGACGAGCACCCCGGGGTGAGCTGGGTCCAGCTCCCCTTCGCCGGCGTCGACCGCTTCATCGGGCTCTTCGACGACGGCCGGACCTGGACGAGCACCAAAGGTGCCTACTCGGAGGCGGTCGCCGAGCACGCCCTGGCCCTCGGCCTGGCCGGCTTGCGCCAGCTCCCCCGCCGGGCGCGGGCGACGAGCTGGGGCGGGCAGGCCGGCACCAGGCTCGCCGGCAGCGCGGTAACAGTCGTCGGCGGGGGCGGGATCACCGAGGCCCTCCTCCGCCTGCTGGTCCCCTTCCATGTCGAGGCCACCGTCGTGCGCCGGCACGTCGCCCCAGTCGAGGGGGCGGCCCACGTCGTCGGCCCCGATGAGCTGCACGTGGCGCTGGCGTCGGCCCGGCTGGTCGTCCTGGCCCTGGCGCTCACACCGGAGACGACCGGCATCATCGGCGCCGCCGAGCTGTCACAGATGAGGCAGGAAGCCTGGCTGGTGAACGTGGCCCGCGGCGCCCACGTCGTGACCGATGACCTGGTCGTCGCCCTCGCCGAGAAGGCGATCGGCGGCGCCGCCCTCGACGTCACCGACCCCGAGCCCCTCCCCGCCGGCCATGCGCTGTGGGCGCTGGACAACTGCCTGATTACCCCGCACACGGCGAACACCTGGGAGATGGCCGAGCCCATGTTCGCCGAGCGGGCGGGGGCCAACGTCGGCCGCATGGTGCGGGGCGAGCCCCTGCTGGGCGTCGTCGATCCCGCCCTCGGGTACTGAGCCACGATGGCCTTCGGTCAACCGGCGGGCCCGCCGGCGACGGCCCGGCAGGTGCAGGAGCTGCTCGCCCTCCTGCAGGGTGCCGGCTACTCCGACTTCCGCGACGCCCGGGGCCCGATGGGGTTCACCCAGCGCCAGGGTGCCGGCAAGTTCACCCGCGACGAGGCGGCGGAGCTGATCGAGCGCCTCCAGGATGCCGGGACGTCGGCCGGCGACGGACCGTCGCCGCCGGCGCCGGCGGCCAGGACGTCGGCCCAGGCCAGGGCCCTCGGCCGGATCCCCGCCGAGGAGCTGGCCGCCGAGCTGCAGCGCCGGGGGTGGATCGTGATCGAGCCGTAGCTCAGCACCGTCTGTGAGCCGTGGCTCAGCACCGTCGGTGCGACGTGGCTCAGCCCCCGACCGCCCGCTTGTAGGCCCGCAGGCTCAAAGCCTGCGTCACCGCCAACATGGCCAGGGCCACGGCGAACGCCTTGGCCACCGGCGCGAAGGTCAGCGGCCCGGTCGTGAGCGCCCGGCTGGCGTCGACCATGTACGTGAACGGGTTCCACGCGGCGATGGCCTGCACCCACCCGGGGAGGAGCGACAGCGGCACGAACTGGGTCGACAGGAACTGGAGGGGCAGGAACAGCGGGGCCAGCGCCAGCGGCGCCTGGGCGTTCCCGGTCGAGAGAGCGACGACGAAGTACAGCCCGCCGTACGCCCCGGCCCACACGACCAGCAGCCCGAAGAGGAGCAGGACCCCGCCCACGCCCTCGTTGATGTCGAGGCCGAGCAGGAGACCGACGCCCAGCAGGACGGTGCCGGCCGGCACGACGCGCACGACGTCGAACAGCACCCGGCTGAGCAGGAGGGCGGGCGGGCGCACGTCGAGCAGCCGCAGGCGGTCGAGGAAGCCGGATTGGATGTCGATGACCAGGCTGGTCGCCGCGTAGCCCACGCCGGTCATGGCCGTCAGCATGATGATGGCGGGGGTCATCCACTCCGCGTAGTTCCGGGTGGGGAACCCGGGCAGGTCGGTGACCCGGTAGAGCGTCTTGGCCACCAACACCAGCACGGCCAGAGGGATGATCACCGGCAGGGCGTAGGCCAGCACCGGGTTGCGCGCCCCTTCGCGCACATTGCGGAACAGCAGCAGGCGGACCTGGGCGACCGGGCTCACCGGCCCAGCCCTCCTGGCACGCCGAGGCCCCGGCGCACGGCGGTGATGCGGCCGTCGTCGGCCCCGCCGGCCGATGACTCGATCTCGGTCCCGGTGAGGCCGACGAAGACGTCCTCGAGGCTCGGAGGGTGGATGCTCAACCGGTCGACGGGCGCGCCGGCGCCGATGAGACGGGCGACGACCCCGGGCACCGCCGCCTCACCCCCGCCGACGGTGACTTCGAACCAGCCGTCGCCGGTGGCGACCAGGGGGTCGGCGCCGGCGGCGGCGCGGAACCGGGCCTCGTCGCCGACCGCGGCCCGCACCCGCACCGTGGTCGCCCCCAGCCGGTCCTTGAGCTCCTGCGACGTGCCGATGGCGGCGATCCGCCCGTCAGAGACGACGGCCACCCGGCCGGACAGCTCGTCGGCCTCGGTGAGGTACTGCGTGGTCAGGAAGACCGTGGACCCGTCATCGCGCAGGCTGCGCACCAGGTCCCACACCGCCCGGCGGCCCTGGGGGTCGAGCCCGGTGGTGGGCTCGTCGAGGAACAGGACCTCGGGCCGGCGGACCATGGCCATGGCCACGTCGAGCCGCCGGCGCATGCCGCCCGAGTAGCCGGCGGCGATGCGATCGGCGGCCGCCTTCAACCCGAAGCGCTCGAGCAGCTCGGCCGCCCGCTCTACCGAGCGGGGCTTGCCCAGCCCAGCCAGACGGCCGGCCATTTCCAGGTGCTCACGGCCGGTCATCAGCTCGTCGAGGGCCGCGTCCTGCAACGCGGCCCCGAAGACCTTCCGGACCGCGCTCGGCGCGCCGACGACGTCGTGGCCGAGGACGGCCGCGGTGCCCGAGGTCGGTCGCAACAGGGTGGTCAGGATGCGGACAGTGGTCGACTTGCCGGCACCGTTCCGCCCGAGGAAACCGAAGACCTCCCCCTCCTCGACGGTGAAGCTCACCCCGTCGAGCGCCCGCACGCCGCCGGCGAACTCCTTGGTGAGCTCGTGCACCTCGATGGCAGGGCGGGAGCTCACCGGCACACCCTCGCACGCCGGCGCCGCGGCCGGCGCCATTGGCGCCCGCACCCGCCCAGCCACGACAATGGCCCGTGGCCGGCGACGACGACGCACCGAGGCCCGGCGACGGGTGGCGGGACGCCCTGCGCCGGTCGGCGGTCCCCCAGTCCGTCCTCGACCGGGCGCCGGAGCGGGAACCATCGCTCGAGCCCGAGCGGTTCCGGTGGAAGCCGGAGGAGGATGCCGCCCAGCCGGTGCGGCCCTCGCGCCGGCGGGCCCTCGAAGCGCTGCCGGCCGGCGGGACCGTCCTCGACGTCGGCGTCGGCGGAGGCGCGTCGAGCCTCGGCCTGGTCCCTGTGCCGGGGCTGATCGTGGGGGTCGACCCGCTCCCGGGGATGCTCGAGTCGTTCGAGGCCAGCGCCCGGGGCGCCGGCGTGGCCACTCGTTCCGTGCTCGGGCGCTGGCCCGACGTGGCCGACCAGGTCGAGCCGGCCGACGTCGCCGTGTGCCACCACGCCGTCTACCGGGTCGCCGAGATCGAGGACTTCGTCGCCGCACTGACCGCGCACGCCCGCCGGCGGGTGGTCATCGAGATCTCGGCCCACTCGCCGCTGGCCGGGCTGAACCCGCTGTGGAAGCTCATCCACGGTGTGGACCGGCCGGACCCTGCGGTCGCCGACCCGCTCCACGCCATCCTCGTGGCCATGGGCTACGACGTCGGGCGTGAGGACATGGTCCTCCCGGCCCGCCCCCAGGAGGTGACCCAGAGCGTCGTCGAGTTCGCCCGCCGGCGCTTGTACGTCGGCCCCGAACGCGACACGGACATCGAGCAGTTCCTGCGCACGAGGGAGCCCCAGGAGCACCGGGTCGTGGCCCTCTGGTGGCCGGGGACGGCGTAGGCGGCCTGGCGGCGGTCAGCCCGCCGACCGCTGGGCCCTGGCGGGAACGTGCAGAGCCGGCCGGACCGCCCGGTACACCCGCCTGTCGCCGACCTCGACGGTCTGGAACACCGACGCGCCTCCCCGCTCCGTCTCGGCCCCCCCGAGAAAGAGCCAGCCCCCCACCGGCAACCACCGGATGAGCCGGTCAAGCACCGAAACCTGCTGGTCGACGGTCATCCCGGTCAGCACCTCCCGGCAGAACACCACCTGACAGGTGCCGGCGGGGAGAGGCATCGGGCCCGCCGCCAGATCGTGATGGAGCGTCTCGACGTGGGCCCGCAGGGCATCGGCAACCTCCCACGCACCGTCCCTGAACCTCAGGTACCGCTCGGCATCGAGCGCCGTCAAGCCTCGGGGCCGGCGGGCGCCGTACCGACCGGAACCGGTCCGTGCCAGCGCCTCCGGAGAGACGTCGGTGGCGAGAATGCGGAAACCCTGGCGGCCGGCGGCGGCGAGGGCCATGGCCACGCTGTAGGCCTCCTGGCCGTTGGCGCACCCTGCCACCCACACGACGACCGGGTCGTCGAGGCCGGGGAGGCAGCGCCCGACCAGCAGGTCGAACTGGGCCGGGTCCTGGAAGAACCGCCCGTGGACGACCAGTGGCCCGCCTGGGCCGCTGCCGCCGGCGGGACCGGCCTCCCGAGCGTGGCTCGACGGCATGGAAGGGGTCATCGCGCTCGTTGTCGGCGTGAGTGGGCCGGCGCTGAACGGTCGGCGCGAAGTCAGTGCGTTCGCGCCTGCCGGCGCCGGGCGCTACAGCGCGCCGTGCATGAGGTTGACGATGGCCGGCCCCACCGTGACCACGAACAGCGAGGGGAAGACGCAGAAGACGGTGGGGACGAGCATCTTGACCGGCGCCTTGATGGCCTTCTCCTGGGCGATCTGGCGCCACTTGATCCGCATGTCCTCGGCCTGTCCCCGGAGCACGACCCCGATCGAGATGCCGAAGGCCGCAGCCTGTTGGACGGCAAGGACGAACGTGCGCAGCTCGGCCACGTCGACGCGATCGGCCAGCGACCGCAACGCGACGGCCCGGCTGACGCCGGCCCTCGTCTCCCCCCGGAGCCGCTGGAACTCCTCGGCCAGCGGCCCGGTGGTCTGGAAGCTGATCCGGTCGAGCGCCTGGTCGAAGCCCAGCCCCGCTTCCACACTGATGGTGAGCAGGTCGAGGAACTCAGGCAGGGCGGCCCGGATCGCCAGCTGGCGAGCGTCGGCCTGGCGGGCCAGGGCGGCGTCGGGCCCCAACACGGCCGACACCAGCACCAGGCCCACGACCATGACCGCGGCCAGGCCCTTGAGCTGCAGCTGGCTGCCCAGCACCAGCATGACCGGGAGGGCCAAGATCACCACGCCGATCCTCGCCGCCAGGAACCGGTCGAGGGCGCCGGGCTTGGAGTAGCCGGCGATGCGCAGCTTGGCTTCGGTCCGCTCCACCGACCCGGCCGGGCTGACGCGGTGACCGAGGCGGCTGGCCCAGGCGATGGCCGGGGCGATCGTGCGGGCCGCGAAGGGGTCGAGCCGGTTCACGCCCGCTTCGGCGGTGTCGCCGTAGGCCGCCAGGAGGCGCAGCGTGGCCCGCTTGTCGTTCCGCCGGCTGAGCTCGGTGACGACGGCCTCAGTCGCGGCGACAACGAAGACGAACACCCCGACGACCACGAGGACGATCACAGCTTGATCGTCACAGTCCGCTTGATCCAGAAGAAACCGATCAGGCCGAGCAGGCCCGATCCGCCCAGCAGCGTCCGGCCGAGCGGGTCAGAGAAGAGCACCGAGATGTACGGCGGGTTGATGATGTACATGAACCCGCCGATCCCGATCGGGAGCAACCCGAGGACGAAGGCGCTGATGCGACCTTCCGCCGTCAACGTCTTCACCTCCTGACGCAACCGCTCGCGGGCCACCATGGTGTCGGCGACGCGGTTCAGCAGCTCGGCCAGGTTCCCACCGACCTCACGCTGGATGCGAATGGCGCCGACGGCGATGTCCCAGTCTGGGTTCTTCATGCGCGTCCCCGCTTCGGCGAGGGCGGCCTCGATCGACTGGCCGAGGCGGAGCTGGGCGACGGCCCGGCGCATCTCGGTGCCAGTCGGCTCCTCGACCTCCTGGGCCACGGACTGCAACGCCTGCTGCAGGGAGAACCCTGACCGGAGGGCGCCGGCGAGCATGCGCAGCACGTCGGGCAACTGCTTCTGGAAGGAGCGCCGGCGACGCCTGATGAGGACCTCGAGGGCCACCGGCGGGAACAGCCCGGAGACGACGAGCACGAACAACGCCGAGGTGGCGGAGTGGGTGGCGAACAGGGTGAAGACCGTGAGGAAAACGGTGCCGGCCGCGGCGAAGAACAGCGCCTCCGACGCCCGCAACGGCACCGCCGCCTCTTCGAGGCTGGCCGCCACCCGGGGAAGGAGGCGGGCCCGTGCGGCCAACCGGGCCGCGATGTCGACGATCCGACGCACCAGTGTCGTCTCGGCCAGCGTCATCTGCTCCGGCCGGAGATCGTCGCCCTCGGGGTCCCAGTGGTACGGGGCCAACATTTTCATCGCCGGCGACCGGCTCCGCTCGACGGCCAGGATCACGAGGTAGCAACCCAACGCCACCCCGACCAGGACGGAAGCGGCAACGAGGACGCGGCCGCCGTCGCCGTCGAGCCCGCCAGGGAGGGAGGGCGCCGAGCGAGCGAAAAGGGCGGCCCCGGTCATTCGGTGGCGCGAGCGCGGGCGCGGGCGCGGGCCGGCGGCGCAGGTGCCGGCGGTTCGGGCTCCTCGGTGAACAGCGATGGCTTGAGGTGCACCCCCGCCTCCTCCAGCCGCTCGAGCGCACGGGGCGGGATCCCCGTGGGGTGGAGGCTTCCCCGGACGCGACCGTTGGCGTCGACGCCGGCCGAGTAGTCGAAGACAAAGACGTCCTGCAGCACGATCGTGTCGCCCTCGAGCCCGTGGACCTCGCTGATGTGAGTCACCCGACGGGAGCCGTCGCGCATGCGCGACAGCTGGACGATGATGTCCAGCGCGGAGGCGATCTGGTCGCGGATGGCCCGCATGGGCAGGTCGAACCCGGCCATCAACGTCATCGTCTCGATGCGGGCCATCACGTCACGCGTCGTGTTGGCGTGCACGGTCGTGAGCGACCCGTCGTGGCCAGTGTTCATGGCCTGCAGCATGTCGAGGGCTTCACCGCCCCTCACCTCGCCGACGATGATGCGGTCGGGCCGCATACGCAGCGCGTTGCGGACGAGGTCGCGGATGGTGACCTGGCCCTTGCCCTCGATGTTCGCGGGCCGGGCCTCCATGGGCAGGACGTGGTCCTGCTGGAGCTGCAGCTCCTTGGCGTCTTCGATGGTGACGATGCGCTCCCGCTCACCGATCGAGTCGGAGAGGACATTGAGCAGCGTCGTCTTCCCGGTGCCGGTGCCGCCCGAGACGATCATGTTCAAGCGCCCGGTCACGCAGGCCTGCAGGAACGTGGCCGCCGCCGGCGTCACGGTGCCCGAGCGAATGAGGTCGGGCATGGTGAGCGGGCGCTCGCTGAACTTGCGGATGGTCAGGAACGGGCCACCGATGGACAGCGGGTGAGCCACCGCGTTGACCCGCGACCCGTCCGGGAGGCGGGCATCGACCATCGGCGTCGACTCGTCGATCCGCCGGCCCACCTGGCTGACGATCTTGTCGACGATCCGGCGGAGGTGGGCCTCGTCGGCAAAGGTCTCCGGGGCCCGGTCGATCTGGCCGTGGCGCTCGATGTAGATCCGGCTCGGCCCGTTGACCATTACCTCGGTCACGCTCTCGTCGCGCAGGTACCGGTCGATCGGGCCGTACCCGAGGATGTCGTCGGAGACGTCGTTGATGAGCTGTGCCCGGTCCCCCGGGCTCAGCCGCACCTCCTCGCGGGCCAGCACTTCGGCCAGCTGCTCGCGCACCCGGAACCGCAGGTCGGCCGCCGCCATCTCCCGGTTCTGGAGCAGTGGCCCGAGCTCCTCGATGAGGCGCTTGTGGACTCGTTCGCGCGCCTCCTCCACGCCGGCGTCGCGGCGGCCGCTGGGACGCAGCCGCTTCTGCTCGTTCGGGGCCTCCGACCAGCCGCCGGAGCTCATTTGCCCCGGCTGACCGACTTGGCCCGGCCCCGATGGGCCCCGGTCAAGAAGAGCTGGCTCAGGGCTCGCAGGCTCTTCGCCGCCTCGGACCGGGGGGATGCCAGCACGACGACCTTGCCCTCGTTGACCGCGCGCGGCACGGCCACGTCGCTGACGATCGGGGCCTCGACCTTGAGGCCCAGCGTGCGCTCGACTTCCTTCACGTCGAGCTTGGCCTTGCTGTTGGCCCGGTTGAGGACGAGCTTCACCTTGCTGACGGCGATGTTCAGGACGCGCAGGGTCTGGAGGGCGAGCTTGGCGTTCTTGATGCTGGGCAGCTCCAGGGCGGCGATGAGGAGGATGTCGTCGCACTCCTCCAGCATGGCCAGCACTGCATCGGTGAACCACGAGGGCGTGTCCACCACCACGTACTCGCAGAACGACCGGAGGACGGTGACGATGCGGGTGAGGTCGGCGGCGGTGATCTGGTCGGCGAACGCCGGCTCGATCGGCGCGGGCAGCACCAGCAGGCCGCTCGGCTCATGGCGGAGGAGCAGCTCCTGCAGGGCGACGGCGTCGAGCCGGCGGATGACGCTCAGCACGTCGACGACGGTGCTCACCGGCGCCAGCCCGAGCATGAGGGCGACGTCGCCGAACTGGAGGTCGGCGTCGACGAGCGCCACTGGGCCGTTGGACGCCTGGGCCAGCAGCACAGCCAGGTTCGTGGCCACGACGGTCTTGCCGGCGCCACCCTTGGTCGACATGACCGTGATGAGCCGGCCGCGCTCGCCGCCCTGGCGGAGCGTCGAGGCCACGAGCGCACCGCCGAGTGACTCGGCCACCCGCTCCACGGCCTCGACGACCTCGGCGGCCTCCTTTGGTGGGGTGAGCACGTCACGCACGCCGGCTCGGAGCGCCAGCTGGAGGAACTCGGTCGACAGCTCCTCGGCGATGAGGATCGGGGCCACCTCGAAATGGCTCCGGACCTGGGCCTGGATCTCCTTCAGCCCGGCCTCGTTGCCGTAGCTGGGACCGAAAACGACGATGGAGGGGGTCCCGTCGAGGCGTTGCGACAGGGCGTCGACGTTGACGAAGGCGTCCAGGTCGAGCACGTCACGGACCAGACGGGCTATCCGGTTGCGGGCCCGCGTATCGCCTTCGACCAGCGAGATCGTGAACGCCGGAGTGGATGTGGAGCTCATGGCCGAAGGCCCCGGGACGGGTCAGCCATAGGGGCTCAGCGTCCCCTGGAAGAGGGCGCCGGCGCTGATGGGGGGAACAGGCACAGCCTGGTTATCGGGCGGTACGAGGGTCAGGTAAAGCCCCCCTCCGGCTGTCGACGCGGCCTGGGCGATCCGCTCGGCGGCCAACGGGGGTACGGCGAAGGTGATCAACCCCGAACTACCGGCCCCGCCGGTGACCGCGGCGAGCGCAGCTTCGCCGGGCCCCGGGGCCGTGGTCGTGCCGACGGCGATGACGTCGACGTTCTGGAACAGCGTGCGCATTCCCTCGGGCGAGGGCACCAGGAGGTTCACCTTGTCGCCGGCGGCGATGAGGTTCGACACGCCGTGGACAGCGTCGACCTGTACGGAAATCGCCACCTGGCCGCTCGGGATGCGCTGGGCGAAGGAGGTGGTGGTGGCTTTGGACTCGACGAAGAGGCCGGCACCGATGATCTGGCCGGACGGGAGATTGGTGAGCGCGACCTTCCCGCGGATCACGTTGATGTCGTTCAGCGCGGTGCTCGGCCGGAACTTCTGTGGGATCGACTCCACCTTGACCATGCCCCCATCAATGGCTTGGTCGCCGGTCTGACCGCGAGGGATGTCCTTGGCCACGACGAAGACCTTGACAAGCGCGGCATCGTCGTTGGCCCGGTCCTGGACGCTGCCGAGGTAGGCCCAGGCCGCGAAGGCCGCGACCAACCCGGCTACGAGCGAGGCGACCAGGATCGTGACCCTTCTCGTTCCCAACGCAGCTCCTGCGGCATGATGGCGGAGCCTGTCCGTCTCTTTGGATCGTACAGTGCTCGACGAACCTCGCGGAACGGTGCCACCGTAGAGATGTGACGTTCTCGGTGGCCCCGGCATGAAGCCCCGACCGGTGCGCGGCCGTTCAGAGCGAGGCGCGGCCCTGGCGGAGTTCGCGCTGGTCCTGCCCCTCCTGGCCCTCATCGTGTTCGGGACCATCGACCTCGGCCGGGTGTTCCGGCTCAACACCCGGCTCGCCAACGCGGCACGCGAAGGGGCCGGGACCGGCCAGTTCGACCCGTACCGGGTCGACACCGGTTGTCGCGGTCACGCCAACGTCGTCGACCGGGTAAAGGACGAGGACGCCGGCCTCGCCACCTTGCCCGGCTTCGTGGTCCGCGTCTTCAAGCGCGACAGCGTGACGGGGTCGCTCGTGCCGCCCGGCGGCATCACCGGGTGCGACCCGGCGGCGCCGACGGTCACGATCGTGCCCGGCGACCGAGTCGTCGTGCAGGTCGAAGCGGTGCTCGACGCGCTCACCCCCCTGTCCGGCCGGGCCCACATCACCGTCCGCGGCTCGCATGAGGTCGTGGTGCAGGGGTGACCGGCCCGGGAGGCCGGCGCCTTGGTGAGCGGGGCGCGGTCCTGGTGGAGATGGCGATGGTCGTACCCGTGCTCTTCCTCTTCGTCTTCAGCCTGGTCGACATCGGGCTCCTGGCCTTCGAGCGCACCGAGGCGGTCGCCGCAGCGCGCGACGGCGCCCGCGCCGCCCTCGTGGACTTCGACCAGGCCGACGTCAACGGGAGCGCCAACAACGTCCGGGTGAAGGCGGCCGCCACCGCCCGAGTCGACAGCAAGGCCCCAGTGGTGGCCATCAGGTGCCTCACATCGGCCGGAGGGGTCATCGCCTGCACGACTGCGGCGGCCACGGTCGACAGGGTCGAGCTCACCGTCTCGTGGGACAGGTCCTCGATCACCTTCGTGGGGGGGATCATCGGCCAGAGCCAGCACATCTCGGCCACCGCGGCCATGGTCGTCGCCGGTCGTCCGGGCGCCGCCCCGATCGTGCCGCTGACCACGTCGACCAGCACCACCACCTCGACGAGCACGACGACGACGACGCCGACCAGCACGACCACGTCGACGAGTTCGACGACGTCCACCAGCACCACCACCTCGACCAGCACCACCACGTCGACCAGCACCACGACGACGACCGTGCTGAGCTGCTCGGCGAGCGCGGCCACCGTCACCCCCGCCACCAATCCCCTCTTCGCCTCCAGCGGGCACCTCACGTTCGACTTCACCATCTCCGTGGTCACCGTCGGCCCGTGTCCCTCCGGCATCCTCGTGCGCCTGCCGACCCTCGACGGGACAGTGACGCTGTCGGCTGCCGGGCCCGGGCCGGCATTCTCGATCCTGGTCGGCAGGAACGACTACAAGTGGAGCAGCGGCACGAAGACGCTGACCATCCTCAACGCGGCAACCGGCGCCGTCATCGGCAACGCGTTCTTCGTGGTGCCGTGACCGGGCCGGCAAGGCGCCGATCCGGTGAGCCGGGCGCCACCCTCGTGCTCGTCTCCCTCATGCTCGTGTTCATGCTCATCATCGTGGCCATCGTCATCGACGGCGGCCAGGCCTACACCGACCGCCGGCGCACGCAGAACGCCACTGACGCGGCCGCCCTCGCCGGGGCCCGGGCCGTGGGCCAGACCCGGTTCGCCGGCGCAACCGCCGACCTGCGAGCCGCGGTACTGGCCGTGGCCAGCACCAACGGGGCCAACGCCGTGGACGTGTTCGCCTGCGACGTCGTCGACCAGGCCGTCACGGTTGTCGCCCCGTGCTCGCCGAACAGTGGGTGGAGCGGCCGGGCCGACGCCGCCGGGGTGCGGGTCACTGCTGGCATCCGGCGTACGACGCTGTTCGGGTCGGTGGCCGGTCGGCGCCAGATCCTGGTGACCACATCGGCCACGGCCACGCTCCAGCCGCTGCTCGGCACCCGGTCACCGTGGATGCTCTGCGGCAACCCCCTCCTGCCGGGCGGGTACAACCTCATCGACCCGAATACCCGGGCCCTGCGCCCGGACGCCACTCTCCTGGCGCTCTACGGCGCCGGCGGGACCGCGCTCGCCGGCAACCCGGCCGGGATCGCGGTGCAGGGCACCCTGCCAGGAACCTGCGGGCTGAGCCCCCTCTGGACCGGCGCGGTCAGCCCGACGTCACAACCCGTCCGGCTGGGCTCACGGGCCACGGCACTCAACAGCGCCCCGGCCGGCGCTTACACCTACGACGACATCCTCCCGGCCGGCGGTTGCGCCACCAGCTTCTCCGACGGGGCACCCCCCTGCAACGCGGTCATCCCGGTCTTCGACGAAGCCGACCTCACCTCGAACACGGCGCTCATCGTGGCCTGGTCGATCTGGCGCATGACGTACTCGTCGTCTGGGACGGCCAAGTGGCGCGGGGTCTTCTTAGGCGCAGGAACGGCCAGCGGGGGCACGACGAGCGTCGCGCCGGTGACGGGGCGCTCCACCTATGTGGTGCGGATGGCCCGCTGAGGAACCCGCACGCTAGGTGCAAGATGACCCTCCAGCCGGACCGCGGACCGGCCGAAACATACGAGAGCCGGGGTCCCGGGAGGCCGACAGCGCGACAATGGTCCCAGCGCGCGAAGCCGGAGGCGATGTGGTGCAGACCGATGCTCCCCGAGTGCTCATCGTCGATGACGACGAGCAAGTCCGGCTGCTCCTGGCCGAGGGGCTGCGCGGCCACGGGTACCGGTGCGAGCTGGTCGGCTCGGCCGACGCCGCCGAACGACGTCTTGCCGCCGGCCCCTGGGACCTTGTCGTGTGCGACCTGGAAGCGCACCCAGAGTCGGGCCTGAGCTTCCTCGCCGACACCCGGCGGCGCTACCCGAAGCTGCCCGTCGTCATGGTGTCGGGGGTGACCGACGTGGCCACGGCCACGACCGCGCTGCAGCTCGGGGCGTCGGGGTACATCACCAAGCCCTTCGAGGAACACCACGTGCTCATCGCCGCGGACAACGCCCTTCACCGGGCCCGCCTCGAGGCCGAGAACGACTCCTACCGCGCGCTCCTCGAGCAGATGGTCCGGGAGCGCACGGTGGCCCTCCGGGCCACGGTGGAGCGGCTCGAGGAGCGCGAGGCCCAGCTCCGGATGTCGAGCGAGGACACGGTCAAGGCCCTGGCCCGGGCCATCGAGGGCCGCGACGTGGAAACGGGCCTGCACATCGAACGCATGAGCCGGTACACCGCGCTCCTCGCTGGCTACTACGGGTTCAGCGAGGCCGACTGCGAGCTGCTCCGCATCGCCGCCCCGATGCACGACGTCGGCAAGATCGGCGTGCCCGACGGCATCCTCTTCAAGCCCGGGGCATTGTCCGTGGCCGAGTACGACGTCATCAAGCAGCACCCCGAGCTGGGCTATGAGATCCTCGCCAAGTCGGAGCAACCGCTCCTGGTCCTGGCGGCCACGATCGCCCGCACCCACCACGAACGATGGGACGGCAACGGGTACCCCCACGGCCTGGCCGGCGACGCCATCCCTATCGAGGGCCGCATCGCCGCGGTAGCCGATGTGTTCGATGCCGTGATCAGCCGCCGGTGCTACAAGCCCGCGTACTCACTCGAACGCACCCTCCAAGTGATGACCGACGGCCGTGGGACCAGCTTCGACGGCGCCATCGTCGAACTGCTCCTCGACCACATCGACGAGGTGATGGCCATCCAGGAGCAGTACCCCGACGAGGACTGACGGGTCGGTCAGCTCGGTTGGGGCACGATCCTGATGTAGGGCTTGGGCTCCTTCCAGTCGCCGAAGATGTCCTTGGCCTCGGCGTTGGACACGGAGCCGGCGATGATCACATCCTCGCCCTGCTTCCAGTTCACAGGCGTCGCCACCCGGTGCTTGGCCGTCAACTGGAGGGAGTCGATAACCCGCAGGACCTCGTCGAAGTTGCGACCGGTGGTCATCGGGTAGACGAGGATGAGCTTGACCTTCTTGTCGGGCCCCATCACGAACACGTTGCGCACGGTCTGGTTGTCCGCCGGCGTGCGGGTGGCGGGGTCGCCGGACGTGCTGGCCGGCAGCATCCCGTACAGCTTCGACACGTTGAAGTCCGAGTCGGCGATGATCGGGTACGTGGGCCGGGCGCCCTGGGTCTCCTCGATGTCGTTGGCCCAGGCCTGGTGGTTCTCGGCGGCGTCGACGGACAGGCCGATCACCTTTACGTTCCGGCGATCGAACTCTGGCTGGAGCTTGGCCATGTACCCCAGCTCGGTGGTGCAGACCGGGGTGAAGTCCTTGGGGTGGGAGAAGAGCACGGCCCACGAGTCGCCGATCCAGTCGTGGAAGTTGATCCGGCCCTCGGTGGTGTCGGCCTCGAAGTCGGGCCCGATATCGCCAAGCTGCAGTCCCATTCGCCTGCTCCCTCCCGTGTCGTCGTACGGTCGTCCGCTCATCTGTCTATCGCGCTCCACGATCGAGCGGCGGCGCGGCTCGCCCGATCAGGGGTTGAAGAACAGGTTGACGAAGCGGAAGGCCAGCCATGGCTGCCAGCCCCAGGCCCGGAGGCGGCCGGCGGCGATCGGCCCCCACTGCCCGGTACGCCCGTAGGCCACGAGCGCGAACGTCAGCGGGTCAGCCGACAGGTGGCAGTCGACGCGCCGCCCGTCCGCCGGCTCCACGACGACAGTGCCGTGGTCGACGGCCACGACGAAGCGCGGCCCGCCGTTGCGGACCGAGACGCCATAGGTGGCGTGGAGGCGCGCCGTCGTCACCGGGTTGGCGGCCAGCGGCATCATCGACGTGATGGCCCGGGTCATGAGCCGGGCGTCGTCGACGGAAATGGGCCACGGCCGGCCCAGCGTGCCGGCGACGTCGTAGCCGTGCATGACCTGCTCGCCGAGCAGCATGGCCGTCGCCGTGGCCAGGCTGAGCGACGCACCGTCGCCGTACCACGGGGTGGCGATCCGCTCCGCGCCCGAGAGCCCGGCGGTCGCGTGGAGGAACCCGTCGACGCGCTCGACGATCAGACGGGACAAGTGCCGGGGGTCACGGTCGGGCTCGATCGTGAGCGTCGCGGCAGTGACGGCCGACAGGCGCTCGGCGAACACGCCCGTCGCCGGGATGTGGGGGGCCACGGTGCCGAAGTCGCCGCCGGCCGCCTCGGTAAAGCCCACGAGAGCCACGGCCAGGTGGGCGCCGACGTCCCCGACCGTCCACATCGACCGCCGGACGGCCCGACCCGGGTCGGTGACCGAGCCGAACAGGTCCGCCGTCCGCCGCGTGACGCGTTCGAGCGCGGCCCTCGCCTCGGCGAGGTCGATCCGCAGGTCTGTGCTGGAGCTCATGACGGCGAACCTACGCACGGCCGGCGCCGCGGACATCCGGTAGGTAACGGATTTCGCCTGTCACCATGACGGTGTGCCGACGTCGACCGCACTGATCGGGCGGGCCCGGGAGCTGGCGGCCCTCCGCGCCCTGGTGCGGGCCGTCGAGGCCGGCCAGGGCGGGGTTGCCGTTGTCGAAGGGGAGGCGGGCATCGGGAAGAGCCGCCTCGTGGCCGAGGTCATCCAGGACCTCCGCGTCCCCACCACGCTCCGGTCCGGAGCGGCCGACGAGCTGAGCCATGACGCCCCGTTCCGGGCCCTGGCCGACGCGCTCCATCTGGATGCCGGCGCCGGCGCCGAGCCGTCCCCCGGCGACGGTGCGCCGGCCGACGTCGGGTTCGGTGTCGTCGAGTCGATCGTGTCCCACCTTGAGCTCCTGGCGTCGAGCGGGCCGGTCGTGCTGGTCCTCGAGGACGTCCACTGGGCCGACCCGTCGACCCTCCGCGCCCTCCGGGCGATCGGTCGGGCAACCAGCTCGGAGCCGGTGCTGATGGTCCTGACGCTCCGGCGCTTCCCCCATAGCCACGAGCTCGACCGCCTGCTCGACGACTTGGCGCTGAGCGGGGCCACGCGAGTCGCCCTCGGCGGGCTCACCGACGAGGAGGTCCGCGAGCTGGCGGGCGCGATCGGCGGCACCAGTGCGTCGGCCCACCTCGGTATGGCCGGCGGGAACCCGTTGCACGTCATCGAGATCGTGTCGGCGGTGGCCGACGCGGGACTGACCGGCCCGGTGCCGCTCCCGCCGACGTTGCGGGCCACCATCCTCCGCCGGGTGGGCCACCTCCCGGAGCGGGCAGGCGAGATGCTCCGGGTCGCGTCGGTGCTGGGCCGGCGGTTCCCGCTCGACCACCTGGCGGCAATGATGGCGTGCACCTCTGTCGATCTGCTGGGCGTGCTCGAGGGAGCCATGCGGGCCGGGGTCATCGGGGGCGCGGGCGACGACCTCGTCTTCCGCCACGAGCTGGTCAGGGAGGCGTTGTACACCGGGCTGGCGCCGGCCGTCCGTCGAGGGTTGCACGTCCAGGCCGCCCGCCTGCTCGGCCCGCTCGGCGCCCCGCTGCCGACCGTCGCCGAGCACTACTCCCTGGGCGCGTCGGTCGGCGACATCGAGGCCGGCGCCTGGCTGGCCCGCGCCGCCAGGGAGGCCGCGCCGCGCTCGCCGGCGACAGCCGTCAAGCTGTTCGAGCGGGCCATCGCCCTGACCAGCCCGATCGACCCGGCCGGCGACGCCCTGGGCGCCGAGCTGGCACCGCTGCTCATCCAGACCGGCCGGGCCAAGGACGCCGAGGCGCTCAGCCGGGCCCTGATCGCACGGGGGCCGGCGCCGGCGGTGGAAGCCTCGCTCCGGCGGGCCCTGGCCGAGGTGCTCTGGACCCTGGGGTGGCTCGAACCCGCGGTCGACGAGCTCGACGCCGCGGCCGCCCTCGCCGGCGCACCCGAGGCCGACCGCAGGGGCGCCCTAGCCCTGGCCGCCAGCCTGCTCCCGTTCCTCGGCCAGCCCGACGAGGCCCGTCGCCGGGCTGAAGCGCTGCAGCGCGAGGCGGAGGCGGCCGGCGACGAGTTCGCCTTGTGCGCGACACTCCAAACGCTGGCGGTCGTGGCCGACGCCGAAGGCCGCGTCGCCCTGGCCTGCGACCTGTCCGAGCGCGCCGTCGCCGTCGCCACCCGCAGCACCGAGCCGCGAGTAGGGCACCTCCAACCCCACCTCTACCGGGGCCTGGTCCTGCTCGACGCCGACCGGCCGGCCGACGCCGAGGCCGTGCTCGACGCCGGCCGCCGGCGGGCCGAGGAGCGGGGCACGACCGCCTGGCTCCCCCTGTACCACTGCATGCTGGCCATCCGCAGGGCCACGATGGGCGAACTGGACGACGCCGTCGCCGAGTGCGAGGTGGGACTGTCGCTGGCCGGCGATGTCGGCACCCGCCTGCACGGGTCGATGCTGCACGGCGTGGTCGCGTGGGTCGCGCTCCAGCGGGGCGACGTCCCCCAGGCCCAGGCCGGGCTCGAGCACGCGGCCGAGGAGTTCCTGGCCGCCACCAGCCCGGACTACCGGGCCGTCGCCGTCCACTCGGTGGCGGCTGCCGGGGCCCGCTGGCCGCTGGAGTGGGGCCTCTGGCTACAGGGCCTCTTGCACGACGCCCACGGCGACCCCGGCCCGGCCGCGGCCGCCGCCGCCGACGCGTGGACCGTCGCCGCGCCCCTCCGGTACTTCCTCGGGTACCGGCTGTTCGCGCCCGACGTCGTGCGGCTGGCCCTGCAAACGGGCGATCGTGCCCGGGCGGCGGCCGTGACCGCCGAGGTCGAGCTCGGCGCCCGGCGGGCCGCCACCGCCAGTGCGCGCGGCGCGGCCCTCCGCTGCCGGGGCCTGCTGGAAGGCGACGTCGACGCCCTGTCCGAGGCGGTCGACTGCTACCGGGCCAGCCCGTATGCGGGCGAGCTGGCCCTGACCCTCGATGACGCAGGCACAGCCCTGGCCAAGTTGGGACGGGTCGAAGAGGCCACTGCCTTGCTCGACGAGGCCCGCGCCCTCCACGAGCGGGCCGGCGCCCACGCCCGGACGGCCCGTACCGATGCCGCACTGCGGTCGCTGGGGGTCCACCGCCGGCGGTCCCGGCCGGCGCCCAAGGCGATCATGGGCTGGGACAGCCTCACCTCGTCGGAGCTGGCCGTCGTCCGGCTGGCCGCCGAGGGCCTGACCAACCGCCAGGCCGGAGAGCGGCTGTTCGTGTCCCGCCGCACGGTGGAGACCCACCTGTCCCACGCCTTCGCCAAGCTCGGCGTCTCCTCCCGCGCCCAGCTCGCCGCCGAGGTGGGGCGACGCGACGTCAGGTGACGGAGATCCGTCATCTGCCGGATGTCGGGGGCCGGCTGGGACCCTAGGTTGCCCTTGACCACTCCGGGTCACCGCCGTCCGAGGGGAGGGACATGCACGCAGTTCCCGCACCGGCCGGCGCCGGCCTGGCCCCGGCCAGCCGCGCCGTGCGTGCGGTGGTCGTGGTCTCGGTCCTCGCCGGCCTCGGGGCGTACGCCGGGCCCAAGCTCGTCGCCCTGAACGGTGTCCCCGGCCGGATCGGCCGCTCGACCTCCACCGCTGGCCGGTACAACGCCAGCCTGGAACAGGTCGCCGCCCTGGACGTGACCACACTCGCCAACCTGGCCGCGCTCGACCGGGCCCGCAGCTCGCTCACGGCCGTCCTGGCCAGCCTCGCCGGTGTCGACGGCCGGTTGTCGTCGACGGTCGCCCGGGTCCGCGTCGACCTGGCCGGCGCCCTTGACCCGTCCGCGCCGGCGGTGGCCCGCCTCGCCGCGTCCGTCGGCGACCTGGAAGCCGCGACCAGGACGCTCGGTGCCCCGATGGCCGGGTCGGCCGCGCAGATCGCCGCCGCCCGTGCCGAGCTGACAACGATCCTCGAGCGCACGACGGCAACCGCCGGCGACCTGCGCCTGGCCCGCGACGCATTGGCCACCACCGCCGCCAACGTCGCTGGGAGCGGGTAACAGTGCCCACCGGTCCCGTCCGCATCGCATTGGCCGCCGGCGCGCTCGCCGCTCTGCTGTTCCTCGCCGGCCTCCTCGTCCGCCTCGACACCCGGCTGTCGGCGCAGGCCTCGGCCAACCAGCGGACCCTCGCCGCCACCGGCTCGATCGTCCACCTCAACGAGGCCCTGGCCGGCCGGCTCGCCGACGTCACCGCCCTGACCGCCCAGGCCCGGGCATCGCTCTCCGCCACCTCGTCGCTCACCCCCCTGCTCGACCAGCTGCACACCGCGCTGACGTCGGTCACGGCGACGGTGGGCCGGACCGGGAGCGGGGCGAACGCCAGCCAGGCCGCTCTGGGCCAGGTGGGTGCCGCGCTCGGGCGGCTCCAGGCCCAGACGGCCGGCATGTCGACGGCCTCGACCGGGCTCACAGCGCAAGAGGGGGCGATCGTCGGCGTGCTCCAGGGCATGGTCGGCGACCTCCAGTCCGTCCTGGCCGACGCCCGCCGTATCCGGCGCGTTTTCGATCCCGGGCCGCCGGCGTGACCGGCAGCCAGCCCACCACGCAATGGCTCGGCCGGGCCTGCGCAGTCGTCGCTGTCGCCTGCTTCGCGTTGGCCCTCGTCGCCGTGCACCGGGGCCGGGTGGTGCAGGCCAGCTCGCAGCGCATCGTCGCCGACCTCGGGCGAGGGAACGACCCCTTCGCCGGCGTCGACCTCTCCTCGGCCCAGGGGGCCCAGGCCGCACTCGACTCGCTCAGCCAGGTCCTCGGCCAGCTCGGCGACGCGACCCACGCCAACGTCGACCTCCTCACCCGGACCGAGTCCCAGGTGCGGGCCCTGGCCGCAAGTGGCGCCGGCGACCTCGGCATCGCCCAGGCCCTTCAGGCGACCACCGCGGCAGTCGCCGGCGACGTGGCCAAGCTGCGCGATGCGGCCGTCGGCGGCGAGGCCGGCGCGGCCCGCGTCGCCTCCCTGCTGACGACCACCGCCGACCTGGTGCGGGCCATCAACACCGAGCTGGCCCGGCTGGGCCAGAAGCTCGCCATCCTGCCCGAGCTCGGCTGAGAGAACGGAGCAGGCATTGGGGACCACCATCGGCAACCGTGAGCGGGCGCTCGCCACCGCGGTCGTCGCCCTCGTGGTGTCGGCATGCGTGTTCGTCGGATTCGGGGTCGCCCCGGGGCGGGCCGAGGTCAGCGACCCCCTCGGCCTCCCGGCCCGGCTGGTCGGCAGGCTCACGGCATCGGCCGACGCCTTCGACCGCAACAGTGCGGTGCTCGTCGACCAGACCACCTCGCTCCGGGAGCGCACCGCCGGCCTCGACGCCATGGCCAAGGGGCTGGCCCAGCTCGAAGATCTCACCGGGCGCATGGCGACCGCCGCCGGCAGCCTCGACACCCGCACGGCCGGTGTCAGTCGCGCCGCAGCCACGCTGCCCGCCGGCGTCGACCGGATCGCCGGCCAGGCCCGGCAGGGCTCGTCAGGCGTCGGCACCCTCCAGTCCGGGCTCGGCACGCTCGACCAGGCGCTGGCCCGGCTGGTGGCCGTGCTGCGGTCGATGACCAGTTCGGTCGGTGCCCTCGGGCCGAAGGCCCATGCCCTGGCGTCCGCCCTCGATGCCATCCGCACGGACACGGCGGCCCTCGGCACGCTCCAGGCCCTGCTCCGCGGGGCCGGCTCGTGACCACCAAGCCCGGCCGGGCCGTCGGCGTCTCGTGGCTCGTTGCGGTGGTCGCCGTCGCTGGCACCATGAGCGCGCTCCTGGTGATGACCTCCGACCTGGGCGGGACCGCAGCCACCCTGGCGCGGGGGGTGGGTGGCATCGAGACGTTGGTCCGCACCAACGGCGCCGCCCTCGACAGCGCCGGCGCCATCGCCCCGACCAGCACCGCGGTCGACCGGGCCGGCGCCGAGGTCGGCGCACTGGCTGAGTCGATCGGGCGAGGCATCGGTGCCCTCGACCGCATGAGCGCCGACCTCGCGTTGCTCTCGTCGTCGCTCGGGAAGTCCAACCCGCCCCTGGCGGGCGTGCTCGCCGACGTCGCCAGGTCAGGCACAGGCACAGCCGGCGCCGAGGCCTCGGTGGGCCGGACGGCAGCGCTCCTGGCCCAGGCCGACCAGACCGTCCGTGAGCTTGGTCCGTTGCTCGACGAAACCGTGGCCCGCTCAACGAGCATCGATCGGAAGCTACGGGCCCTCCGGCTCATTCCCGTGCCCTGACCACATCAGCGTCACGGGTTGCGCATGAGCCCCCGGAACCGTGGCCCGAGATAGTCCTTCGGTCCCGAGGCCACCAGCTGGCGCTTGACGATGGCGTCGGCCTGGTGCATCCGGCCCCACGTGACCAGCAGCATCGCCACCGGGTCTGCGTCGATGCTGCAGTCGACCGTTTGGCCCGCGGGATCCTCGATGCGCAGCGCCCCGTCGTCGAAGACGAACATGTAGCGGCGGCAACCCTTTACCCGGATCTCGTAGGTGGCCCGTAGCCCCGCGGCCACCGTCTGGTCGACGAAATCACGGGGCCCGAGCGCTCGCAGGACCGGCACCAGGAACCCCTCGAGCACCAGGCAGGCCGAGTCCGCCCGCACCTCCCATCGCTGGCCGTCGCCGTGGGCGATGTCCCAACCGTGCACGACCGTCTCGTTGAGCAGGTGATAGGTCAACGTGGACAACGCGACCTCGCTGCCGTCCACCAGCCACGCCCTCGGGTCGGCAGCGGCCGACTGGTCGATCGCCGCGAAGTAGGCACCCGACCTCTCCTCGATGCGGTCCGCCAGCACGGAGCAGTTCCGCTCGGGATCGTTGCGCACGCCCAGGCTGGTCAGGGCCGGGAGATCCCAGATATCACGGATCAGCGAGGGCCCGGTGACCTCGGGGAGCACCTCCCGGATCGCCGACACGTCCCGCCCGGCTAGGCCCGGCACAGCCATCCACGCCTGGGACAGGTGCATGGCCACCTCGGCCACGCTCCAATGGCCAAGCGCGGGTGCGCTCGGGTTACGCACCGAACGCAGCAAACCCACGACCCGGCCGACCTCCTGGCGGAGGGCCTTCTGCCCGCGGTTCCAGTCCAACGAGCGAGCCCGCCCCAGCATCAGCGGCCCTCGCCCGGACGGCCGACGTTGACGTCGGCCGGGGCGGGAACGAGCGGGGTCAGGTCATCGGCAGTGGTCGGCACAGCGGGCAGCTTGACGCGCCGGCGTGGGAGCACGCACGTCGGTCGTTCAGGGCCCCCCGTCGGCCGAACGGCCGGTCTCGCACTCAGGCGGCGCCCGATCTATGGGTGAAAGCGGCCACATCGGCAGCGAAGCGCTGGCCGTCCTCCCATCGCGGGTGTGCCCGATGCCGGGGTACACGAGCAGGTCTGCGTGAGGGATGAGCTCTGTCAACCGCTCCTGCATGTGCCGGTCGACAATTGCATCGCCATCGCCCCAGATCAGCATCGTCGGTGCGGTGATGCTCCCGAGCTGGTCGAGGTCGTCGTAGTCCAACAAGTCTGTGAACGACTCCTGCCACACGTGTGCCGGCACTTTGAGAACCTCGCCGGCAAGCCGGTCAAGGACCTCCGGTTTGATTTGGCCCGACGATGTGTCGGCGACGAAGGAGCTTGCGAAAGCGGGGTCGATCGGGTCTCGCAGGCCAGTCAGCACCGACGCCACGAAGGCGGCCAGCCCGTGGTGGCCCCGCAGCGTCGTCGGTGACGCCTCGAGGACCAGTCCGTCGACCCGCTCGGGCCGATCGACCGCGACCCGGCGCACCACCAGGCACGAGGCAGTGCGTGACGACCGCCATCCGAGTTCGATCATGCGGGCGTCCACGGCACCTTCGCGTCGCTGCACGTCCGCACCAACCGTCGCATAGTGGTCGACAGCGCCCGTGCGGCGCGTCGGACCAGGCCTCCACCTTGAAGGTTGCGCACAGCCTGATCGCCTTGGAGACCGGAGTCGTCGGCGCCGAGGTGGTCGCCCGCGGGGGCCCTTCACGTGCAGCGCAACGACGACGAAGGCGAGGCGAATCAGGAGAATCACGTGGCTCCTCCAGGCCTCATCGCGTCATCAACGCCTGCTTGTCCCTCGAGAACGGACAGCTTTGAGTTCAAGGCTCCGACTCAGAGCGCCGACAACCTAAGGAAGCGGGAGAACGGCAAAGAACCTCGCCGCCCAAGCAGGTGGGCTGGCGGTCGGGGGCGGAAAGAGCGCGCTCAGGGCTTTCTCGGGCCGCGGGCCTCCGCCTTGGCGGAGAAGGCGGTCGCGGGCAAGACCCAGACCTCACCGACGAAGAACGCCACCACGAGGAAACCACCCGCTACGAAGACGGTTGCGGAGCAGGTGACGGCTACAAAGAAGGCCCCCGCCAAGAGCTCGGCCACGGCGAAGAAGAAAGCCGCCACCAAACAGCGGCGGTCACGAAGCGAGCCGGGCAGGGCTGACGGCCCGAGGCCGTCGCGGCCACTGGCGGACAGGTCCGCAGTCAAGGGCTGCCTGGCGTGCCCTCGGTGTGTCATACCGGATAGTCGGAGCCCAGGTGCAGGTGAGCGCCCCTACAACCGGTCGGAAGGCCAGTTGGGCTGAAAGAGGTGCCACTGCGCCGGTGCCGCCCGGATCAGATCCTCGAGCTCGCGGGCCAGGGCCTGGGTGTCGACGGCCGGGTCGCCGGCCAGCGCCAGCGGTGGGCGGACCACGGCGTGGTGGCCGGCGCCGTCAAAGTAGACGGCAGTCGGGAGCAGAGGGACGCCGAGGCGCGACGCCAGCGTGGCCGGGCCGGCGGGCAGGGTGGTGCGCTCGCCGAAGAACTCGACCTCCACCCCTCCCCCGGCGATATCACGGTCGGAGACGAGGGCCACGATCCGGTTGGCCCGCAGGGCCCGGACCACGGCGATCCCCGCCGTCTTGTTGAGCGGGATCACCTTGAAACCCTGCGAACTGCGGAGCTCGGCGAACCAGGTGAACAGCTCGGGTGGCTTCAGTTCCTCGACCACCACGGTCAGCGGGAACCCCTGGCGGACGAACCATGAGCCGCCGACCTCCCAACCACCGACGTGCGGGAGGGCAAGGATGGCGCCAGTGCCGGCGGCCAGGGCGGCGCGGATGTGCTCCAAGCCCTCGATGCTGAAGCCGCCGTCGACCTCCTCGGGGGTCATCGTGGGCAACCGGAGCGACTCCATCCAGTAGCGGGCATAGGACTCGAACGCCTCGCGCACCGCGTCCTTCCGCGCCTGCCCCTCGAGGACCGCCCCCCGAGCACGCGACTGGTGCCGGGCCACGAACTGACGGTCACGGGCGGACTTGGGCGACGCCACCACAAGGCGGGCCAAGGCCCGGGAGACGGGCACAGCGGCCGGCCGCGGCAGTGCCGAGGCCGCCCAGGTCGCAGCCCGGATGGAGTGGAACAGCCGGCGCCCCCACCACGCCCGAGCGCGGGAGAGCGGTTGGTCGAGGCCTACGGCCGGGTGCGGGCCCGCCGCCACGTGGCGGGCCGCGACTGAGACGCCCGCCGGGCCCGCCAGGTGCTCGAATCGCCACGCTGGCTCCGGAGCCGGGGGCCCTCGCCCTCGCCGAAACCGACCGAGGGACGCCGGGCCGACCAGCGTGCGGCCGGCCGCTCGCCGGCGGGCCGCCGGCCGGGGACGGCGGCGCTGGCCTGGCGCCAGACCATGAGGAAGCGTTGGACGGCGGTGAGGGTGGTCAGGCCCAGCATGAGCCACAGCAGCGGGATCATGACCATGCTGAACAGCAGGCCCAGGCCGATGGCGATCATCCGTTCGGCCCGTTCCATCAGCCCGCCCCGAGCGGTGAACCCGAGCGATTCGGCCCGGGCCCGCTCGTAGGAGACCAGGTTGGACGCGCCCAGGATGGCCAGCGGCAGCAGCGCGGTGTGCGGGCTACGGGTGTCGGCCAGGTACCAGGCCAGCCCACCGAGGACGAGCGTGTCGCTGACGCGGTCCACCACAGAGTCGAAGAACGCACCCCGTGGCGACGACGTGCCGGAGGCCTTGGCCACCGCCCCGTCGAGGACATCGGGCACCGCCGAGGCGGCCAGCAGGCACCAGCCGACAAACAGCCAGCCCTCGGCGACGGCGAACGCGCACGCCGCGGAGAGGACCAGACCGAGGACGGTCAACTGGTCCGCGGTGATCCCCGCCCGCTTGAGGCCCGTGCCTACCGGCCGCAGGCTCCGCTCGACGCCCGCTCGGCACCTCTTGTCGAACATGGACTCCTCCAGAAAACCGATTCCGCCTATAGAGGCTACCAGGGCGGCCCGGTAGGCTGTCACTCTTCTCACCTTCAGACCGGACCGGCGGCTCCCCGCCGACGAAGCAGCGAGGCGCCCGTGAAGAGCTTCCCTCCCGCCAAGATCCGCAACGTGGCCCTCGTCGGGCACGGGGGCGCCGGCAAGACCAGCCTGGCCGAAGCCCTCCTGTTCTGCGCCGGCGCCATCAGCCGCATGGGACGGGTTGAGGACGGCACGACCACCACCGACTTCGATCCCGAAGAGGTACGGCGGCACCTGTCCCTGTCCCTCTCGCTGGCGCCCTTCGAGCACGACGGGTTCAAGATCAACCTGCTCGACGCCCCCGGGTACGCCGACTTCGTGGGCGACATGCACACCGCCCTGCGGGTCGCCGACCTGGCCGTCCTGGTCGTGAGCGCCGTCGAGGGTGTCGAGGTCCAGACAGAGGCGGCCTGGCGGCTCGCGTCGGAGCTCGGCCTCCCCCGCATGTTCTTCGTCAACAAGCTCGACCGGGAGCGAGCCAGCTTCGACCGCACCCTCGCCCAGCTCCAGGAGCGCTTCGGCGCCGGCGTCGCCCCGCTCGAGCTGCCGATCGGCGAGGAAGCCGGCTTCCGAGGCATCGCCGACCTGCTCACCGACACCGCCGTCCTCTACGCCGGGGCAGGGGCCACGCCCACCATCGCCGAGATCCCCGAGGACATGGCCGCGCGGGAGCACGAGGTCCGCGACCACCTGGTCGAGGGCATCGTCGTCGCCGACGACGACCTGATGATGCGCTACCTCGACGGTGACAGCATCACCCCCAAGGAGCTCGAGGACACGCTGGCCCGAGGCGTCGCTGCGGCCAGCGTCTTCCCCGTGGCCTGCGGGTCGGCCACCAAGCTGATCGGCATCGACCGGCTGGCCCAGTTCATCGTCGAGGTCGGCCCGTCGCCACTCGATCGCCCGCCAGTCAGGGTGGAAGCGCCCGGCGGCGCCACCGAGGTCGCCCCCGACCCCTCCGGCCAGCCGCTGGCCCTCGTCTACCGCACCGTGGCCGACGCCTACGTGGGCAAGGTGTCGTTCCTGAAGGTCCTTTCCGGCACCATCCGTCCGGACACGACGCTGACCAACCCGCGCACCCACGCCGACGAGAAGCTGCACAACCTCTTCACCATGCGGGGTAAGGAGCAGGACCCCCTGAGCGAGCTGCCGGCCGGCGACATCGGCGCGGTCGCCAAGCTGTCGGACACCCTCACCGGCGACACGCTGGCGCCGAAGGGCACGCCTGTGGTCGTCACCCCACCCGAGCCCCTCACCCCGGTCCTCACCGTGGCCATCCGGCCGAAGTCCAAGGGCGACGAGGACAAGCTCATGACGTCGCTGCACCGGCTCCAGGACGAGGACCAGACCCTGCACGTCCGCCGGGACGACGAGACCCACCAGACCCTCCTCTCGGGCATGGGGGACACCCACCTGTCCATCGTCACCGAGCGCCTCCTCCGCAAGTTCGGCGTCGAGGTCCTGACCGACGACGTGAAGGTGGCCTACCGGGAGACCATCACCACCTCGGCCGATGCCGAGGGCAAGTACAAGAAGCAGACCGGTGGGCACGGCCAGTTCGGCGTGGCCTTCCTGAAGGTGGAGCCGATGGACCGCGGCGGCGGGTTCGAGTTCGTCGACAAGATCGTGGGCGGGGCCATCCCCCGCCAGTTCATCCCCGCGGTCGAGAAGGGCGTGATGGAGACCATGGCCACCGCCGGCGTGTTCGGCTACCCCGTGGTCGACGTGCGGGTCACCGTCTTCGACGGCAAGTTCCACCCGGTCGACTCCTCGGAAATGAGCTTCAAGATGGCCGGTTCCCTGGGCTTCAAGGACGCCATGGCCAAGGCCGGGCCCGTCCTGCTGGAGCCCATCTCGGTGCTGGAGGTCACCGTCCCCATCGCCTACCAGGGCGACGTGATGGGCGACCTGAACTCCCGCCGGGGCCGGGTGCAGGGCACCGAGGTGGCGGGCCTGGGCGAGCAGATGGTCACCGCCCTGGTCCCGACGTCGGAGATCCTCCGCTACGCCATCGACCTCCGGTCGCTCACCGGCGGACGGGGGCGGTTCAGCGTCCGCCACGACCATTACGACGTGCTGCCCGCCCACCTGGTCGACAAGGTGGCCAAGGCCACCGCCGAATGACCCCTGAGCCGCCCTGCGGTGAATGCGGCTTCGACTACGAGGCCCTCGACCCGGCCGACGCGCCGGCGGCCATCCGGTCGTTCGCCAAGCGGTACCGGGCTCCCTTGAGCCGGTTCCTCCCGGGCGAAGACGGTGATGCCCTGGTCCGCCAACGACCGGCCCCCGACACGTGGTCAGCCCTGGAGTACGCCGCCCACGTGCGTGACGTGTTCGGTTCCTACGACCGCTGGGTGCGGGCAATCCTGGCCCAGGACCGGCCGACGCTCGAGGGGCTCGGGCCGGTCGAGCTGGCCGTCGAGCGCGGGTACAACGCCGAGGACCCGGCTGCAGTCGCCGAGGCGCTCGCCGCCAATGCCGACCGGCTGGCGGCGACAGTTGAAGAGGTGCCGGCCGACGGCTGGGACCGCGTCGGCCTGCGCCGGGGCGAGGAACGGTCGGTGCGGCTGCACGCCCGGCGAGCCGTCCACGAAGGCAACCATCACCTGCTCGACATCGGTCGCGGCATGCGGGCCGTCCGCGAACAGCGGAAGGCGGCGACCTGAGGCGTCGCCCGCCGCGGGGCTGGGTCTGCCCGGACTGCGGGCTCGACTACGACACAGTCTCGCCTCGGGATGCCAGCGCCGCCGTCCGCTCGTTCCCCCGCCGGTACCGGTCGCTGCTCGCCCCGCCGGGCTCGGTCGACGGTCCCGACGCCGTCTTCCGCCGGCGGCCGGCCGTCGCCACCTGGTCGGCCCTGGAGTACGCGGCCCACGTCGCCGACCGCCTCGACCACCTCGGACCGGCCATCCGCCAGGTCACACTCGAAGAGCACCCGGCCATCGCGTCGTTCGACAACGACACACGGGCTGAGGCAAAGGGCTACAACGACCTCGACCGGGCCGAGGTGCTCGGCTGGCTCGACCTGGCCTGCGACGAGCTGGCCTCGGTGGTCGACGGCGTGCGCGCCGACGACTGGTCCCGCACCGGCCTCGTCGGCGGGGTGGAACGCAGCGCCCTGACCTTGGCCCGTGACGGCGTCCACGAGGGCGCCCACCACCTCCGTGACGTCCAGCGGGTGCTCGACGCGGTCCGCGGCCGGTCACTGTAGGTGCCCGACCTGGGTCACGATGGAGGGGTGACCACTCCGGGACCGGCTCCGGACATCCCCGACCTGGTCGAGGTGGCCGTGCCGGCCGGCGCCCGCGTCCTGGTCGCCAGCGACCTCCACCTCACCGCCCGACCGTCGCAGGCCGAGCGCGACGCCGTCGACGAGGTGGTCGGCGCCATCAAAGCGTGGGACGGGCCGGGTGCGGTCGTGCTGGCGGGCGACATCCTCGAGCTCCTCGCCGGCGGGGACCCCGACCCGGCCGAGATACTGGCCGATCATCACCGCCTGGTCACCGCGCTGCGCACCTTCGCCGGCGGGCCGGAGCGCTCGGTGGTCTACCTGATCGGCAACCACGACAACCGGCTGGGTTGGGACGCCGAGGCGGCCCACCTCGTGGCCGAGTCCATGCAGGCACAGTTGGCCTTCGCCGCCGAGCTGGTCCTCGAGACCGCCGCCGGCCCGCGCCGGGTCCGGGTGGAGCACGGCAACAACTTCGACCCGGCCAACACCTTCACCGACCCCCGCAACCCCCTCGACGCCCCGCTCGGCCACCACATCGTGCGCGAGGTCCTCCCCGCCCTGCACATGGCCGATCGCCCGTGGCTCGCCGGCATGGAGACGCTCGACGACCCGGTGGCCTTCCCGTCGTTCGTGGCCTCCCGCCTGGCCTACCGGCGCCTGACCAAGCATGTGAAGTGGCTGGCGTTGCCGCTCCTGGTCGCACTGGCCCTCAAGCTGCCCCTGACCGTCGTTCTGCTCTCCCAGCCGAAGGTGTCGACCTGGGAGCACCGCCTGGCCGTCCTCGGGATCGCGCTCGTCGCCGACCTGGTCCTGGTGGTGGCGGCCGTGCTGGCTGCCGCCCGCCAGGCATGGGAGGCCGTAGCGGTGACGACCGCCCAGCGCCGCGGCCGAGGCCAGAACGAGGGGCCGCGCGCCGAAGCCCGCCGGCTCATCGGCGCCGGCCTGGCCGGGTTGGTCACGGGCCACACCCACCACCCCGAGCTCACCCCCATGCTCGACGGCTTCTACGCCAACACGGGCTGTGCCATGTCGGTGGTCGACGAGCGGCCGTCCCACGCCGGGTTCCCGCCGGTGTTCCTCGCGTCGCGCACCATGTCGTGGCTGGAGCTCGAAGCGGCGGCCGACGTCCATGCCCGCCTGGTCTACGGCCGCACCGAGCTACCCGGCGCCTCCCGCCTCGAGCGCCTGGCCGCCCGCCGCCCCACGACCCCCGACGGGCCGCCGGCGGTCGTCGCCACGTTCCCCGACGGCGTGTCGTGGCCGGCGATCGAGAACGAGGCCGCCCGCCTTCGCCGTACCCGGACACGAGCGGCTGTCGGCATTGCCGTCGTCGGGCTGGTCGACCTGGCGTCGGCGCTGACCCCACCGTTCGCCGGGCGGCTCCACACGCTCCGCGCGGCGCTGCCGTTCGGGGTCCCGAGAGCGGCCGCCGCCCTGGCCGCTTTGGCCGGCATCGCCCTCCTCCTCCTGGCCCGAGGCGTGAGCCGCGGCGGCCGGCGGGCGTGGGCCGTCGCCCTCGGCCTGCTGCTCGGCTCGGCCGTGCTCCATGTGCTCAAGGGCGTCGACGTGGAGGAGGCAGGGATCGCCCTCGCCGCCTCTGCCTACCTGTGGGCCCGGCGCCAGGCGTTCCGTGCCCCGCCGGCGGAGCGGGCCGTCGGCACCACCTTGCGCGTCCTGGGCTCGGTCGCCGCCGTTGCCACGGCCATCGGTACAGTCGCCATCGAGGTCTTCTCCGGCGGCGAACCCCGCCTACCCCTGGCCCGGGCTGCTGCTGCCGCCGCCGAGCGGCTCGTCTGGGTGACCACGATCGCCCTGCCCGACCGCCTCGACGACTTCCTGACGCCGGTCCTGGCCGCCGTCGGTTTCGGGACGATCCTCGTCGCCGGCTGGCTGGTGTTCCGGCCGGCGGTCCCCCGCCGCCACACCGACATCGCCGATCGGGCTCGGGCCCGCGACGTGGTCGAGCGCTACGGCGGCGACAGCCTGGCCTACTTCGCCCTCCGCGACGACAAGCAGGTGTACTTCTGGGCCGACAGCATGGTGGCCTACGCGGTGATGGGCGAGGTGTGCCTGGTTTCTCCCGACCCCATCGGTCCGGTCGCCGAGCGGTCGGCCACATGGGCCGCCTTCCACCAGTTCGCCGCCGAGCGGGGGTGGACGGTGACGGTCATGGGGGCGTCGGAGGAGTGGCTCCCGATCTACCGGGCCGCGGGGATGCGTGACCTCTACGTCGGCGACGAGGCCATCGTCGACTGCACCCGCTTCAACCTGGAAGGCGGAAAGGCCAAGGGGCTCCGCCAGGCCGTCAACCGCATCGCCCGCTACGGGTACCGGGTGGAGTTCTTCGACCCGGCCCACCTGCAACCCGAGCTGCGGGCGTCCCTCCAGAAGCTGATGTCGGAGAGCCGGCGGGGCGATGTCGAGCGCGGCTTCTCCATGACCCTCAGCCGCATCTTCGACCCGGCCGACCGTCACCTGCTCCTCACCGTCTGCTTCGGGCCGGAGGGAGAACCGGCGGCCTTCTGCCAGTGGGTGCCGGCGACGGGGATCAACGGGTACTCGCTGGACCTCATGCGGCGCAGCAAGGCCGAGCACCCCAACGGCCTGCTGGACTTCGTCGTGGTCGAGACCATCCGGCACCTGGCCGGGCGGGGGATGCGGGGGCTGGCCCTGAACTTCGCCACCATGCGGGCGGTCCTGGCCGGCGAGATGGGGTCCGGGCCCACGCAACGGGTCGAGCGGTGGCTGCTGAACCGCATGTCGGACACCATGCAGATCGACTCGCTGTGGAAGTACAACGCCAAGTTCAACCCGGAGTGGAAGCCCCGCTATGCGGTGTACGAGTCGCCCCAGGACATCCTCGCCGGCGCCCTCGCCGTGGCCAAGGCCGAGTCGTTCTGGGAGCTACCGATCGTCGGGCGTTTCATGGTGCCCGACCGCCCGCCGCCGTCGGAGGAAGTGCCCGCCTGAGCCCGTCCGCGGGCGCCTACGGGATGCCGTAGGCCTCGGCCAGGCCCGCCTCGCCACCGTCGACCAGGGCGGCGAGGTCGCCCTCCCGGCCGGCGACGTACAGGTCCAGGAAGTCGATGGTCAGGGTGCGGACCACGGCTTCCCAGTCGCTTCCCTCTTCGAAGGGCGGGAGGTGACCGGCACCGACGAGGGTGACGAGGAACTTGGGCGCCGCCGCACCGTCGAAGACGGCCCACCCGTTCTCCCAGCCGTTGATGTCGTCCGCATCGCCCTGGACGACGAGCAGCGGCGGGTTCTCTCCCGGGCGGCCGATCGGCGAGGTCGAGAGGGCGATCACCGCCCGTAGCCCGTCGGGCGGGTCGGCACCGACGGCGAGGGCGGTCAGCCCGCCGTCGGAGTGGCCGGCGACGGCCACCCGGGTGGGGTCGATGATCGTCGCCACCGGCCCGCCGGCCGCCTCGAGGGCGTCGATCACGAACGCGACATCGGCGGGCTGGTTGTCGACGTCGTACTCGTCGAGGTTCTCGCCGGCCACCTCGGCGTCGGTGAGCGGGAACCGGGGCGCGGCCACCACGTAGCCGGCCGCGGCCCATGCCTCGCACAAGCTCACATAGGGATCGGGGCCGACGGCGTACCCGTGGGCGAAGACGACAAGCGGCCAGCGCCCCGGCACCGCCGGGTACCAGACCAGGGTGGTGAGCGGCCGCGACTCCGCGACCGTCCAGCCGTAGCTGACGAGCGGGCGGCTCTCGTCGACCAGGGGGACGACGATGCCGGCGATGGGAAATGGCGTGGCGAGGGGCGCCGCCGGCGCCGGTGCCGGGGGCGACGGAGCCGCCGCCGGCGCCGGTGCCGGGGGCGACGGAGCCGCCTCCGGGGCCGGCGCCACCGCGTCCACGGGTGGGGCCGGCGCCGCCGTGACGGGGACGGCAGTGGACGCGGGCAGGGCCATGCCGGCGTCGTCGGGGCCCGTGCACGCGGCGAGCAAGCAGGAGGAGGCGATGGCGAGCGCAGCGACGCGGGACGGAAATGGTTGCGTGGGCCTGCACATTAGGGCCGGATGAGGCTTGTGGCCCTCACCCGGCCCTCGTGCAGGCCTGTGGCCGACTACAGGGTGGCAATGCCGGTGGAGCAGTCGAGCGAGGTGTTGTCCGAGAAGATGATCGTGCCACCGAAGCTGCCGCAGGCGTAGGAGCGCTCCTTCGGCGTGAGCTGGTAGGTGGTACGGGTGGCGGCGTGGACGGGCCCGGCCAGCATGAGGGTGGCGCTGGCGGAGACGGCGAGGGCGGCAATCAGCTTCTTGACCATGGTTCCGGTCCTTTCGTTTCGGTTCGGGAAGTCGATGTCTTCGACAAGACGAACGATGCGCCCCGCGGGTTGCCAGTCCCCTGCCACCGGCTTGCCGCCGTCCACCTGGCGGGATGGCGGGGCGGTCCGGGGGCGTCGAGGTTCCCGGCCGGTCGGGTCGTCGCCGAGGTAGGGAGGGCCGGTATCGTCCGCTCATGGCTGACACCAACCTCGAGGTGGTCCGGAGGGCGTACGACGCCCTGGCCGCCGGCGACTTCGGCGCCCTCATGGCTCTGCTCTCCGACGACGTCAAGGCCCATGTCCCGGGTCGGAGCCCGGTGGCCGGCGATTACGACGGCAAGGAGGCCGTCGGCGGCTACGTCGCGACGTTGGCCGCGCTGTCAGGCGGCACCTTGCGGTTCGAACCCCATGACGTGACCGCCTCAGAGGCGCATGCCGTCGGCCTGGTGAGGGATCTGGCCGAGCGCGACGGCCGGGCTCTGGCCATGAACAACGTCCATGTGTGGCATGTCGACTCCGGCCTGCTCCGCGAGATCTGGATCTACCCGGGCGACGTCTACGCCTGGGACGAGTTCTGGTCGTAGGCGTCGCTGGGCCAGGCCGTCGGCCGCGTCGTGCGTCCGTACCCAGAGCCTCAGTCGTCACGGAGCCGGAAGGCCCGGCGGTAGTCGCTCGGCGTGGTCATCAGGCTGGAGCGGAACTGAGAGCGAAAGGCGCCCGCGCTTGGGAACCCGGCCCGTGCTGCGACGTGCTCCACCGGCAGGTCGGTGGCCTCGAGCAGCTCGCGCCCGCGCCGTAGACGGGCCTGGAGGAGCCACTGTTTCGGGCTGGTGCCCAGCTCGGTCTCGAACCGCCGGATGAGCGTCCGCGTGCTCAACCGAGCATGTGCCGCGAGATCAGCCAGGCTCAGGGCCAGATCGAGGTGCTGCAACGCCCACTCGCAGGTTGCTGCCAGCTCGTCGCCGGTGCCGCGTGACATGACCCCGGTGGGGATGAACTGCGCTTGCCCGCCATCGCGGTGGGGCGGGACGACGTTGTACCTGGCCAACTCCGCCGACGCCGCCGCACCGCAGTCGGCACGGACCACATGGAGCGAGAGGTCCAGACCGCCGGCCAGGCCCGCCGACGTCAGCACCTGACCATCGTCGACGTAGAGGACGTCCTGCACCACCTCTACGCGCGGGAACAGGTCGGCGAGGGTCTGCGTGGCGACCCAGTGCGTGGTGGCGCGGTGCCCGTCGAGCAGCCCGGCGTGCCCGAGCGCGAACGCCCCGACGCAGATCGACATCATCCGCGCACCACGGTCGGCCGCCGCGGCGAGCGACCGCAGCACCCGAGGGGACGGCGGGACCGTCCAGTCGCCGAGGTAGCCCGGCACGACCACGGTGTCGGCGCTGGCGACCGCGTCCAGCCCATGGGCGACGACCAGGTCGAAACCGTCGTTCGTGACGATCCGGCGGGTCGGCCCGCAGACGGCGAAGTCGTAGTGCTGCCGGCGGTCCGGGGGCGCGGCCTCAGGAGCGAACACCTGCACGGCGCAGGCGAGGTCGAAGGTGACCAGACCGGGCAGGGCGACAGCAACGACACGGTGGCGCATGGCTCCTGAAGCCTGGCAGGAAGGTGGCAAGAAATCAATGATCATTGGCATCACGCCATCTCGCCAAGGCCGTCCGCATCAGCCAATGTCGACTGGTCGAAGGAACCATCAGGAGGTCGACAGCATGTGTTTCAGGAACCTGCCCATCGAGTTCGACGCCGCCGGTCAGGCCCAGCTCAAGAAGGGCCTCGCCGACCCGTACTCCGTCACGGTGGCCGAGCCGAGGGGCTACGTGCGCCGCAAGGCCGGCCCCGGGGCACAACTGGCCGCCCCGCCCCGCCTGCGGGACTGGAACATCGACCCCATGACCCGCGTGGCCGGGGCCCTGGCCGTGCACACCGTGCTCGACCTGGAAAGCCGGCGGGCCGTCGATGCCCACTCCCGGGCCATGCTCTTCCGGGGTTATGAAGTCATCCTCGAAGGCCGCGACCCACGTGACGCCATCGACATTTCATCCCGCGCCTGCGGCGTGTGCGGCGGCGTCCACGCCACCGTGAGCGCCCTGTGCCTGGAGCAGGCCTTCGGGATCTGCCCCCCGCCGCTCGGCGTCGAGGTCCGCAACCTGGGCGAGGTCGGTGAGATGTTCTACGACCGCCCCCTCACCCTCTGCCTCCTCGCCGCCCCCGACTACTCCACCGCGCTGGTCTCGGTGACGAACCCGGAGCTGGTGACGCGGGCCGAGAAGACGCTGGCCCCCCACGGCGACGTCCACGGCTACACGACCATGAAGGATCTCATGGACGCGCTCAACCCGCTCACGGGCAAGATCTACCTGGAGGCGCTGGAGTGGACCAGGGTGGGCCGCATCCTCTGCATGCTGATGTACGGGAAGTTCCCCCACCCCTCGACCATCGTGCCGGGCGGCATGTCAACCACGGTCACCACGTCGACGTTCAACGAGTACTACTCCCACCTCGCCCAGATCATCGACTACTCCAAGGTGCTCTGCCGCGTGATGGACGACTTGTGTGACTTCTTCCTCGAGGCCAACCCGGCCTACGAGCAGGTCGGTGCCCGGCCGAGCAGCCTCATCCAGACCGGCATCTGGGACAACTCCGAGATCTACGACGCCACCTACGCCAACGTGAACGTGTGGGGCGACGCCCGGTGGGCCAGCCCCGCCGTCATCATCGAGGGCAAGCTCATCACCACCAAGCTCACGGACATCAACATGGGGGTGGAGGAGTTCATCGAGCACTCCTTCTACGAGGACTGGACGAAGACCGGACCTCAGCGCTACCAGGCCGACGCGCTCGGCAACCCTCTTTCGCCGTACCACGCGTGGAACAAGACCACCCTGCCCAAGCCCACCGGGACCTCCTTCAAGGACAAGTACACCTGGTCGACGGCGCCCCGCTGGGACCGCCAGGTCGTCGAGACCGGCACCTACGGCCAACTGTGGGGCACCGCCCTGCGGGGCGACTACACCCAGAACCCCTTCTGCGAATCAACCGGTGACGGGCTGCGCATGCTGCTGCCCCGCCACCAGCTGCCGGAGACCGAGCTGTTCTGGCCGGTGCCGCGGACCCTCAACGCCCTGGAGCGGCTCCGGGGTCGGGCGTACGGCATGGCGTTCACCGCAACCATCGGCATGAACTGCCTGCTCAAGGCCTTCGAGTACTGGCGCCAGGGCGAGACGCGGGTCCACACGCCGTTCAAGATCCCCATGGACGAGCGGGTGGCGGTGGGCTTCTGGGAGGCCAGCCGCGGCTACCTGACCCACCACATGGTCATGGACAAGGGCAAGATCGTGAACTACCAGATCAACACGCCCTCCACCCTCAACGCATCTCCCACCGACCCCTTCGGTGGCCTCGGCCCCTACGAGCAGGCCATCGTCGACACCCCCATCCTGGAGTCGGTCCCCGACGACCAGATCAAGGGCATCGACGTGCTGCGGGCCATCCGCAGCTTCGACCCCTGCATGCCCTGCACCACCCACATGGACACCGGGCGGGGCATCATCACCCGGGAGATCAACTCCTGCGGCTGCACTTTGGAGTAGTCGCCCGCCGGCGCCGACTCCGAGGCCGGCGTATGGCGCCGGCCGGATGGGCTTCCTTGGCAGGTTCCCCCATCCGGCCGCCGCCGCCGGCCACGACTTGCGTTCGCCACACCTTGGGGGAACGACCGGTCGTTGCGGGCCTGCCCGGGCCACGCGAGACTTCACGTGTACCCCAAGCCGGGCTGGCTCCTTGAGCCGTCGTGCCCCGCTCCGATGATGTCGAAAGGTCGCAGGCGTGGGACGGTATTTCGGACGTGAGCCTCACTACTCACAGGCAGAGGCCGAGGCCCAGGCCAAACAGGCCATCGACGCCGCAGTCAACCGGGGCCGACCGCCGGACGAGGAGTGGCGAGGTCTGGCATCACGCATGGGCGAGATCAACCAGGAGCTGGCCACCCGGCGGCCCGCCGAGATCCCGCCGCCGCCCCCAGTCCGAGCCCAGCCCGCTCGGGATGTCGGCCCACGCCCTGTCAGCCAGATCCTCCGGCCGCGCCCGGCCGAACCGGTACCGGAGAAGCCTCCGGCTGCGGTCAAGCGAGCCACCAAGGCCTCCGCCGCCGCGCCGGCCAAGCGGGCCGTGAAGGCGCCGGCCGCCCCGCCAGCAGCGGCCAAACGGGCCGCCAAGGCCGCGCCGGCGGCGCCCGCCAAGCGGGCGAGCAAGGCCTCGGCCCAGCCCCAGGCCCAGGCCCCCGCCAAGCGGGCACGCAAGGCCGTTGCCCCGACCACCGCGGCGCCGGCCAAGCGCCCCGCGGCCAAGAAGACCGCGGGGTAGACGGAACGACCGGCTCAGGAGAAGTCGAAAAGAAGTAGCTCGTTCGAGTACGTCATCGCCGCGAGCGTCGCCTCGCCGTGGACCAGCCACAACTCCCTGACCCGGCTGTCGGTGGTCATACTGGCCATCGGTGCGCCCGCCCCCGGCTGCACGCCCCACAGCCGGAGGGTCCCGGCGTCGCTGCCCAGCGCCAGGATGACCTGGTCGCCGACCTCGCCGAGGGCGATGGCGCTCCACTTCCCCTCGGCGGCGATCTCCACCTCCCGGCCGGTGGCGACGTCCCAGACGTGGGCCGCCCCGTCATGGACCGTACCGAGCAGCGTCCGCTCACCCGTCGTGCAGAGGCTCATGCTGCGCACCGCGGGGACCCCGGGCTTGCCCATGGCCAGCACCAGCGGGACCGTCTCCGGTAGCCGGGCGAACGGACCGGCCACCACGCGGCCCCAGTCGAGATCCCACACCCAGGACCCACCGAAGAGGGTGCCGGTGGCCCGCACCGGCCGGCCGGCGAGCGTCCCGTACGCGTCGGCGGTGACCGGCCACGATGCCGGGTCGGCTCGCCGGAACGTCGTGCGCCGAGGCGACCGTCGCCCTGATCTGGCTGGGGTACCCGGGCGGAGGCGGTCCCCGTCCGGGGACTGGTCGACGAAGTTCAGTCCGGGGTAGCGGCCGGCGGTGAGCACCCCCGCCACATCGGCGGCCGTCGGGTCGCCAGTGACGAGGTCGCCATCGGGGACGCCCAGCAGACGCAGCGGCGGGCCCTCGCACAGGGCCACCAGGCCCCGTTCCGTCCGGTTGATCGCCACCGGCCGGGACGGCCACTGCGTCGCCACCCCGTGGGGTCGCTGCGGGTCCCGTAGCGCGACGCGCCCGTAGATCTCGCCGGGGCTGTCCCACGCGTCGTTGCCGGCGGCCACGACCACCCTGCCGTCAACGGCCGCGACCGCCACCGTCCGTACCGGGAAGTCGACGACCACCACCCCCATCGGTGCGACGGCTGCCGCCGTCTCCCCGGAGAATTCCCAGCACCCCACCCGCTGGTCGATGTCGCCGGCGGCCACGACGATGCGTCCGTCCACCTCCGCGACCGACAGCGCCCGGAGCGGCCAGCCCAGCGGGCAGGCCCACGGCCGCCCCATGTCGGTGCCCTCCAGCGGCGCGACGTACACGTTGCCGGCATTGACGGCGCCGGCGACGATCCCGCCGGCCGTCGGCGCCAGCGCCATGGTTTGGAACCCCCCACCCAGGTCGCGCTGACCGAGAAGATCCCCGGACGCGGCGTCCCACCACCACACGACGGGGCCGTTGGCGCCGGCGATCACCTCCCGGCCGGCGACCGAGCCCAGGCACACCGACGTGAGGGTGCCTACCCCGGTGAGCTGGAGCAACGGCTCGCCCGTCCGGATATCGCGCAGCGCGACGGTGCCCTCGTACGAGCTCATGACCATCACCGGCCGGCCGGCGCGTGCCCCCAGCCCGACAGCGATGATGCGGTCGGTGCCGTTCCCGACCGTCCGCTGGTCGGTGCCTCCCGCCAGGGGATCCCAGAGGTGCACCGACCGCTCCACGCCGACCGCCAGCACGGCGACACCGTCGACCGCGCCGAAGGCCAACGCACGCACCTTGCCCGGGAAGTCCTGATTGGCCTCGAGGTCACCCGTCCACGTGAGGTGCGAGGTCAGCGACCGCAGCCACACCGGCGGGGCGATCTCCGGAAGGCGGTCCAAGAGGTGCACCACTGACGGGTCGGTCTCGGCGTGCAGGCGCGCCTGTAGCTGGCTGGCCAACTGGTCGGGTTGGTGGGTCAGCGCCACCCGGGCCCGGCGCACCGCGCCGGCGACGGCCGGGGCTGCGGTGCCGGCCGCCCCCTTTACCACCACCAAGTTCTCGACTAGACCGTCGGCACCGAGCCGGCGCAACGTTTCCTGCAGGAACCCGGGATCGGTGCAGAGGGCATCGAGCTCCATGGCGTCGGACCGGGCGTGCTCCAGAAGGTGGAGCAGGAGGTACGGGTTGGCCACGTGCCACCCGCCCGCCGCGTCGGCGGCCCTGCGCAGGGCGGCGGCGATCCGAGCGTGCGCGGCGAGGTCGTCCTGGGCATGGAAGTGCGCCGCGAAGGTCTTGTGCGAGAGGCGGTAGACGCTCTGCCCGCCCTCGCCGTCGAGGGTGACGTACGCAGCCGCGACCCTGAGCGTTTCGTCGATCTGGGCCTCGGTGACCGTGGCCGCCGGCTCGATGGCGGCGGCGATGGTCGCCCACACACCATCGGCCCGCGGTACACCTCGTCCCAGGCCGTACGCCAGTGCTCGCAACAGGGCGACCACGACCGACGACGACCGTCCCAGGCGCTCGAGCGCCATGGCGAACACCTGGCGGTGGTCGCCGCTGAACAGCCGGTCAAGCTCAGGCTCGTCGCCGGCGCCCGTGCGGGCCAGCACCTCGTCGGCCGCCAGCCGGGCAAACAGGAAGGGTTGGTCGACGTCGGCCACCCGGAACGCCACGTCGTCCACGATCGCGGCGGGTACCCGAGTCGGCCCCAAGCGCCGGCGGGCGTAGTCGGCCATGGCCGGCGGTTCCCTGGTCAGGAACAGGCAGTCGGCGATGCCGACACCCAGCGCGTCGAGCAGCTCGTGGGAGGGCGGCTCCGGCAGGTCGGCTCCCTCCCCCATTGACCGCCGGGTGCCGAGGACGACCCGCACGGACGGCAGTTCGGACAGCGGGCGCAGGAGCTCGCGGGCGATGACCACGGGCTCCTGGGCCTCGTCGAGGGCGTCGGCCAGGATGGTCCAGGACCGGCCCGAGGTCCGCAGACCGTCGACGACGGGGCCGATACCCGCCCGACCGGGCACCAGCTCGGCGACCCGCGACACGACCTCGCCCAGCGTCTTGCCGGTCAGGTGGAGCACGAGGTCGAACACACCCGGCGGCGGTCGTTCATCGGCGGGCCGGTGAGCCAACAGGTCGCTGTGTGCGAGCGCGGCGGCGACTCGCTGGTCGGCCAAAGTGGCGACGTGACCGAGCAGCGCCGACTTTCCGGCGCCTGGCTCCCCCGTCACGACGAAGAGACCCCTTCGCTCATTGCGAAGCCAGGCGGCGATACGGCCGGGCTCCTCCTGGCGGCCGGCGAGCATCCATGCCGCATCCTCCACCTGCGCCGGCCCCGTCTTGTCCAGGAAGTGGGCCCGTAGATCCGGGTCGAGACCGCCGACAACATCACGCCATTCCTCGAGTTTCTCCGCGCTCACGGCCGCGGTTGCCGCGCCGCGCGCCGGGTTCAGGATCGACGCGTCATAGGACAAGAAGTTGATCGGCCTGGCACCGTGGCCCAACCGGCTGCCGACCTCTTCGAGCAACGAACGCAGCAGGATGCGGTCGTCGTACACGGACCTCGCGTTGAGAGCGGCATGGAGCGCATCGACGAACAGGCCCACCGTGCTGGCACCGGACGCGACCGGCAGGATGGCGAACCGGTCCGGCATGCCCTCCGGTCGGGCGCTCAGGGCGTTGAGGACGTTCAGGCCCCCGACGAAGGGGTTGCAGGAGTCGAGCACGATCAGGGTCCACGCGTCGGGGTCGCCGGCGACACGGTTGGCCCATCGAGAGGACAGGTAGCGGGCCAGCTCAGCGGCGGGCAAGGCGTTGGCGGGCGTGTACTGCGGCTTGCTGTCGCTGGCCAACAGCCATTGCTCAGCGCCGTCGGACTGCCCGTGGCCCACCCAGTAGACCACCGTCGATGTCGGCCCGACCTCGGACCGCGACCAGGCGTCGAGGTGCCTGCGCACGCCGTTCGCCGTCTTCGTCCTCGGGCCAGGACGCCGCTCGGCTCCATAGGGAACGAGCATGTCGCACAGTCGCTGGGCGGTGATGGTCGACGGCAGTTCGGGGAGCTCCGCGAAACGGTCGACGGCTACGACGAGCAGTTCAAACCGGTCGTCCACGACGCGGGAACGTTAGTGTCACCGCCGTGGTGGATGCGCGGACGGCAGACGCCCTGGTCCTGGTCCCCGGCATCATGGGCAGCGAGCTGCGGGACGCTCACAACAGGGTCGTTTGGGGGATGAAGCCTGGCGTGCTCTTCCGCCAGCTGGCCAGCCGGGACGTCCTCAAACGGTTGCAGCTCAAGCCCGGCGCACCCGACGACGGCATCCGCCCGAGCGGCCTGATCGCCTTCCCCAGCTACCTGCCGATCCTCGACGGCATCGAGCCCTACACCGAGATGACCGAGGCCCTCCGCAGCACGACGCTGCACCCCGATGCCGTGCTGGAGTTCCCCTACGACTGGCGGCGCTCGGTGGCGTCGAACGCCACGCTCCTCGAGGCGGCCGCCATCGCCCACCTCGAGGGATGGAAGCGGCGCGTCCGGGACCTCCCCGACTACGACCCACGCGGGGACGAGCCCAAGCTCACCCTTGTCTGCCACTCGATGGGCGGCCTGTTGGCCCGGTACTTCAACGAGGTGCTCGGCCACCGTGACATCACCCGCCGGGTCATCTCTCTCGGGACGCCCTACGCCGGGTCCATGAAGGCGGTCCGCATACTGGCCCGGGGTGACATCCTGCCCCTCGGCCTTCTCGCAGCCTCAGTGCGGGACGCGGCCCGCACGTTCCCGGGCGTGTACGACCTGCTCCCCCGCTACCCCTGCGTCCAGGGCCAGGCGCTGGCACCGCTGACGGCCCAGGTGGCCGCCGAGGTCGGCGCCGACCCCGTGCTCTTCGAGTCCGCCGCCGCCGACCATCGCACCGTCATCGACGCGGCCCGGTCCGCCGGCGCCGGCGCCTGCCCCATCCGCGCCGTCGTCGGCGTGACCCAGCCGACGCTCGTCAGCATGCGGGTCGCCGGCGGTGAGGCGACCTTCGACGAACGTCTCGACAGTGACGTCCGCCGGGGCGGTGACGGCACCGTCGGTCGCGACCACGCCTTCCCGTCGGCGTCGACCCCGTCCTACCTGCCCCAGAAGCACGGGAAGCTGGCCGCCACGCCGGAGTCGGTGACGTTCGTGCAGTCCGTGCTGACTGAGATCGTGCCCGGTGCGTTCCAGGGCGACGGGATCGGGCTCCGGCTCCCGGACGCCGCCTCGGCCCAGACCACCTTCGAGGTCGAGATCGAGGTCGACAAGGGCCCGGCCATGGCCATGTGCCGGCTGGTCGACGCGGGCACCGGTCACCAGGTCGACCAGCAAGCCACCGCCCGCCGGGACGGCCGGTGGAAAGCATCATTGAGCGCCCCCCACCCTGGTTTGTACCGGGTGTCGGCCGCCGGCGGCGGGTTCAGCCCGGTCGAGGACATCCTCCTCGTCCAGTAAGTCGCGGCGCCGGCGTGCTTCACACCCGGGAGCACCGCGAGTACGTTCCTCGGCCATGAGCGTCGTACTGGAGAACCCCGTTGGCTGAGGAGCCAATGCCGTTCAGTCAGCTGCTGGCCGGCTACGGCACCACCACGATCGGCGAAGGGATGGACATCGAGTCGGTCTTCGCCCTGTTGAAGGTCCGAGGCGAGGACGGGAGCGCGGCCTGGTCGGTGCGCAGCGGCGGTGTCGCGCTGTCGCTGGAGGAGCTGTCGGGGGTCCTCGACGGCCTCACCGTCTCCGTCCGTCAACGCCTGACGAACTGCTGGAGGGGAACACCCAACCCGCAGTCGACGAGCACGAACGCCGGCGAGCCACCGCCGGCCCCCATCCCGTTCAGCGAGCTGTTCGCCGGGCTGGACACGGTGGGCGTGGCTGACGAGCATCTCATCGAGTCGGTGTTCGCCGTCATCAAGGCCCGCAGGCGCGATGGGGCGCCCGTCTGGTACGTGCGCTCGGCCGAGATGAAGCTCAGTTCGGAGGAGCTGCTAGGGGCCCTCGAGGGCTACGGCGCTTCCGTGAAGCAGGACCTGGCCGCGTCCTGGAGGTGGTAGTGCCGGCCGGGCCCGGCCGGCCCGTGAGCCCGGTTAGCCCGGGGGTAGACGTTCCAGGAAGGCGCTTGCCGCGGCCCGGCCATTCTCGAACAGGCGGAGCCGGGCGCGGTTGTCGACGTTGAACTTGGTGGATGGGACCTCCGAGGTGTCGACCTGGATTGTCCGGCGGCCGGCCGTGTCGGCGCCCAACGAGGAGCGGTACCAGTCGCCGGTGATCGTCGCCAGGCAACGGATGCCCAAGCGCAGCGCCGAGTTCACCGGTCGGTCCTCACCGTGGGGCGGCGACGTGCTGACCTTGACGCCCCACGTCGGCCAACGGGCCGGTTGGCCGTCGGTGCGGTCGAACACGGTGATGGGGTAGTTGGACAGGAGGCCGCCGTCGACCCACGTCGCCGCGCCATGATGGGTCTCCACGGTGACAGGCCGAAAGAAGAACGGGATGGACATGGACGCCCGCACCGCGTCCGCGATCGGCTGCTCGTCGGCGGCGCGGTCATAGAGCGGGTAGTCCCAGGGGAGGCGCACCAGCACCTGATGGGTGAGGTCGGCCACGTGGATGACGAGGCTGTACTGCTGATGCTCGGCCAGCGATGACCCGGGGTCGTCGTCGATGCGCAGATCGGCGAAGGTCCGCACGCCCACGTCCTCCAAGGCCGGCCCGAGGAACTCGTACAGGTAGTCCCCCGAGTGCAACCCGCCCCGGCGCAGCAGGTCAGCCGCGCCCGAGACCGGCCCTGCGACCCGACCGCGCCTGCGCCAGTCCAGGAACTTCGAGTTGTCGACGCGCAGTGAGACGTCGAGCAGGTCACCCAGGTCGCGCCCGGCCTTCTGGTAGGCGGCGACTCCCGCGGCGATGATGGCGCCGCCGCTCGTACCCGCCACCCGCGGGAAGGTGTAGCCGGCCTCGGCGAGGACCGTCACCGCGCCGAGCAGGGCGATGTTCTTGACGCCCCCGCCCTCGAGCACCAGGTCGACCTTCTTCACCCGCTCCGGCCCAGGGTCTCCGTTCCCCACCCCAGCACGGTACCGCCACCGCGGGCGACGTGGGCTCTGCCCCTCCGGTCGTCACCCGCTGGCGAGCCAGGGCTCGGGGAGGTCGATGAACCGCTCGAACTTGACCGCCGAGATGACGATCTGGCGCCGGCTCTCGCCCGCTCGGGCCTCGGCCTCGCTGGTGAAATAGACGAGCTGGACGAACCGGTCCCCACCCTCCCACGCGACGTAGGCGCCCAGGACATCGGGCCGGAGGCGGGCGAAGAACCCCGCGAGACCCCTCGACGCGACAAGCATCGCCTCGCGGTCGCCCCGGCCCTGCATGACCTGGACGAAGCCGGCGTCATCGGATCCGGCGCTGAGACCAATCGTGTCGACCTCGCGACAATCGGTGAACCGGGCGTCGCCCTCGATGCACCGGCTGGTCTCCGCCCACCACTCGCCTTGTTCGGGCCGGTCACTGTTGGCCTTCGCCGCCTCGGCGGACTCAAAGCGGACCGCGGCGAAGAACGTGCCATCGGTCGCCACACCGGCCGTGTGGCCGAGCCACCCCGTCGCGCCCGGCGCGAGCTCCTTGACCCACTTGTCGACCTGGCTCAGCAACATGCTGCGGTCGCCGACCTTGCCCTCGATCACCTGGACGAACATGCCCCTCCGCTCGTGTCGGCCGGCCCGGTGGCCGGGGGCGATGGTGCCTTCTCCACTGGACGAACGGTCCGGATCGTACGTGACCATGACCGGGCCCGAGGCCGCGAGCTGGCGGGGCAGCACGCTCTCCCGATCTCCGCGTCGTGCATGATGAGGTCCGACGCATGACCGACCTCAGCGACTTCGCCCGGACCGCGGCCGCCGACCACGGCCTTTGCGTGGTGTCGACACTACGCGCCGACGGGACGATCCAAGCCTCGGTCGTCAACGGCGGGGTGATCGAGGACCCGCTCACTGGGGCGCCCGTCGTTGCCTTCGTAGCCCACGCCGGCACGCACAAGCTGAACAACCTGCGCGCCCGCCCCACAGTCACGATCGTTGCCCGGGCGGGGCTGGCATGGACGGCGGTCGAGGGCACCGCCGTCCTCTGCGGCCCCCACGACCGTCTCGCCGGCGTCGACGACGAACGGCTCCGGCTCCTTCTGCGGGAGATCTTTACGGCCGCCGGCGGGGTGCACGACGACTGGGCGACCTACGACCGCGTGCTCGCCGACGAGGGCCGGACGGCGGTGCTCATCGAGGCCCGCCGCGTCCATCACGACACGGGCGTCGAGCCCGAGCGTCCTCAGGGCTGACGCCCGAGGAAGGCGATCGCCCGGTCAGAGGCCGACGCGCTTTCCCACACCGCGATCGCCTCGGCGAAGTCGTCTCCCCGGTTGGCGGGGTCGCTGTAGAGGATCGCGGTGAGCTCCGAGGTGGCTTCGGCCAGCCGGACCGGGATCGTCGGGTCCTGGCCGGTGGCCGCGGCCAGGTCGGAGCCATGGACCGCCGACTCCATGATGAGAAGTTGGCGAGCGATGATGTTGGGTGTCGGGCCCCACGGGAACTCCGTGGCCGCCTCGGGATCGGCGACGGCCCATGCGTCCACCACTCCGGGCCAGGCCGCGTCGTAGGTCGCACCAGGGTTGTCACCGCACCGGTCGACGGTCGGGTCGACCTGGGGGCTGACGACGCCCACTGGCACGCCGGCGGCGAAGGCCTGGGCGGCCCCGATCATATGGGTCAACAGCATGCGCACGGTCCAGCCTTCGCACCGCGTCGAGTCGTCGAGCTGATCCTGCTTCACGTTGTGGACGATCCCTGACGCCCACTCGAAGGCGTCTCGCAACAACATGTCGTCTGCCATGGTTCCCCTCCTGATCTACGGGTTCATTGTGACGGTGTGTGCCCTACATGCAACCGGCTCGGCCGAGGGTCTACGACATGTGCGGCTCGGCGAGGGAGACGTGGAAACGCGTGGCCTCGGGCGGCGCGGCCAACAGGCCCGGCAAGGCAGCCAGCACGGCACCGACCTCCGGAAGCGACTCCTGTGCGTCCATAGCCACGGGATCCTCGAACACCTCGGTGGCGATGAGGCAGTCGGGGTCGCTGAGGTCCCGCCCGATGTCGAAGTTCAGCACCCCCGGCAGCGCCCGGCTCGGGCCGATGACGTCGTTCAGCACCTCGATCGCCCGGTCGACCTTGGCCGTCTGGCACCGCATCTTGAAGCGAACGATGATCATGGTTGAACCTTTCGTGACCTGGCGTGCGGCCAGCCTCCCTATCTCCACCCGAACCGTACGGCCGCACCCTTTCACCGCCCTTTCACAGCTCTGCCACCGGCCCCCTCCCGATGGCACTATGGCCCGGTGACGCTTGTCGCCGTGCTGGGACCAGTGCGCCTGACACACTCCGATGGGGCGGAGATCCCGCTCTCGTCTGAACGGCAACGACGCCTGGTCGGCGCCCTCGCCCTCGCCACGAACCGGGCCGTCGAGACCGACGTCCTCGTCGAGATGATCTGGGGAGCGAGCGACGGGGCCGGGCCAGAGAACCCGGCCGCCGCGGTGCACACCCTCGTCGCTCGCTTGCGCAAGGTGCTCCCCCTTGGCGCAACAGTTACCACCGAGGGTCACGGCTACCGGCTCAGCGTCGAGGCGCGCGAGGTCGACCATCACGCGTTCGTCGCTCACCTCAACGCCGCGAACGGGCTCATCGAGCCCGCGGCCCGGCTCGCCGAGGTGTCGTCGGCGCTCGCCCTGTGGCGGGGACGGCCCTTCGCTGAGCTCGATCACCCGAGCGTTCTCCCTGAGGTCGCCAGGCTCAACGAGCTGCGGACCGTCGGTGTCGAGCAGCAAGCCACTTCCCTTCTGTCCTTGGGCCGGCACGGCGAGGCGATCGCCGTACTCGAGGCGCTGGCTCTGGCCGAGCCGTTCCGCGAGGGCACGGTCGCCGTGCTCATGCAGGCCCTCGCCGCCGCCGGCCGTCAGGGCGACGCATTGCGCGCCTACGCCCGGCTCCGGCGCACGCTGGCCGAGGAGATGGGACTGGAGCCCTCCGAGGAGCTTCGCCGGCTCGAGGGCAGACTGCTGCGCCAGGAGCTCAATGGCCCGGAAGCTTCCGCCGGCGCTGAGACGGCAGGGCCGGGATCGCCCGGCCCCCGGCCACGACTTCCCATCAGCTCGTTCATCGGAAGGCAGGCCGAGCTCGAGGCGACCGTGGCTGCGATCCACCGGTCCCGTCTGGTGACCCTGAGCGGGCCCGGTGGGGTCGGCAAGAGCCGGCTGGCCCGACATGCGGTGGCGGCGGTCGACGGGTTCCCGGACGGCGTGTACATCGTCGACCTGGAAGCGGCCCGTTCCCCCAACGACCTCCTCGCCGTCGTGGCCGCTGCGCTGCGAGTCACTCCCTCGGGCGGGGAGCCGCTGGAGGAACGCATCGTGTCGGTGCTCGGTGTGCGCCGGCTCTTGCTCGTGTTGGACACCTGCGAACACGTGGTGGACGCGGCCGCACGCCTTGCCGAATCGATCGTGACGGGGACCGACGACGTCCACGTGGTCGCCACCAGCCGGGAACCGCTGCGCGCCGACGGAGAGCAACTGCTGCGCATCGGCCCGCTCCGGTCCGAGGAAGCGGTCGCGCTGCTCGTCGACCGCATCCGGGCGAGCGACCCATCGGTCGCTCCCACCGACGTCGACCACGGGCTGCTCGCCGAAGTGGCGCGCCGACTGGACGGTCTACCGCTGGCGTGCGAGCTCGCGGCGGCGCGTGTCCCCGCGCTCGGCCTATCCCGCCTGCTCGAAGCCCTGGACGAGCCGCTGGTCGCGCTACGGCAGGGACGGCGCACGTCGACGTCCCGGCATCGGTCCCTCGGCGACGTCATCCGGTGGTCAACCGACCTTCTGAGCGAACCGGAGCGGCAACTCTTCGCCCGGTTGTCGTGGTTCGCTGGCGCAGTCGAACATGACGCGGTCGCCGCCGTGGGGCCATCCGCTGATCTGCTGGCGGACCTGGTCGACGACTCGCTCGTCCTGCGCCTGCCGGGGGACCCGGCCCGGTACGGTTTGCTCGAGACGCTGCGAGCGTACGGCAGGAGCGAGCTGTCCCCGGAGCTCGACCGCAATGACTTCGACCAGCGTCATGCGGCATGGGCCGGCCGGCTGGTCGCCGCCGTTGGAGCGGCGCGTCACGGCCCTGGCGAGCCGGCGGCCCGGCGCCGGTTTGACGCCCATCTGCCTGACCTCCGCCAGGCCCATGCCTGGCTGATGTCAGCAGGGCACACCGACGAGCTGCTCGCCATGGACGTCGTGCTCGCCGAGCTCGGCTTCGAGCGTGGTCTGGTCGAGCTGACCCAGATGGTCGAGGAAAGTCTCCGGCATCTCTGTGGCGACGACGAGGAGGGTGGCCCGCCCCTTCCCTTGCTGGCGCGTGTCCTCGGGCTGGCCGGGCAGTGGTCCTGGCAACGGGGCGACCACGAGCGCTGTGAACAGCGCTGCAGGCGCGCCCTCGAGATCGCGGCCCGTGCGCAATGCCCGGAGTCCGCACGCGACGCCCATGAGTGCTGGGGGAACTTGCGCCAGTTGCGAGGCGACTGGGAGGCGGCGCGTGCCCACCTCGTGACCGCCGCCGACCTCGGCCGGCGTGCCGACGACCACCTGACCGTCGGTCTGGCCCTGAGCGACCTGGTCATCGTCGAGGCATACGCCGGCGTCGACGCCGCCGCCGCCGGCCACGAGCGGGCCCTGTTCGACCTCGCCGAGACCACGCAGTCGCCGTCCATTCTCGCCTACGCCGCCTATGCCGCCGGAGAACGGAGGGCCGAACGGCAACCGGCTGCCGCCATGCCCTATCTGGAGGAAGCCATCCGGCATGGCGAAGCGGCCGACACGCTTACGGCCGCCTACGCCCGGCACACCCTGGTCACAATAAGGGCGCGGTCCGGGGACCCCGTCCTCGCGTTGCCCCAGTTCGCGGGGCTGATCGACTACTGGCTTGGTCTGGGGGCCTGGGGCACCCTCTGGCTTGCCATCCGGGCCCTGGCAGAGACCCTCTCCCGTTGCGAGCGGCACGCCGACGCCGTCCGGTTGTTGGCCGCCCACGACGCCAGTACTCGTGCCGCTCCCCTAATTGGCGCCGACGCCGTCCGTCGCGATGCGGTCCTGGAGCGGGCCGGCAACGCCCTCGGGCACGACTTCGCAGTCGCCGCGGCCGAAGGTCGCGCCCTCGGGGATGCCCGAGCCGTGGCGCTGGCCCGACGCGTGGCGCAGTGACGCGCTAGACCGGCGGTGCAGGGTCGTACTGAAGGAACCTCCGCACCCGCCTGGCCTGGTCCTCGCCACCCAACCGGGCGACCAGATGGAGCGCCATGTCGATCCCTGCCGAAATCCCCGCGGCCGTGACAATGTCGCCGTCGTCGACATAGCGGTCGTCAGCTCGTACCTCGATGGTGGGGTCGAGAGCCGCCAGACGCTCGAGGGCTCCCCAATGGGTGGTGGCTGGGCGGTCATGGAGCAGTCCCGCCGCAGCGAGGACGAGTGCCCCCGTGCAGACGCTGCTCATGAGCTCGATCTGAGCCGCCTGCTTCCGGACCCAATCAAGGTGTGGCTCGTCGTTCATCAGCTCCCGGGCACCCCGTCCACCGGGGTACACCAGCAGGTCGATCCGCCCGGCGGCATCGAAGGACGTCTCCGGCGTCACCACCAGACCGTGGGCGCAGCGCACCGGCTCGGGCCCGCGCAGGCCGACCGTCGTCGTCCTCCAACCATCGTCAGGGAACATCCTCGTCCAGCCGGCCAGTACCTCGAACGGGCCGATGGCGTCCAGCTCCTCCACTCCGTCGAAGAGCAGGACGGCGATCGTCTTGCTCATGGTCAGAAGGCCTCCGGGTGCATGGCCTTGGCCAACTGCACGATGGCATCCACGAACACCAGGCTCGGCTGTTGCGCATGACCGCTGAGCGTGGCCCACTTCTTGTTCGCGGCTGCCGGCATCGCCGGGAACAGCCCGGCGGCGGTGGCAAACGCCTCCTGGGGCGCCAATGCGCCGGCTGAGATCCCGCTGAGGTTGGTGATCACCCAGAAGTCGACCGGCTGGGCCGTGAACGACTCGTTGCTGATGTTCACGATGACGTCACCGGGCGGCGGTTGCTTGCCGGTCCAGACGTTGTTCCCGCCGGCGAGGCGGACGATCTCGTCCGGCATCCCCCCGCCGAACACGCTCAGTCGGCCGTTGAACACGTAGAACGACGCCACCGACGGCTTGGGCAGGTTGCCCACCCGGCGCTGGACGTCGGCCAGCTGCGCCCGCATCCCGTCGACCAGCTTCTGGGCCTTGTCCTTCACGCCGAAGACCTCGCCGAGGAGCAGCACGTCGTTCAGCTGGTCCTCGACCTTCAGGGTCCCAGAGGCGTTGGGGCACCCGTAGCTGAGCACGACCGCGGCAGCGCCGATGGCGGTGAGATCAGCGGTGCTGATGGTGTTCTCTGCGTCGATGGACTTGGGGAACGACGGGATGACCAGATCGGGCTGGGCCGAGAGGAGGGCCTCCTTCGACGGGGCGTGCTGGGACCTTCGGGGCCCGCCGAGGCTCGGGACCTTGGCGTCCTGGTCCTTGTACTGCGGGAGCGCGTCGATCAGGTTCGTGTCCATGAACTGGGCCACGATGCGGTCGCCCACTCCGAGGGCGAAAAGCATCTCCGCCACCGCGGTGTCGTCGACGACAACCCGCTTCGGCTCACGAGGGATCGTGACCGGCTTCCCGCAGTCGGTCACCGTGAGGGGATAGGACACGACGGGGGTCGACGCTGGGGCCGACTGGCCCGGCGCCACCGCCGTCGTGGGCGAATCGTCTCCCCCGCACGCCACCCCGGCCATGGTCAAGACCACCGCGGCAGCGGCCATGCGGCGGACGAAAGGCAGTTGTCGTCTCATGCTGAGACCTCCTTTGTGGCGCCGCGTGAACCGCGGTCGCGCTCGTTGTTCGGAAGGGGGCTGAAGGTGAGCAGGGGGCGCCCGGTCAGGGGATGCGTCCCGCAATGGGCGTTGACACCGAAGACCTCGGCCAGGCGCGCCGGCGTGAGCACGTCGTCGACCGGTCCGGCCGCCACTACCCGGCCGCGGTCGAGGACACAAACGGCGTCGCAGTACGACGCGGCCAGGTTCAGATCGTGCAGGGCGGCGATCACGGTGACGCCGAGCCCACGTACCAGTTCCATGAGGCCAAGTTGGGCGTGGATATCCAGGTGGTTGGTCGCCTCGTCGAGGATCAACACTCGGCTGCGCTGGGCCAGGGCCCGAGCGACGAGCGTCCGCTGCTTCTCCCCGCCGCTGAGGGTGGCGAAGAGGCGGTCGCCGAGCTCGACCATCTCGACGCGCGCGAGAGCGTCGGCGACAATGAGGGCGTCCTCCTGGGAATCCCGTTCGAGCAGTCGTTTGTGGGGGGTCCGGCCCATGGTGACGACCTCGGTGACCGTCAGGTCGAAGTCCGCCGGCGCCTCCTGGGCGACGACGGCGGAGCGCTGCGCCGACTGCCGAGCCGACAGCTTCCAGACGTCGTCGTCGTCGAGGTGCACGGCACCGGCGACCGGGCGCAGTGCCCGGTAAATCGTCCGCAACATTGTCGACTTGCCGCTCCCATTGGGCCCGACGAGGCCGATCATCCGACCGGGCTCGGCCACGAAGTCGACGCCGTCGACGATGGTCACACCGTCGATCCGGACCTCGACCCCTTCGAGACGGACCCGCATCAGACCACCGGCCCGCGGCGGTCACGCCGCTTCATCAGCCACAGGAAGAAGGGGGCGCCGAGCAGGGCGGTGAAGATCCCGATCGGGAGCTCCGCCGGCTTTTCGAGCATTCGCGCCGCCAGGTCCACCCACACCAGGTAGGACGCGCCCATAAGGGCGGCGACCGGGAGCACCCGCCGGTGGTCGGCGCCGACGAGGAGCCGGGCCACGTGCGGGACCAGGATGCCGACGAACCCGATGGAGCCGGCGATCGACACCATCGTCCCGCTGAGCAGCGCGCAGACGATGAGGAGCTCGACCCGGAACCGGTTGAGGTTGACGCCGAGGGCGGCAGCTGACTCGTCCCCCATGAGCAGGGCGTTCAGCCCCCTGCGCTGGAGCATGAGCCACGTCGTTGAGGCCAGCATGACGACGGCCGGAACGCCAAGCTGGCTCCACTTGGCACCCGAGAAGCTGCCCAACAACCAGAACACGACGCCGGCCAGGGCCGAGGTGTTGGCGTGGATCTCCAGGTAGCTCGTCGCCGAGGAGAAGAGGTGGCCGATGGCCACGCCGGCCAGGATCAGCCGGGTCGGGTTGGACCGGCCCGACCGCTGCCCGAGGAGGAACACCATGATGAGGGCGACGATGGCGCCCAGGAAGGCGGCGGCGGACACACTCAGGCCCCCGAGGGCTCCCGACCCGAGCACGATGACCAACACCGCCCCCAATGCCGCTCCCTGGTTCACGCCGAGGATGTAGGAGTCGGCCAGCGGGTTGCGCACCAACGCCTGCAAGGCGGTCCCGACCACGCTCAGGCCGCTGCCGACGAGCAGGGCCATGACCACCCGCGGCGCCCGGAAGTTCCAGATGATCCGGTCCTGGACCCGGTTCTGCCCGGCGGGGCGCCCGGTGAGATGGCGAAGCACGACCCGCCACACGTTGCCGAGCGGGATGTTGACGGCGCCGATGCTCAGGGCGACGAGCGCACTGCACACCGCCGTCGCGATCAGGAACGCGACGAACAGGGGGAAGAGCCGCGCGGGCAGCACATGCGGGCGGGGCGTCGGCGCCCGCTTTCGACCGCCGTCGTCCTCGGCGCCCGGATTGGTCGCCGCAGGTGCCCGTAGGTTCATGTCGGCCTCCTCATCGGGGGCGGGGTCCAACAGTGCACGGTCGCGTAAGCTCCTGGGCCGGTGACTTCCCGATCGGTCGGGTCCAGTCTCCGGCCGGTCGAACGGCGTCGCAATGACAGACAACCCTCAGATCCGGCCACCCGGCCAGCGCAGGTCCCAGCGCCATGGCTCGGCGCTGCTGCGTGCCGTCGACCCTCCTGAGCCGTCGCTGCCCAGGCCACGCATCCTCTTCGTGCTTTGGAACGGCGTCCGGATGCTCGACGTCGCTGGGCCGCTAGAGGTTTTCGGGGTCGCCGACCCGTCCTCCACCCTCTACCGCATCGAGACCGCATCGGTTGGTGGCCGCGACGTGACGACCGTGCGCGGGCCGGACCTTGGTGTCGACTGCGCCCTCGAGGATGTCGACGCCGATGACGTCGACACGGTCGTCGTCGCCGGCGGACTGGCCTACGTGGCTGCAGCGGAAGACGAAGCGCTCGTTGCCGAAGTGCGACGGCTGGCCGGCGGCGCGAGGCGGGTGACGTCGGTCTGCACGGGCGCCTTCGTCCTGGCTGCGGCTGGGCTCCTCGACGGGCGCCGGGCGACGACGCACTGGGCCCGCTGCGCCGAGCTCGCCGAGACGTACCCCGACCTCATCGTCGACGAAGACGCCATCTTCGTCAGGGAGGGCCGCATCAGCACCTCGGCCGGGGTGACCGCGGGCATCGACCTTGCGCTGGCGCTCGTCGAGGAAGATCACGGTATCGAGCTGGCCCGGCGGGTGGCAAAGGCGCTCGTGGTGTTCATGCAGCGACCCGGAGGCCAGTCGCAGTTCAGCGTCCGCGCGCAGGTGACAAACGCTCGCCACGAGAACCTTCGCAAGGTCCTCGACGCCATCGCCAAGGACCCCGCCAATGACCACTCGGCGGCAACCATGGCCGGAACAGCATCGATGAGCGTTCGTCATTTCACCCGGCTCTTCACCGAGGAGGTGGGTGTGCCGCCGGCTCAGTACGTCGAGCAGGCCCGGGTAGAGGCGGCCAAGGCGTTGCTCGAGCTGGGCAACGACGGGCTCGACCTCGTCGCGAAGCGCGCGGGCTTCCGGTCTCCTGAGACCATGAGGCGAGCGTTCCTACGGGTGCTTGGCGTCTCACCTGGGGCCTACCGCGGCCGCTTCGGGAGGCCCGCCGTGTACCGGGACCGTGAGCCCCCGATGATGTGGGGCGGCTACCTGTGAACCTCACCCCGAACCGGCGACCCGCTCCGGGTGCACGAGCACCGCAGTGCGGCGCTCCTCGACCATGACCCGGTCGTACGTGTCCCAGTCGTCATGGGCCCCGCCGGCGGAGGTGAAGATCGCCCGGAGGAGCACCGGGAGGTTGATCCCGTCGACCGGTCCGCCGGGAGGGTCGTCGGGGCCGATCAGCTCGGCGGGCCCCTCCACGGACGACCACCGCCAGTCGTGGTAGACGGTCAGGCTGGCTCGGCCATTGCGGCGTAGAAGTCCTAGCTTGGCGGCCCCGCCCTGGGCAACGAGACCAACCACCAGCTCGCCTGTGAGCGGGTGCTCCAGCACCCCGGCGTTGACGACGGAGGTCTGCACTGACCCATCCGGGCGCGCCACGGCGACGACGGCCAGGAAGTGATCGGTGGCAGCGATACGGGTGAACGCGTCAAGGCTGTTCGTCATGATGCAACTGTCGCACTCTGCAGGCTGTTCGTGAAGAGAGCTGACCCCGCCTCTGCCGCGCGCACTGCTTCTCCTGCAAGAGCAGCGGCCCTCCGAGCAGTGCCCCCCCGGTCAGCCCGCCGGACGCCGGCCGAATGCGACGAACTGCGAGACGAACGTCGTCGGCCGGGGCTCCAGCTCGTCGAACCGCCCGAACGCGCCCTCCCATCGCTCGATGTCCTCCTGCGTGGCCAAGCCCGCGGCAGCCAGCGCATCGCGGGCGGCCCAGCCCGGCGGGCGGGACCCGGGCGCGACCGGGAAGATCAGGTAGCGGCCGTGGTGTTCCACATCGACGAGGCCCGCCCCCACGAGCAGCTCGCCGAGGCGAAGCCCGACGCTGAGGTCGTTGCCCTGTTGCGCGTGCCACTCCTGGTAGCGCCCGCTGAGGTCGGCGAGGTCCTCATCGTCCGGGCGCAGCCGGAACGCCGGCATGTCGATGTCCACGAGGTAGACGGCGCCGCCGGGGCGGACCAGCGTTGCGGCGTGGTCGACGATGGCCTGCTCACGAGACCCGTTATGGGCCAGCACGTGGCGGACCATCACGAGGTCGACGGAACTGGACGGGAGGCCGGTGTCCTCAGCGACACCGACGCCGAAGGTCACGTTGTCGACCCCCGCCCGCCCGGCCGTCAGGCGAGCCGCATCGACCACATCGGGGTCGCGGTCGACGGCCAGGACCGACCCGCTGGGCCCGACCATGCGCCCGAGGACCGCCGACACAGCACCCGGACCGCAACCGATATCCGCCACCGCGGCACCCTCGGCCACGCCGGCGGCCGCCCACAGGTCGGCTTCCGCCCGGGCGGCGCTCTCGGCCATGAACTGGTACCGCGCCAGCTCGGCCTCGCTCAGCTTCAAGGCGTACTCGGTCACTGCCCTCTCCCTTCGTGCCTGCTTCGCCACGACAGGAAAGCTGCCGGCACAACGGCGAGGATGGTACCCGCGCCGAGCCTTTCGGAGTTCGGGTGGCCTCACCCACCGTCGCTCGCTCAGGAGTGTTCGGTCACCTCATAGATTTCGTCAGCGACCAAGCCGTGAGCTTCGCGGTGGACACTGTTCGCGGTTTCCGCATCCGGTGCGTCAACCAGGTAAAGAATCTTTCCTGCCTTTTCATCGGCCCAGACGAGCTCTGGCGCAGCCGCGAGAGAACGTCCCTGTCCACCGCAGTAACGCCGCCGCGACGTGCTGGACTGCGATGATCTAGGACATCCGACGACACGAGGGGACGGCAATGGAGTATGACGCGATCGTGGTGGGGGCGAGATGTGCGGGATCGCCGACCGCCATGCTGCTCTCCCAGAAGGGATACCGCGTGCTTGTCGTGGACCGAGCAACGTTCCCGAGCGACACGGTGTCGACCCACGTGGTCCACGCCCCGGGGATGGCGGCGCTCCGACGCTGGGGGCTCTTCGACGACGTCGTGGCCTCCGGCTGCCCGCCCTTCGACGTCTACTCCTTCGACTTCGGCCCCTTCACGATCGCTGGCACGCCGCGACCCGTGGACGGGAACGCCGCGGCGTACGCACCGCGCCGGACCATCCTCGACAAGATCCTGCTGGATGCCGCGGCGCGGGCCGGGGCCGAGGTCCGGGAGCGGTTCACCGTCGACGAGCTCGTCTTCGAGGACGGCGCTGTCATAGGGATCCGCGGCCACGACGAGGGTCGCCAGACAGTCGTCGAGCGGGCCAAGGTGGTCATCGGCGCCGACGGCCGCAACTCCCTCGTGGCGAGAGCCGTTCAGCCCGAGCAGTACAACGAGAAGCCGGAGCTCCTGTGGGGCTACTACACCTACTGGAGCGACCTACCCGTCGCCGGCTTCGAGAGCGTGATCCGCCCTCACCGCGGTTGGGGAGCGGCACCGACCAACGACGGGCTCACCATGGTCGTTGTCGGCTGGCCCCACGCCGAGGCGTCGGCGTACAAGTCCGACGTGGAGAGCAACTACCTGAGTACGTTCGACTCGGCCCCCGAGTTCGCCGAACGCGTGCGGGCGGCAACCCGGGAGGACCGGTTCACCGGCGGCGGGGTACCCAACTTCTTCAGACGACCGTTCGGGCCGGGCTGGGCGTTGGTGGGCGACGCCGGGTACACCCGAGACCCGATCACGGCCCAGGGCATCACCGACGCATTCCGTGACGCCGAGCTGTGTGCCACCGCCATCGACGAGGCCCTCGGCGGCGGACGGCCGTATGACGAAGCAATGGCCGCCTACCAGCAGACCCGGGACAGCCAGGTCATCCCCATCTATGAGTTCACCACGCAGCTGGCTACCCTCGAGCCGCCCCCTCCGGAGATGCAGCAGTTGTTGGGCGCGGTCTACGGCAACCAGGAGGCCATGGACGGGTTCGCCAGTGTGGCCGCGGGCACCGTGTCACCCGCCGAGTACTTCGCGCCCCGGAACATCGGCCGGATCATCGGCCAGGCCGCCGGCAGGCAGGCCGGGGAGGTGTGAGACTGCGAGCGCGGGCGGGCCGAAGATCCTCTCTGTACGGCGTCAGCCTCTGGCGACGATGACATCGTCGGCCTCACTGGGAACGACGGAGGGTCAGGGTACCGACAACGCCCGCCCCTTCGCAGATACTGCCCCACTGGTTACGCGGCCAGCTCGAGGCCCGGGTCGGCCCCGACGGCTGGCACCGACGGCGCTGGCAGGCGGCCAGCGCCGAGAAGCAGGCCTCCGATCGCAACCGCCAAGCCGACCAGCAGCCAGCCGGCCGCATGGATCCCGAGGCGCTGGCTGACAACGCCGAAGCCCAACGCGAACGGCAGAAAGATCACCCATGTGAACGTGCTGAGGCCGGAGGCGACGCCGGTGCGGACGTCGGAGGGCACCGCGTCGTGCAGTTGACGGGTGAACAGGATGCCGAGCGCGACGGACAGCGTGGCCGTGATGACCTGCACCGTCGTGATGACCACGACGTAATCGGACACGAGGAGCACGGCGGCGGCGCCTACGAGCAGCACGGCAACCAGCGCCTGGGTGGCCAGGGACCGGAGCCGCAGGCGGCCGGCAAGGGCGCCGCCGAGGCCGAGTGCGGCGACCAGTGCGGCCCACGCCGGGCCGAAGGCGCCGGCCGACGTGTGGGCATCGACCAACCACAGGGGGCCGAACTCGAAGACGGCCTGGGTCAGCATGGTGGTGAGCACCAGCAGCCCGGCAATCGGGAGAAGATGCTTGCCACGCACTGCGCCGGCCGCCAACCGCACGTGCCGGCGGAGCGAACCTGCGGTGCGCTCGGCGTGAAGACGCGGCTCACGGAACGAGAACAGGCACGCGGTCGACACGAGCAGCAACGGCGCCGTGGCGAAGTAAGTCGCCCGCGGCGACGTCGCCGAGGCCATCAGGCCGCCGCCGAGAGCGCCGAGCACCAATGCCACGCTTTCGAAGATGCGGACGCGGCCCAGCACCTTCTCGAACTGGTCGCTGCCACCCGTCTCCTCTAGAACGGTGTCGTACACGATGGCGTCGAACGTGCCGGACTGCATGGCGAAGTAGACGCCGAGGAGGACGGCAGCCATCAGGTAGGTCCCGACGTTGTGGCTGAGGCCCCCGACGATGCACGCGAAGAACGCGCTCACATTGCCGATACACAGCACGCCCCGGCGGCTCCACCGGTCGGCGAGAAGGGCCGACGGCACGTCGAGCAGCGGCACGGTGGCGGAGTACGCGGCCGCCATCAGGCCGATGGTCTGAGCCGTGAAGCCGATTTGGGACAGGAAGAGCTTCTCCACCGGCACCCACAGCCAGAAGCTGCCCGTGAATGACGCCGCGATCAGCGGCGCCAGTCGACGGTACACGGGTTGCCGAGCGATCATGCTCCTATTTTAGGAGTGTTAGTCGCGACACTGCAAGTGCATAGCGCGGATCTTGGATAGGCTGTCGCCATGAGGACCTACGCCGACGGATGCACCTCCGCCCACGCCCTCGACGTCGTAGGGGAACGCTGGGCGCTGCTCATCGTGCGCGACCTGCTCTTTGGCCCCAAGCGATTCGGCGACCTGCACGCCGGCCTGCCGCAGAGCAGCCCAAATGTGCTGACCCAACGGCTCCGGGAGCTGGAGGAGGCGGGCGTGGTGCGTCGGCGGCGCCTGCCGCCTCCCGCGTCCGCCAACGTCTACGAGCTGACCGAGTGGGGCGCTGATCTGGAGCCCATCCTGATGGGGTTGCAGAGGTGGGGCGCTGGATCTCCGTCCTTCTCCCCGGGATCGCCCGTTGGGTGCGATGCGGCCATGCTCGCCCTGAAGAACTTCTTCAACCCCGACGCGGCGAGAGGGGCCCACCTCGTCGCCGAGATCCGGTTCGCCGCCGGCGCCTTCCGCCTCTCCGTCGACGACGGCACGATCGACATCGCCCGCGGCGCCGCCCGCGAGGCGGACATCGTGCTCGACACCGACCCGGCCACCCTCGAGGAGCTGGTCTTCACCGGGCTCACCGTCGACGAAGCCCAACGCGCCGGAAGGCTGAGGGTCGAGGGCGCGGCCGTCGCGTTCCTGCGGCTCTTCGGCGCCAGTCACTGAACCTTGGTGAAGCTTCCCGATGAACTCGACGCCCCGTTGCCGGCACCCGTCCGGGAAGGGAGGCAGGATGACGAGCGTTCTTCTGAGCTAAGTCGGTTCCACTCCGTTCCAGAACGTCACACGCACGGGCTCGGAGAAGATCTCCTCCCCCAACTTCATGAAGTGCTGCACATGAGGCAGCGCGATGTGCTTGTCCACATCCTCCCGCTCGCGCCAGTGCTCATAGACGACGAACTCCGCCGGGCGCTCGACGGACTGGTGCGCGACGAACTTCAGGCAGCCCGGCTCCTTGAGCGTTTCGGTCACGACCTTCGACAGCTCTTCGCGGACGCGATCCTCGTAGCCGGGCGCGGCGTGAAGAAACGCGAACACGATGGTGATGTCCTGTTCCATGGCGTGTGTTCCCTTCCTCGTTGACTTCGTCGGACGAAACGATGAACTACCGGCCAAGCTCCAGGGCGTTCCTCGATTTCGCCAACCCGACGGGCTCCAAGAGGTGGAGTGGGTTGAAGAAGACCTGGATCGAGCGGATCTTCCCGTGCCCGATCTGAAAGAAGTTCATGCCCTTCACGTCGATTGTGTTCCCGGTCGCCGCCTGGCCCATGAACTCGCCCCAGTGGGTGCCGGTGATGCGGAACAGTGCGGCGATCCGGTCGCCGTCGACCCATTCCTCTAGCAGCTCGAAGTGGCGGTCGGGGAACCCTTCGTACCATCCACGGGCGAAGCGCTTGTACGCGTCGATGCCGTCGATGCCCTCCGGGGTGATCGGGCCGATGAAGGAGATGTCGGGATCGAGGATCTCGTCGGTCACCGCGAGCTCTCCCGCGTTGAAGATGTCCTCGAAGTAGCGTCGGGCGAGGGACCGCTCCGCACCGAGGGCCTGGCTCACCGACCGCTCCCGATCCACTCGGCCACCCGTTCGCCGATGACGAGGGTGGTCAACATGGGGTTGCGGCTGACGTGCTCGGGGAAGATCGACGCGTCAGCCACACGCAGGTTCTGCAGACCGTGCACCCGCCCGTACTGGTCGACCACGGCCATATCGTCGCTCGCGGGGCCCATCTTGCATGTGCCCACAGGGTGCCAGATCGTGGCGCTGTTGGACGCCACATAGTCCGAGAGCTTCTCGTCGTCGTCGACGGTCTCCTGATTGAGCACGGCGATCCCGACCGACATCGCCTTGATGTCATCAGAGTTCCCGATGGCCCAGCACCGCCTCAGTCCCTCTCGGATGCGCTCCATGTCGTGCGGGTGGTCGAAGCAGTTCAGCGCCACCTCGGGGGCCGCCGACGGGTCGGCCGATGCGAGGGTGAGACGGCCCCGTGACTTAGCCCGGTTCAGCACGAGCATGACCGCGAAGAGCAGGTCCACGTCGCCTAGGACGGACTCGAGCTTGGGGAACCGCTCCTTGCCGAACTTGTTGACGCAGTAGATCTGCATGTCGTTGAACTTGTCGCTGCCGGCCGCCGTGTAATCCACGACAAGCTGGACGTCGGGCAGGGAGTGGTTCGTCACCCCCTCCTTGGGGATGAAGGCGACGAAGATCTGCTGGTGCTCGGTGAGGTTCTCGCCGACGCCGGGGGCAACGCGAACCGTCGGGACCCCGAGGCGGTCCAGCTCAGCCGTAGGGCCGACGCCGGAGCGCAAGAGGATGCTGGGTGAGCCCAGTGCGCCGGCGGACAGGACCACGGCGCCCGCCTCGATCACCTCGGCCCGACCGTCGTTGCCGACGATCTCCACACCGGTCGCACGGGCGCCCTCGAACACGACGCGGTTAACCAGGCAGCGGTCGCGGATCTCGAGGTTGGGACGGCCTCGGGCCGGGTTCAGCCAAGCGACGGCCGCCGAGACCCGCAGCTCACCGCGGCGGTTCATAGGGATCGGCCCGACGCCGCTGGTGGCCGGGTCGTTGTGATCGGCCACGTAGTCCAAGCCGTTGGCGACACAGGCGCGAAGAAAGGCCTTCTGGAGCGGTACCAGTTCGTCGTCAGGGGTCCGTACGATCGGCAGCGGGCCGGCGTCGCCGTGGAACTCGCGGTCGGGAAAGTCCTGATCGTTCTCGATCTTCAGGAAGTAGGGCAGGGTCCTCTCCCATGACCACTCGTCGTTGCCGAGGCTGGCCCATTCGTCGTAGTCCGACGGCATGCCCCTGAGAGCGATCGTGCCGTTGATCGACGAGCAGCCGCCGATCACCCGGCCTCGGGCGTAGTCGATGTACCTCCCTGGCACGGCCTCGGCCCTGTAGCCCCAGTCGTGGTCCTTCACCGACACTGCGTAGGCGTAGGCGACGTCGTGGGGGAGGCTTTCCACGTCCGCGAAATCCGGCCCGGCCTCGAGCACGAGCACCGAGACGCCGGGGTCCTCGGTGAGCCGGGCCGCGATCACGGAACCCGCCGTTCCGCCGCCCACGATCACATAGTCGTACACAAGCCCCCCTGTCGCTTCAGCGGCTGCCGAACGTATGCTGCGGCGGGACCGAACGATAGGGGACTGGGTGGCACAGGGGAAGGTTGCCGTACTCGTCGAGTCACACTTCGACGAGACCGAGTTCCGAGGGTTCAACGTGTTCTTCCCGGCCAACGGCTACGAGGTTGTCTACGTGAGCCACCTGTGGGGCCAGGACTCGCTGACCTTCCTCGGGAACGACGGCGTCGAGACAGTGACCGTCACGACCGAGGTAGACAGTGTCCGCCCGACCGACTACGACGGGGTGATCCTCATCGGCGGCTACGCCATGGACCGGCTCCGCTACCAGGAGCAGATCCCGGCCGACGGTCCGAACGACGCACCTGCGGTGAAGTTCCTAAGGGACGCGGTCACAGCCATGGACGACGTCGGCCTTCCCGTGGGGGGCATCTGCCATTCCCTGTGGCTGTTCTGCGCCGACCCGGCGTTGCTCAAAGGACGCAAGGTGACCTGCGCCCACAACATCCTCGCCGACGTCGTCAATGCCGGCGGCGAAGTCGTCTTCGACGAAGATCGCCGCGCCGTGGACACATGGGTGGACGGCGCCCTGGTCACCGGCCGCCACCCGGGCGTGGTCGACGAGTTCATGGACGCCTTCCTCGCCGCGCTCCTGCGACGCTCGCCCGTGGGCTGATGTATGGCGCTTGTATGGTCCCGGGACCCAAGTCGGGTCTCCGTCGACGCCGTCAACGCCATGCTCAGATGGGCGGGCGACCGCTCACAGCCTGACCGCCAACCACCACGTTGGCGGCGCGGGATGTACGAGTTCACCGATTGAGAACGGCCTCCTCTCCCCGTGCTGAGCTCCTTGCGGGGACGACAGGAATCGACGTGGCCGCCCGAGTGCTCGCTCCGCTCCGGGAGGTGCTCGTCGACCGCGCCATCGCCGAGCGCGCCGGGCGCATACGGCGCGAAAGCGGCCTTCGGATGCCCGATGCCCTCATCGCTGCGACCGCCCTGGAGCGCAACCTTGGTCTCGCCACCCGCAACAAGGAGGACTTTGCTCCCGTCCGGGGCCTCCGCATCCGTGCCTTGAGCTGAGGGGAGCGGGCACGCACGCCCACCTCCGGCGCCGCTCGAGTGGATTGGCCGACCACCGGAACCCCGCAACCACGACCGCCGGGAGTCCGACAGCGTCGCCCGGAGCGCCGGCCGTGGGGTTCAGGGTCAGCTGGCCAGAATTGCCGTCGCCGAGCGATACCGACCGGGTCGACAAAGGCGAACGGCGAAACGTAGCCGGCGTTATTCGAGATATGGCTCGAAGTGCTCGCGTACCAGCGCCTCAAACCCGCCGTCACGTTCGTGGGAGTGGATGACTTCTAGATCAAGCGGCTTGCCGGGCCAACCACGGTTCGGTTGCAGAGGTACCCGTTCGTCCGGCTCGACCGTGAAAGATTCATCGTAATCGGGGGCATCCACCCGAGGTCCGTTATCGCCAGGCTCGTAGCGGACGTACCCCCACCAGTCCTGGTAACCGTCATCGGTCGAGTAGTCGCCATCCGCAAGATCGCCGCTCTCAGGGATCTTCGGGTAGCGGTGCAGCATGATGAACACTCGCCGGAGACGCCCATCCGGGAAGCGAACATTGCTTGCCCCGGAGTAGCCGGTGCCTACCCACCCATTTGTCACGTCGACGGTCTAGCGCACCGCGCTCGGCGGACGATGTGAACGCCATTCGGCTCGCCCAGGCGCAGCCGACGGCTACGCGCAGACCGGGCATCCTGGGGGGGCGAGCCATGCCGGTACGTGCCGAGCTTGCTCGGGGGCCGGCGTTCGCCGGAGCAATGTCATCGGCGCACGAGTAGCCTCAAAAGCCTGAACGCAATCGACAAGACGTTCAAGTGGTGCTGTGCGTCCTTCCGGATCAAGTTCATGGAGGCCGGGCAGCCGGGCGTGGCGATCTTCCCGTATCTCGACAAGGCGGGGCGCGTGCGCTGGATCATGCAGCACAGAGCTGCGGCCGTCGACGCGCTGGACGGCACGGTTCCTGAGATTTGGGCTGTACAGGAAGCGCCGATCGGCTACTGCCCCTTCTGCGGGAGAGATCTGTACAGCTGGTACCCCGATACGGAACCACTGCTGCGAACCGAGCTTGCGATCGGAGCGCAGGCCCCTGTGTCCCTACCGCCAAGGCCGGAAGGACCGCCGGTCCCGCGGTCGACACGGCGCAGCGAGTAAGTGCCGCTACTTCGCGCGCGGTCCGGCGCCGGGAGGTGCTTCAAACCGATCGGTATCGCCCGTCGCGCCGACTGCGTCGAGGCGCCCCCTAAGGAACGAGCACTGCGCGCCCACCGGACGGCGAGAACGCCGGCTACGTGACCCCGATCGAGCGCGGGCACCAGCGTGAGGGGGCCGTAGGCCTAGGTGAACCAGGACGGGGTGCTTGCTGCCAGCGGTGAGAGGCGGACGACGTTGGTGCCGTCCGCGGCCATGACGTAGAGGTTGTGATTGTCGTCGCGGTCGCTGATGAACGCGAGGTGCCGGTCGTCCGGCGACCACGCCGGCGAGTAGTTGGACGACGGGTCACTGGTGATACGGGTCAGCCCCTTCCCGTCGACGCCCACGGTGTAGATGTCCGGAGCGCCGAAGACTGGAAGCCCCTCGCTTCCCGGGTGGGTCCGAACCCTTCGGACGTAGGCGGACTCCGGTTTGCCGCTGCGGTTGCTGGAGAATGCGATCCGCCGGCCATCGTGGGAGAAGGCGGGCGCCTCGTTCACCGTGCCCTCGCGGCTGAGCACCGTCGACGGTCCGCCCGACGCCTTGATGATGCGCAGCTGCTCGGTGCCCTCTTTGCTGATGTAGGCGATGGTCTGACCGTCCGGTGACCACGTCGGTTGACTCTCGTCACCGGGGTCACTCGTGAGCTGCCTTTCCCCGGTCCCATCGGCACCGACAATGTAAAGGTCGCCATGACCGAGGCTTTCCTGGCGGCGGCTGAAGGCGATCTTCGACCCGTCGGGTGACCATGCCGGCGACAAGTCGGTTACCGGAGCAGCGTGCCCCGGGCCTGCACTGAGTGGCCGGAGCCCGGTACCGTCGCCGTTGACGAGGCAGAGCTCCAGATGCTGGGTGTCCGGGCAGGCGCCATAGAAGACGAACAACCGGCCATCCGGCGACCGCCGCGCATCGAACGGGTAGATCTCGGTCGCAAGGGTGACCCGTCGCAGGCCGCTGCCGTCGGCGTTGATCTCGAAGGTCCCTTCGCAGCGGTAGTAGCCGGGACGGGGAATCCCGGTGGTAATGAAGGAGATCTGGCCCGGCAGCCCGGGCGCCACGACGGGCGAGCCGGTGACCTTGGGGCACGGGGGCAGGGCGTCGGAGTTGCCTCGTCCGCACGCCGGGAGAGACAGGAGCGTCATGAGCAAAACCGACGTCAGGACGCGCCTCATGGCTCCATGGTGCCCCGACGGGATCGCGTACGCGACCGTCCATCGGCCGCGGCTCGTGACACTGACGAGGAGTTTCCACGAGATGGGTGAGCGTACGAGACCAGCAAGACAATCGAGATGGAGGCCTGATCGGCTCAGCGAACATTACGCATGAGGACCGCGACGGGTGGCCGAGACCGCCTCTCGTCGGTGCCGTCACGGGGAGGCTGAGATGCGGCGATCCCCGGCGAATCAGGACGTCGGTATCGGAGAGATCCGCGCCACTATTGGCCCGTCGACGTCGCGGCGCGCACTCGATCGGCCACATCCTGGACCCGGTTGACGACGAAGAGCTCCACGGCCCCATCCCGACACTCCACTCGCAGCCTCTTGCGTAGGCAAACGTTGGGAGTGACCTGCGGAATCCCGTAGTGGCGGCGCTCGATCGAGACCGCGACGATGTCGGCGAGCGGGCGAGACCAATCGTTGCCACCGGTGGCCCGGTCGACGTGATTGGCCATGAAAATGGCGCGCTGGTTTGTGATGTACAGCCGCCCGCCGACCGCCCTGCGCGGCCCCTGTTGGCGGTTTGCTGCGCGTCGCCAGAGAACGTCCTCTCCCTGCACCGTCGCAGGTTCCGCTACCCAGGAGCCCACTCAAGCCCTCTCATCCAGATACAGCATCGCGCCGAAGCGCCGACTCGGGACCAGCGGTCCGGACGGTCCTCGGGCTGTCCCCGATCGGCAGAGGGGCTGGGAACTCCGATGTGTCGCCAACGGCCGGGTCGGCGTGCGCCCGGGGTGGTGCCGTCGACCGACCCTCGCCCGGCGGCCGTTCTGCGCTCTCGACGCGTCGAGCGACACGAACGCCGAGCCGGCGATCGGTTGCGCGGGGGAACGCCGCACGAAGCGAGCGTGCGTGGCCGCGCCTGCCCGGCCAGCATCCGGTTGACGATGAAAAATGAGCGACCGGGCTCTGCGGCTCCTCCCATGCTCGACGCGACGCAAGGATCGGACGACACGGTTGCCCACCCCAAAGCAGATTGGAATCACGGTGGATTGTCCCGACGCAGCGCAGTTGGCTGCCTTCTGGGAGCGCTTTCTCGGTTACACCCGGCGACCCGGCTCAGCTGCGGGACCGTATGTGACGATCGAGCGAGGAGACCAGGGCCCGGATGGACCTCCGTTCGTGACGTTCCAGACTGTTCCGGAACCGAAGGCGGCAAAGGTTCGACTTCACCTCGACCTATTCGTCGACGATGCTCGAACCCTTGTTGACGAGATGCTGACCGCGGGCGCAACGTCGGTGTCTCGTATCGAGGCGGGCGAGTGGACCACGCGCGTGCTTCAGGATCCAGCCGGCCATGAGTTCTGTGTGATTGGACCAGACTGAGCTGTGGCGCCCCGGAGTGATCAGCCGGGCCCTGAGAGAGGCCTCGGCGACGATGGCGTGTCTCGTCGCGGCGGCGAGCGCGGTGGGAGGCTGCCAGCATGGGAGGAGGATGGAAGCCTGGACAGCGCGTGCTGATCTGCAGCCCGGCAACGAGCGCACGGCGCTCGTGCAGCGCCTCGATCAGTACAGGGAGATCGCAGCCGCGGCACTCATCGACCTTGAGTGGGAGGATGCCTCGGCGCGCCTGCTGCCAGCGACGGATTTGACGATCGCGGGAATCGTCAAGCACTTGGCATGGGCCGAGGACCGCTGGTTCCAGGGCCGGCTGCGCGGCGCGGCAATGCCCGCACCCTGGGACACGCCTGGCGCCGACGATCCTGACCACGCCATGCGGCTGGCCCCCGATGACAGCGTCGACGGCATCGTCGAGCTGTACTCGGCGGCATGCGCGCGAAGCCGTTCAGCGCTCGGCCGGTGCGACTCGCTCAGCGAAGTGGCGGTGGTCCCATCGTTCGGGAGAGGACCGGTCAACGTACGGTGGATCCTCGTCCACATGATCGACGAGACCGCTCGTCACGCGGGTCACCTCGATCTCCTTCGCGACTGTCTCAGCAGTCGGTAACGCGCTACCGGTCGACAGGCTGCGGCGCTCGGCCATCCGGCTCGGCCTCGACCACCGCGCCGACAGCGACCCCCCGCCGGCGCGGTGGCGAGTCTCGTGCGCCGGGATTGTCCTCGACGACGGCCTCGGACGCCTCCGGGTGCTACCCGTCGGCAGCCTCCTCCCTAGAGAACTGGTTCGAGTGGTCATCGAGCGCACTCGCCGGCGCGGCCGATGACGGTTCGCTGTTCATCAACCCGATCATCTACGCCGAGGTGTCGGTGCGCTTCACCCGTATCGAAGACGTTGAAGAAGCGCTCCCGTCTTCGGACTACGGGCGGCTCGCGGTGTCGTGGGAGTCGGCATTCCTCGCTGGAAAGGCATTCCTCGACTACCGCCGGAACAGGGGAACCCGGTTGTCAACGCTCCCGGATTTCGTCATTGGTGCGCACGCCGCCGTCGCGGGCCTCCGACTGCTCACGCGCGATGCCACGCGGTACCGCACGTACTTCCCGGCGGTTCAGCTCATATCCCCGGACGGGACATGAGACGAGGTACGAACCCGCTTGAAGCCGATTAGCGATCGATAGTGTTCACGCTCAGCGAAGTCCTTGAAGTCCCAGACGACAGGGACGCCGACCTCCTTGCACAGATGGAGGACCTCCACGCCACCGAGATACACACCAACGTGGGCACCCCACGGATCGGGACTGGCGGCGAAGAGTACGAGGTCCAGCGGTTCGGGCTCCGACACGGTGGTCAGGACTTCCTCGTCGGCCCAAAGCTCGCTCGACCGAAGGTCCGGAACCGACAGCCCGAAATGCCGAAGAACCGCATAGGCGTACCGCTGGCAATTGCTGCCCTCGGTCAACCCGACCGGCTCCCGGCCGGGAATCATGCGCTCGCTGAAGCTCACCTGCAGAAACTCCGGGGGCAGGGCAGCCAGCACGGTGCTCATTCCCCTCAGCATGCATGACCGCCAACGCTGACACTTCCAACCGCTATCCCATCGGCCTCCTGAGGGCTCCGGCCATCTCGTACCGAGGCTCCTGAGTCGCCCCATAACGACGAAAGCCTGAGCCCTAGTCGATGCCACTATCGCCGGGGTGCGGACGTCAGTCCAGACGCAGCAGCTCGACGTCGTACTCCGAGAAGCGCCTGTCGACACTCACGAGCGTGAAGCCCTCGATCTGGGCCTGGGCGATCAGCATGCGGTCGAACGGGTCGGCATGATGCGCCGGCAGGCGCCCTGCGGCCATGGCGTGGTCCACAGTGATCGGAAGCGTCCCGAAGTCGTTGGCGGCCACGGCGTCCAGCAGGTCGTCCGGGGCATCGAGTCGCCCCGCCGCCTGCGTGACGGAGATCTCCCATGCGCTGGCGGCGGACACGACGACTTCGGTGTCGGGGTCGGCGATGGTCACGGCTGCCGGCGCCGGCAGATGGTCGTCGCCGGCCAGCCACCACAGCAGGATGTGGGTATCGAGCAGGACCTTCATTCCTGCTCGCCAGCGAACGCGGCTTCGACTTCCGGGGGCAGGGTGTCGAAGTCCGGGCCGATACGGACGCGACCCGCCCAGTAGCCAGGATGGCGTGGTGCTCGTGGCCGGGGACGGACGATGCGGGCCACCACCTGCCCAGCTCGGGCAATCTCGACCTCCTCCGCCTCGCCGGACTCGACTGCTGCGACGAGCCGGGACAGGTTGGTCTTTGCTTCGTGCATGTTCACTCGCACGGTCCCAATGGTAGCTAGGTTAGCTAATGGCGTCAACACGTCCGGGATCCATTGCGCGCGCGCCGCGGGGGATCGTTTCGGTTCGCCCCATGACGACGAGCGCCGCCCGCCCGACCTGGTCGCCCACAACGCCGGCGAGGGGTGCGTCTATGGAGACTTCGCCGGGACGCTGACCCTGCGGATCTCCGACGTCACGATGACGGAGGCCGCAGAGTGGGTCCGGGAGGCGCAGCAGCGGTTCAGCACGCACCCCGGCCTGAGGGGATGGCAGCCGCTCCACCGCTCGTTCCCGTACGAGCTGGACGCCAACCGGGCGATCTCCGGTCTGGTCTGCAACAATCTGCCGAAGAAGAAGGACGGTCAACAGTGCGACGAGTACCCGTTCGCCGCCACCCGGGAGGGTGCCGCTTCGGCCCGAAGGGGACGTATTGAGACGTGAGGGCCGTCAACGGAGACCACAACCAGAAGGTCGGGCGGATGCTCGGGTCGATGTACTCGAACGAGCGGTACTTCTACGGCGACACGTTCCACGTCGACGTCCTGAACTGACACTATGACGAGCGCGATCCTCAACTCCTACTATGGCTGGTACGACATCATCGACCCAGCCGGTTTCGCCACTGAGACGCCTCCGGCGGAGGGCACCATCCCTCCGCGTGTTGGCGGTGCCAACGGCCTTGTGGGCATGACTCAGCCGTGGAGAGCCATGGTCGCCACCGGTACTCGGTGGGGACCTGTCCAGGTCACCACCGAGGTATTGACGGAGCAGCCGCACGACCCCGCGGCCGAGTATGAAGAGGTCGTGGAGGTCGATTTCACTGTGCTCTCTGATCGTCTGACGATCGTCGACTGGGACGGCCAGCTTGTCCAGGAGTTCTCGGCATCGCCCGGGTCCTGGCGCCTACGGGCCCATGCCCGTGGTCGCCAGGAGGGAGCGGCTCAGGAGTGGGACATCTTCGACCCCGACGATCCTGATACCGAGTTCGTCGAGGAACACCTCCTCCAATTCTTCCCTGGACCCGAGCTGGGGGAGGTCGTCATTCGGCATCGTTAGCACTGATGTCCCGACGCCAACGGCGGGCCGGCCCGGGGCGTACGAACGAACCTGGACCACCCCATAAGGGCAGCCGCGACCCCGCGGTCGGGGCGCCCCGAAACGCCGGCCCTGGGTCGCAGACGAGGCTCCACGTCGGCCCACTACAGGACGTGGAACGCGACGCCATCTGCCTCGGCCGCGGCACGGAGGTTCGGCCCGACATCGTTCTGTGACACGGCGATCGCCCGGCCGAGCCGGTGGGCAGCGGCGAGGGCCTCGACCATGGCCGCCGAGAGTGACCGCCCGTCGGCCCGGTGGCGAGTCTGCAGGAGCGCCATCGGCCAGGCCATGTCCCGGAGGCTCAGGACCTCGATCGACGGAGGCAGACCGACGAGCTGGGCCCGGAAGCGTGCTTGCAGGTCCTCCGGCAACGAGGCGACCGGACCGGACAGCTTGCCGACGACGGTCGGACCGGCGAACGACGAGCACAGCCGGAACAGCCACAGGCCCGTGGTGGCCACGCCATCCGGCGACAGTCCATCAAGGGTCTCGTCACGGTGGCCGACGAGAATGTCGCGCAGGAGGTGGTCGTCGACGACCGTCGCCGCCACTATGTCGTGGCGAGATCCGGGTCGGCGAGGCCGGCGACGAACGCGATGTGGTCCTCGGCCGACAGGGCCGCGTCGAGAAGCCCGGCCCGTCCCCCGGGGGGAAGCAGGACGACGGCGTCACCGAGATCGACCACGGTCACCCGTCCGCCATGATCCAGGCCCCAGCGGTGGCGAACCGCCGCCGGAACGGACATCTGGCCGCTGGAGGAGACGAGGAACTCTGAGGTTGCAGGCATCGCCAAACTCCGATCTCCTTGGTAGCTTTCGATCTTACCAAGTGTGAGGTCGTGCCCGGCAGCCAGGAGGCAAGGCGCCGCAGTTCGTCGACTACGACCAGTCTTCGGGGTTGCCGGAGGTGAACGCTGTGCATAGCCGCTGTTCAGGCGAGATGCCGGCGAGCGCTGTGCGCCGGGATTGTCCTCGACGGCGGCCCCTCACGGGCCGATCGGTAGTCGCAGGACTCGTACAGACAGCGTCGGAGCGTTGGCGAGCTTGTGGTCGTCGGTCAGCAGCTCGGCGCCGAGGTGCGCGGCCAGCGCAACGTAGGTGGCGTCGGCGAAGGTGAGGTTCTTGCGGAGCCGCCATGCGTCCGCAAACAACGCCCGTACCTGGACGATGCGCAGCGGCCAGATCGCGAGCTGGTGTACTGCTTCGGCGATCTGATCGGGCGTGAGGATGGCGTTGAGATCCCATCGACGCAGCACTGAGCCGACTTCGACAAAGAAGGTTTCCGGTGCCCAGGGGACCGCATCGGTCGGCAGCAACGCTCGCAGCGCCCGGCCCCGCGCCGTGTCAGCCACGAGCTCCACGCCAGCGGACGCGTCGATGACGACCGGCGTCACACCTCGCCAGTGGCGCGTGCGTCAGCAAGCGTCTGAGCGGCAGTCACGTCTAGGCGAATGGGCTCCCCACTCTGCAGCTGGTCGAGCCATTCTCGGAAGGCCTCGGGAGTAACCTCGTCGTCAGGATTGACGACTACGACAGCCGGGTCGGGCAGGTCTTCAGCGCGACTCACCACAGCCACACAGTACGCCGTTCCGCTCCACTCATGACCAGTCTTCGGGGTTGTCCTCCACGATCTGGTCAAGTACTTCGCCGTCGACTGCATCGACGAGCACCAGTCCACGGGACGCCGGCGGGTCCTCGCTCGAGTACAGGAGGATGCGCCAGGTCGGGCGGCTGCGGAGGCCCCGCCAGCCGAGCTGGGCCGAGGCGTGGCCGACGGGGAACCCGACCTTGCCGGCAGCAGCCAGCAGGGCGTCTGTGTCCTTCACGGCCAGCGGCCACGCCGCGGCGAGGTGGTACACCCCGATCAGCGCCAGGGTGACGGCGGCCACGAGGAAGCCGTCGTTCACCAGCACCCCCTGGCCCGGGTGGGTGATGGTCAACAAACCCAGACCGGCTGCCAGCACCAGGTAGGCGTACGCCGGCGCCCGCCGGCGGCGGATGTCGGGGAAGGTGTACATCCCGACGTAGTTGCTGACGTCGAGGTCGGCCGGCAGTTCGTCGCGGTGCTCGTCGTCGGGGGGCTCAGCCATCGGTGGGCCACGCCTTCCTGATCTTCTCGTAGGTAGCGGGCAGAGCCTCGGGGAGCATGCGCGTCTCGGCCAGCGTGGTCATGAAGTTGGTGTCGCCGTTCCAGCGGGGCACGCAGTGCATGTGGAAGTGCCCGGGGACGCCGGCGCCGGCGCTCCGCCCGAGGTTCACCCCCACGTTGAGCCCATCGGGCGAGTACCCCGCCTTCAGCGCCCGCACCGCGCCCGACAGCTCCCGCCACATGCCCGCGGCCTCGCCGGCATCCAGTTCCTCCAGCTCGCCGACGTGGCGGACCGGCATCACCATGAGGTGCCCGCTCGTGTACGGGTAGGCATTGAGCACCACCGCGCACGACTTGTCGCGCCGGACGATGTAGGTCCGCTCCCCTGGCTCGTCGCTGGCCAGGATCCGGCAGAACACGCAACCGGTGTCGGCCGATGCCCCTTCGACGTACTCGCTGCGCCACCCGGCCCACAAGCGTTCAAGGCCGCTCACGAGCGGGACGTCACCTCGTCGCGGAGGCGGCCGACGAACGTGCCCACCGGCACGTCGCGTTCGACCTCGCCGCCGCGGGGGTTGACGCCCACCGTGCCGGCCTCCACGTCGGAGTCGCCGACGACCAGCACGTAGGGCAGCTTCTCCAGCTTGGCCTTGCGGATGCGCCCGCCCAGGGGTTCGTCGGCCTCGGCCACATCGGCCCGTATGCCGGCGGCCTTCAGCTGGCCGAGCACCGAGGCCGCGTACTCCTCGTGGTCGGCCCGTACCGGGAGGACGCGAGCCTGCACCGGTGCCAGCCAGGCCGGCAGGGCGCCTGCGTAATGCTCGATGAGGATGCCGAAGAACCGCTCGACCGACCCAAAGAGCGCCCGGTGGATGATGAACGGACGGTGCCGGGTGTTGTCTGCGCCGACGAACTCGAGGTCGAAGCGCGGTGCGAGCTGGAAGTCGACCTGCAATGTCGACATCTGCCAGCGGCGCCCGATGGCGTCGCGCACGTGGATGTCGATCTTGGGCGCATAGAAGGCCCCCTCGCCCTCGGCCACCTTGTAGGAGATGCCGGCGCCCTCGAGCGCGTCGCCGAGCGCCTCGGTGGCCTGGTCCCACTCGGCGGGCTCGCCCACGAACTTCTCGGGACGGGTGGCCAGCTCGGCCTCGAACTCGGTGAGCCCAAAGGTCCGCAGGATCTTGAGCACGAAGGCGAGCAGCGACGACAGCTCACCGGCCAACTGGTCGGGCGCACAGAAGATGTGGGAGTCGTCCTGGGTGATGCCCCGGACCCGGGTCAGGCCATGGAGGACCCCCGACCGCTCGAACCGGTACACAGTGCCGAACTCAAAGAGCCGCATGGGCAGGTCGCGGTAGGACCGGGACTGCGACTTGTAGATCAGCATGTGCATGGGGCAGTTCATGGGCTTCGGGTAGTACGTGGCCCCTTCCATCTCCATCGGCGGGTACATGCCGTCGGCGTACCACTGGAGGTGCCCCGAGGTCTCGAAGAGGGTGGACTTGGCCAGGTGGGGGGTCCACACGAACGAGTAGCCGGCGGCCTCGTGCTCGTCGCGGGAGAAGTCCTCCATGAGCTTGCGGACCAACCCGCCCTTGGGGTGGAAGACGGGCAGGCCGCCACCGATCTCGGGCGGGAAATGGAACAGGTCGAGCTCGAGGCCCAGCTTGCGGTGGTCGCGGCGCTCGGCCTCCTCCAGGCGGTGGAGGTGCTCGGCCAGGGCCTTGTCGGACTCCCACGCCGTGCCGTAGATGCGCTGGAGCATCGGGCGCTTCTCGTCACCCCGCCAGTAGGCGCCGGCCACCTTCATGAGCTTGAACGAGCCGAGCCTGGAGGTCGACGGCACGTGGGGGCCCCGGCACAGGTCGGCCCACCCGACATTGCGGTACACGCTGACCGCAGTGCCTACCGCGCCTTCGTCGGGGTCGACACCCTCGATGATCTCCACCTTGAACGGCTGGTCGGCGAAGCGGGCCAGGCCCTCGTCGCGCGAGAGCTCCTCGCGCACGAAGGGCTGGTCCTCGCCCACGATCTCGCGCATCCGTACCTCGATGCGGCCGAGGTCGTCGTCGCTGAACCGACCGCCATCGGGGAGGTCGAAGTCGTAGTAGAAGCCGTCGTCGATCGGTGGGCCGATGGCGTACTTCGCCCCCGGGAACAGGTCGCAGACGGCCTGGGCCATGACGTGGGCGGTGGAGTGGCGGAGGACGTAGCGGCCCTCCTCGGTGTTGGAGGTGACAATGGCGACCTCGTCGCCCTCGTGCAGCGAGCGGCCAAGATCAGCCTGGGCGCCGTTGACGACCGCGGCCACGGCAGCCTTCGCCAGACCCCGGCCGATGGACGCGGCCAGGTCGCCGGCGGTGGCACCGTCGGGCAGGTCGCGTGAGGAACCGTCGGGAAGAGAGACCTTCATTGCAGGCGAGGATACTGGTGACGCCATGGGGGACCGCTTCGAGTATCGCAACGTGCGGGTTGACGGTGACTCGGCGCCGATCATCGAGGGGTTCTCGGCCCGCATCCCGGCCGACGGCTTGACGGCCATGGTGGGTGCCTCAGGTGCGGGGAAGACCACCCTCCTGCGCCTGCTGAACCGCCTCGACGACCCCGACTCCGGCACCGTCCTCCTCGACGGGCGCGACGTCCGGTCCTACGACGTGCTCGACCTGCGCCGGCGGGTGCAGTTCGTCGGCCAGGTGCCGGTGACGTTCCCGGGCACCGTGGCCGCCAACGTCGGACCGGAGGTCGACATGCTCCTGGCCCGGGTCGGCCTCGACCCCGAGCTGGCCGACCGTGATGCCGACCGGCTCTCGGTGGGCGAGGCCCAGCGCATGTGCCTGGCACGCGCCCTGGCCCGCCACCCCGAGTGCCTGCTCCTCGACGAGCCCACCTCCGCCCTCGACAGTTCCTCGAAGGCCGGGATCGAGGCCCTGGTCCGGATGCTGGCCGACGACGGCCTGACCGTGGTGTTGGTGACCCACGACCCCCGCCAGGCCTCCGAGCTGGCCGACCGCACCGTCACCGTCGGCGGATGAACGACCTGAGCGGGCGGATCTCGTGGGCCGACGTCGCCCTCGCCCTTCTCCTGGTGATCGTGGCCATGGTGATCTCCCGCGTCCGCCGGACCGGCCTGGAAAGCGATATCGCCGTGGCCAGCGTGCGGGCCTTCGCCCAGCTCCTGGCCGTCGGCTTCGTCCTCGACTTCGTGTTCGACGGCAAGGCGGCCCTGACACCTGTCGTCCTGGCTGTGATGGTCGGCACCGCCACGCTGACGTCGGGGCGGCGGGGCAAGCGGGTACCGGGCGCCTACTTGGTGGCCGCCATCTCGATCTCGGCTGCGGCGGGCGGCACGCTCGGCGTGCTCCTCCTGCTCCGCATCGTGCCCGCCGTCCCCCGGGCCGCCATCCCCCTCGGCTCGATGATCATCTCCAACGCCATGAACACGACGTCGCTGGTGATGGGGCGGCTCCGCGACGACCTGGCCGCCCACCGGCGCGAGGTCGAGGCCCACCTCAGCCTGGGCCAGACCTCCACCGAGGCCGCCGCATCGTGGCACCGCCGGGCCGTGCGCAGCGGCATGCTCCCGATCATCGACCAGACCAAGGTCGTGGGCCTGGTAGCCCTCCCAGGGGCCATGACGGGCATGCTGCTGGCCGGCGCCTCGGCGTCGTCGGCCATCCGCCTTCAGATGGTGGTCATGTACATGCTCGTCGGCGGCGGCGCCTTCGCCGCTCTGGTGGCGGGCCGGCTGACGACGTCTCGGCTGTTCACCGCCGACCACCAGCTCATCCGCTCGGTACGGCGGGTGGCGGACTGAGCGCCGCCGCGGCTCAGCCGGGCCAGGCGGCGACGGGGTAGGCCGAGGTGGGCACGACCACGGTGGTGGCGATCTTGTCGTGCCAGGTCTGCTTCTCGGAGTCCCAGAGCATCCAGAAGTAACCAAGGCCGCACGGGATGCTGGACACGATCCGGCCGACGTAGCGGAGGAGCCCTCGACCGGTGCCGATCGGGCCGCCGCCGTTGAAGTCCACGACCCGGATGCTCATGGCCCGCTTGCCGATCGTCTGCCCCGAGGGGCTGCCTTCCAGGTAGGCGTAGTAGGCCAGGCCGAGGAGGAGCTGCACGCCGCTGCCGAGCAGCGCCCCGAGGAGCAGCCGGAACACCAGTGCGACCACACCTATCAGGACGCCGTCGATGAGGGCGGCGAGGAACCGTGTACCGAAGCTCGCTCGCGGCCCCGCGACGACCCCGCCGCCCCCACCTCCGCCGACGCCGGAACCAAAGTCTGACATCTCGCCCCCCGTCTTCCGCCCAGCACATGTGCCGAATGCGAACCGTACACCCCGGTCCTCGCTTCGGCTCGGGTCAGATGGCCCCGAAGCGCGCCAGCTCCCAGAGCCACATGACCACAAGACCGGCAGGGAGCAACCACGCCGGCACGTCGACCGCACGGCGGCGCCGCGCCACGAGCAGCCCGACCGCCATCACCACCGCGACCAGGCCTGCCGGGTTGGCCGCCATCGCCGCCCCGATGTGAAAGTGCGCGGCGGCGGTCACGCTTGTGGTCATCCCGCACAGCGGGCACGGGATGCCGGTGAGGCTGCGCAGGGGGCAGGGCAGCCCGTCGGGGCCGGGGAGGGCGGGCAGGAGCAGGGCTCCGGCCAGCATGGCCGCACCGGCCACCCGCAGGTCATGGAGCTCGACGGTGGTCCGTGCCCGCAGGCCGGGGCCCGCCGTCACTGTCGGGCCTGCTTGGCCGCCACGACGTACTCGAGGAATGCTTCGGCCTCCCAGTCCCGGGGAGGCCCGACCACCTTCGGGCCCAGGCGGTTGGCCATTTCCAGGGCCAGCCGGTCGCGGGCGGCGGGCGACAACGTCGCCCGCCGGTCGAGGAAGCGCCGCACCGTGGCCAGCTCCTCCGCCGACACGGTCGACACGTCCCACAACGACTGGCCGGCGTCCGGCGTGCCCGGAGCGGGTACGACCGGCCCGGGGAGCGCCACCGAACGATGGCGCTCGCGCACGACCACCGTGCCGGCCGCCAGGTCGCCGAGGCGCTGGTTGTTCCGGGTCACCATCACGGCGATGATCCCGACGAGGTAGAACCCCGGCAGCGAGTCGATCACCCGCAGGAGGTTGCGCAGGGCGCTGGCGACGAAGCCGACGGGCGCTCCACCCGCCCTCACGACGCGGAGCCCGGTCCAGCGCTTGCCCGGCGTCCGGCCCGACGCCAGCGTCTCGAACAGCACGTCGTAGGCGAACTGCACGAGGAACACGGCGACGATCAGCACGGCCTCGAGCACCCCGCCCGACAGGCCGCCGCGGTGGGCCGCCACGGTGAGGAGGACCACGAGGGAGACGAGCAGCGCGGTCCGCAGGATCTGGTCGACCAGACCGGCGACGAACCGCGACCCGACGCCGGCGAGCGTGACCTCCAGGGTGACGCCCTCCGGCGTCGCCACCGAAATGCGATCCTCGTAGAACACCAACCGTGAACCTAGACCGCTTCATCACCGACCGCCGGGCCTCGTGGGACGAGCTGACCGCCCTGCTCGACGCGGCCAAGGGCCGCCCCGAGCGCATCGGCGCCGAGAAGATGCGCCGGCTGGGCGCGCTCTACCGCGGCGCGGCGGCGGACCTGGCCGTGGCCCGACAACGCTTCCCGGCCGAGGCCGCCGTACCCGCATTGGAAGTCCTCGTCGGCCGGGCCCACTCCGTGGTCTACGGCGCCGGCGCCCGCCGCCGGTCGGCGGGGACGTTCCTGGCCCACGGGTACTGGCGGCGGGTCCGGGAGAGACCGGCGACGTTGGCTATCGCCGCCCTTCTCCTGTTCGGCCCCGCCCTCGCCGGTGGGCTGTGGGCGTGGGCCGACCCGGGCGCGGCCGGGGCGCTCGTGCCCGCCACCAGTGACGCCGTTTCCCGGCCCCGCCCGGAAGGCTCGAACGTCGGTCTCACCGGAGGCGAGCGGGCCCGCATGTCGAGCGCCATCTTCACCAACAACATCCGGGTCAGCTTCGCGGCCGTCGCCGGAGGGATCACCTTCGGCCTGGTCACGGCCGGGGTGCTCATCTTCAACGGTGTCCTCGTCGGGGTGGTCGCCGGCGTCGGTGCTGCCGCCGGCAACGGCTCGGTCCTCGTTCAGCTCCTGGTGCCCCACGGGGTGCTGGAACTGTCGTGCATCGTGGTCGCCGGCGCCGCCGGCCTGCGCATGGGCTGGGCCCTCGTCGACCCGGGCCGGCGCCCGCGCGGCCAGGCCCTCGCCGCTGAGGCCCGGGCGGCGACGGAGCTGGTACTGGGCACCGCCGTGTGGCTGGTCGTCGCCGGGCTGACGGAGGGCCTGGTCACCCCGCTCGGGATCGGCGTGGGCCCGGCGCTGGCCGTGGGCGTGGGGCTGGGCGGGCTCTACTGGGGGCTGGTGTGGCAGCTCGGCCGGCCCGTCGCCCTCACAACCGGCCCCGGTTCTTCGCCCGTAGGTACGTCCTGACGCAGGCGGCCGAGAAGGCGTCGGGGGCGGCCTCGACCACCTCGGCGCCGGCCCGGGCCAGCCGGGCCGTCACCGCAGCCCGGTTGTCGAGGACGTCGTGGGCCGCGCCGGCCGCGTAGGTGGCGAACGCAGTGGCCGGCGGGACGGTCACGAGGGCGGCGATGCCGGGATCGGCGACCGTGGCGACAGCGACGACGTGCTTGCGGGCCAGGATGGGGACGGCCTCCAGAAGGGGGCGCGCCGCGGACTCCTCCAGCAGGTCGGTGATGAGCAGCACGAACGACCGCTTCGACCGGGCCACCGCGGTGAACGCCAGCTCGTAGTCACTGTCGACCGGCCGGGGCTCGAGGTCGAAGACGCCCTCGAGCACGGCGCGGGCCCCGGCCCGGCGTGGGCGCACGTCGCGACGGATCTCGATGTCAAAGGCCACCACGCCGCAGCGGTCACCCACCTCATCGGCCACCACGGCGACCGCCGTCACCGCGTCGAGGGCGGCATCGAGCCGGCTGCGGTCACCCAGGGGCGCGGCCATGAGCCGTCCGGTGTCGACCAGGCACACCACGTCGCGGTGCTGGTCGACCCGGTACTGGTTGGTCATGGGCCGGCCGAGCCTCGAGGTAGCCCGCCAGTTGATGCGGCGCACGTCATCATCGGCCACGTACTCCCGCACAGATTCGAACTCGGTGCCGAGGCCGAGCGGGCCGCGGATGCGCCGGCCCTCGGCCGCCAAGGTGCCCTGGCGCACAGCCTGGGCCAGCCGGCGGGCGGCCGGCAGGTCCGGGTAGACGACGACCTCGGTGAACCCCCTGCCACCGTGGGACCAGCGGCCGAGGCCGAGCGGCCCGGTCAAGCGGACCGCCGGGTCGGCGACGGGGTGGCGGCCCCGCCGGTGGGCGGTGACGACGGCCTCGAGCCGGTCGTCGGCCTCAGCCGGTTCGACCGTGAAGTCGGGCGGCACCGGCTGGCGGACCCGAGCCCGGCCGACGCCTGGCGCCGTGGTCACCACCTCGATCGGGGTGGGCACACCCCGGGCCAGGACGCCGCTCAGCCGGCGCGAGGCAACCGGGTCGGCCCGGACCGAGGTGGCGTCGACCGCCGCGGCCGCCAGCACCACGATGACGGCGACGACGGCAAACGGCACCGGCACCACCAGCGCGAGGGCGGCCGCGGCGGCGAGCAACGCTGCCGCCCGCGGCGTCGGGCTCACAAGTGGCTCAACGGGGCACGGCGACAGCGGCGAGGGCCGTCGCCACGGCGTCGTCGGGCCGGTACCGCTCCAGCTCCGCCTCCGGGCGCAGGAGCAGGCGGTGGCGCAGGACCGGCGGGGCCATGGCGACGACGTCGTCGGGGGTCACGAACTCCCGTCCGGCCAGCCGCGCCGCCGCCTTCGACGCGGCCAGCAGGTGGACGGCCGCCCGGGGGCTGGCGCCCAGGGCGACGCTGGGCAGCGTGCGGGTGCGGCGGATAACCGCGCCCACGTAGGCCAGGACCTCCTCGCTGACCGTCGTGGCATCGACCTCGTCCTGGGCTGCCCGCAGCTCCGCCGGCCCGGCGACGGCCACGACGTCTGCCAGCGTCTGCGGGTCGACGCCCCGGTGGGCGAGGCGCAGGAGGGCCAGCTCCTCGGCCTCGCTCGGGTAGCCCACGTCGAGCTTCACCAAGAAGCGGTCGAGCTGCGCCTCCGGCAAGGGGTAGGTCCCCTCGTACTCGATCGGGTTCTGCGTGGCGACGACCAGGAAGGGGTCGGGCAGCCGCCGGGGTGTGCCCTCGACGCTCACCTGACGCTCCTGCATGGCCTCCAGCAAGGCGGCCTGCGTCTTCGGCGGCGTCCGGTTCACCTCGTCGGCGAGGAGAAGGTTGGTGAACACGGGGCCGGGCCGGAAGGTCAGGTCGCCGCCACGCAGGGTCATCGTGCCGGTGATGTCGGACGGGAGCATGTCGGGCGTGAACTGCATCCGGCGGAACCCGAGGCCGAGGGCCCGCGCCGTGGCGTCGGCCAGGAGGGTCTTGCCGACGCCGGGGACGCCCTCGAGCAGCACGTGACCACCGACGGCGAAGGCGGCCAGGACGACATCGAGCACCGGGCCCTGGCCAATGACGACCTTGGACACCTCGGCGGCGACGGCGTCCCGCAGCGCGGCCAGCCCCGGAGCTTGGGAACGTGCGGGCGAGCCCATCACGCCCTCCCTCGGCCCAGCCGGGCCAGGGCCCGCCCCGCGGCCACCACCTCGGCGTCGGAGCGGCAGGGCCGGAAGAGTGCGTCGACTTCCTCGGGCGGCATCCCCACACGCCGCGCCACATCTCGTAGGCCCTCCTCCGACGCGCCGGCCGCGAGCCCGGCGCGCTCGGCCAGCCGGTGCCGAGCCCGCTCCTGGACGGGGGCAACCGCGACCTCAGGCTGTCGGGTTCGCGCCAGTGCCCCAGCCATGGCCTCGACGTAGGCGGCCCGCGCCGGCGGCTCCGTGCGTTCGACGTCGTCGGGTGGGCCCAGGCGCTGTCCCCGAGACCACATCCAGACGATGACGGCCAGGAACCCCCCGGCCAGCGCCCACCGCCAACGGGCCGGCACCGCCCCTATCCCGGTGCTCCGCCCGTAACCGTGCTGGGCCTCGGCGAAGGCCACCCGCCTCCCGTCGCCGGCGATGCCCAACGCGAAAGCCGCGTTGTCCGCGTTCGCCAGCAGCCGGTTCTGCAACGGCGAGGTGTCGGCGAGGGCGACGATGCGGCCCGCGCCGACCGTGGCCACCGTCACCAGCACGCCGTCGGGCCCGCCCAGGACGGGGAGGGCCCCGCCGGCGCGGCGCCAGACGCCCGGGCCGGCGGCTTCGACGCGTGCGATGCCCTCGACCTCCGGGACGGGCGCGAGGGGGTGGGCGACACCGCTGCGGCCGTCCTGCCACTCCGGGCCACCTGCGGGAACGGCGGCCAGCGCCGGGGCGCCGGCTGCGCCGGCGACAACCAGCCGGCCCCCGGCGGTCACGAACGCGCCGATGGCCTGCACCTCGCCAGGAGCCAGCACATCAGGGTCGGCGACGACCAGGGTCATTGCCGGGTCCAGGTCGGCTCGGTCGAGACGCTCACGGATGCGTACGACGTCGTGGCCGTGCCGAGCCAGCAGCTCCGCGTACCCGGCCAGGCCGTCATCCGCCGTTGCGTACGACGACGACGGCGGCCCGCCCGGCCCCGAGCCGCCGGTGACGACGGTGACGCCGGCGGTGAGCAGGTTGAGCCCGACCACGAGCACCAGCACGGCCATGACGACCCGGGTACCGGGGCGCATCCCCCGCCAGACCTCAGCGATCATCGGCGGGCCTCGGCGAGCACGGCCGGCCAGGCCGACCGAGCCGCGTGCACGTCGGACGCCTGCGCCGCTCGACCTCCGTACGCGATCTCGTCGAAGGTGCCGGCCAGCCCGGCGAAGGTGGGCGACCGGAGCCCCCTGGCGAGTTGGCCCGTCGTCATCGACGACCGGTAGGAGATCGCGCCCGCCCGGTCGAGGCGCAGGATGCCGGCAACGAACCGCAAGCGGACGGCATGCCCGAAGTCCCCGGCCTCCTCGGCCGCCGCAGCCTCACGTTCGAGCCGGTCGGGGTCGAGCCCGGTTGGAGCGACGCCGACGGGCCGGGACCGGTCGAGCGCACCCGGCCCCCGCCGGCGGACGAGGCGGAGCGAGATCAAGGCGGTCGCGACGAACACCAACACCGCCAGCGCGAGCTGGGTGCCGAGGCTGCCTCGGACACGGTCCCAGAGGCCGCCGAACGGCTCGACCAGGGGCTGCAACCACCGGCCCATCGTGGTCAGCACCCCCTTCAGGGGCCGGGGCACCCTCGACGGCTGGAACCGCCGGCCGTCGAGCACCCGGCCCGCCTCGGTCCGTGCGTCGCCGGGGGCGACCGCCGGCGCCCCGCCGCCCGCGGCGGGCGGGCCGGCCATCACCCGAAGGCGGGCTGCCAGCGCCGGCCCCTCGGCGCCGGCGAGCGCCGGGCCGATGTCCACCGGCTGCCCATCGACGTCGGTGACGGCACGAAGCTGGGCCAGGGCCCGTGGGTCGTCGACCGCCCTGGCCGCCAGCGCCTGTAGCTGGGGCGCGGTCACGCTGTCGGCGCCCACCGGGCCGGCGCACGCGATAACGGTGGCGCCAAGCAGGAACAGGACCGCGCCGACGGCGACCGCGCCGCGCCGGCGGTCAGGCACCGGGAGGGCCACCGGAGCGGGGCCGCCAACCGGGCGGCGGGGGCCAGAACGGCGGTTGGTCATCGGATTGGGTGGCGGTCGACCCCGGGGGCAGGAACTCGGTGCGCGGGCCCGGTCCGGGCTCGACACCCATGCGCCGGGCCAGCAGCTCCAGGTCGAAGCCGTCCTTGCGCACGCGGAGGTCGAAGTACATGACGGTGAGCACCGCGGCCGAGAGAGGCGTCGTCAGGGCGCTGCTGACCGTCTGGCCGATCGCTTCGGCCACCGCCCGGGCCACCTCGTTCCCGCTGATGCTCCCGACGCCGGCCAGGATGCCGAGGAACATGGCTTGGACGATGCCGGTCAGGATGGTGACCAGCCCGAGCGTGGCCACCGTCGGCCAGAAGCGGCCCTTCACCAGGGCGCGGGACCGCTTCAGGGCACCCCGGCCGTGGGCCCCTTCCAGCAGGACAACCGGCGCAGCCACCGACCAGACCACGTAGAGGTAGGCGCCAGGCACCAGGCACGCCAGCAGGGCCGGGATGAGGAAGATCACGAGGAGGAACGAGACCCAAAGGAGCGACCGCACGTGCGACCGGGCGAACCGGAGGGATTCGCGCCAGTCCGGCTGCTCGTCGAGGTACGCCCCGCTCACCGCCTTGAAGCAGGCACCGGTGGCGACCTGGGAAGCCAGGAACGCCAGCAGGGCGATGACCAGGGTGCCGGCCACGAAAGCCCAGAGCTGGTGCGTGTCGATCTCCGGGGTGGTCCCAGGTTGGCCGACGCCGAGGAGGCCGTCGCCGGTGCCGACGGAGATGCGGATGACCGCCGAGAGGACGAACACCGGCCCGAGCATCACGACGACCGCCCTGACCAGGACACCGAAGCGGGCCCGGTAGATCTTGATGGCGACGTCGAGGATCTCGCCGACCCCCAGCGGCCGCAGTCCGGCGGGATCCATGCCCGGTCAGGGTACCGGCCGCCGGCGGGCGGCGGCTGGAGACGTCAGACGCCGGTGGCCGGCCCGGCCCCCTTGGCGGCCCAGAAGTCGTTCAGCGCAGACTGGCACTTGACGTACCACGGGATCCCGAACAGCAGGACCCAGAACGCCGTCGCCGCGCTGACCGGGCTTGTCATGCCCTCCTTCTCGTACATCTTCTTGATCTCGATGGGGAGCAGGAAGAGGGTGATGACGCCGGCGAAGAAGTAGATCACCGCGCCGAGGACGCCACCGACTCCGTCGCCCGAGTACTGCTTGATCTCCTCGTGGCTGGAGTACGCCCAATAGACGCCGTACAGGCCCACGGTCACGATGGCGACCAGGATCTGGAGACCGATCTTCCGCTGCTTGCCGATGGTCTGACCCGTCATGCTCATATTGGGGAAGCTACTGCGCCGGCCGGTGTTCCGGCAGGGGGAACTTGGCGGTCGGCTCCAGCTTTCAGGTCACGTCGTCCGCGGGCGGGCCAGGTCGGCGACAGAGAAAGAGACGGCCACGGGCCACTCGAGGGTGACGGCGCCCGCGGTGTCGGCGTAGGGCTCGTACGCCCCATCGACCAGGCGGAGGGCGAGCAGGTGGCCGGCGCGAGGATCGACGATCCAGTAGGCGGGGACGCCGGCCGCGGCGTACACGTCGCGCTTGGTCACGCGATCGTTGGTGACGGACCCAGGCGACACGATCTCCACCACCAGCAGGGCCGGGCCGGACAGCCGCTTCTCGCCGACGCCGGCGTTCGGTACGACGATGATGTCGGGCTCGACCCGCTGCCCGCCGGGCAGGTCGAAGTCGATCGGGCTGAGAAACGCCTCGTACCCGGGCGGGCAGGCGTCTTCGATCCGGCGGACCAGGCCTTGGCCCACCCGTTGGTGAACCGGCTCCGGAGCAGGTGTCATCACGATGGCGCCTCCTATGAGCTCATACCGCTTTCCGTCGTCCGGCATGGCCTCGAGGTCGTCGACCGTGAAGGCGTTCGACACGATGGTCGTCATACCGACCAAGGCTACCCACCCAGGGCGACGCCCAAGAGCCCGGCGGCCTCGCCGGCGCCTTCGCCGGCAGCCACCGTTTCGTCGATGACCCGGACGGCGCGGGGGAGGTCGAGATCGTCATCAAGGGCGGCGCGCACCTGGTCGAGGCCGCCAGCGCCGGGCCCTGCCTTGCGCCAGCGCTCCAAGCGGTCGGCGGCCTGGTCGAGGAGGGCGTCGTGCCAGCTCCACGGCTCCCGGTAGGTGTGGTCGAGGATCGCGAGGCGCACGGCCATGGGGTCCCACTCCTTGACCAGCTCGCTGATGAACACCAGGTTGCCGAGCGACTTCGACATCTTCGTGCCCTCGTACTCCACCATCGGCGCGTGCATCCAGTGGCGCACGAAGCGCTCGCCGGTGGCCGCTTCGGACTGGGCGGCCTCGCACTCGTGGTGGGGGAAGATCAGGTCGCTCCCGCCCCCGTGCAGGTCGATGGTGGTGCCCAGCTCCCGCATGGCCAGGGCTGAGCACTCGATGTGCCAGCCCGGCCGGCCCGGGCCCCACAGCGACGGCCATGCGGGCTCGTCGGGAGCCGAGGGCTGCCACAGGACGAAGTCCAGCGGGTCGCGCTTGGCCGGGTCTCCGGGGTTGCCGCCCCGCTCGGCGGCCAGGGCCAGCATCTGGTCGCGGTCGAGGTGGCTGACCTGGCCGAACCGCTCGAAGCTGGCCACGCTGAAGTACACAGCGCCGGCGGCCTGGTAGGCGTGGCCCCGGTCGAGCACCATGCCGATGAAGCCGAGGATGTCGTGGATCGCCGAGCTGGCCGGCGGCTCGCTGAACGCCGGCAACATGCCGAGCGACCGCATGTCGGCCTGGAACCGGGCCACCTCGGCCGCGGCCAGTTCGAGGTAGGGCATCCCGACCTCGCGGGCCTTGCGGAGGATGTCGTCGTCGACATCGGTGATGTTGCGCACACAGCGGGTCTGGTGGCCGAGGTCGCGGAGCCGGCGCTGCAGCACGTCGTAGAGCACGTACGTGGCGGCGTGGCCCATGTGGGTCGAGTCGTACGGCGTGATGCCGCACGTGTACATGGTGACGAGCGGTCCAGGCTCGAAAGGGACCACCGCCCGCCGGGCGGTGTCATACAGGCGCATCAGCGCGGGCTGTCGTCGATGCCCGTGAGGTGGATCGTGGCCCGGCCTTTGTACCGGGCGTTCAGGCCCAGCAGGACAGCGGTGAAGGCCTCGACGGGGCCGGCGGCGGCCAGGGAGCCGGCGTCGAAGGGGCGCAGGTCGGCCAGGCGCCGGACCAGCTCGGCCGTGGCCCTGGTGGCCTCCGGGTGGTCGCTGCAGATCAGCACGTCGCCCGTCGCCGGCCGGTCGAGGTCGCCCAGGGCGCGCGCCGGGAGGTGGTGGAAGGCCGCCGACACAAGTGACTCGGGCAGGGCGGCCTGGACGCCGGCCGCCACCGACCCCCCCGGGGGGACGACGGCCCGGAGCTCCCCGTCGACCTTGGCCAGGGCGTTGCCCATCGACACGACGACCTTGCCGACCAGCTCGGCCCGGAGCGACGCCGCCGTGTCGGCCGCCGCGTCCCACGGCGTCGCCAGCACGACGAGCGGAGCAGAGGCGGCGACCGCGTTCGCAGCCGGGACCAGGGCCAGATCCCGGTCCGGCCACTTCTTGTGGATCTCGTCGACGATCTCCTGGGCTCGCTCGGCCGACCGCGACCCGATGACCACCTCGAAACCGACCGATGCCAACCGGGCCCCGAGCGCCCGCCCGGCCGGTCCGGTACCTCCAACGATGCCTACATCCATGGTCGACAGACTGTCATGCGTGGGAGTGGTACTCATTTCGGCGTAGCCTCCAAGCCGCATTGACCCTGTTCCGCCACGGCGTGGCCAGCGCCGACCCGCTGCCCGACGGCGTGCTGCTCTGGACCCGGTGCACCGTCGACGGGACGGCGCCGGTGGCCGTCGAGTGGTGGGTGGGCCGGACGCCGGCGGACGTGGTGACCAGGGGGAGCACCGTGGCATCGCCCGACCGCGACCACACCGTCCAGGTCGACGTGACCGGTCTCGAGCCGGCGACGACCTACGCCTACGGGTTCTCCGCCGGCGGTGAGGCGTCGCCCGTCGGCCGGGCCCGGACCGCGCCGGCGCCCGATGGCCCCATGGACCGGCTCCGCATCGGGCTGGCGTCCTGCGCCCACTGGTCGGGCGGTTACTTCAATGCCTACGCCAACCTGGCCGCCCGCGACCTCGACCTGGTCGTCCACGTCGGCGACTACATCTACGAGAACGACATCCTGGGCCGCAGCCGCCGCGCCGTCCGAGCGCTCCGGCCGGGCGGGGCGCTGGTCACCCTCGACGACTACCGGGCCCGCTACGCCCAGTACCGCAGCGACCCCGATCTCCAGGCATTGCACGCCCGGCACCCGGTCCTGGCCGTCTGGGACGACCACGAGCTGGCCGGCGGCGCCTGGCGGGGTGGGGCCGCCGCCCACCGGCCGGAGCGCCATGGCGAATGGGAGGCCCGCCGGGCCGCGGCCGTCCAGGCGTACTTCGAGTGGATGCCCGTGCGCCGGCCCGACCACGCGTCGGTGTTCCGCACCGTCCGGCTCGGGCCCCTGGCCGACCTGGTCCTGCTCGACACCCGCCTGGTGGGACGCGACCGGCCGGCCACCGACGGCCACCGGCCGGCCCTCACCGCCGGCCGCACCCCCCGGTCGCTCCTCGGCGAGGACCAATGGCGATGGCTGGCCGGCGAGGTGACGTCGTCGACGGCCCGCTGGCTGCTGGTCGGCAACCAGGTGATGATGGCGCCGTTGCGCATGCTCAACGGCGCCGGCGGCGTCGGCGTCAACCCCAGCCAATGGGACGGCTACCCCACCGAGCGCCGGCGCCTCTACGACCTCCTCCAGGGCGCGGGCCGGGCCACCGGCGTGGCCGTGCTGTCGGGTGACATCCACTCGTCGTGGGCCGCCGACCTGCCCGTCGGCGCCGAGTTCGTCTCCCCCAGCGTCACCACCGACAGCTTCGCCAAGACCCTCCTTCCCGGCATCCCCGGGGCGGCAGGTTTCGCCCGCCTGTGGTTCCTGGCCCAGAACCGCCACCTCCGGCTGGCCGACATCACCCACCACGGCTACGTGACCCTGGACGTCACCGGCGAGCGCATCCAGGGCGACTGGTGGCACCTCGGCACGGTCGCCCGCCGGGACCGCGGCGAGCGCTGGGGTGGCGGCTGGCAGCTTCGGGAGGGCCGGCTCGGCCTGGTGCGGGCGGGCGCCCCCGCTACGTGACCGGCGCCGCCAGCGAGCGGACCGCCGCCGCCGTCAGTTCGGGCAGCGTGAGGTAGCGGGCGCCCATGGCCTGGGCCAGCTCGGCGGCCAGGCCCAGCCGCGTGTGGCCGTCCTCGGCGTCGACGACCACCGCCGGCACTCCCCGCCGGCGGACCTCCGCGGCGGCCTCCTTGGCCGCCACCAGGGGGTCGGCGCCCTCGGGGCCGGCCGTGGCCCGGCCGTCGGACACGAGGACGAGCAGCGGCCGGTCGCCCGGGTGCTGAGCCAGGCCGAGGGCGGCAATGATGCCGGCAGCCAGCGGGGTCCGTCCTCCAGTCGGCAGCTCGGAGAGCCGGGCCCGGGCCACCTCCACGCTGCCGGTGGGGCGGAGGACCACCTCGGCGCTGTCGCCCCGGAACGTGACCAGGGCCACGCGGTCGCGGCGCTGGTACGCGTCGAGCAGCAGCCCGAGCACAGCGCCCTTGGCCGCCTCCATCCGCGTGTCGGCGCCCATCGACCCCGACGCGTCGACGGCCAGGATCACCAGGTTGCCGGCCCGCTCCTCCCGGACCGCCTCCCGCAGGTCCTCCGGCGACACAAGCCGGGCGTCGTCGCCGGCGCCGGCCCGGCGGGCCGCCGCGGCCCGGATGGTCGGGCCGACGGCCACCGCGCCGAGAGGGCCGTCGGGGGCCCGGTCGCCGACCTGGCGGCCCCGGGGCCCCTCCACCATCGACCGCCGCCCGCCGGCGGTCGACGTGGTCCTACGCGGGGCTTCGAGGCGCTGGACCCGGTCGGGCGGAGCGTCGGGCGGGGCCACGCGCTCCTGCTCCCCCTCGGGCTCGGCCGGCTGGCTGGCCTGGTCGAGGGCGTCGTCCAGGTCCTGGCGCTCCATGCCCGGGTCGTCGAAGGGATGGCGCCGGCGGCGGTGGGCCAGGGCCAGGGGCGCCACCCTCCGCACGTCGTCGACCGTCGCCTCGGCCCGGCCCTCCAGACCGGCCAGGGCCGCCGCGGCCCGGCAGATGACCAGGTCGGCCCGCAGGCCCTCGGCGCCCACCGACGCGCAGAGCACGCTGATCGTGTGCACCAGGTCATCGGGGAGGGCGACCGGGCCGGCGGCGGGGAGCGGCTCCTCCGGCCAGCCGGCGGCGAACGCTGCAGAGTCGGTGTCAAAGGCCATGCGCCGGCGGACGGCCTCGGCCCGCTGCGCCGGGTCGACCGGCGCGGTCACGTCGGCGGCCAGGCCGAAGCGGTCGAGGAGCTGGGGCCGCAGGTCGCCCTCCTCGGGGTTCATCGACCCGATCAGCACGAACCGGCTCGGGTGGACATGGGAGATCCCCTCCCGCTCCACCCGGTTGACGCCGCTGACGGCCACGTCGAGCAGCACGTCGACCAGGTGGTCGGGCAGCAGGTTGACCTCGTCGACGTAGAGCACGCCGCCGTGGGCCGCCGCCAGCAGCCCGGGCGAGAAGCGCACCTCGCCCCCGGTGAGGGCGGCGGCCAGGTCGATCGACCCCACCAGGCGGTCCTCCGTCGTGCCGACGGGCAGCTCGACGAAGGGGGCGTCGCCCGCCAGCCGCCGGGCCAGCCCCCGGGCCAGGGTGGTCTTGGCCGACCCCTTCTGGCCCCGCAGGAGCACGCCGCCGATCGCCGGGTCCGCGGCGGCGAGGAGCAAGGCCAGCTTGGCCTCCTCCTGGCCGACGACGGCCGCAAACGGGAACTGGTGACGGTTCGACACGTCCTGGCCTGTCCGATCGTCACCAGCGCTCATCATCGGCTCTCCTCCCAGCCCTCGGCCTCGAGCAGGGCCTGCCGAAGGGTGGCCAACGCTTCCGCCGATGCCTCCCAGAGGCCGCGTTCCTTCGCTTCGAGCAGGCGCTCGGCGATGGAGCGGAGGGCCCACGGGTTCGACTGCTCGAAGAGCTTGCGCACGGCGGGGTCGCCCACGTAGGCGTCGGTGACCCGCTCGTACATCCAGTCCTCGACGACGTGGGCGGTGGCGTCGTAGCCGAAGAGGTAGTCGACGGTGGCGGCCATCTCGAAGGCGCCCTTGTAGCCGTGGCGGCACATGGCGCCGATCCACTTGGGGTTGAGCACCCGAGTGCGGACCACCCGGGCCGCCTCTTCGGCCAGCGAGCGGACCTTGGGGTTGGCCGGGTCGGCCGAGTCGCCGAACCATGCCTTGGGCTCCTCGCCGCCCCGAAGGGACCGGATGGTGGCGATCATCCCGCCGTGGTCCTGGAGGTAGTCGTCGGAGTCGAAGATGTCGTGCTCGCGGTTGTCCTGGTTCTTGACCGCCACCTCGATGAGGGAGAACCGGCGACCCATGGCCTCCGCTGCCGGCGCCCCCATGGCCGCCCGCCCGTACGAGTACCCGCCCCAGGCGGTGTAGACGGCGGCCAGGTCGTCGTCGTTGTCCCACTCGCGCGACTCCAACAGGGCGAGGATGCCCGACCCGTAGGCGCCGGGCTTGGAGCCGAAGATGCGGGGGTCGTCGTCGAAGCCGGCCAGGCGCACCGCGTCGTCGAGCAGGGCGATGACGTGGGGGAAGGCGTCGCGGAAGAAGCCCGAGATACGCAGGGTGACGTCGACCCGCGGCCGGCCCAGCTCCTCGTCAGGGACCAGCTCGACGCCGGTGACCCGGCCCGACTCCTCGGCCCACACCGGGCGCACGCCGAGCAGGGCGAGAGCCTCGGCCACGTCGTCGCCGCCGGTCCGCATGCAGGCCGTGCCCCAGACGACCAGCCCGACGGTGGCCGGCGGGCGGCCTTCCTCGGCGACATGGCGCTCGATCAGCCGGTCGGCGAGCTGGCGGCCGACGTCCCACGCCAGCCGGCTGGGGATGGCCTTGGGGTCGACGGAGAAGAAGTTCCGGCCGGTGGGCAGGACGTGGGCCATGCCCCGGGTCGGCGCCCCGCTGGGGCCGGCGGGCACGTAGCGGCCGTCGAGGGCGCCGAGCAGGTTGGTGAGCTCGTCGGTGGTGCGGCCCAGCGCCGGTACCAGCCGCTCGCACACCCAGCCCAGCGTCGGGTGGTCGCCGGCGTAGGCCCACGCGTCGGACTGGATGCCGGCCAGCGTGGCCCGGGCCTCGGCCTCGGCGGCGTCGACATCGTGGAGCCCCTCGGCCGGCCGTCGCAGCGCCGGCACGGCTGAGCCCTGGGGCAGGCGGGTGATGGCCAGGACGAGGTCGAGCTCGGCCTCGCCCTCCGGCGGGCGGCCGAGGATGTGGAGCCCGCCCCGGATCTGGGCGTCCTTCAGCTCGCACAGGTAGCCGTCGACGTGGAGCACCAGGTCGTCGAAGGCGTCGCCGTCAGGCTTGGCGTCCACGCCCAGGTCGCGGTGGAGCTCCGCCTGCACGAGCAGGTCCCACACCTGGGCACGGATGGCCGGCAGCTTGGCCGGGTCCAGCGCCGCGATCGAGGCGTGCTCGTCGAGGAGGGCTTCGAGCTTGGCCACGTCGTCGTAGGAGTCAGCCCGGGTCATGGGCGGGAGGAGGTGGTCGATGATCACCGCGTGACCGCGGCGCTTGGCCTGGGTGCCCTCCCCCGGGTCATTGACAACAAACGGGTAGACGAGGGGCAGGTCGCCCAGGGCCGCGTCGGGGCCGCACGACGAGGACAGGCCCACGCCCTTGCCCGGGAGCCACTCCATCGTCCCGTGCTTGCCGACGTGCACGACGGCATGGGCCCCCCACGCCCCCTCCAGCCACCGGTAGAAGGCCAGGTAGTGGTGGGTGGGGGCCAGGTCGGGCGAGTGGTAGACGGCGATCGGGTTGTCGCCGAAGCCGCGGGCCGGCTGGATGGCAACCAGCACCCCGCCGAGGTCGATGCCGGCAAAGTCGAAGTCGACCTCGCTCGGGCCCCACGTCGCGTCGACGCCGGCCCGGAACCCGTCGGGGAACTGGGCGAACGCCTCGGCGTAGCGCTCGACCGGCCACCGCCCGCACACCTGGCCGTCGGCCAGCTCGGCCATCAGGCTGTCGCCGTCGGCGGGGATCCGGTCGACCCGGTAGCCGGCGTCCCTGAGGGCGTGCAGCAGGTCGACCACCGACGCCGGCGTGTCCAGGCCCACCGCGTTGCCGATCCGGCTCTTCTTCGTCGGGTACGCCGACAGCACGACGGCGAGGCGCTTGTCGCCGTTGGGCACGTGGCGGAGGGCCGCCAAGCGGGCGGCGAGGCCGGCGACCCGGGCCACCCGGTCGGGCACGGTGCGGTAGGCGGTGACCGGTGCGCCCAGCTCGTCACCGTCGTCCACCACCTCCTTGAACGAGAAGGGCACGCTGACGATCCGCCCGTCGAACTCGGGGATGGCCACGCTCATGGCCACGTCGATCGGTGCCAGGCCGGCGGCGCTGGCCGCCCACGCCGCCGCCGGCTGGGTGGCGGCGATGGCCTGGACCACGGGCACGTCGAGGGCGGCCAGCGCCGACGCGTCCCAGTCGTCACCGTCGCTCACGCCCATGGCCAGCACGGTGGTGACCAGCACGTCGACGTCACGGAGCAGGGCGAACACGTCGCGATCGGCCCGCAACGAGTAGCACCAGACGGGGCGGGCGTTGGCGCCGCGCGCCTCGATGGCGTCACACAGGTCGTCGACGAACTGGGTGTTCCCGGCCAGCACGTGGGCCCGGTAGAAGACCACACCGACGGTCGGTCGCTTCGGGTCGGCGGCCCGATCGCCGAGGATGCCGAACGCCGGCACCTCCACCGGCGGCTGGTGCGGGTAGCCGGCCACGAACCGCAGGAGCTGCTCGACATTGGCCAGGCCGCCGTGGGCCAGGTACTCGAAGGCCCGGGCGACGGTGGCCGGCGCCGCCGTGGACAGGGCGGTCAGCTCGGCGTCGGGCGTCGACTCGCCGCCGAAGGCCAGGAGCGGGATGCCGGCGTCCAGGCACCGCCGGCGCAGCTCGTCGAGCTCGGCCTCCCACGCCCGCCGGCCGCCCAGCAGGCGGACGAGCACGAGCGTCACGCCGTCGAGCCCGGGTACGGTCGCCGGCCGGGCCGCCCGCACCGGCGGGAACCCTGCGGGCAGGCCCTCGACGACCGTGCGCAGGGCGAGGATCTCGGTGTCGGCATTGGTGAGGACGAGGATCACGGGGCTTCCTTCAGCAGGGTGGCGATGGCGCCAAGGTCGAGGTGTGCTTCGAGCATGTCGGCGAAGCGGTCCAGCTGGTGCTCACGGGCGGCGGCAAACGACACGCCCGACGGCTCGATGCCGAGGAAGGCGGTGCGGAACCCGTCGTCCTCGAACAGGCCGTGCAGCGTGGTGCCGGCGTAGCGGCCCCGGGACGACCCCTCCGGCTCCTCGCCGTAGCCGTCGTCGAGGGTGACCCACGGGTCGGCCCCCGCCACCCGGCCGTGGTGGATCTGGTAGCCGGTGACCCGCTGGCCGAGGGAGCGGCCCCGGCGCTGGCGGGTGACCTTGGTCGGCTCGAACGTCGTAGTGGCGTCCAGCCAGCCGAGGCCGGCGACGTCGCCGCGGCCCGACTCCACACCGTCGACGATCGTGCCGCCCATCATCTGGTAGCCGCCGCAGATGCCGAGTACCCGGGCCCCGCTGGCCTCGATAGCCCGGTCGAGGCCCCGGCCCCGCAACCACTCCAGGTCGGCGACGGTGGCCTTGGTGCCGGGGAGGACGACCAGGTCAGGCGTCCCCAGGGCCGCGGCCTGGTCGACGAAGCGCACGCCTACGGCCGGCTCGATCGTCAGCGGGTCGAGGTCGGTGAAGTTGGCGATCCTCGGGAGGCGGATGACGGCCACGTCCATCGCAGCGCCGGCCGCGGGGGCGGCCGGCGGGAGAGCCAGGGAGTCCTCGGCGTCGAGGTGCACGCCGTGCAGGTACGGGAGCACGCCCAGCGTCGGCACGCCGCACCGCCGTTCCAGCTCGGCCGGGCCGGCGGCGAGCAGGGCCGGGTCGCCCCGGAGCTTGTTGACCACGAAGCCCCGCACCAGGGGCCGCAGGTCGTCGGGCAGCAGGGCGACGGTGCCGTAGAAGGCGGCGAAGACACCGCCGCGGTCGATGTCGCCCACCACGATGGCGGCGACGCCGGCGGCCGCCGCCAGCCGCAGGTTCACGATGTCCGCGTCGAGCAGGTTGATCTCCGTCGGGCTGCCGGCGCCCTCCAGGATGACCACGTCGAACCGGCTCCGGAGGTCGCCCAGCGCGTCGAGCACCGTCCCCAGCAGGCGGGGCTTCTCGGCCTGGTAGGCGGCGGCGTCGAGGTGGCCGAGGGGCCGGCCCATGACCACCACCTGGCTGGTCCGCTCCCCCGTCGGCTTGAGGAGGATGGGGTTCATGGCCACCTCGGGGACGGCGCCGGCCGCCAGCGCCTGTACCCCCTGAGCTCTGCCGATCTCATGGCCTGCCGGCGTGACGTAGGCATTGTTGGCCATGTTCTGGGCCTTGAACGGGGCCACCTTCACGCCCTGGCGGTGCAGCACGCGGCACAGCCCGGCCACGACCGAGCTCTTGCCCACGTCGCTGGCCGTCCCGCAGACCATCAACGCGCCGCGCACGGTGCCTCCCCAACCAACAGAGCCTCCTGGAGCCGGGCCAGGCCAGCGGCGTCGGGGACGGCGATGCGGGCATGGCCGGGGAGGCCGAAGCCGGCGCAGTCCCGCACCAGCACCCCGTAGGGAGCCAGGCGCGCCCGGAGACCCGGCGAGTGCACGAGCACGTAGTTGGCGTCGGACGGCTCCGGCTGCATGCCCGCCCCTTGGAGCACCCTGACCAGCTCGGCCCGCAGGGCGGCGACCTCGGTCGCCCACGCTTCGAGGTCGACGGTGCCCAGCAGGTCGGGCAGCGCCGCGACGGCCAGCCCGTTCACCGACCACGCCGGCTGGCGGGCCCGCACCCGGGCAACCAGTGGCGGCGGGGCCAGGACGTAGCCGATGCGCAGCCCGGGGCAGGCCAGCAGCTTGGTCAGCGACCCCACCACGATCGTGTCACCCCGGGTCCAGCGCCCGGTGGCCAGGGGGTAGAAGGCCTCGTCCCACACGCCGGCCTCCTCGCCGGCCCCGGCCAGCCGGCCGGTGGGGTTGTGGGGGTTCGACCGCCATCTCGGCCCCCGGCCCCTCGGGTACAGACCGAAGTCGGGCTCGTCCACGTGCCCGCCCACCTCGGCGGCCAACAGGGCGATGGCCTCGGCGCCCCCGTTGGTCAGCAGGAGCCGGTCGGCATCGACCCCCATGGCCAGGGCCAGGGCCGCCGTCGCCCCGGCCGGGTCGGGGTACCGGCCGACGGCGTCGAGGTGCTTGGCCACCACCTCGCCGGCGTCGGGCGCCACCGGATTCAGGCTGGCCGACAGGTCGAGCACCGCCCCGGGGTCGAGGCCCAGCGCCGCCGCCAGCCGGGCGCCGTCACCCCCGTGGGCCGCCGGCGCCGGGATCATCCCCGCACTCCGCGTGCACTTTCCGTCGTGATCTGGGCCGAGATCGCCGAATTCACGACGGAAAGTGCACACAACGCGCCGGCCAGCGCCAGCGAGACGTCGCGGGAGAGGGCGACGGCCCGGGCGATGTCGTCCGGCCCGGCCGGCCGGCCGGTGCCGAGCGGTGGGCGCAGCTCGGTGCGGTCGCCGTAGCGGCTGACCCCGCCAAGGCGGAGGCCCAGGGCGGCAGCAAAGGCGGCCTCGGCCACGCCGGCGTTGGGCGACGGGTGGGCCGGCGCCTGCTCGCGCACGGCGGTCCAAACGTCGACGGCAGCACGCGGCCGGACGGCGGCGACCAGTGCAGCCGTGACCCGGGCCGGCACCCACCCGGCCCAGTCGTCGAGGCGGGCACTGGCCCAGCCGTAGCGCTGGTAGCGCTCGGAGCGGTGACCGACCATGGCATCGAGGGTGTTGACGGCCCGGTAGCCGAGGGCGCCCGGCGCCCCGAGGACCGCGGCCCACAGGGCTGGCGCCACGATGGCGTCGACGGTGTTCTCGGCCACCGACTCCACCACGGCGCGGGCGATCTCCTTCTCGTCGAGGCCCGACGGGTCACGCCCGACAAGTGCCGGCAGCAACGCACGGGCGCGGGCCGTGTCGCCGGCGGCGAGAGCCGAGCCGACAGCGGTGGCGGCCTCGCCCAAGGCCCGGCCGGCGACGGCCGTCCAGGTGGCGGCGGCGGTCGACCCTACGAGCCGGCCGGCGACCAGCCCGAGGCCCACGCCGACGCCGGCGTGAGCAACTCCAGCCAACCGGCTGTCCCGGTACAACCCCCGCTCGACGGCCCGCATCACCTTCCCGAAGACCACCACCGGGTGGACGGCTGCCGGTGGCTCGCCGAGGGACCGGTCGGCGACGATGCCCATCGCCGCCGCTACCGCCATCGGGCCGCGGCCACGAGCAGCCCGGCGGTCTCCCCGACCATGCCGGCCGCACCCAGGACGTCACCGGTGAACCCACCGATCCGGCGCACCGCCAGCGCGGTGACTGCGGCGGCGCCCAGACCGAGGGCGAGGAGGCCGGCCACCGCGTCGCCCCGGCCCAGGGCGGCCAGCACCACGACCAGCGACAGGCCGGCGACCGGCAGCCGGCGCCGGCCGCCTTCGAGGAAGCCGCCGGCCAAGCCCCCGGGACGGGCGTAGGGCACCCGGCGGGCCACCTCGGCCATGGCCAGGCGCGACCCGCACCACAGGGCTCCAAGGAGCGCCGGCGACGGGGGGAGGGCGGCGAGGGACACCCAGCGGAGCAGGAGCACGACGACGGCCACACCCACGCCGAAGGCGCCGGCAGAAGGGTCGGCCATGACGTCAAGGCGGCGCCGCCCGGTAGCGAGCGGGGGCAGCAGGCCGTCAGCCGAGTCGACCAACCCGTCGAAATGGAGCAGCCCGGTGAGGGCCAGGTCGGCGGCCACCACGACCGCAGCCGCGACCGGCGCGGCCCACAGTCGGCCGGCGGCCCACCAGATCACGCCGAGCACCAACCCGAGCAGGGCGCCGACGAACGGGAACCAGGCCAGGGCCGAGGGCGCCGGCGGGGCGGCGCCGCCGAAGGAGGTGAGGAACGCGAACGCCTTGCGCATCAGGCCCGGTCGAGCCGGAGCACGCGGCCGGCCATGACGAACAGCACGTCGTCGGCGATGTCGGCCACGGCCTGGTTCACCAGTCCGAGGGCATCGCGGAACGATCGTCCGCCCTCGGTCGACGGGTGGACCCCGAGACCCACCTCGTCGCTCACCACGATGACGTCGCCCTCGCAGTCGGCCAGCGCCGCGCACAGCCCGACGACATCGACAGAAAAGCCGGGCGCCCGAGCCACCCAGGTGGTGAGGCTGTCGACCAGGACTGTCCCCGAGCACGACTGGAGCGCCGCGACGAGGTCGCCGGCCTCCACCGTCGACCACCCCGGCGGGCGCCGCGCCTGGTGGGCGCCGATCCGAGCCGACATGTCCGGGTCACCGGGGTCGGCCACGCCGGTGGCCACGTACGTCACCGGGCCTGGACCGGCCCGGCGCTCGGCGGCGGCGGACTTGCCCGACCGCGCCCCGCCGAGCACGAGGGTGACCGTCACCGCCCCCCCGCCGACCTGGTGACGGATCCGGGGCCTCTGCCCGCCGAGCGTGCCACCGGTTCGGTGTGCGAGAGGCCGGCGAGGATGGCCCCGTGCACGGCGCGGGCCAGGCGGGCTCCCCACAGCGAACGGGGCCCGCCGAAGGCGTGGGGGGCGCCGGCGTCGGGACAGGCGATGCAGACCGCGTCGGTGGCCGTGCCCGTCCCCCGCACGCCCGACTCCCACAGCGCCTGGGCCTTGGCCTCGGTGGCGGTGGCGACGGCGTTGACGAGGGCGGCGTCGGAGAGGCGCTCGGGGAGGACGACCAGCAGGTTGATGGTGCCGACCAGGCTCACCGGGCCGGCGCCGTCGGGCGCCGCCGCCCAGGTCGGGTGGCCGAGGCCCAGCGTGGCCGAGACCTCGACGCCGGCGTCGGTGACCGACGTGACGTCGCGCACATCGGCCGCGGTGAGCATGCCGACGCCTCGGCCGGGTAGACCGAGCGAGATCCCGAGCTTCGAGAGGTGGGCGTCGGGGTCGCGCCGGCCATAGCTCATCGGCACCTGGGCATTGACCACCCACCGGCGCAGGCCGATGCCCCCGCCGTGCGCGGCCGACGCGATCATCCGCATCGGCGCCGGCGCCCGCCACACCAGCACGGGCAGGGCACGGCCCCCCTCTTGACGGAACCGCACTTGCATCTCCACGTCCACGCGACCTTTCTCCGGCGCCGGTCCTTGGCGGATCAGCCCGTGCAGACAGGTCTCCTGGCTCCCGGATCGGCGCTCGCCTCGGCCTTCCCGCCCGGATGGGCCGTGGCCACTGCGTGAGGTCTGCTCCCCGGTGACAGTTGCGGGACAGCCCCGGAATCACACCGGGTTCCCTGCGCTGCAAGCCCATCATATGCCCCGCAGGGCGGCAGACATACGCTGCCCCTCTATGGCCCGCGCCGAGTCGATCGTCCTCGTCAACACCGGTTACGGCAAGGGGAAGTCGTCGGCCGCGTTCGGGGTCATGGGCCGGGCCTGGGCCCGGGGCTGGCGGGTCGGGGTGGTGCAGTTCATCAAGAGCGGCAAATGGAAGACCGGCGAACGCAAGCTGGCCGACCACCTAGAGATCGAGTGGCACACCCTGGGCGACGGGTTCACCTGGGAGTCCACCGACCTCGACGAGACCGCGGCCAAGGGCCGCCACGCGTGGGACGTGGCCGCGGCCAAGCTGGCCTCGGGCGACTTCGACCTGCTCATCCTCGACGAGCTCACCTACGCCGTGAAGTACGGCTGGGTCGACGTGACCGACGTGGTGGAAGGGGTCCGGGCCCGGGCGCCGCACACCAACGTGGTCATCACCGGCCGCGACGCCCCTGAGGAGCTGGTGGCGCTGGCCGACACCGTGACGGAGATGCGCAAGGTCAAGCACGCCTACGACCAAGGCATCAAAGCCAAGAAGGGCATTGAGTATTAGCGATCCGGCAGTAAAGTCGGCCGGGTGGGGGACACGCCTGAGCTGAACAACCGCGAGCAGTGGGCCATCCAGTGCATGGACCGTCAGCTCGTCGTGCTCGACGACCTGACGGCGCGAGCGGACAGCACTGCGGCGTGGTTGGCCCTGGAGCGTCAGGCCGGCAGCTACGCCCGCCACCTGGGCACGTGGCTGGCGAAGGAGTCCATCTTCCCCGGCGCCCGAGACCGCATGCGGGCCCACCAGGTCGACCTGGCCGGCTACGCCCAGCGGGCCCGCGACGAGGTGGCCGGCGTCGACGCCGAGGCCCTGGAAGCGGCCCGGGCCGGCCTCGGCATCCGCCTGGCCGTCATCGGCAAGGGAGGCGCCGGCAAGACCGTGACGTCGTCCACCCTCGCCCGCCTGTTCGCCCAAGCCGGGCGCAAGGTCCTCGCCTGCGACCTCGACGTCAACCCCGGCCTGGCCGTGAGCCTGGGCATGCAGGGCGACCAGGGCGGCATGCCCGAGGGCTCGATCGAAGAGCACCCCGGCTCCCTCTACGGATGGCAGCTCACCGGCGACATGACGCCCATCCAGGTGGTCGAGAAGTTCGCCTCCGCCGCCCCCGACGGTGTGCGGTTCCTGGGCTTCGGCAAGATCGGGCCGGCGTCGGAGGGAGGCGGCACCGACAAGTCGGCGGCCAAGCAGTCGGTGGCCGCCCTGGTGCACCTGATGCTCGGTATTGGCGAGCCCGACTGGGACGTCATCGCCGACCTCGAAGCCGGCCCCACCACACCGTTCGAGCGCTACCACGCCTTCTCGGAGGACGTCGTCGTCGTCGTCGGGCCGGCGTGGCGGTCGGCCATGACCGCCCGGCGCCTCCTGCCCATGGTTGAGGGCAGGCGCTCGATCGTCGTCTCCAACCGCTTCCGCGACGAGCCCGACCACCCCGGCCTGGCCGCCCAGTTCCGCATCCCCTTCGACCCGGAGCTGGCCGAGGTGGAGCGTCAGGGCCTGGCCCCGCTCGACGCCTGCCCCGGCTCCCCCGCCATCGTCGCCCTCCGTGAGCTTGCGTCCCTATTCCTGAGCGCCGCCCGGGAGGCGGCGCCAATCGACTAACCAGGAGGTACCGGTATGAAGATCGCCGTCTGTGGCAAGGGGGGCTCGGGCAAGAGCACGATCTCCGGCGCCCTGGCCCGCCACCTGGCCCGCCAGGGGCACAAGGTGGTGGCCCTCGACTGCGACCCCAACCCCAACCTGGGCATCTCCCTCGGTGTCCTTCGGGAGGAGGTCGAGTCGATGAGCCCCATCCTCAACGCCCTCATCGACGCCGGCCACACTCACAAGGACCCCAAGATCGAGGCCGAGGTCCTGCTCGACCGCTACGGCATCGATGCCCCCGAGGGCATCCGCCTGGTGGCCACCGGCAAGATCGAGCGCCCGTCCAATGCCTGCCTGTGCTGCGGGTCGCACAACACCACCCGCCAGTTCTTCGGCGAGCTGCCGGCCGACGACCGCATCGTGCTGGCCGACCTCGAGGCCGGTCTGAACGACCTGATCTGGGCCAAGCCCGGCCCGGACGACGTCGTACTGGCGGTCACCGAGGGCAGCGCGAAGTCGGTGGAGATCGCCCGGCGGGCCTGTCGCCTGGCCGAAGAGCTGGGCGTGAAGCGGATCATCGGCATCTCGAACCGCACGGTGAGCGATGTCGACGCCAAGCGCATCGGCGAGGAGCTGGGCGTGGAGATGTTCACCGTCCCCGAGGACCGGGCCATCGAGGACGCCGACCACCTCGGCATTGCCGCCATCGACGCCGACCCGGCCGCGCCCGCGGTCGTGGCCATCGGTGAGCTGGCCCAGCTCATCACCCGCTAGGGCGGTCCTGGAGCCCCCTGCCGTACCGGTAATGTCCCCCGGATCCGAAGCACACTGACAACGCGCCGCCGCACGAGGGTCATCCAGATGGCCTTCGCACTGGTCGTGGCCGGGGCTCTCCTCTTGGCCCACGAGGTCTTCTCGCGCGCCGACATCAACGTCATCCTCGTGACGAACACGGGCGACTCCGGGCCCGGGTCACTGCGGGCCGCGATCCTCGAGGCGAACGGGACGCCCGTCATCGACGAGATCCGGTTCGCCTTCGTGCCCGATTTCACCATGGAGCTCCCGCCGACGCCGGTGATCTACATCTACGACGCGCTCCCACCGATCACCACCCCGGTGATCATCAACGGGGCCCAGACCGGCGTCAGCGGCCCCGGTGTCCAGCTCGTGGGCGTCTGCGACTGCGAGGGGCTCGGGCCCGACGGCCTGGTGTTCGATGCCGGCTCGGGGGGGTCGACGGTCACCCGCATGTCGCTGGTCGGCTTCACCCGGGCCATCGTCCTGGGATCCGATGGCAACACCGTCACTGGGAACTACGTGGGTCTCGACCTCGGGGGCAGCGCCGATGCCAACGGGACCGGCGTGGCGGTCACCGGGGCGAGGAACACCGTGGGCCGGGGCAACGTCATCTCCAACAACTTCGACGACGGGGTGGCGGTCAGCGGCTCGGACAACGTGGTCGCCGGCAACCTGATCGGCCTCGACTCAGCGGGGACCGCGGCCGCCCCCAACAGTGGTAGCGGGGTCTACGTGGGGGTCAGCGCCGGCGGGAACCGCATCGGCGGCTCTGACCCGGCCGACCGGAACGTCATCTCCGCCAACCAGTCCTTCGGCATCTACATCGACTCCACGACCACCGGCAACTCGATCCTCGGCAACTTCGTCGGCACCAACAAGACCGGCTCCGTGGCCATAGGGAACAACACCGGCATCGTGATCGAGGACAGCCCGGGCAACGTCATCGGGGCCGTCGGCGCCGGCAATGTCATCGCCGGCAACTTCGGCGCAGGGATCACCCTCGAGAATGCCGGCGGCTCGATCGTGCGGGCCAACATGATCGGCACAGATGCCGCCGGCACCGCGACGGGCCTGGGCAACGAGAGCGACGGCATCCGGATCTCCGGCAGCACGATGATCACCATCGGTGGCGCCGGCGCCGGCGAGGGCAACGTGATCGTCGACAACGGCAGCGACGGCATCGATGCCCGGTTCGTCGGCACGCTCACCGTCCAGGGCAACTCGATCGGCCTGGGCAGCACCGGCGCCGCCAACGGCAACTGGCGCAACGGCATCCGGCTCGAAGCCACCACCGACGCGCAGATCGGGGGCGCCGGGTCCGCCGGCAACGTGCTCTCCGCCAACGTCGGTGCCGGCCTCAACCTGGCCTGCGGGTTCGGCGACGGCACGCCGATCCCCGACCCCAGCGGCACCACCGTCGAGGGCAACCGGATAGGCACCGACCGCGCCGCTGCCCTGCGCCGCGGCAACCTCGGCGGCGGTATCACCGTCGACTGCGGCACCGGCACCCACGTCGGGGGGAAGAGCCCGGCGCTGGGCAACTACATCTCGGCCAACGGCGACTCGGAGGGCGTCCTCGCTGGGCTCTTCGATGCGGGCACCGACGACACCATCCAGAACAACTTCATCGGTGTCGGCGCCGGCGGCGAGAACCTCGGCAACGTCGGCGCCGGTGTATCCATCGGGTCGTCCTTCCCGGATGTCATCGACAACACGATCGCCTACAACAGCGGGAACGGTGTCGAGGTCGTCGTCGGGACCAACAACCTCCTTCGCGGGAACCGGATCCACGACAACGGGCTCCTCGGGATCGACCTCGGGTCCGACGGCGTCACGGCCAACGACGCCGGCGACGTCGACGGCGGCCCCAACCTGCGCCAGAACTTCCCGGTCCTCACCGGCGCGGTCCGGTCGGGCACCAGCCTGCTCGTATCCGGCACGCTCTCGAGCGTTGCCAACACCGACTACACCGTCGAGCTCTTCGCCAACACCGCCGCCGACCCCTCGGGCTTCGGCGAAGGGGAAACGCCACTCGGCACCACCACCGTCCACACGAACGGCTCCGGGGTTGCCACCTTCACCAACGTGGCCGTCGCCCTCCCAGCCGCGGCCCAGCGGCTCATCACCGCCACGGCCACCGACCCGGTCAAGAACACGTCCGAGCTCTCGGCGCCGGCCACGACCTTGACCGCTCCGACCATGTCCACGACGGCTTCGGCCAACGTGCTCATCGGTGGCACGGTCCACGACACCGCCAACGTCGCCGGCGGCGACGGCCCGACCGGGTCGGTCGTCTTCACCCTCTACGGGCCCGACGACGCCACGTGTGCATCGTCCTCGCCGCCGTTCACCTCCACCGTGGCCGTCGCCGGCAACGGTGCGTACGACTCGGCCGCGTTCACGCCCACCGCTCCAGGCGTCTACCGCTGGGTGGCCCGGTACGGGGGCGACAGCCGTAACACCTCGGTACAGGGAAGCTGCAACGACCCGAACGAGGCCGTCACGATCATCCGGATCGCCACGCCCACGCTGACCACCACCGCCTCTCCCAACGGCCCCATCGGCCAGCCCATCACCGACGTCGCCACCATCGCCGGCGGGTCCCGGCCGTCGGGCACGCTCGTCTTCCGGCTCTTCGGGCCAGACAACGCCTCCTGTGCCGGCGCCCCGGTGTTCTCCAGCACCAAGCCCGTTGCCGGCAACGGGGCCGTGACGTCGGACCCGTTCACACCGACCGCGCTCGGCACCTACCGCTGGGTCGCGGCCTACTCCGGTGACGCGGGGAACGCGCCGGTGAGCGGTGCCTGTGGCGACGCCAACGAGCAGGTCGTGATCGGGAAAGCGGTGCCGGCGCTCACGACAGTGGCTTCGGCGTCGGTGCCGGTCGGCGGCGTCCTCAGCGACTCGGCCACCCTGGCCAACGGCTTCAACCCCGGAGGCACCCTCACCTTCCGCCTCTTCGGCCCCACCGACCCGACTTGTACCAACCCGCCGCTCCTCGTCACGACCGCGCCGGTTTCGGGCAATGGCACCTACGCGTCAGGCTCCTTCACCACCGCCACGCCCGGCACCTACCGCTGGGTCGCCTCCTATCCCGGTGACGCCAACAACAACCCAGCGGGCGGCGCCTGTGGCGACCCGTCCGAGACCGTCGTCGTGACATTGGCCGTTCCGACGATCTCGACGCAGAGCTCGTTGACGGCGATGCCCGGCCAGCCCATGGTCGACACCGCCAAGGTGGCCGGCGGGTTCAACCCGACGGGCACGGTCACGTTCCGCCTGTACGGCGCCACCGACCCCAGTTGCGGGGCGGCGCCGATCTACACCAGCACCAACCCGCTCACTGCCGGCGGCGCGGCAGTGTCCGGCGCCTTCACCGCCCCCGCGCCCGGGACCTACCGATGGATCGCGACCTACAACGGCGACGCCAACAACCGCGTGGTGCCGGGCGTGTGCGGCGACGCAAGCGAGACCGTCACCGTCCTCGGCACGACGACGACGAGCGCGCCGACCACGACCACGTCGACGACCATCCCGGTCAGCACCACCTCCACGACCACCAGCACGACGACCACCAGCACGACGACGACCACCGTGGACCCCGGCCCGGATACTCCCCCGCCGACCATCGACACGACCATCCCCCCGACGACCACCACAACGCCGCCGTCGACCACATCGACGACGGTCAGCCAGACCACCACCAGCCTCCCGCCCGGAACGACCACGACGGCCACCACGGCGCCGCCCGCCGTCACCCCGACCACGACCGCGACCCCGCCGACCGCGACCACGGCCGCGCCGACGACACCGCCGACGACCGCCCCGCCGGCTGAGACCTCGACCAGTGCCCCGACCACGGTGCCGGCGTCGACGACCGCCCCCCCGGCCACGACCACGACGCGCCCGCCCGCCACCACCACGACCGCGCCGGCGCCGCCGACCACCGCGCCACCCGCGGCCTCGCTCGATGCGGTGAACCCACGCGGCGAACGGTCGGGGCCGGCGGGTGTGGCCCTCGACGTCTCCGGCGACGGCTACACCGGGTGCCCGACCGTCTACTTCTTCTTCGACGGCGTCCGGATCGGCTCCGACACGCCGAACGCGGCCGGTTCGGTCGGCGTCGGCCACCTCTCGGTGCCGGGCGACGCCGAGCCCGGCCAGCACCGGGTGACCTCCGCCTGCCGGCCGTCCGGTGGGCCGGTGCGTGCCTCATCGGCCTTCGTCGTGACCAAGTCCGACGTCCACCGGAGCGCCTTCGTCACCTCGCTGAACCGGCCCGACCAGGTCTCCCTCGACCTGTCCCAGTTGGCCACCAGCGCCATCGTTGCCGTCGCCCTCATCGTTCTCTTCGCGTTCCCCTTCGAGCTGTTCAACTCCACCGTCGAGGAGAACTACGACGAGATCCGAGGGTGGTTCCGCCTCCCGGCGCGCGTGGTCGGCGCCGGCACCCGGGCGAGCCGCATCGCCACCTTCCTCGGGCTCACCGTCCTGACCGCCATCGTCATCGGTTTCCTCAGCCCCGACTTCGGGCTCAACCTGACCAGCGCGGTGCTCGTCATCGGCTTCACCGTGGCCCTCTTGGTGATGAGCCTCGGCTTCAGCCTGCCGGCCGCCATCGGCATCCACCGCAGCACGGGTGAGTGGGGCACCCTCAACTTCCTGCCCGGCACTGTGGTGGTGTCGATCATCATGGTGGCCCTGTCCCGGGCCTTCCACTTCCAGCCCGGGTATATGTACGGCGCGCTGGCCGGCCTGGCCTTCGCCAGCGCGCTCAGCCGGGAGACCCAGGGCCGCCTTACCGCCGCCAACTGGATCTGGGCGCTCGCGCTGAGCGTCGGGGCCTGGCTGGTCCGCATCCCCGTCGCCAACGCCGCCGCTCGCCCCGGCGCCAGCGTGTGGTGGGTCGGGGCGGAGGCGTGCCTGGTCCTGATCTTCCTGTGGGGCGTCGAGGGCTTGGCCGTCGCCATGCTGCCGATGCGCTTCCTCGACGGGCGGAAGGTGATCGACTGGAACCGCGTCGTCTGGGCCGTGCTGCTGTTCATGGGCGTGTTCGCAGCCGTCCACGTCCTGTTCGCCCCGAGCAGCGGGTACGTCGGCCACACCACCGGGCAGGTGACGGTCGGGGTCGTCGCCCTGTTCCTGATCTTCGGTGGCATCTCCGTCGGCCTGTGGGCCTACTTCCGCTACCGGCCCGAACGCGCCACCTCCTGAAGTCGGCCCTCGAGGGTTCAGTAGCGTCCGTCCGGTGAACCGCCGGAGGGGCCTCGCCATCGCCGTGCTGGTCGCCGGCGTCGGCATCGCCATGTTCGGCGGGCAGGACCGCCCGGCGTCGCTGCAGGCCGGGCCGACCCAGGCCGTGAGCGACGACCCCCAGCAGGCCATCAACGTCAACACCTCGCCCGTGATCGTCGCTGACCCCCGGCGGCCCGGCACCCTGGTCGTCGCCAGCCGGGTCGACGCTCCCCACCTCCAGTGCCACGTCTCGGCGTCGACGACCGGCGGCGAGGCCTGGCGCCGGCTCGACCTGCCCCTGGCGCCGGGGGCCGACAACTGCTTCTGGCCCGACCTGGCCTTCGACGGCGACGGGAACCTGCTCGTCCTCTACACGCCCACCGGCGGCCCGTTCAACCTGCCCACCGGCCTCTGGCTCCAGCGGTTTACGACCGAGTTGGCGCCCGATGGCCCGCCGGTGCGGGTCAGTGGGCCGCTGACCTTCGAGCCCCGGCTGGCCGTCGAGGGCCGGCGGGTGGTGGCGGCGTGGATCCAGGCCGGCGAGGAGCGGGCCACGAAGCCCTTGGGGTTCGGCCCGCCGCCGAACCCCCTCGTGGTGGCCCGCTCCGACGACGGCGGGCGCACCTTCGCCCGGCCGGTCACGGTCAGCGAGCCGAGCCGCCTGGCCGTGCAGCCCGCCCTGGTGGCGGGGCCCGGAGGGCGGGTGGTCGTCGGGGCCCTCGACCTCGGCAACGACCTCGTGACCTACCAGACCAGCCACGAAGGCCAGCCCGGCCCGCCGCCGCCCGGCCCCTGGCGGGTCGTCGCCTGGACCTCCGCCGACGGTGGGGCGACGTTCGGGCCACCGGCCACGGTGGCCGACGGCATCCAGGCCACCCAGCGGGTCCTCATCGACCTGGCGCCGGCGCCGGCCTTCGCCCTGGACTCGGCTCGCGGGCGCCTCTACGCCACGTGGGAGTCCGGCGCCGACGTCGTGCTGTCGCGGTCCGACGACGCCGGCCACGCCTGGTCGCCGCCCACCCGGCTCGGCCCGGCCGCCGGCGCCCAGTTCCTACCCGGCCTGGGGGTGGCGCCGGACGGCCGGGTCGACGTGGCGTTCTACGACCGCAGCCACGACCCCGACGACATCCTCGCCCAGATGGTCGTCGCCTCCTCGACCGACGGTGGCGCCACCTTCACTTCCGCCACGGTCTCCGACCACCCCTTCGACTCGATCGTCGGTTCGTTCAACGGCGACAACGTCATGCTCGGCAGCCATCTGGCGGTGGCGTCGCTACCCGGCAGCGTGACGGTGGTCTGGCCCGATACCGGCCGGGGGAACCGGGTCAACAACATCGTGGACCTGCTCGGCGTCACGGTGGCGGTCCATGCCGGGCAGGGCCGGCGCCTGCCGGTCGCCGTGCTCGGCGGGGTGCTCGCCATGCTCGGGGCGGTGCTTACTGCCCGCCCTTGGCCCGGTAGAGAAGCTGGTCGAGGTCGCTCGCCCGCACCCCGCCGAGGAGCTTCGCCACCACCAACCCGTCGGGGCTGACCAGGAACGACTCCGGCACGCCGGCCACGCCGTAGTCCAGGGCGATCCGTCCCTTGGGATCGGTGAGCATGGACCAGGCCCCGCCTTCCTTGGCCCGGAACTCCTGCACGGCCTGGGCGTTGTCGCTGTAGACCACGCCCAGGACAGTGGCGTCGCCGGCGGCCTGGTGGCTCTCGGAGAACCGGACGAGCTCGGGGTGCTCCTGGCGGCACGGGACGCACCAGGTGGCGAAGAAGTTCACCACGACCCACTTGCCTTTCAGGCCGGCCAGGCTGGCCGGGGTGCCGTCGACGGTCGTGCCCTCGGCCGCCGGCGCCGGCTTGCCGAGGAGGGGCGACTTGACCGCCCGGGTGGCGGCCGGCTGGCCATTGGCCAGGGCGAGGACGAGCAGGGCCACCGGCACGGCGACGGCGACCGCGATCCACAGGGCCTTGCGGCTGCGGCGCAGGCCGGCGACGACCGGCGGGAGGACGTCCGGCGTCTCGGTCGGTGCGGAGGGGTCGGTCATACGGGTGGCCAGCCGTGCTGGGCAAACCAGCGTTGCAGGGGCTGGAAGTAACCCTGCCAGCGGCCGGTCACGAACAGCAAACCGACGACCACCAGCAGGGCCCCGCCGGCGACTTCGATCCGCCGGCCGTTGCGGCGCAGCCAGCCCAGCGAGCGCTGGGCCCGGTTGAACCCCAGGGCCAGGGCCACGAAGGGCACGCCCAGACCGGCCGAGTAGAGGACGAGCAGCAGGGCACCCCACACCGCGGTGCCGCTTACCGCGGCCGTCGCGTAGATCGTCGCCAGCACCGGGCCGAGGCAGGGCGCCCAGCCGGCGGCGAAGGCCATGCCCATCGGGAAGGCCCAGGCTGTGCCGCGAGGCACGCGAGCCAGGTCGATCCGCCGCTCCCGCATCAGGAAGGGCAGGCGCAGGACGCCCATCGTCGACAGACCGAGGACGATGATCGGGACGCCGAACCAGCGCACCACCGGCCCGCCGTTGGACAGGAACACCGACCCGAGGAGCTGGGCCACCACCCCCAGGACGGTGAAGACGGCCGTGAAGCCGGCAACGAACAGGAGGGCAGCTCGGAGCGTCACCATGCGGGCCTGGCGGTCGCCCAGCTCGGAGACCGGCAGGGCCGACACGTAGGACAGGTAGCCCGGGAGCAGGGGTAGGCAGCACGGCGAGCTGAACGACAGGAGGCCGGCCACCACCGCGAACACGGGCAGGGCGAAGCCGGCGGTCACAAGCCCACGGTACCGTCACACTCGCTCCCCCAGCGGGCAGACCGATTGGTCAATCGGGGGTGCCCTGACACCACCGATTGACCAAACGGCCGGTGCCGTAGTCTCTGACGTGGTCCGCCTCCCCCCTCGGTTGGTCGTGGCCGGCACGTCGTCGGGCGTCGGCAAGACGACGGTGGCCACCGGGCTCATGGCCGCGCTCGTCGGACGCGGGTTGACGGTGGGGGCGGCCAAGGTGGGGCCCGACTTCATCGACCCCGGCTACCACGCCTTGGCCACCGGGCGGCCGGGGCGCAACCTCGACGCCTGGATCTGCGGCCCGGAGGCGGTCCCGGCACTGGCGGGACGGGCGGGAGCGGCCGCCGACGTGCTGGTCGTGGAAGGGGTGATGGGCCTGTTCGACGGGTCGGGCGACCCGGCCGGGCCGGATGCCAGCACGGCCGAGGTCGCCAACCTCATTGGCGCGCCGATCGTGCTCGTGGTCGACGGGGCGGCCGTGGGCGCGTCGGTGGCGGCCATGGTCCACGGGTTCGCCACGTTCGACCCGGCGGTGCGCGTCGCCGGCGTCATCCTCAACCGGGTGGGCAGCGACAGCCACGAGGCGCTCCTGCGTTCGGCGGTGGCGGTCACCGGAGCCCCCGTCCTCGGGGCGCTGCGCCGGTCGCCGGACTACGCCTGGCGTGACCGCCATCTCGGTCTGGTGCCGGTGGTCGAGCACCCCCACCAGGTCCGGGAGTCGATCGATGCGCTCGCCGCCGCCGTCGCCCGGGACTGCGACCTCGACGCGATCCTGACCGTCGCCCGCTCGGCGCCCGGGACGACGGTGCCGAGCCCGCCGGCGGCCCGCCGGCAGGGGTCGGCCGTGGTGGCCGTCGCCGGCGGGCCGGCATTCAGCTTCGCGTACCCCGACAACCTGGAGCTCCTCGCCGAGGCCGGTGCCGAGCTGGTCCCGTTCGACCCGCTGGTCGACCCCCGCCTGCCCGCCGGCGCCACCGGGCTGTACGCCGGCGGCGGGTTCCCCGAGGTCTTCGCCGCCGGCCTGGCCGCCAATGGGGCCCTCCTCGCCGACGTCCGCCGGCGGGTCGCCGGCGGCCTGGTCACGTGGGCCGAGTGCGGCGGCCTTCTCTGGCTGGCCCGGTCGCTCGACGGCCACACCCTGGCCGGCGTGCTCCCCGCCGACGGGCACATGACCGACCGGCTGACGCTCGGGTACCGCCGGGCCCGCGTGCGGGCCGCGTCCCCCCTCGGCCCCGCCGGCACCGAGCTGCGGGGCCACGAGTTCCACTATTCGGCGCTCGACCCCGCCGGCGACGCCCTGGACTGGTCGGGCCGAGCCGGTGCCGGCCGCTCCGGGTTCGCCACGCCAAGCCTGCTGGCGTCCTATGTCCACCTCCACCTGGGATCAGCGCCGGCGCCGGCAGAGCAGTTCGTCGCCACCTGCGCCGGGCCTGAGGCGGCACGGTCCTAGGCCAGGAACCAATCCGTCTCGACGAGCGCGTCCCCCACCGAGCAGCGCAGGCTGACCGGGCCGGCGACGATGTCGGCGGCTGAGAACCGGCCGACCTCGTCGACAGGTGCCGCGGTGACCCCGCCCCGGTGGCGGACCTCGACCGCGCTGGCGCCCGGGGGCACGACTTGGCCGATGAGCCGCCGCGTGCCAGCCACCTCCAGTACCTCGACCTCCACGGTCAGGCCGGGCGCATCGAACGTCAGCATGGTTGGCGCGGCGACGCCGCGGACGCCGGCGAGCGCGGGGTTGACCGAGGAGTCACCTGTCAGCTCGGCCAGCTCAGCATCCATCGTCCGCCAGGCGAAGGCCGACCGGGCCGCGGCGATCGCGTCAGGTGGTACGGGGTCGACGATGCCCGCCATCAGGCAAAGCTCGGCCAAGAGCATCTTGTCATCGGCGTCATCGCCATCTGTGACCCCTGCGGCGGTCATGTCATCACTCATCGCGTGATCACCTCACCAACTGAGAGCCGCGTCGGCCATGTCAGATACCGTCCAATTCCCGCCGAAGATGCTTCAGGCACCGCCCGCGAGTGGGCCCGATACTGCCGATGGGCATATCCAATGCCTTCCCGACCTCTTCGTAGCTGGGCTCCGGATCGACCATCAAGACTCGGAGCAAGCGCTGGCACTGCTCGGTCAGCCGTCCGATGGCTGCATGGAGGGCGACCTGGCGCTCGTCGGCCTCCATGCCAGCCTCGATCGGTGGCAGCAGCGGGTCAGGAGTTTCAAGGACGTCCCCATCGCTCGACGGCACCGCTCGTCCGCCCTTGCGGAGGGTACGGAGGCACTCATGCCTGGCCGTCGTCTTCAACCATGCGCCGACGCGGCTCGGGTCCCGGATGGTGTCGATGTGGGTCACGAGCCGCAGGAACGTGACCTGGAACACGTCCTCGGCATCGGCCGAGCTCAGGCGGTGGGCCCGGGCGACAGCCCAGACCCGGCTCCCGTACCGCGTGACGATCTGGTCCCACGCCTGCTGTTCGCCGGACCTGGCCCGTTCGACCAGTTCAGCATCATCGTCCCCGCCGCCCCCAGCCATACCGCGATGCTAGGTCGAGTTCGCCGACGCACCGAAGCAGACAAATGCGGCTGATGTCGCCACACTGGCGTGGCCCCCCTTTCGTGCCTTCTCCTGAGCGCCGAGCAGAGCCTCGGCCGGCGCCAAACCCCGGCGCAGCCCGCGATGCAGGTCGAGCATGAACGGTCTCGTGGCCGCATCCGGCACCGGGACCACGCTGGCGATCATGCTCTGGGCCCCCAGCGCGAACATCGCCGCGGTCAGGCCCATGAGCTCATCGCCCGGGCGTACGTCGGAGAGGCCCGACTCGCAGGCCGACAGGACGATGGTGCGCGGGGCGCGCTCGAGGGCCTCCAGGTCGTAGACGGTGAGAGGCCCGTCGGCAAGCTGCAGCCGTGAAAAGAGCGGGTTATCGGCCCGGAACCGGCCGTGGGCGGCGATGTGGGCCAGGCGGGCACCGTCGAGCGCCGTGCAGACGTCGCCAACTGTTGCCGCACGACCCTTCAGGACCGTGGCGGTGGCGTAGCCGCGCGCCAGGGCCGCGACCTCGGCGGCGGCATGGGGCAGGCCGGCACCGGCGACGAGCACGGTACGGCCACCGTCGGCGAACGTGGCGCTGGCTGCGCCATGCCAGACCGCCGCCGAGGGGGACACCGTCACCTGGCGGCTCGTGCAACAGGGCAGTACCGACCACGGAAGGGCATGGAGAGCTCCGGTGGGCACCACCACGAGTGGTCGGTCACCGATCATCGCCCACAACGGACCGAGCAGCATGCGCTCGAGCTGCTCCGCCCCGAAGGCGAGGCCCGCCTCGGCGGCGGCGAGCGAGACGGCTGAACCGTGGCCGTAGACCAGCCTCCGCAGACTGGAGAGCACCCGTTCGAGCTCGGATGCGACATCAGCGGCGGGGGTCAGGCGGCGAAAGAACATCCGCCCGCCGCCACCGAGGACCACGACGGCCAAGAGGTGACCCTCGCTCTCCACGAACTCCACGAGGGCATGGGGTCCGAGCGCGTCAACCAGCTCGTCCACCGACGGCGGCCGGGCGATCGCCCCGGCATCCAGCCCGGACACCTGCCACGCCCGCCGCCGGACCGCCTCTTCGAGGACCTCCTGGCGGGCGATCAACCGAGCAGTGGGACGCGCCGCAAGCAACGCCGCGTCGACTGCCGCGGCGACGGTCCGAAGCTCGGACAGTTCGTCCGCCAGGCGGCCGTCCGCGGGCGGGCGGGGAGGCCGTAGCCGCAGCGCCCCGGCCCGCCACTGTTCGGCCCAACCGAGCACCGCCTCGGCTTTCCCGTCCTCGATGGCGAGCCGGAGCCCCAGGCCGGCCAGCTCGGTCCCGTAGCCCGATGCCTGGGCGCGCAACTCGGTAGCCCCGAGCGCGGCGCGGTACTCCGCAAGGAGCCGCATACCGGCCCGCACCGCCGACCTGGCGCCCCGCCGGTTCCCGTCGGCGAGGCGCAGGAGGGCCTCGGCGTGCCAGGCCCGGGACCGCAACTGCACAGGCCCGCAGGCCCGCGACCGCCGCGCCCGGGCAAGGGTGTTCCGAGCCACGGTGCGTCGGCCGAGGCTGAGCGCGACCTGGGCGAGAAGGATCTCGGCCTCCAGGGCTTGCCCCGTGAACCCGGCGCCGGCCAGAGCCGTTGCTGCCTTGCGGGCGTCGACAAGCAGCGCGGCCGACCGGTCACCGCGCAACCAGGCGGCCCGGACCCCGACACTTCGGGCCAGCGCGGCCCAGGCGGTGCGGCGCTGCCGAGAGAACGCTCGCCGGGCGCGGTCAGCGGCCTCGGCGGCAACCAAGAAGTCCCCCTGCATGAGCGCGCACTCGGCCAGCCGCAGGTTCGCCATGGCCAGGTACCCGACGCGCCCCTCGCTCTCGAGCATCTGCACGGCCGTCTCCGCCCCCGAACGCGCCTCCGCCAGAAGTCGAGCGCCGAGCAAGACGAGGCAGCGCTCGTCGAGTGAGGCGGCGTCAATGTGCCCCTGCTCCAGGAAGTGCGCATCGGCCTCGTCGAAGCGCAGCAGGGCGGTCACCACGTCACCGCGGAAGCTGGCCACGAGGCCGAGGTTCTGGCGAGCATGGGCAACCGAGCGATGCTGACCGAGCTCGAGGTGGAGGCGCTCGGCCTTCTCGAGGTCGGCCTGGGCCAGGGCCAGGTTGCCCAGCTGGCAGTGCACGAGGCCCCGGTTGTTGAACAGTCGGGCCAGCCAGAGCGTGTCGCCCGCTCGCCGCAGATCAGGCAGGGCCTGTTGATAGCCCTCGAGCGCCTCGTCGAGCCGGCCCTGGTCCATGAGGACCGAGGCTCGCTGTACCCGGAGCCTGGCCAACCCGGCGCCATGAAGCGACGCCTCCGCCTTGTCCGCCTCCCGCAGGGCACCGCGCCAGTCGCCCCGCATGACCAACGTCCCGCTGAGGCTCATGCGGGCTTCGGCTGCGCACTCGGCCAAGCCGGCCCGCTCGGCGATGCTGACCGCCCGCCTGAGGTGGAGGGCGGAGGCGCGGATGTCGTGGCGCTCGCGGGCCGCCAGCCCAAGTGCCCGCTCGGCCATCGAGGCCGCCCGAGGATCGGACGCGCCCTGCGCCATCACCAAGGCGCGCTCGGCCAGGAGCTCGGCCTGCGCACGGTCCGCACGGACGAGGCGGATGGCTTCCTCCGCCATCCCCGCCGGCTTGCTCAGTCCCATAGCCCGATGCCGACCGGACCAGAACCCACTACCAGGCGGGGAACAGGGTGTGGGAGGATACCACCGGCTGGCGGCAGACGTGGCCTCCGGAAAGTGAAGGCGAACGGCGGATCAGGCGCAACGGCAGTGTCGGACGTATCAGGCACACCATCGGCGGCTCTGAGCTATGCGGGCCACCGCTTCTGGGAGGGGACCATGACCGAGTACGAGGCAATCGACGAACGGTACTACCGGCTCCACGTGCCGAGGCATGAGTTCTCGGACTACCCACCGGAGGCTCTGGCCTTCCCCCTTCCCGACGATGTTAGGGGCATCGCCAAGAAGCGGCCCGGGCGGCGCTACATGTTCCGCCCCGGCCAGGTGATCTTCCGGGCGGCGGAGGTCGATGACGAGCTCGAACGGCTCCTCACCAGTCGAGACATCTTTCCCTACACCGAGGAGCCGCCCCAGGGCGACGACGAGTCGGCCCAGCGCGAGCGGGCGCGGGTCAATGACGCCCAGCGGGCCCTTGAGCAGGCCGGGCTGGTCACCTTCAGGATGAGCAACCTCACCCCGGAGCGGACCAGGGACGATGTGCCCTCCCTGGTCCAGGAGCTCCGCACGCCGCGCCAGGGGCGGGGCCGGACGGGGAAGACGTGGGACGCGTGGCCGAACCTGGTGCTGGCCGCCGAGCAGGACGCCGAGTACGGCCCGTTCGGTCCACCGACCTCACCGCCGATCGACGTGACCGTCGGGCCCCCGACGACTGGCCCCGGCCATGGGATCTTTGTCGCGGTCATCGATACGGGCCTCCGGCCGGACCACCTCATGCTGGCCGGGAACAGCCACACCGGCAGTGCAAGCGATCTCGAGGTCACCGACGAGGACGGGGACGGCGTTCGCGACTTCGTCGCCGGCCACGGGACGTTCGTTGCCGGGATCATCCGCCAGCTGGCGCCGGGGGCCGAGATCCTCGGCCTGGGCACCGTCCGTTCGAACGGGACCGTCAGCGACGCGGAGATCGCCGGCGCCATCAACAAGCTCTCCAACGTCGCGCGGATCGACATTCTGAACCTGTCGTTGGGTGGCTACGCCCACGGCGGGAACGCCACCGGGCTCCCGTGCACGACCATCGCCCTCGCCGCGCTCCGGGTGAAGCACCCCAACGTCGAAGTGGTCGCCGCCGCGGGCAACAACGGGAAGGCCGAGCCGTTCTTCCCCGCCGCGCTGCCCGACGTCAAGGGCGTCGGCGCGCTGGACGTAGACGGCAAGAAGGCCAAGTTCAGCAACAAGGGCCCGTGGGTGAAGGCGTGGGAACTGGGTGTCGGCCTCACGAGCAGTTACGTCGGCCCGAGCCTCACCCAGCCGGGCGGGGGCCCCACCCATCTGGGCGCCACCGTCACCTGGCAAGGCACGTCGTTCGCCGCGGCACGCGTGACCGGCACGTTGGCCGCGAGCATGGCGCCGTAGGGGCGGTCGTTGATGAACACCTCCTGGCGCAACTGGTCGACGAGGGCGGGGCGGGCCGTCGCTGCCGTGATAGTGTCGCTGCTGGCCGCGTCGTGCACGGTCGGCTCGGGGAACGACGCCGAGAGGGTCGCCCCGGCCGACCAGCCGAAGGAAGGCGGCACGCTGGTCCTGGGGGCGCTCCAGGAGCCGGCGTGCGCCGACTGGTATGCCGCCTGCGGGATCTCCTCGGTGTGGGGCCGCGACATGCTCTCGTCGCAGACCCTCCCCCGGGCCTTCGATTTCGTCGACAACGTCTATCGGCCGAGCATCCTCCTGGCCGGGGAGCCCACGGTCTCACCCGGCCCCCCGCAGGTCGTGACCTACCGGCTCAACCCGTCGGCCGTCTGGTCCGACGGCACCAGGATCACGTCGGCCGACTTCAAGTACACCGCCGAGCAAGCCAAGCTGGCGGGCTCGAGCACCGCAGCGGCCGCGGTCGACACCGTCGATGCCTCTGACCCTGGCGTCGCCAAGGTGACGTTCAAGGACCCGACGCCGGCATGGCGGGACAATTTCGCCCGGCTCCTGCCCAACCACCTCCTCGCGGGGAAGGACCGCGGGGCTGTGCTCCGCGACGGCTACACCTTCTCGGGCGGGCCATGGGCCCTCGACCATTGGACGCGCGGGGTGGAGATCAAGCTCGTACCCAACGCCAGGTACTGGGGACCGAAGCCGCACCTTGACAGCGTGGTGTTCAAGGTCATCACCGATTCGTCGGCGTACCTCGCCGCGTACAAGACCGGCCAGCTCGACATGGCGTATTTCGCCGGGCCGCAACGCGACATTCTCGACCTGAAGGGCCTGACCGGTACCCACTTCGAGAGCAGCATCGGCTTCAGCTTCGAGGTTGTCATGTTCAACACGGCCAAGCCGCCCCTCGACAGCAAGGCTGTCCGCCAGGCCCTGGCCTTCGGCGCCGACCGGGATGCCATCGTCCTCCAGCAGTCCGGTTCGATCGACCCCGCCATCAAGCCGGCGCAGGCGCTCATGTCACCAGGGAACCGGGAGTGGTACACCCAGCCCTACCGGCGCTACGAGCGCGACCTGGGCCGGGTCAAGCAGCTCATGACCGACGATGGCTGGGCCAAGGGCACCGACGGCGTGTGGGCCAAGGCCGGCACCCGGGCCACGGTGGAGCTCAACACCGGCACGGGCAACGCCCGCCGAGAGCAGGCCGAGGAGATCCTGCGGTCCCAGTGGAAAGAAGCCGGGTTCGATGTCTCCATCGTCAACGCCAACCCCGCCACCCTCCTCACCGGGAAGTGGTTCACCGACGGCACGTTCCAGGCTGCCATCGTCTCATTGGCGCCGCCGGCCACCGACCCGAACCTGTGCGGCAACTTCTGCTCGAAGAACATCCCCACGGAGACCAAGCCGGGCAACAACGTCAGCCGTATCGCCAGCAAGCCTCTCGACGATCTGTGGGAGGCCGTGGCCAAGGAGCTTGACGACACCAAGCGCCACGAGCTCGTGAACCAGGCCCAGCAGACGCTGGCCGACGAGATGCCGGCCCTCCCGCTCAACCCGGTGCTCGACATCATCGTGTTCAACGAGGCCAAGGTGGGTGGCGTGAAGACCAACCCGGCCGGTGCGTTCTACAACCTCAGCGAGTGGTATTGCCGGTCCCATTGTTGAGCACCCCGCCCAGCGCCCACATCTGACCGAGGCCCGTATGGTCCGCCTCGTGGCCCGACGGACTGCGTGGTCCGTCCTGGTCCTGTTCGCGGCTTCGACGCTCTGCTTCGTCATCGTCCGGGTGACAACCGACCCGCTCACCGTCACCCGGGCCAGCCTCAACCGCGGCGACGTCGACCCGGAGGCCGCCGCCCGTCTCCTGGCCGACGAGAGGGACCGGCTCGGGCTCCACCGCCCGCTGGCCGCGCAGTACGGCCATTGGCTCGCAGGCGTTGCCCATGGCGACTGGGGCGAGAGCCTGGAATCGCACCGTCCCGTCGCCGCCGACGTGCGGTCGCGTCTCTGGAACACCGTGCAGCTCATCGCCTTCGGGATCGTCCTCGCCGTCGCTGTGGCCATCCTCGTGGGCGTCGTCTCGGGTGCTCGCCAGTACTCGGCGGCAGATCACGCGCTCTCGGGCCTCTCGTTCGTGGCCCTGTCGATGCCGTCGTTCTGGTTCGCATTGATGGCGATCGAGGTCCTGATCTACTTCCCCAGGCACGCGCTCCACCTTGACCACCCCCTCCTCTACTCGGTCGGCCTCCACTCGCCCTCGGGGGGGCTTCTCGACTACGCCCGGCACCTGGCGCTGCCTGTCATGACCCTGTCCCTCCCCCTCGTCGCCGCCTGGAGCCGCTACATCCGCGCCTCGATGATCGACGCGCTCTCGGCTCCCTACGTGCAAGCGGCGACGGCGAAGGGGCTCTCGCGACGCCAGGTCCTCCTCGGCCATGTCTTGCGCAACGCGCTGATCCCCTTCACCACCGTGTCCGCGGTAGGGATCGGCCAGCTCTTCGGTGGCGTGATCGTGACGGAAGCGATCTTCTCGTGGCCGGGGATGGGCCAGCTCCTGCTCCAGGCCCTCTCGGACGGGGACACGAACATGTTGTTGGCGTGGCTCATGGTGGCCGCCACCTTCGCCCTCGGCCTCAACCTGCTCGCCGACATCCTCAACGGGGTACTCGACCCCCGGGCTCGGTCCTGAGCCATGACGATCGTCGACAGCGGGGCGCTCACCGCCGACGGTGAGGACAGGGCCGCCCGGCCGCTCAAGCCTGGCGAGCCGGCATGGAAGCGGCTGACCCACCATCGGCTGGCCGTCGTTGGTGCCACAGTGCTGCTGGTGCTCGCCCTCGGCGCCCTCTTGGCCCCCGTGCTCGCGCCCTATCCCGTGGACCCGCTCCTCGATCGAGCCCAGCTCGCGCAACGTTTCCAGCCGCCATCCTCGCAACACTGGTTCGGCACCGACGACCTCGGGCGCGACGTCTTCACCCGCATCCTGTGGGGTGGGCGCGTCTCGCTCCTCATCGGCATCTCCGTCGCCGCCGCGGCCACTGCCATCGGGACGGCGGTCGGCACCACGGCCGGGTGGTTCGGCGGCTGGGTCGACGAGGCCCTGATGCGGTGCACCGACCTGTTACTGGTCATCCCTGGCCTCGCCGTGCTCATGATCGCCCAGCACGGCCTCGGGGAGTCGACCGGAGTGATCGTCGTCGTCCTGTCGCTGTCATCGTGGCCGACCATCGCTCGCGTCGTCCGGGCCGAGATCCTCTCGCTTCGCCAGCGCGAGTTCGTCGAGGCGGCCCGGGCCACCGGCGCGTCGGCGTGGCGGGTCGTCACCCGCCACCTCCTGCCCAACGTGGTGGGGACGATCACGGTGTACGCCACGCTCGTGGTGGGCGGTGCCATCCTCGCCGAGTCCGCGCTCGCCTTCCTCGATTTCGGGCTCCCGGCGCCGACACCGTCGTGGGGGAAGATGCTCGCCGGGTTCAAAGGGTCGAGCGGCACGTCGACGGCGTACCTCATCTACTTCCCGGGCCTCGCCATCCTGCTCACGGTGCTCGCGGTCAACCTGGTCGGCAACGGCCTGCGCGACATCGCCGACCCGCGACACCCTGGGTCGGTGCGACGCGGCGACGGCGCCAGCTCCCGGCCAAGACGCTAGATTCCCGCACGGACCGCCGGCGCCGAACTGGCGGGCGCCGGCCAGAGGCGGGGAGGCAGCATGGCGAGGATCGGCCCGATCAAGCTCACCGTGAAGATCACGGGTGACACGGCGACGGCGGACGTGACCTACAACATCCTGTTCAGCAAGACCGACGTGAAGAAGCAGCAGGCCTACGAGGAGGAATGCCGCCTCATCGGTGACGACACCAATGCCAACGACCCGCCGGCGGCCGGCGGCGACGACACCCTCGAGTTCATGACCCCGATGTTCAACAAGGACGTGACGCCCGGGGCGTCGGAGACGTCGGCGCGCCATTTCACGAAGTCGTTCCGGGCCCTCGACCTCAACGAGGACATGAACGCCATCCCCAACCCCGACGAGATCCGGGCGCTCGTCACTCTGCGGCCAGCGCCGCCGGCGGCCGGGAAAGCCGTGCGCCGGGAGAGCCCCATGGTCAAGCTGAAGCTCGGCTGAGCCCGCCGGGGCCCGGGCACACCGACCGAGGTCGGCGGTCCGGGCCGCGGGCCCGCCCTTCGGGACGTGGCGGGAACGGAGGTGGGCGCTCCGGGCCCCGCCATCCGCCGTTCAGGCCGAATGGCTGGGTGCGTGCACCGACAAGAGCACCGCTGGGGCCCAGGTGCTACATCGCCGGGTACAGTCGCGGCGTCTGTCGGGTCGACGAGCCGGTGCGAGTCCGGTGCGGCCAGTGCCACTGTGACCGAGAGGGAGCCAGAGGTCGTCCTGCCAGGTGGACCGTCCGCATGCCTGAGGGCCGAATGACCGAGCCGGCTGCGAGCAGCGCGTTGATCGGGGTGGGCGTCGGGCCGGGCGACCCGGAGCTGTTGACCGTCCGCGGCATCCGGGCCCTCCGGGAGGCCGACCGGGTGCTCGCCCCCTCGTCCGCGCTCGATGCTGTCGGCCGGGCTGAGTCCATCGTCCGCCAGGCGTGCCCGGGCAGCCGCGTCGAGCGGCTGCTGTTCGCCATGGGCGATGCCGGCGCGTCCATCGACGATGCCGCGGCGACGGTGGTCGCCGGCCTCGACGCCGGCCAGCGCCTGGCGTTCGTCACCCTGGGCGACCCCAACATCTACAGCACCTTCTCCTCCGTCGCGGCGCGCGTGCGGGAGCTCCGGCCCGGGGCCGTCATCGAGACGGTCCCCGGGATCATGGCGTTCCAGGAACTGGCCGCCCGGTCGGGCACGGTCGTGCTCCAGAACACCGAGCGGCTGGCCCTGATCACCGCGCTGGACGGGCCGGGCGCCCTCATCGGTGCGCTCGCCGACCCCACGCAGGCGGTCGTCGTCTACAAGGGCGGTCGCCACCTGCCGGCGATGGCGGCGGAGCTGGCTGCGGCCGGCCGGCTCGACGGGGCGGTCGTCGGCGAGCTGATGGGGCTGCCCGGTGAACGGGTGGTGGCGGTGGCCGACGCCGCCGACGGCCCGGCGGCCTACCTGGCCACCGTGATCGTCCCGCCCACCGGACGGGCCGGGTGATCAGCTTCGTCGGCGCCGGCCCCGGGGCGCCCGACCTCATTACCCTGCGGGGGCGCGACCGCCTGGCCGGCGCCGACGTGGTCGTGTGGGCGTCGTCGCTCGTGCCCGACGCCGTGCTCGTCCACGCCCGGCCCGGGGCGGTCGTCCACGACTCGGCCACCATGACCCTGGAGGACGTACTGGCCGTCTACGCCGGCCAGCCCGACGATGTGGCCATCGTGCGCCTCCACTCCGGCGACCCGTCGATCTACGGCGCCATCGGCGAGCAGATCGACTGGTGCCTCGCCAACGAGCGGACGTTCGAGATCGTGCCCGGCGTGAGCTCCCTGGCCGCGGCGGCCGCCGCCGTGGGCCGGGAGCTGACCCAGCCCGGCGTGGCCCAGAGCGTGGTGCTGACCCGCCTGGCCGGGCGGACCTCGGCGTCGATGCCCGCCGGCGAGTCGGTGGCCGGCTTCGCCACCCACGGGACCACCATGGCCGTGTTCCTGTCCGCCGCCCGCCCGGTCGAGCTGGCGGCCGAGCTGCTGGCCCCGGGCAGCGGCTACGGCGCCGCCACGCCGGCGGCCATCGTCGTGCGGGCGTCGTGGCCCGACGAGCAGGTCGTGATGACCACGGTCGGCGAGCTGGCCGCTGACCTCGCCGCCCTCGGCGTCAAGACCACGGTCCTCGTGCTGGTCGGCCCGGCCCTGGCCGGCGCCGGCGGCCGGAGCCACCTGTACTCCCCCGACTTCGCCCACGGGTTCCGCCGCCGGTCGGCGCCGGGCACGACCGCCGGTCGGCCGGCGTGAGCCGCCCGGGAGGCGGCTCCGGCCAGCAATCACGCCGGCAGGATCCCGCTGGGAGCGTGCCGGCGTGAGCCGCCCGGGAGGCGGCATGAGTGGGGCCACGACGGGCCGCGCCGGCCTGCGGACGGGCTGGACCACCGGTACGTGCGCCAGCGCCGCGGCCAAGGCGGCGGCCATCGGCCTGGTCACGGGAGCCGTCCCGGCCGACGTCGAGGTCGCCCTGCCCGGCGGCCGGCGGGTCACCTTCGCCGTCGAGGCCGAGTCGCCGACCCGGTGCGCCGTCGTCAAGGACGCCGGCGACGACCCCGACTGCACGGATGGGGCCCGGGTCACTGCCGAGGTGGCGGAGGCACCTTTCGCCTCGCTCGCCGCCGGCGCCGGCGTGGGCACCGTCACCAAGCCGGGGCTCGGCCTGGCCGTCGGTACCCCCGCCATCAACCCCGTCCCCCGGCGCATGATCGCCGCCGCCCTGGCCGAGGTCACCGGCGCGCCGCTGGCCGTCACGTTCTCGGTGCCCGGCGGCGCCGAGATGGCCGCCCGCACGTCGAACGCCCGGCTCGGCATCGTCGGCGGCATCTCGATCCTCGGCACCACCGGGATCGTCCGGCCCTTCTCGACGGCCGCCTACCGGGCGTCGGTCACCCAACAGATCGACGTCGCCGCCGCCCAGGGCGAGTCAGTGGTGGTGCTGGCCACCGGCAGCCGGTCGGAGCGGGCGGCGATGCGCCTGCGGCCCGACCTCCCCGACGTCTGCTTCGTGGAGGTGGGCGACTTCACGGGCACGGCGCTGCGGCGGGCCGCGGCAGACGGGATCCACCACGTCATGCTGGTGGCCATGGCCGGGAAGATCACCAAGCTGGCCGCCGGCGTGATGATGACCCATTTCCACCGGTCACAGGTCGACGGGGAGCTGCTGGCCGCCGTCGCCCGTGACACCGGCGCCTCGGCCGAGGTGATCGGTGCGGCGACGGCCACGGCCACGGCCCGCCACTTTTTCGAGACCTGCGTCGCCCAGGGCGACATGGCTCCCCTGGCCCGTGTGTGCGCCCTGGCCCGGACCGCCTGCGAGGCCCACACCGGAGGTGCCGTCGACACCGAGGTGGTCATGGTCGACTTCGAGGGCGACGTGGTGGTGGCCCGTGCCTGAGGGGCCGATCGTGGTCGTGGGGATGCCCGGCGTGGTGCCAGCCGGCACCGACCTGGTCGTGGGCGGGCGCCGGCACCTCGAAGGGGCCCCCGGCCGGCACCTGGTCATCGGCGGCGACCTCGGGCCGGTGCTGGACGCCATCGCCGCCGAGCCCGGCCGCGTGTGCGTGCTGGCGTCCGGCGACCCCGGCTTCTTCGGGATCGTGCGCGCCCTGGCCGAGCGGTTCGGGCCAGAGGCGCTCGACGTGCAGCCGGCGGTCTCCTCGGTGGCGCTGGCCTTCGCCCGGCTGGGCCTGCCGTGGGACGACGCCGTCGTTGTGTCGGCCCATGGCCGGCCCTTGCCGGCTGCGGCCCGGATGGCCGCCGCGGCGGGCAAAGCCGCCGTGTTGACGTCGCCGGACGCCCCGCCGGAGGCCCTGGGCAAGGAACTGCTCACCCTTGGCGCCCGGCACCGCCGAGCGGTCGTCTGCAGCCGCCTCGGCCTGGCCCGGGAGGCCGTGACCAGCGTCGACCTCGCCGGCCTGGCCGGCGGCACCTGGGACCCGCTGTCGGTCGTCGTGCTGCTCGACGCCGAGGTGGCCGACCGGCCGGCGCTGGCGTGGGGCCTGCCCGACGGCGAGTTCGCCCATCGCGATGGCATGATCACCAAGGCCGAGGTCCGGGCCGTCGCCCTGGGCAAGCTCGCCCTGCCGCCGGCCGGCGTGCTCTGGGACGTCGGCGCCGGGAGCGGGAGCGTGGCCATCGAATGCGCGCGGCTGTGCCCGGGCCTGCGGGTCGTCGCCGTCGAGCGCGACGGGGAGCAGGCCGAGCGGATCCGGGCCAATGCCGCCGACCACGGCGTGGCGGTGGAGGTCGCCGTCGGCGAGGCGCCGGCGACGCTGGCCGGCCTGCCCGACCCCGACCGGGCCTTCGTGGGGGGCGGCGGGCTCGATGTCCTCGACGCCGTGATGGCCCGCCTGGCACCCGGCGGCCGGGCCGTGGCCTGCTTCGCCGCCCTCGACCGGGCGGCGGCGGCCGCGGCCCGGCTCGGCCACCTGGTGCAGGTCGGCGTGTCCCGCGGTGCGGTGCTGCCCGACGGTGGCGTGCGCTTGGCCGCCGAGAACCCGGTGTTCGTGGCCTGGGGCCCGGCCGAGTGAAGGTCCTGTCCGTGTCCGTGACCGCTGCCGGCGCCGCGCTGGCCGACCGCCTGCCGTACGAGCACGCCGCGGGGCCGGCCGGCGAGGTCGTCCCCCGACGCTGGGCCGGGGTCGACGGCTTCGTCCTCTTCCTCGCCGCCGGCGCCGCCGTCCGCATCGTCGCTCCCCTGTTGGCCGACAAGGCCACCGACCCGGCCGTCGTGTGTGTGGACGAGGCCGGGCGCTTCGCCGTCGCCCTGTGCGGCGGCCACGCCGGCGGGGCCAACGCCCTGGCCCGGTCGGTGGCCGCCGCCCTCGGCGCCACGCCCGTCGTGACCACCGCCACCGACGCCGCCGGCGTGGCCGCGCTCGACCTGCTCCCCGGCTTCGTGGCCGCCGGCGACGTCGCCGGCGTGACCGCGGCCATGCTCGAC
>JAHFUR010000067.1 GCA_023264995.1 Acidimicrobiia bacterium | reverse complement strand
CAGGATCGATGACGACCGTGCCAGTTGCCGAACCCAAGCACGCAACCAGCACCTACCGGCCCTGCCGCCTTGGGTTCGGAACGAAACGACCTTCAGAAATCACGAACTCCTAGCCTTTTCACAGTCCGGCCATCACGGCGCGAACGGGTGGGTAGGTGATGAGGGCGACGAGGCACACGAGCAGCAGGCACGCCGGCACGGCCATGCGCTCAGTGGATGCGGCCGCCTGCTCCTGGGCCTCGGCCAGGGAGCGGGTCCGCAGGGCGGCGGCTTTGGCAGCGAGCGACTCCCGCACGCGGGCGCCCTCGGTGGCGGCCAGCTGGGCGGCCCTGGCCGCCTCCCGCAGCTCGGGCACGCCGAGTTCCGCGCCGAGGCGGTCGAGGCCCTGCCAAGGTGACTCGCCGGCCCGGCGGGCCCGGTGCAGGGCGTCGGCCAGTTCCCCGAACGCCCAACCGGCGCCGGCCCGGCTGGCCGCGTCGAGGGCGCCCTCGATGCCTCGCCCGGCCGCCAGGAACAGCCCGACCAGGTCGAGGAAGACCACCAGCGCATGACGGAAGTCGCGGCGGCGGACCTTGGCGGCGGCGGCCAGCCGGGCGGCGGGGAGCAACGTGCCGACGATGCCTGCCACCCCCGAGCCCCACGCCACGACCCACACCGCCACGCCGGCGCCGCCGCCCCGGGCGAGGACCCACAGCGCCGGCCCGGTGGCGAGGCCCACCAGCAATCCCACGCCCTGGCGGGCAAGCAGGTCCTCGGCGCCCAGCCCGACCACCCTCTGGTCCTCGGCGGCGACGGTGGCCAGCCGGTCGACCCGCAGGGCCCGGGCCAGCTTGGCCGGCGCCGCCGGAGGCTCGGGGCGCAGCGCCGGGGTCGGCGCCTCCCTGCCAGCCATGAGGACCGGCTCCGGCGACGGGACGCGACCCAGACGCGAGAGCCAGGCCAGGGCCGCGGTGGCGGTGGCCAGGATGGCGGCCAGCACAACCTGGCCCGAGCCGGTGCCGAAGACGGCGAAGTAACGCCGGTTGAGCACGGCGAGCAGCCCGGCGGTGGCGACGGTGGTCACCACCACCACCCGCACACTCGTGCGCGTGCGGGCCCGCTCGGCCTCGTCGCGTCGGCGGCGGGCCACCTCCTCGCGGGCGACTCCCGCCAGGTCCCCCAGCAGGCGGGCGACGTCGCGCACCTGCCCCTCGGCCGCCTGGCGTAGCACCACGGCCACCAGGTCGGCGGTGCGGTCGTCGATGGCGGCGGCGAAGTCGCCCAGCACCACCGCGGCGGTCTCGTGGTCGAGGCGGCCCGCCAGGCCGGCCACCTCCTCGGCGATGGCCGGCGGGGCGATGGGCACCGAGGCGAGCACCGCTCCCTCGATGCCGCGGGCGGCGCCGACGAGGTCCCGCAGGGTCTCGGTCCACGCCGCCACCGCCTCGGCCCGCTCCAGCTGGTCCCGGCGGTGACGGCGACCGGCTCCGGGCTTGGGCACCCACCACACGGCGGCGCCCACGGCCACCGCCAGCACCGGCCAGCCGGTGAGGATGCCGGCGGCGGCCGCCCCCGCCGCGGCGGTGGCTGGGCGCACGGGCACCCGCAGGGGACGGGGGGAGGCCGGCGCCGGGCGAAGGCCAGCCACGGCCAGCACGGCGCTGGCGCCGACGAGGCCTCCGAGCAGCAGGGCGGCGATCATCGGTGGAGGGCGGGGAGTTCGTAGCCGTGGGCCACCAGCCGCTCCCTCGTTGTCGCCCGTAGGGGATCGCCGGGCACCGCGCGCCCATCGGGGCCCGGCCGGTACACCTCGTTGGAGTCGACCCGGCCACGGTCGAAGCCGAGAACCTCGCGCACCGACGCCACGTGGCCGCCGACGCCGCGCTGGTTGGGCGCCAGGTGGACGATGAGGTTGACCGATTTGCCCACCAGCTCGTAGGCGACGTCACTCTCGAGGCGGTTGGGGCTCATCCTGGCCAGCAGGGCCAGCTTGTCGACGGCGTCGGCCGAGGAGTTGGCGTGGACCGTCGCCATGGTCGGGTGCCCGGAGTTGGCCAGCTTGAGCATGGTCTCGACCTCGGTGTCGATGACCTCGCCGACGATGAGGCGCCGGGCCCGCATGAGCATCGTCCACGACGCCAGCTCGGCCATGGCCACCTGGCCCTTACCCTCGATGTTCGCCTCCCGGGCCTCCAAGGCCATGACCAACGGGTGGCGCTCGGGGTCGAGGTCAAGCTCGAAGCTGGACTCCACCGTGGCGATTGCCGTGTCGGCGGGGATGGCGGCGGCCAGTGCCCTCACCAGGGTCGTCTTGCCGGTTCCGCCTCCGCCCGAGGCGATGATGGTGAGGCCGGCGCGCACCGCCGCCGTCAACAGATCGGCCACGCCGTGGTCCATCATCCCGACCCGCACCAGGTCCTCGGCCACCCAGTCGGGATGGCGGTGTGCGGCCAGCACGACGATGGGCGCGGGGCTGACCCAGTTGACGGCATGGAGGCGGGTGCCGTCGGGGAGCCGGGTGTGGAGCCGAGGGTGCACCCGGTCGAAGGACCGCTCGCTGGTGCGCAGCCCGGCCCGGCGGATGAGGGCCTCCAGTTCCTCGTTGGTCTCGGCCACCGGCGGGCCGGGCACGATGGCGCCGTCGGTCAACTCCAGGAACACTCGGTCGCAGCCCATGACCCAGGCCGTGGACACCGCCGGGTCGGCCACCAAGTCGAGGAGCGGGTTGGCGTCGCCGAAGAGCTGGGCGAGCACCGTGTCGCGTGCGTCGTACTCCTCAGCCTCGCCGAGCCCCGGCTGGCCCTCGGCTGCCCGGCGGGCGCCGTGGCGCTGGAGGGCCTCGGCGACGAGGGCGGCCGCTTGGACCCGCTCGACATCGTGGCTGCGCAGGGCTCCCCGCCGGCGCAGGGCGGCCAGCGCCTCCTCGACCTCCTCGAGGACCTGGCGTACGAGGGGTTCGGGGGCGCTCATCCGACGCTGGCCACGGTGATCCGGCCGTCGCCGGCCGCCACGGCCACCTCCGCCACCGACTCCTGAGCGACGAGGACGCTGAGCACCCGGTCGCCCTGGAGGGCGCCCTTGCCAACCGCCACCACCGTGCCTACCTGCGTCGTCGGCGGCTCGTCACGCCCGACGGCCGCCAGGACGAGCAGGACCCGCTGGCCCCTGGCGATGCCGAGGGGGAATCGCCCCGGCTTGAGCGACAGCCCCACGGTCGCCTTCCCCGGGTCGGTCACCGGCCCGGCCGCCACCGCATCGGCGGTGAGCAGCGTGCCCGGCACCAGGCCCACCGCCGCCCGGCGGCCCACGATGCGGGCGCGCTCGGCCGCCCGCACCGGGCGCAGGGCGTCCGACGTGCTCACCTCGGCGATGGCAAGGTCGGCCGCTTCGATGAGGTCGCCGACGGCCACGGGCCGGGCGACGGCCAGCACCTTGCTCCGCTCGTTCGTGCTTGTGAGGAGCCCGGCGAACGTCGTGGAGGCGACCACGGCGACGACCACCGCCACCGCGGTGAGCGGCAGGCGACGGCGGGCCCGGGTGGAGGGCGCGGTGCCGTTGTTCGGCGCGCCGGCAGCGGCGCCCCGGCTTCGACGGGACGTGGCGGCGGTCACTGGTCCCTACCGTGGCCGACGACGAGGGCTTGGACCTCGCCCACACGCATGGGGAACCGGCGGGTGACGGGCAGTTCCCCGAGGTCACCGCCGGAGCCGTCGGTGGCGCTCCAGGTCACGTGGTACACGACGGTGACGCCGGCCTCGTAGACGTCGTCCGCTCCCGCGCCGGCAGATGACGTCCGGTAGGTGTGGGCGCAGTCGCTGCGCTGCTCATCGTCGGGAACGGCGTAGTCGTAGCGACGTCCCGGACCGGCGCACACCACCAGGGTGCCGTCGCCCATGTCCCAGACCGCCCGCTCGGGCGTGGCCACCACGGTGGTGGCGAGGCCGGAGACGGCGGCCTCGGCCGTGGCCGGCGACCAGTCCGCCACCGCCAGCCATGTCGGGAAGTTGACGATGGTCGACCAGTCCTTGGGCGAGGTGATGGGTTCGGGACGAGGCACGGGCGTGTACGCGAGGGCCTCCTCGGCCAGGCCTCGCGGCGTCGGTCCGGGGGTCGACCGGGGCGGGACCTCGACCACCCGGTTGGACACCTCGGTCCCGTCCGCCGCCGTGCAGACGCGAACGAACGTCCCGCCCTCGGGGCCGGGCATGGCCCGGGGGAAGGTGTCGCCGGTCCCCAGGAGCTTCGGGGCGGCGGGGTCGTGGTAGGCGCAGCTGATGGAGGAGTGGCGGTGGGCTATCGGCTGGAACGGCCGGGTTTTAGGGGCACCGGGGGTGCTGGCGCCGGCGCCGATTCCCGACTCGTCCCGGATCGCTTTCGTATCCGCGACCGCGACTTTCGGCAGCGAAAGGAGTCCCGCTGCTGCGAGCAAGGTTGCGATCAGGCTCGGTCGCTGGCGCACCCCGCCACCCCCTCCCACCGCTCGATGACGCGGAGCAGCGAGACCTTCCAGCTATCCCCCTCCTTCACGACCGTCACGTCGTAGAGGCGAGTCACGACGTCGGCGTTCACGACCTTGCCGGAGTCGGCGATAACCACCTGGTCGTCGTTGACCTCGCAGGCACGGACGTGGACGCCTTCGGTCGTCAGCGAGGCGCCGGTGACGCGCACGCCGTCCGTCACGGGGCCCACGGCCCGGGCCGCCCGACCGCTCAGCTGCCAGGCGCGCAGCTGCTCGACGGCATCGGCGAGGGCCTGGCCTGTCGCCGTCGCCCTGAGCGCTGGAGAGTCAGGGTCGGGGATTGCCCCTGCTGCGGCGACCGCCTCCTCGAAGGCGATGTAGGCGTTACCTGCCGCCTTGATCGGGTCGGCTTCGACTGTCGCCGTCGTCGCCGTCGTCGCAACGGATGGGGGTTCTGCGGGCACCGGCTTGGTGCCATCGTTCCGAGTGAAGAGCCAGGCTGCCAGTGCGACCACGAGGACGACGACCAGACCCAGACCAAGTCCGCGTCGGCGCCCCGGCCGGTCGCCGTCGGCTTCGCTCCCCGGCCTCGCCGGCGAAGGACCTGATGTCGAAGCGGTCTCTCCCGGCTGCCCGTCGTTGCGGGTGGCTTGGAGTTGCGCCGTGGCGACGGCCGGTCCGTGGTGCCACCACCGTCGGCGGCGGCCTGCCTCTGTAGTTCTCATGCCCGTACCTCGCGCTCTGCCGGGCGTCTCAGCGACGCCCGCTCCCACCGTCCTCCACGTCGTCGGCGCCCTTCGGGACAGCGGCGGCGGGGAGACCGGTCGGGGTGCCGGTCGACTGGTGGGCCAGCCTCGTGTGTCAGGCCGGCGAGACGAGGTGTCCCGAGGGGCACCGGTCGCAGAGGATACAGGATCGCGACGCCAAATGTGACCAATCCAACATTCGGGGTCAAGGCCGGTCATCCCGCCTCGGCCAGCGCCGGGCGCAGCCGGCACTCGGCCCGCCAGCGCACGCAGTTCGCCCACTCGACACTGGCGTGGTGGTCGGCCGCCGCCTCGGCCAGCGACTGGCCCTCCACCCGAGTGCGGAAGATGAGGTCGACGCCGACGTCGCCGATGGCGCCCGAGCGATGGGCGTCGGCCAGGGCACCGACCCAGCTGCGGCGAAGGGCCACGTCCTCGGCCGACGGCACCGTCGTCCCGGCCACAGCGGCGATGCGCTCGTCGGCCGAGGTCTCGATGCGGCGGTGCTCGCGGTAGCCCTTGCGGACATCCCGCAGCACGTTGGCCGCCACCGAACCCGGCCGCCACGTCGGGTAGGTCCGGATGCGCTCCCAAGCCAGGGAGACGACCTCGTCGAGGGAGTCGGGGTCGCCGGCCAGGGGCCCGGTGGCCAGGCCGATCATGCCGGGCACCAGTGCCTGGAACAGGGTGCGGGCGGCCAGCTCGTCGTGGCCTGCTCGGCGGGCGAGGGCGGCGAGGACGGCGGGAGCCGCCTCGGGGTCGGTCCGTTCGACCAGCACGTCGCCGAGCGTGGCGCAGCGGGCCAGGGCCGGCTCGGTGTCGCGCCAGCGGGCGAGGGCCCGGACGGATTCGGGTGCGGACTCGATCAGGGCCCACTCACGGTCGAGCTCTGCCAGGGTGCGGTTCGCCATCGGTTCCTCCTCGTGTCGGATGTGCACGAGGAGGATCCGTGGGGGCGGTCCCGTTTTCGCTCCCTCCGGCGCTCCCGCCGGCGTCCTCCGCCAAGATTTCTTCCGCGGGACGGCAGTGGGATCGGGGGTCACGTCGGCAAGGGGACCGCGGGACGTTCACTCTGACGTTCCCTCTCACGTCCCGCGCGGGAGATTTCTCGGCCTGCGCCGGCACGCGGACCCTGCACGCGGCCCCGCCAGCCGTTCGGCGTCGGCACGCGGACCCTGCACGCGGCCCCGCCAGCCGTTCGGCGCCGGCACGCGGACCCTGCACGCGGCCCCGCCAGCCGTTCGGCGCCGGCACGCGGACCCTGCAGGCGGCCCCGCCGGACAACTTTCGAGATTTCCCCGCGAGGAATCGACGCCTCGGCGGCGTAGCTCGTCATGCTCACCAGACCCGAGGTCATCGACCTCCACCCTGCGGACCACCCGGCGCCTGACATCCGCCGGGCCGGCTTCTCCCTTGACCATCCCTACATCGAGCAGTGCTGGGGGCCCCTGATCGGGCCCAGTTCGGTGTCGTTCCTCCGCCACTGCGTGTGGCACTGGCAGGACGAGAGCCCCGCTCGGCTCTCCACTGCCGATCTGGCCGCCGAGCTGGGCCTGGGCCGGGGGGTGGGCCCCAACAGCGTCCTGTGGCGCACCATCGGCCGCCTGGAGCATTTCCGCTTCGCCCGCCACGAGCCGTACGGGGCGGGCCTGGAGGTCTTCACCCGGGTGGCACCCGTGACCCCGGACCGGCTCAGCCGGCTGCCGCAGTGGGTGCGGGGGCGCCATGACCGCCTCAACGGCGAGCGCCTCGAGGCGGTGGGCCGCCAGATCGACGGTGACCCACCGGTCCAAGCCCGCATGGCTGCACGGCTGGACCACATGGCCCGCGACCCCAGACCCAAGAACGCGTCACTCGGCCGATGAGCGTCCTACGAGCCGATACCGCCGCCCTGAAGGACGGCACGCGGGACAGCACGCGGCATCCCGCGAGCACCACCCCCCAAGCGTCGTGCGCCCACCCCTCCCCCGGACACACCCTTGCAGGTTCCCCGGCGGGGAACCTGCGGGACGTCCCGCAGCGGCCAGCGCGGTGAGGTTCACCGTCACGCCGCTCGGCTCCGGCGGCGGGCGCTCCGTCGGACAGGTCGTCGGCGACATCGTGCGGTACCTCGAACCACGGGCTACGGACATTCCCGGCCTGGCGCCGGCTGTTCCAAGTGGCTCTGGGCCGTCCAGCTACTACGCCGATCGAGGCACCGAGGCGGGCCGGTGGCTCGGGTACAGCGCCGCCGAGGCGGGGCTCGTGGGCCCGGTCGAATCGACCGACTTCGCTCGCGTGCTAGCCGGCCGTGACCCCCACACCGGCGCGCGCCTCATCACCGCTCAGGGTTCCGCCGGCCGGCGTCCTTCGCTCGGCGCCGGCAACCAGACGAAGCTGGCGAGTGACAAGTCTGCGCTATACGGGATGTCCGATGTCGCTGCCACCCTCGGCGTGACAGCGCGCGAGGCGGAGGCACTCGTCGCCGCCGGCGAGCGGCTCGCCGAGCGAACGATGGTCGCACTCCTCGGCGGCCCCACTTTCCCCATCGAACCAGCCGGCAGCTTCCTCCTGCCGGTCATCGAGGCGGACGGCACTCGCTGGGTCGGCGAGACCGAGTTGAGCCGCTGCGAGGCAGCCCGCGACCTTGGCGCCAGACCCGAGGAGGTCGCGGCTGGAGGCGACCCCGCCGAGCAGCTGTCACTCACCCAGGCCGCGCGCCTGGCCGGCGTCACCGCCCGCTACCTGCGCGGCCTGTGCCGGCGCCACGAGGAACACAGCGCCGAGATCGACACGGCGTCGGAGGACGGCACCACACCCGCTCGTGCCCACCTCGTGTCCTACCGGGGCACCAGGGGCCAGTGGATCGTCCTCCGGAAGGACCTGGTCGACTTCCTCCGCGGCCGGACAGCTCCCGCGGTCCGAGTCGGCTACGACCTGACGCTCACCACCGAGAAGTCCCTCGGCGTCCTCGCCGGGCTGGGCACGGACGAGGTCCGCCGGGCCGTGCTCGACGCCATCCAGGCCGGCAACGATGCCGGCCTCGCCTACCTCGAGTACCACGCCAGCGCGGGCCGGGCCCGAGGTCAGGAGGTGCTGGCCCGCGGGCTCACCATCGCGTCTTTCCGCCACCTGACCAGCCGCGCCCTCGACCCGTTCCCCCACCACCACAACGTGGTGGCCAACACCATCATCGATGAGCACGGCACCCGGCGCGCCCTCGACGCCCGCGGTCTCTACGCCCACGCCCAGGCGGCCTCCGCCCTGGCCACGGCCAAGATGCGCCACCAGCTCACCACCGCCCTCGGCGTGCGCTGGCGTCGGCGGCGCTCGGGCAGCTGGGAGATCGACGGGATCTCCGAGGAGGTGCTGCGCGAGTTCTCCCGGCGTCGCAACGAGATCGAGGACGCCCTGGCCGAGTTGGAGGCCGAGATCGGCAGGCGGTCAAACCTCGACGAAGTGCAGGCGGTAGTGACCGGCACCCGACCGGCCAAGGAGAATGTCGATCCGGCCACCCTGGTCGCGGACTGGAGGGAGCGGGCGGCGCGCCACGGGCTCACTCCTCGAAAGCTCGCCCGTGGCCTGGGTGGCGGCAGTGTGACCTCGACCGTCGACGAGCAGCGGCTGTTCCAGAAGCTGGCGTCGCCGACCGAAGGCGTGTGTGCCGGCCATTCCCTCTTCACCCACTCCGAGGTGCTCGT
>JAHFUR010000041.1 GCA_023264995.1 Acidimicrobiia bacterium | reverse complement strand
TCGGCCATGTCCTCGCCCTGCTGGCGGTGCAGGGTGGTGACCTCGGCCCGGTCGGCGGCGTAGTCCTCCAGCAGCCGCCGCCACGCCCCGCCGGCGGCCACCGCGGTGTGCTGGGCCGGGTCTCCCATGAGCCGCAGCGCCCCGCCGCCCCTCTCCACCGCCTCCATGAGCGCCAGCAGATCCCGGTTGCCCAGGGTGGAACTCTCGTCGACCAGCACGACGGTGCGGGCGTCGATGGCGACCGTTCCCTTGGCGACCGCCATGAGCAGGCTGGCCACGGTGCGCGCCTCGACGCCGGTGCGGTTGCCCAGGACCTCGGCGTGGGTGCCCTGCACCGCGGTAGCGAGGGGCTTGAACCCGGCGTCGCACCAGGCGGCCACCGCGGCCTCCAGCGCCGTGGTCTTGCCCGCACCGGCGGGGCCGAGGACGCACTGGACCCGGTGGCCGGAGCGGGTGATGGCGCGCACCATGGCCGCCTGCTCGTCGTCGAGCCTGGTGCGCTGGGCCAGCACGGCCTCGACGGCGGCCTCGGGCACCACGGCGGCGCCGGCGTGGCGGGCGCGCTCGTAGCCGGCGAACAGGCGCTGCTCAACCTCGATTACCCGGCGGGTCGTGTAAAGCGCCTCACCCGCCACCGAGCTCACCACCCGACCGTCGGCCAGGCGGATGACGTCCGCGGTGCGGCCTTCACGGTTGGCGGCGTGGAGCGTGACAACGGCCTCCGTGGTGATCCACTCGTCGGCCAGGTCGGCGATCTGCGCGGCGTCCAGGCGGTCGCCCGACCAGTCGGCGACGTACTGCAGGACGTCGCGGCGATCGAACGTCGAGGCCATCTCGGTCACGCCGCGCTCGCCGCCGAGGCGGCGGAACAGCTTGTCGCGGTCGTCCTCGGTCACCAGCAGGGGTGCGGCCTGCCGGCCGTAGCACGCGGCCGCAGCCATGTCATCGAAGCCCGCCTCCTCCAGGCGGCGCTTCCACGCCGGGCGCAGGGCCTCGGGATCCACGGCGTGGTCCTTGGCCGCCCGGGTGGCGAAGGTGGCCACCTGGCGGGCGGCCACCGAGTCGAGGGCCATCGCCTCGGTGTAGGAGTCGATCTCGTTGGACCGCTTGCTCATCTCGGCGATGGCGGCCCCGCTCACGCCGGCCACGTCCGCCAGTCCTCGCTCGACGGCCTCCCACTCCACGCCCATGGTCGACGCCAGCTCGTGGCGTAGCTCGGCGGCGGCCAGGTAGCCGGCCGTCTTGACGTGGGCGAAGAACGGCCGGCCGTCGAGGGCCATGACGTTGCCTGCGGGCGACTCGGCCATGTTGGCCACCACCACGTGGTGGTGCACCTGCGGGTCGAGGGCGCGCGACGTGGCGTGCACGTAGTCGGCGGCCACCAGGCCCTGGGCTCGGCGGTGGTGCTTGCCCCGACCCACCCAGGCGGCCTGTTCTTGGATGTAGTCCATGCCCACCGCCACGGCCTTGTCGATGGCGGCCAGGATCCTCGCCTGGCCCGCGGCGTCGGCCCGGGCCCACAGGATGCTCACCGACTTGGGGGCCGAGAAGGTCAGGTCGTAGCCCACCACCGCGGCGGGGACCTTGCGCTCCAGGGCGAAGCGCTCCACCTCGCCCCGGGCCACCCGCCAGTGCTTCCCGTCCCCGGCGTGGCTGGCGGTGAGGTAGGTGGTCGGAAGCTCGGGGGGCGACTGGCCGGCGGCGATGGCCGCGGCCTGCTCCGCCCGCCGCGCCGCCGTCTCGGTGGCCACCCGCCGCAGGTAGCGGTCGCTGACTCCCAGCAGCGTGGCGGCCTGGGCCAGGGTGAGCAGCTCGTCAGCCTCGCCATGGGCGGCCACCGCCACCGCCTCCCGGCCGGCCCCCTCGGCCCGTACCGCCGAGCCACGCGCCCCCACCAGCTGCTCACCGGTGAGGGCGTGCTGTCCGAGCAGCACCCTGCGGAACTCCTCGGGGTCGACCTCACCACCCAGGCGCATCCCGGTGATGCCCCGGCCGAGCCAGCGGCCCGGGCCTTCGACCGAGTCGGCGTAGTAGCCGACGATGCCGGTGGTGCCGTCGGGCCTCGGCAGCTCGGGCAACGAGGCGGGGTGGTTGCCTCCGGGCGCCGTGGCGCGCCCGTCGAGGTACTTGACGACGGCGTTGACGGCGCCGGCGGCGTTGCCGTCCGCCGCACCCAGCGTGGTGACACGTACGATCACGGTAGGGCTCCGAGAGACTGGTCCTACCTACCTACTGGTGTGCGGCCGGGCGAAACGCCACAAAACTTTTCGCAAAATCTTCCGCCGGCACGGCGAGCCGTGCAGGTTCCGCAAAGCGGAACCTGCAAATGTGTATGCCTCGGCTCGCTGGCATTGCGGACGTTCTCCATTCTCCGGGTCGGTTCGTAACGCCTGACCTCTTCTTTGACGTTGACAGACCTGCTGGGGGCTGCGGATTACGTCGGGCTCGGCGTCACTGGGTGAGGGCCTGGTGCTCATCGGCGTCGTTGGTCGACGTCGGGCTGGTGGTCGCGCGTCGGGTTGAGGGCCTGGTGCTCATCGGCGTCGTTGGTCGACGTCGGGCTGGTGGTCGCGCGTCGGGTTGAGGGCCTGGTGCTCATCGGCGTCGTTGGTCGACGTCGGGCTGGTGGTCGCGCGTCGGGTTGAGGGTGGTGCTCGCCGATGTCGGGCAGGTGTCAGCTGCCGTTGGCGAGGTCGTACGAGATCGACCGCAGGGGCGTGTCTCGCGCCGTCCGATCACCTGCGCTGCTAGGTCGTACTTCGGAACGCCGAGGAACCCGCCCAGCTCGGCGCTGGCGACGGCAGTAACTCAGCTCGTAGATGTGCGGGCGACGGCCGCCGGGTCCCGCGGAATGCAGCAGACGGTCGGACGGGTGGTCCGGCCACGATGCGAGCGGCTACCGCCGGCTTGGGCCCGTGCCGTCGGACAGCGGGCGACGACCTGGTCCGGCTCGACTGCGCAAAGGCTTACATGACGCTGCGGCTGCAGTCGGTACCGGTACTCGTACTCCTTCGCAGTGCGTCACGGGTGACGGGGCAGGCCGGCCCCGGCCTGCGAGGGGTGACGACTCAGGCCGCTGGCGGCTTGTCGTCGAGTCCTGCCCCGTCGTCCGTGGTGGCGTCGTCGTCGGGATCAGCAGTGGTGTCATCGGTGGTCGCCTCCTCGGCCGCGTCCTCGGCCATCCGCTCTCGGGCCGCCGCCACCTCGGCGTCCTCGAAGGGGTCGGGCTCGTAGCCGAGGCTGGTCAGGGCCTCGACGTAGCGAATGCCGCCTCCGCCATAGCCGCCGTAGGCGCTGATGCGTTCCTCTGCGCAGCTCGCGGCCATCGCCGTGGCCACACGCAGCAGGTCGGCGCCGGAGCGGTCCGCCAACTCGCGGATGGGCCGGTGCCAGTCCTTGCCGCCCCAGCGGCTGGCTGCGGGCTCGACGCCCAGCAGCGCCCCGGCCCGAGCCCAGGCGTTGCCGTTGGCCTGCTCCATGAGCGAGTACAGGCAGAACGCCGTGGCGTCGCGAGGCTTCGCCACGCTGCGATGGGCCAGTGCCTCGGCCAGGAACTCCGCCCGGCGACGAAGCACCCGCTTGCGTTCCGAACGACGCTCGCGGTCCTCGGGGCTCTGACCGACCACGGTGGCCGGCGTCACCTGGAGCTCCGAGCGGGAGGCCGCACCCGCTCTCGCGGTGTGGCGTCGCGGGTCGTCGCACACCTCGACCACCTCGACGCCCCGGAGGTACCGCTCGACCATCACCGCGTGGCACGGCTCGCTCTGGTGGTCGGCGACCTTGAAGCCCAGATCGCGCAGCCGCTTGGCCTTGGACTGGCTCACGCTGGCCGACTCGATCACACGTCGGCCCATGGCCTCCTGCTCGGCCACGGCCTCGACGTAGGCGTCCTCCTGGAGGCGCTGGACGATGCGGCGCTCGATCACCATCGCGATGTCGTGGCGACTCCACGCCGGCAGAGCCAACACTTCCTCGATCAGCTCGGGCTGGTCCTTCACCTTGACCAGTGCGGCCACGTCGGCCAAGGACAGCTCGCCGGCGTCGACCGCGAGTTGGGCACGCTCGGGCAGCTCGAGCATGGCCATGTGGGTGCTGACGTGCTTGGCGCTGCGCCCGACCTTGGCCGCCAGTCGCCGCACGGTGCAGCCGAGAGAAACCAGCCGGAGGTAGCCGGCGGCCCGCTCAGAGGGGCTGAGCGGGGTTCGGTCGTCGTCGTTCTCGGTCAGCATGATCTCCACCTGCTCGGCCTCGGTCAGGTGCTTGACCACGCATGGAGCCACCGCCAGGCCGGCGGCCCGTGCCGCGGTCAGTCGGCGTTCACCGGCGGCCAGCAGGTGGGTGCCGTCCTCGGCCGGAGTGACGATGAGGGGCACCACGATGCCGAGCTCGGCGATCGACTTCGTTAGGGCCTTGATGTCGCCTACGCGGCGTCGAAGGTTGAGAGGGTTGGTCCGCAGCTGCTCCAGCGGGATCTCCACCAGGGTCGCGTCCGTCGCCTCCCCGATCAGGGCTCGCGTGGTCGTCGTCTCGGGCGTGGGGCCGGTTGCTTCGGCCGAAACCTCCGTCGCCTCGATCGGGTCTGTCGTTGTTGTGCTCATCTCAGTTGCTCCTCTCCAGGCCGTGCTTGGCCAGGATTCGCTGGGTGGTGGCAGGCCAGCCCGGCCCGCAAGGGAGGACTGCAAAGCGCATCCCGTCGTAGGTGACGCTCACCGCGTCGTCGTCGCTGGCCACGATCCACGCCCGGCCGTCGGCCATGGCCAGCGCCCGGGCCTGGCCGACCACCATCACCAGATTGCGGGTCGCGCCCTGGCGCGTACCGGCGGCGTCGACCACGCGCCACCAGTGCGGCCCGGCGTCGTCGGCCGGGCCGAACAACCGGCCCTGGTAGCCGGGGGCCAGGCCCGGACGCACACGAATCTCGGCGCCGGTCACGCGCCCACCGCTCGGTCCTCGGCCGCCGCCGGGGCCATGGCTGCGAGCACGGCATGGGCGGTGCCCACCACGCGCTCGGCCGTTCGCCGGACACGCTCGACGCTGCCACCGGACCATCCGGCCACGTAAGCCAGGCTGTAGGAGGCGCTGTCGATGCCGAGGGCGTTGCAGACGATGTAGGCCACACTCTCGCCTCGATCTCTGCCAGGTCGCGGTCGACGACCACCCGAGCCTCATGGTCGAGGAGCACGTGTCCCAGCTCGTGGGCGAGGGTCTTATCAGCCTGCCTACCGCTCAGGCGCTCGGCGACGACCACTGTGCGAGCTGCGAAGTTCGTGCACCCGTTGGCGCTGCCACAGTCGCCCCGGCTCACGCTGAACCCCGCCGCCCTCACCTGGGCGGCCAGGGCATCCCACAGCGCCCCCTCCCCCTCCAGGAGCACCGGGGACACCTCAGGGAGAGGGTCGCCGATCGTGTCGCTCTGCGCGAACACGTGTACCACCTTGAAGCCGCGCAGCACCCGGGCGGCTCCGGCACTCTCGGTCGTGCTGTCAGTCGTGCTGTCCGGCAGGGCGGTGGTGGGCGCTACGGCGTCGGCTCCCCGGCTGCGGTAGACGCAGGGTGCGAGGATGGCGATGCCCTTCGACCCGGCCTGCACCTGTCGGCCGAGGCACTTCCACGTCTGATACCCGGCCACCCTGCCGCTGGTGGTGGCCAGGTCGGGTCGCTGAGCCAGGATGAGCCAGAGGTTGAGTAGCTGTGGAAGCGGGCGGCCACGCTCAGGTACCGGGCCCAGTCCTCACCGCTCACCAGGGCCTCGACCTGGGCGAGGAGGCGGTCGTGCAACTCCCGGACCCTATCGGCCCTGTCGGCGGCCACGGCGGCCCTCACGGCCGGGCCTGGGCCTGGAGGCGGGCGACGACGGGGTGCAGGTAGGCCTCCTGCTCAGTGCCGAGGCGCTCGGCATGGCCATCGGCCCACAGGACCCGTACGGCGGCGACCTCAGCGGTGACCTCGGGGGCCGGCCCGTCGGGGTCGCACAGGCGGTAGAGGGTGTCGGTGCCGTCGCTGCCGAACTCGTGCACGGCCAGGTCCCGGCACGGCGCACCGGCCTCGGGGTGGAGCTCGCACGGCCGGGCCAGCCGTACCCACACCTGCACGCCGGCCAGCGGTCCCAGGTCGTCGACGCGGAGCCAGCCGGCCCGCAGTCCTTCGTAGATCGTCGGGTAAATGCCCACAGCGCGCCTCCTCCTGGCGTAGGGCTGGTACAGGGGGAACGGGGAAAAGGTGGCGGGGCGGGGGCGCCCTCACTTCCCCGAAAGGAACGCCCCCGTGATCCCCGCGAACTAGCCGCCCGGGGTGACCTCGCCGGCCCGAAGCTGGGCCACCAGGGTGGCGTGCACCCGCTGGAGGCGAGGGTTCAGGCGGTTGAGCTGGGAGCTGCGCAGCGGCGGGGCCGTACGCCGTACGGCGAGGGTCCGGGTTCCGGTCACGCCGGCCAGACCGAAGCGGACCAGGCGCAGCAGTGTGCGGGAGACCGGCGCGTTGGGGCTGACACCAGAACCCAGGCCCAGCCAGTGTGCCAGTTCGGCCAAATCCTGGTCGTAGCTCCCCTTGTTGGCGACCAGCGCCGAGACGAGACGGCGGTAGGCCCATGTCCCCGACGGCCCTACGACGGGCAGCCAGCACCACTCGACCATGGCGGAGTTGGCGGCGAAGCCAGACGCATCGGCCACCGGGTCGGGCCACGGCACCACCCGGATCGGCCCCTCGCCCTCGAACAGCGCGCTGGCACGGAAACCCTGGACGGAATCGTTCATTGAAGGCTCTCCTTCGACACGTACCGGTTGGTTCACTGCACGGCTGCTGGCTTGCCCTCCAGCGTGTTAGTGCCGTACCTGTATTTAACCATATAACGGAGACAAAAGCAACCGCTATTTAGTTAAATCATATTGGCTCATTTTCCCTTTACAGGATGCTCGTCCCTTGCAATACAGCGTCATCGTCCGGTGATTCAGCAAGGGAAGCGGCCGCGCCGGTGCGGGACGAAGAAAAATGCCCCCGGTCCAATTGGGCAAGAGGACCGGGGGCGAACCAACCGATTACGTGGAGGAGACCTCCAGCGACAACTATAGGTCGGAGCGAACGTGGTGACGCACGACATCGCCGATCCTCGGCCCCTCGACGCCCTCGGCGACATCCTTCGGCGACGACGACCGTTCAATGGTGTGGGGTTCTCACCCAGGGCCGCCGGCCTCCGCCCTCGGGCTCCGCCATTTACGCCACCCGCCTACACCCTGGTCGTCCAGAGGTATGCCGTGGTGGTTCGTCGACTTATCCCGAGTCCTCCCCCGGCGCCGGCGGTGCTGGCCGCTGCGCTGCCGGGGTTGAGCGTCGACCGCCGTTTGGCCTGCCGCGACGGCCCGACGAGGCCAAAATGGAGAGCAGTCGGGCCGTACCGCCCGTCTTGCGGGCGACCGGACTGGTAGGCGAGGCACGAGGTGCGACTAGTGGCCAAGCAGGAACGGGAGAGGCGACGCCAGGCCCAGCGGGCCCGCCGGGCCGCCGGTGCAGCCGCCGAGGTCGCCGATCGGGCTGATCGCGGCGTCGCCGCCCTGGTCGACGGGATCGGGCAATTTGCCACCCTCCAAGGCAAGCGGGTCAAGTCTTTCGACCTTGAGGGGTTCGCCTCGCTGCGGGACAGCTTCATCGAGCGGGGCTATCGGTGGCCGGCCTGGTGCTTCCTGCCGGCGCCGCTCGTCGGGGCGGGGCTGGGCGAGGAACTGGCCGTCGACGTCAACCCGGCGCTGATATCGCCGGCGACCATGCTCGCCACCCTGGCCGCGGCGTGGACGCCGGGGCGCATCGCCGTGCGTTTCGACGACGACGTGGCGAAGGCCCTGATGGACACGCCGATGGAGGCCAGCATCCCCACCGAGGCGCTCCAGCGCCTCCCGGCATGGGGGCTCTACGTTGACTGCCCGCGCTTGGGAGCGGGTGCCGGGTTTTTCGTGACCCTCGACGCCGGCACCGTCATGGGCCCGGGGGGCCAGGGCTACACCGAGCTCGACGAACTGGTCGTCGCCGTCGTGCGCGGCGGCGACGAGGGGCCGCCGTTGGTCATCAGCTCGCTATGGTTGCGCCCCGCAGCCACGATCGGCGAGTCCCTGACCGAACAGGCCGAGCAGACGCAGCGTTTAGGGCCGAACTTCGGGGAGGCGGGCGACGAGGAGTGGGTGGCCGCCATCGGGATGGGCCGGGCCGAGGCGACGGCCCGCATCTTGTCCCTGGTGCTGTACCTGTGCTCGGATGACTCAGACGTCACCCGCCGTGAGGTCCCGACGTCCGCGTCGTCTCGGCGGGCGCGGGGCGGGGGCGAGACCGTCGTCATGTCGGCAGGGTTTCGCCTCGGCGCCGCCCTCCGTCTTGCCGTTGCCGAGCACGCCAGCGCTGCTGGCGACGGTACTGGCCACCGCGTGGCGCCCCATCTGCGCCGGGCGCACTGGCATCATTTCTGGGCCGGCAGCGAGACCCGCGGTGATCGCCACCTCAGGCTCCACTGGGTATCCCCCATAAGGGTCAACACCGAATTGCCAGGCGAACTAATGACCGTCGTTCGCTCCGCCGACCCATGACATTGGCCGCGGCAAGGCCCCAGTCCCCCGCTCGGCGCGGACTGGGCGAACACGACTGTCACGTACGACTAAAGACCATTGCCGGTCGGCCGGTGATAGCAGCGAGGCGGATCGCTACCGCGCGGGTTGTGGGAATGAGACGACTCGTTATCGGTCGGGCTCATCCGCTCGAGGAGCCTCTCGCCACTACTGATCCACCGCCCTCAGCGACACATATCAGTGACGAATCGAGTTGCGCACGAATGTTGCGATGGCCGTAATCCCTGCTTATGGGATTGGCACATGAGTGACGCCGCAGCGGAGTTGGTAGAGTTTCTTCGAACTGAAAATCTGGAACGGGCAAAAGCCCAGCATCAAGTATTGGTCCTTGCCGGAGCCGTGGCAGCAGCAAGCGCCTCGATCGGCGCAGACAGGCTGCGTAATGAACCGGAGCTTTTAGCTCTCTTGTCCCTCTTGTTTGTCGGGTTCTGGCTTACGATATTGCGCCACGACCTAGATATTCAATTCAACCTTGAGTTCATTGTTTCAAACGACACCTTGGGTGCGCACAAGGCGATCCAGGCCGCGTACGAGGCGTTTCGCTTCATGGATATGGCAGGCACCCCCTGGAAATGGATGGTGTCGTCGCTCACAACCGTCGGACTCTATGGAGTCCCAGTACTGGGATCGATCGTCTTTGGCATCGCAGCGCTACAATCGAAGCACACGGCGATAGCGGTGGGTTTACTTCTGATCGCCCTCCTCATGTTCCTCGCCGCTGCCGTGATTTCTGCAATCAGCGTACGCCTCTACATCAAGCTTGGCAGGGCAGCCGTAGCACTAGGCACGTAGAGTTTGCGCTGCCTTTACTTCGTCTTGACTGCACGAGTCATGCGCCGAGGAGATGAGACGCTCAAAGGAGCGCGCAACTATCAGCGAGTGACCTTGAACGCAGGTGAGCGCCGCGGTGAACACGAGCCGGCGATCTCTGGGGGCGGTCTGAGTTCACTCGCGGGCAAGCCGCCGGGTAGCGATGCGTCCGTGCCGGGCGGTAACGCCGGGCCTGTGCCCATTCGCCGACTCCGATGCGGTAAAGCGGTCGCAATAGCGTCCTCCCGGTCCGGAAACCGGTAGATCGACCGCGCCAACGGTCGGGAGGAGGCCGCCATGCGGGTGATCCCGGGGGACGTGCGCACGGCCTGGCATGCAACGGAGGGGCCACGGAGGCGGCCAACGAACCCTCATCAAGCGCATCAAGCGGGTGGGGTTCGGCCTAGGACGGTTCCGCAACAAACATGCGGGTGCTGCTCAACGCCAGCCGTCTTAACTGGATTTACTCGCCACCATCACGCCCCGCTGAAATTCGAAGAGCCATAAGGTCTAGGGTGATTCGAGCGTCCACTTCGCGGCCACCAGGGATAGGGCCGCCGTGCCCAGACCCGTCGCTATGCGCACGAGAATCTCGGCCCGCCGTGCGTCGTCGCTGATGGCGCGCGCAACGTTCAATGCCGCATCGGCGTCCTGCTCAGCGAGGCCCTCGGCGAGACGGGTCAACGCCTCGTCTCGGTAGCCAACCTCACTAATCGCCATCGCGACAGCAAGGGACCGCTCAGGATCCTCCTTGGCGAACGCCGCGGCAACCTGAACCATCGTCAGGGACCGCATCGCTGTGTCCGGGAGCGAGCGGGCGGTCGCGAGGGTTTCATCAGCAACGTCGGCCCGACGGAAGGCTGCGGCGAGATGAGCCATCACTTCAAGTCGCAAGCCATCGTCGACGAGGACGCGAGCCGACTTCAGTGCCTCGTCTGCGACGTCCGAGCGCCTGAGAATTGCGGCGAGTCGACCAAGTACGCGGACCCGCAGGTCGGTGTCCGGGATACTGCGCGTCGTCTCGAGCGCCTCGTGGGCAAGATGGGTGCGGGCGAAGGCTGCGGCGAGCTCGGCCATCGATAGGAGCCGCCAACATCCTTCGGTGGTGCTCCTCCGCATCGCCTCCATGGCCTCGTCTGCGAGGTCCGGGTCGCGCAAAGTGACGGCAAGCTTGGTGAGTGCCTGCGCCTGGGCGGAGTCAATCGGGATCGCTCGGGCGGCCACGAGCGCCCGCCGGGGATCCAGTTCCGCGAGGGCGACCGAGATTTTGGTCAGCGCCTCCGCGCGTTGCCATTCGTTCGCGAGGGTGAGAGCCCACTCGATGGCACGCTCGGGCGCTGCGTCAGCGAGGCTGGCCGCAAGTCGTGCGATCATCCCTGCTTGCTCGTTGGGCGACGCTGCGTCGACGGCCTCCTCCGCGATATCCGACCGTCTCAGGGCCTCGGCAACCTCGGCCAAGGAATATGCTCTGAGCCGTTCCTTAGCGAGGACTCTGGCGGCGTGAATCGCCTCTTGCGCAGCATCTGGGCGTTCGAGGACGGTGGATAACTGGGCGAGCGTTCCGGCACGATTCGGATCGTATGAAATGACCCGAGCTGCGCCGAGGGACTCGTCGGCGATATCTGGGCGGTGAAGCGCCTGGGCGAGTCGTGCCAGTGCCCACGCCCGCAGTCTTGCATCCGTAATGGCTCGGGCCACCCGCAAGGCACCGGCTGGGTCAAGTTGGACCAGTGCGACAGCAAGCCGATTCATTGCCCACGGTCGCTTTGAGTCGGAGGAGGTGGTCCGGGCCAGCTGCAGGGCTTCGTCAGTGAGGTCCGGACGAATGAGGATGCGAGCAATCTCGGCTAGCATTTTCGCTTTCTTGTCAGCACCGACTATGGCGTGACAGGCCTCGATCGCGAGTTCTGGATAGCGATCAGCTAGCGCAATAGCAACCTCCGGTAGCGCCTGATCCCGCCACCCAACATCACCAATCGCCGTGGCCAACGCCACGGTCTCCTCGGCGACTTCTCGGCTGTCAAGCCGGCTAGCGAGCTGCGCAAGCACCGGCGCGCGACGGCCCTCTAGCGTAATGCTGCGAGCCGCGTGAAAGGCCTCTGCGCCAACATCCGAACGTTGCAGCGCAGTAGCGACTTGCGCGAGGGCCCAAGCCCGATGCCCTGCATCTCCGATGGTCCGAGCGATATCAAGCGCTTCGTCGACGAGGTAAGGCCGTCCGAGGGAAACCGAGAGTTGTGCCACCACTTCAGCCCGGCGACCATGTCCGGCCACCGCCCTAGCCACGTCCAGCGCGCATTCGGGGTCATGTGATTCCAAGACGGTGGCGAGTCCGATGAGGGAGGCGTCAAGGGCCCTCCAGAGGCGATCCAGCCGCTCGGGCTTGGTGATTGGGTGGAGAGTACGCAAGGCCTCGCCGGCGACGCCCGTGCTCCTCAGGGCATGGGCGAGATCGACCAAGTCCCAAGCACGCGAAAACGAGGTCCCAGGTGCGGCCCTGACCGCCTCTAGTGCCTCGTCGGCAAGCTCCGCACTCCCGAGCAAAACAGCGAGGTGGCCGAGTCCTTTCACTCGCTTTCGGCCGTCGGCGACGGCTCGGACCGCGACGAGTGCCTCGTCGGCGATGTCCCGGCTTCCGACTGCTATAGCGAGGTCGACTAGTCCCGCGGCACGCATTTCAGTGTTTGTGACGGCTCGAAGAGCGTTCAGCGCGAGCATGGGGTGATGGGACATGGCAGCGCCAGCGAGTACGGTGAGTGCACTGAACCGCACCGAATCGTCTGCGATATCCATAACCAACGCGAGTGCCTGCTCCGGTTCGTCCTCAACCATGGCTGCTGCGATCGTGGCGATACACTCTGTGCGCTCTCCGTCGACCGTGATTTCCTCCGTCAGCCGGAGAGCCTGCTCGGCGTTGGCCGAGGCGGTTGCCTCGACGACCTGCCGCAGAGCCCGGTCGCGCCAGCGGTAGTCGGTAATCGAATAAGCCGCCTCGAAAGCTCGCGCTGAGTCATGCTCGACGAGAGCGACCGTGAGTTCGTATAGGGCATCGGATCGATGTGGGGAACTCATCGCCCGCGCGATCTCTATGGCCTGTTTGGAGCGGCCTGTCACCCCGAGTGCCACCAAGACTGCACTAGGCACAAGTCCCATTCGACTGCGGCTGTCCGACTCGGCCAATACAAGGCGAAACAGTTCGACTCTATCGAAAGGCTCTTGAGATCGGAGCAGACGTATGGCGGCATCGATCGTGCCGAGCATCGGCTGTTCGTGGTTCAGCCTGGTACTGAGCAATCGGGCACGGTCGGTGTTTACCAGATTGCGCAGACGTTCTAGGCGGTCGACAATAATCGGAGATTCGGCCAGCAGGTGATCAAGGCTGCGTACTAAGTACCAAGGAGTAGTGGCCGGCCAGCCCTTGCCCGCGTATGTAGCCGCCCACTCGAGAATTCGTCCGGTATATGTTTCCTCACCGTGCTGACCGAACCACGCCCGTGCCTGACGGTCGAGCTCCACGTGGCCAAAGGCGTAGCGAGCCTCCTCGTCGTAATCATGAGTCTCTCGCAGCTGTCGTCTGAGGCCTCGGACGTGCTGCTCGCAACGACCGGGGGGAATCCCAGCGAGCTCCGCCAGCTCGCCGACGCTGAAGGGCCCACGCCCGAACGTCAGTAGTGCGACGATATCCTCCCTGGGGACGTCTCCACTTTCCAGATATCCGCTGATGGCACGGTGCGCCTCTCGCTCAGACGCCAGCGCGTGACGGCTCGGAGCGAGTCTGTACCGAGCGTGGGACCCCGTACCGGAGAGCGCGTGATAGGCAGCGACGGTGCCCGCGACCTCGGCGGCGTTACGAGTCGTCACCACGACCGACGCGTAGGCGGGGCAGGAGGGCGGCAAGTAGCGGCTGATTGGATCCGCCGGATCCTGTTCATCGAGACCATCGACTAGCAGCACCAGCCTGCCTTCGCCGCTTCGAAGGAGGTGGTCCCACAATGCACCAAATTGCATAGCCTGACTATCTCGAGTGCGAGCCACACCCCCGGAAGCCCCAGCAATGTCAAGCAGCTGCACGTTGACGGCGGCAAAGAACTCCCCGGGACGAGAAGCGCTATCCCCAACGACATAGAAGCGAACGACTCGGCAGGACACTCGTTCGAGGGCGGTGGCGAGGTGCGTCACTATTGCCGTCTTGCCTGCCCATGCATCACCTTCGAGCACTAGATATCCGCCTTCGAGTACATGGTGGATTAGTTGGGCGAGGTCTTGCTCCCGCTCCAGCAGCTGCGCGTGCCGTTCGGCGAAAGCGTTGAGCGTGGGCCGGTAGGAGGGGCGGAAGCCCGTCGGCACGCCCAACTGCAGCCGCCCTCCATCTGGGGCTCCGTAAGACCCGAAGAGGCCTCGGGCGGTCGGATGGGCGGACGGCCCGAGACCAGCCAACAGGCTCGTATCGGACCGTTCAGCCCGATCCTCTAGCGCCGTCATCCAACGAGCAACCACTGCCAGGTAGTCGCGAATCTCAGCACGGTTGAGTTCGTCCCTTCCGGTCGACATCACGTGCCAGAGGTCCTTGAGTGCCCCACCCCTCGTCAGAGCGGCTTCTTCAAGTTCTCGGTAAAGCCCCTCGACGAAGTCGTGCGCTAGGGCATCCACGTGGAGGCCCATTTCCTCAGCCTGAGCGCTCCCTGTCCCCAGGTCGGCCTCCAGCACATCGAGGACCGCGAAGCGCGCCGTGATCCCGGTCTCAAGTCGCTGCCACATCGAGGCGTGCGCTGGTGAGAAGGGAAGGCTATCGTCCCGACCCCATAGGACGTCTCTCAGCCCACTCACGACGGCTTCTAGAGCCTCGTCGGTGAGGTGACTTTGCTGGTTGCGAACGGCGCTCTTCAGCGCTCGAGCCGCGCACTCATCCAGAATCGACCGGTCTCGCTCGGTCTTGATGATCGCTCGCAGCCGCGAGGTGACAACCCCTGACCCGTGTTTGACCAACCAAGCTGTGAAACCGGCCGGCACATCACTGAGCCTACGGGCGACGGCTGCACACTGTTGCCGAACGAGATCATGCCGACTGTGGGGAGCGCGCCAAGCCGACCTCGGGCGGAGCGGTCCGCGTCGCGCCCTAGTTACTTCGTCCTGAAGAACTCGGCCGGTCGGGCGCCCGATCTCCCCTGATTCGGCATGAATAGGCCTCCGCAGCCCCGTCCCGCCCCCTCGCTTCGATCTCCGAGGCCCGTCCGGTCCCGTTGCTGGACCGTCGGGGCGTGCGGAGTGAAGCGGGCGGCGGGAACGGGCTCAGACGGCAGATGCATCGGCACGTTTTCGCGGTGGGCCTGTTCCCCGGTCGGCCGGGCGCTTGGCCGCTGCCTGGGCGACGGGAGCGATCGCGGTGTCGGCATCGATCAGGTCGCTCGAAGCGGAGCGCTAGGGAATCGAAGCATGAGACGAACCGCTCCATCCACGCCTCGTCCACCACGCGTTGCGCGATCGGTGGCAGGGTCATCCTGAGCAGGTGCAATCGGCCCTCATAGGTGTCGGCCAGCATGACCGCCGCAGCCCAGAGTCGTGAGGCCATCCGGGGGCTCACCGGAAAGCCGGGGCCGGCGTACAGCCGAGCGAAGTCCGGTGCATCGGGGAAGGCGTCGCCCATCATCCGTTCACTCTGGCAGAACCTGCGACTGTCGACAGAGTGCCCCCGTGCCCCACCGGCAGCGGGCAGAGGCCTTACGACCGGGCCCCCCAGGCCGCGGCCAGGCCGCGAGACATCGCGTAACAACGCTTATCAGGGGGCACCTAGGAATACGCAAAGTCCCAGGTCAGAGGCGGGTTTTGGCCATTCCGGCAGGTCAGCGCAGGAGGCCGATCATGCTTTGCAAGCACGAGCTCCCGACCTTCTCCTTTAAGGGAGCGAGTTCCTGACGTGGCTAGGAGTATCCGCCTCTTGTCGAGTTCCGGCGGCCCCTCCCCGCGCCAGCGGCTGGGCTCCCGCTCTGCATGAGACCCAAAAGGCTGGCTGCCCATCTCAGCGCCTCGCCGTCTTCGTGGCTCATCGGCCCGACACTGGCCTCAAGACGACTAATGATGGCATCCACCAGGCGCGCCTGTCGGTCGGACAGAATCGGCTCGCCAGTGATCGGCGCGATAGCGAGGCTAAATTCCTCGGCTTCGGCCGCTGAGTGGTCTCCTAGCCCAGGTGCCTCAGCGCAGTAGCGCGCGATGGCCCGGATGGCATCGTCGGGCGGACGATCGATTACTCCTGACTCCCACTGAGACAGCGTCGGCTGCGACACCCTGCGGGCTCCCAGTGTTTCCAGCTTGTCGATGCACCCGGGCTGCGAGTCGCCTCGAAGGGCCCGAGCGCGACGGAGGCGCCCTCGCTCGTGGTCGCCCCAGGAGAGTACATCCTCGCCGACGTCAGCCGAATCGGTCATTGGCAGCCTCATTAGTCTGTCACTGAGAAAGGACCCTGACCAGCACGGATGCGACCGGTGCATCCCTCCGACCACCTCAATGCCCGGCCTATCATTGGCTAATGACCATTGGGAACCAACTCGGAGGCGCGCCCCGACGGGGTCGCTGGTACGATCGTTCATCACGAAGAGGCCGCGGCGCGTGAGTGAGTTCGAGCCAGTCCAGAGGCCGGCTGAGCTGGATAAGTACGTCGGGAAATGGGTCGCGGTCAAGGCGGGACGGGTCGTTGCGGCGGCCGACACCGCGCCGGCGTTGGTTGAGCTCGTACAGGCGCTCGGCTCGGAGGGAGAGGATGCGATAGCGGAGTACGTCGCGCCGCCCTCGACAAGCTGGATGGTGGGAGTCGGCTAATCGCGGAGCCGCGCTTCGTACCCTTCCCGTACCGCCCAGAGGATCGCTTCCAACCGTCGGTAGGACCCCCGATCCCGGTGCTCCGACCGACGGTCCCGATCCGACTCCAACTAGGGACTCGGCGATGGAGCGTCCGAGCTCTCGTCGATACGGGCGCACCGTTCACACTGTTCGACAGGGCCGCTGGTGACGCTCTCGGAGTTGACTATTCCCGGGACGGTGCTCGCCGCGAGTCCCACAAGATCGCCGGTGGAGATTACTTGGCGCAGGTTGAGCGGGTCGAACTCACGATTCCTGCGTTTGGTGACGCTCTCCGCTGGACGACGGAGGTCGGGTTCTTCCTCCTTGACTGGGGGATGACCTTTGGGGGCCTCCTGGGGCAGGAGGGCTTCCTGGACCGGTGGGTGGCAAGCTTCGACTATCCGAAGTCCTTCGTCATCGAGGAGCGCGAGAGCTTCGAAAGCCGCTTACCAGCGGTCAGTGAAGAGCAGCTCCTTGAACTGTGGGAGTGGCAGGAACTCGGCTGGAAGGGTCCCCCGCCTGACCGACCCTAGCTCCGCTTGAGCCATCCCTTAGTGATCCTCGTATATCTGGTCGAGGAGCGCCGTAATCGCTGCTGAGTCAGGAGGGTCGTCCAGATCGAGTCGCAACTGACCCCTTGGGCCGATCGCAAGCAATGCGTACTTGCGGCCGGACTTCCCCGCACGTTGTGTCCACTGAGAGATTCTCTCCGCGATCACCGCAAGGGGAGCACGAATGCCCGTGACAGCGACGATGTCCGCACCAACACTGAGCATGATCAGCGTTGGTGCGGCGACGTCCCCGACCGACAGCATTGTCGCGCCCCCCACTTTCACAAGAGGTGGCTCGTACCTATTGGCGAGTCCCTCCGCGACAAGCTCCTCCGCCAGATCGGCTGGGAGGTGGAAGGTTGCATCCACAGTGTCCTCCATTAGCGTCAAAAGCTATCCGCGCCCTGGGTTCGTCCGACCGGCGTCCGACCGCGACTGAGCGTAGAGCCGGCGCCGACACACTGGGCGGGACATCTCAGCTTGTGCTTCTCACAGAGGCAGTTGACATCCGATTGTCCGAACATATGTTTCCAAGCTTGGGTGGCAGGGATACACGAATGACCGACGCCAGAGCATCCTGGCCTTATACGCGATCGACGGATTTGGCGGCGAGAAGACGATGGGTCCCCAAGGGCCCTTTGCATCATGGGTTTTTGGGACCGGCGAAGAGGTCCGGTACGAACCCTGCCAGCGAGTGTTGTGTGGTCCGCTCTGGCAGCCCCAATTCCGAGGGGTCAAATCCCTGTCAGCTCGCCGCCGTGGCTACCACTCTGTCCTCGTTGAACAATCAGATCGCTGAGAGCACGAGCGATCGCAGCGTCTCGATCCGCGGTGGCGTGCTGGTAGATCAGCGCCGCTCTCGGAGACGAGTGGCCGAGGCGGGACATCAGCTCCTTGGTGCTGGCGCCCGTCGACGCCGCCAGTGTGTTTCCGGTGTGCCGAAGGTCGTGCAACCGCAGGTCCGGGTCGACATCGACAGTACGAACCGCTCGCGCCCAGGCCCTGTAGAACGTTGCCCGCCGCATCGGCTGGCCCTTCGTCCCGCAGAAGACAAGTCCATCGCGTCCGGGCGCGGCCCAGGAGGCGAGATGCGCCTCCATGTCAGGGACGATGGCTTGGGGAAAGCTGACGGTCCGCCGACCGGCATCGCTTTTCGGTTCACCTATCAGCAGAGTGCCGTCCTTCAGCTCTTGTGTCTGCTCCACGACCTGAACCTTCGTCCGGGCGATGTCAAGCTTGCTCCGACGCAGGGCCCGCAGTTCACCGAGTCGTAGGCCGGTGAACGCCGCCAGGAGCACCATCGCCCGGAAACGAGGCTCGATTGCGTCGGCGAGCGCGTACACCTGCTCGATCGTCGCGATCGGCCTCTCGGGCGCATTCTCGACGCCGGCGCGCTTCAGAACACAGGGGTTCTTGAGTATGAGCTCGTCCTCCACGGCGGTCGTCAGGACCGCCCGCAGCAGCCGGTAGCACTTCGCCACCGTGGGCGGACCAGGCTTCTCGCGCTTGCTCATCTCGGCATGCCAGCTGCGGACCCGGGCGCTGCTCAGCTGCCGCAGCTGGAGGTCGCCGAGGACCGGCAGGATGTGGAGGCGCAGCTCGCTCTCATAGAGTTCACGGGTCCGAGGTCGCAGGCCGGGCCGCTCGGCTAACCAAGCGGTGGCAAAGTCGGCAAGGCTGACGGAACCCGCATCGGGGTCAATCCAAGCACCCCGGTCGAGATCGACGCGAACTCCCGCCAACCAAGCGTTGGCCTCGCTCTTCGTACGGAACGTCGTCGGGCCGGTGTACTGGATTCCCTCGAAGCGGTACCGGGCCTGGTACCGGCCCGAGTTGAGCTTGCGGATGCTTCCCCACGACTGCCGCCTCGCCATGCTCCCAGGATAGCGAGCGCAATTCGATGTGGCACGGATGTGGCACGACACCGATCCCGCTACCGTGGCCAGAGGTCAGAAACCGCCTCTGACCTGGGCCTTCGAGTGGAGCGGGCGACGAGAATCGAACTCGCGTTCTCAGCTTGGGAAGCTGATGTTCTGCCTCTGAACTACGCCCGCGTAGCGGCCCACCTTACCGCCGGCGGCGGGCGCCATCGAAGCGCCAGTAGTTCACCCCGGCGAAACACCGCTGCAATGTTGCGTCTCTATGGTCGTCAGGGATGGACGTCACCATGCTCAGGTGGCCCGAGGAGGAGGGCCGGCGGTCCCGGATCAGCCTGGCCGGCGAGCCTCGCCTGCTCCTCGTGCCCGATGGAGAAGAGCCGCCACCGGTCGCCGACTGTCTCGAGGACTGGATCCGGGTGCCCGCGGCCGAGAACGAGGTGCGGGCCCGCGTCGACGCGCTCGCCGTGCGCAGCCAGGCCCACACCACCAACGGCCACAGCCACGACCCAGGTCCGACCGAGCCGGTGATCGATGATTTCGGCGTCCTGCGGGTCCACGGGTCGTGGGTAGCCCTGCCCCCGCTGGAGGCCCGGCTGGCCGAGGCTCTCCTCGAGCGGCTGGGGGCGGTGACCAGCCGGGATCTCTTGATCCGAGCGGGATGGCCGACGGGGGCCCCTGGTCGCAATGCCCTCGATGTCCACGTGCTCCGCCTGCGCCGGCGGCTGACCCCTGTCGGCCTGGCCATACGCACCGTGCGGTCACGCGGCTACCTCATGGAGCCGGCACCAGGCTGAGGGGGCCCTCCGGCCACGCCGTACGCTGGAGGCACTATGACGTTCGACCTGTCCACCCTCGTCCAACCTGCGACCAGCAAGATCCTGCTCGTCGTCCTCGACGGTCTGGCCGGCTTCGCCACGGCTGAGCGGGGCACGGAGCTGGAGGAGGCCGACACCCCCAACCTCGACGCGCTGGCCGCGGCCAGCCTCACCGGCCTCCTCGACCCGGTTGGCCCCGGCATCACGCCCGGGTCGGGGCCGGCGCACATGTCGCTCTTCGGCTACGAGCCGTTCGACTACCACCTGGGCCGGGGGGCGCTGTCGGCCGCCGGCCTGGAGGTGCACCTCAACCCGGGCGACGTCGCCGCCCGCGGCAACCTGGCCACGATCGACGGCCAGGGGACCATCACCGACCGGCGTGCCGGCCGCCTCCCCGACGCCGAGGCGGCCGAGGTGGTGGAGCTGCTCAACGCCGGGGTGTCGATCCCCGGGGTCGAGGTGCTGTTCGTCCACGAGGCCCAGCACCGGGTGCTCGTCGTGCTCCGTGGTCCCGACCTCGACCCCAACGTCGGCGACACCGACCCCCAGAAGGTCGGCGTCGCCCCCCTCGTGCCGGTGGCCCAGGCCCCGGCCGCGGCGCACACCGCCGAGGTGGTGGCCGAGCTCGACCGCCAGGTCCGGGCCATGCTCGCCGGCCAGCCCAAGGCCACCACCCTCCTGCTCCGGGGCCTCGATTCCCACCGCCAGCTCCCGACCGTCGGGGAGCGCTATGGCTTGCGGGCCGCGGCCATCGCCGTCTACCCGATGTACCGGGGCATCGGCCGCCTGGTCGGGATGGACGTGGTCGGCCCGCCGGCCAACATCGACGAGCAGCTCGTGCTCCTCAAGGAGCACTGGGACGACTACGACCTGTTCTTCTTCCACCACAAGCCGGCCGACTCTGCCGGCGAGGACGGGAACTTCGACGCCAAGGTCGCCGCCATCGAGGCGCTCGACCATGTCGTGCCCCAGCTCATGGCCATGGGGCCCGACGTGGTGGCCGTCACTGGCGACCACGCCACCCCCAGCCAGATGGCCGCCCACTCCTGGCACCCGGTGCCCGTCCTGGTCCACGGTGAACGGGCCGGCCGGGACCAGGTCACCCGCTTCGGCGAGCGCGACTGCCTCCTCGGCGCCCTCGGCCGGCGCCCGGCGCGCGAGCTGATGCCGATCATGCTCAACGTCGCCGGCCGGTTGGCCAAGTACGGGGCGTAGGCACCGAGCGTGTGGTCAATCGGTGGTGCTATGGCACCCCCGATTGACCACACGCGTCAGGGGTTGAGGTTGCCGGAGCGGAACCCCTCGAGGTCGACGGCCACCCAGCGGTAGCCGGCGGCCTTGACCGCGTCAACCACGTCCTGGCGGCGGGCCAGGGCGGCGGGCAGGTCGTCGAGCTCGAACTCGAGGCGGGCGACCTCCCCGTGGTGGCGGACCCTCACCTGGCGGAAGCCGAGGCGGTGAAGGGCGGCCTCGGCCCGGCCTACACCGTCGAGGGTGCGCAGGGTGACCGGGGTGCCGTAGGGGACGCGCGACGCCAGGCAGGCCGCCGCCGGCTTGTCCCAGGTGCGCAGCCCGAGCCGACGGGAGGCCTGGCGCACCTCGGCCTTGGTGAAGCCGGCGTCGACCAGGGGGAACACCGCGCCCCGCTCGCCGGCGGCCTGCTGGCCGGGGCGGTGGTCGCCGAGGTCGTCGACGTTCACGCCCAGTACGACCGTGGCCCCCTCGGCGGCGGCCAGCGGGCCGACGACGTCCATCAGCTCGGCCTTGCAGTGGAAGCACCGGTCGGTGCCGTTGGCCACGTACTCGGGCCGGTCGAGCTCGGCGGTGCGCACGCCCGACCAGCGCAGGCCCCACTCCTGGGCCAGGGCGGCGCAGTCGGCCGCCTCGTCGGCGGCCAGCGAGGGGGAGACGGCGGTCACGGCCAGCACCCGGTCGGCGCCCAGCGTGTCGTGGGCGACCCAGGCCAGGAACGCCGAGTCGGCGCCGCCGCTGAAGGCGACGGCCACCCGGTCGAGCTCGCGGAGGCGGTCACGCAGGACGTCGAGGTCGGCGGGCACGGCTCCCACCGTACCGGGGGCCCGGGTCAGCCTCGGCCGACCTCGGCCAGCAGCTCCTCGATCGGCGCCACCAGCCCGGTGACGAAGGTGCCGAACTCGGCGTAGACGGCCGAGGCCGGGTCGAAGCGCATCTCGTAGACGCAGGCCTTGAGGTCGGCCGGGTCGGCGGCGAACAGGGTGACGCCCCACTCCCAGTCGTCGAGGCCAGTGGAGCCGGTGACGAGCTGGACCACGCGGCCGGCGAACTCCCGGCCCTTCCGGCCGTGCATCTCCATGAGGTCACGCCGCTCCTCGTAGGGGAGCATGTACCAGTTGCCGGCCACGCCCCGCCGCTTGGACATGGGGTAGAAGCAGATGACCCGCTTGCCCTCGGGCGGCAGCTTGGGGTGCAGCCGGGGCTCCAGCCGCTCCGGCGGCGCGCCCTGGGCGTACTCGGAGACCTCGGTCATCGACAGATAGGAGTCGGCCACCGCCAGGCCGGCGGCGGCGAGGTCGGCCTGGAGCCGGCGCAGGCGCCACAGGTCGGGCCCGACGGCCATGAACCCGACGTCGGCCTTGTGGCCGAGGACGGCGAAGCACACCACCTGGTGGTCGCCCTCCTGGGCGGCCTTGACCGCCGTGCTGACCGCCTCGTTGTCGACCGCCGGCCCGAGGTGGCAGAAGAGGTGCAGCACCCCCCAGCCGGCCTCGGAGATCACGGGGTCAGAACGAACGGGCACACTCCACCATGCCATAGGACTTGGCCGCACTGGCCGCAGTCTTGGTGGCCGTGGTCACGTAGCCCTGGGCCTTGGTGACGCGGGTCGCGTCGTTGACGATCCGCGACTGGTCGATGTCCTGCAGGGCGATGTACAGGTTCTGCATGGCGGCGATGAAGAGGTCGGCCCGCTCGCTGTCCTCCGCCGGCTTCTTGACCGCCATGATCTTCTGGACCGCGGCCTCCACCTCGGTGGCCTGCTTGGCCGGGTCCTTGCCCAGCTCGCCGCCGAGCTTGGCCCGGAGGTCGGCACAGATGGGGTCGACCTGGGCCACATAGGTGCCCTTGGCCCCGGTGGCGCGGCCATCGCCGCCCCCTGACGAACAGGCACCTGCGGCGAGGGCGGCGAAGAGGGCGACGGCACAAAGTCGAGTACGGGATGCGGTCACGGCCGGACTGTAGCCGTTCGTCATACAGGTAGAAAGGGTGCAGCCCCGGCCCTGAGGGGCCGGGGCTGCGTCACAGCGTTTCCTGCGTCGACGACTTAGAAGTCGCCCATGCCCCCCATGCCGTCCATGCCGCCGCCGCCACCGCCGCCGCCCGACTTCTCCTCGGGCTTGTCGACGATCACGCACTCGGTGGTCAGGAACAGGGCGGCGATGGACGCCGCGTTCTGCAGGGCGGAGCGGGTGACCTTGGCCGCGTCGATGACGCCGGCCTTGAACAGGTCCTCGTAGTCGCCGGTGGCGGCGTTGAGGCCGTGGGCACCGTCGAGGTTGCGGACCCGCTCGACGACCACGCCACCCTCCATGCCGGCGTTGACGGCGATCTGCTTGAGGGGCTCCTCGAGCGACCGGGCCACGATGCGGGCACCGGTGGCCTCGTCGCCGTGCAGGGTGAGAGCCAGCTCGAGCACCTTGGCCTGGGCACGCAGCAGGGCCACGCCGCCGCCGGGCACGACACCCTCCTCGACCGCAGCCTTGGTGGTGCTGACCGCGTCCTCGATGCGGTGCTTCTTCTCCCGCAGCTCGACCTCGGTGGCCGCGCCGACCTTGATGATGGCGACGCCGCCGGACAGCTTGGCCAGGCGCTCCTGGATCTTCTCGCGGTCGTAGTCGGAGTCGGTGTTCTCCATCTCGGCCTTGAGCTGGGCGACGCGGCCCTTGATCTCCTCGGCCGAGCCGGCGCCCTCGACGATGGTGGTCTCGTCCTTGGTGACGGTGACCTTGCGGGCACGGCCCAGCATGTCGAGGGTGACGTTCTCCAGCTTGAGGCCGACGTCCTCGGTGATGACCGTGCCACCGGTGAGGATGGCCAGGTCCTGCAGCTGGGCCTTGCGGCGCTCGCCGAAGCCGGGGGCCTTGATGGCGACCGACTTGAACGTGCCCCGGATCTTGTTGACGACCAGGGTGGCCAGGGCCTCGCCCTCGACATCCTCGGTCACGATCAGCAGGGCCTTGCCCGACTGCATGACCTTCTCCAGGACCGGCAGCAGGTCGCGGACGGCGGAGATCTTCTGGCCGGCGAGGAGGATGTAGGGGTCGTCCAGGTCGGCTTCCATGCGCTCGGGGTCGGTGACGAAGTAGGGCGAGATGTAGCCCTTGTCGAGGCGCATGCCCTCGACCAGCTCCATCTCCATGCCGAAGGTCTGGGACTCCTCGACGGTGATGACGCCGTCCTTGCCCACCTTGTCGATGGCCTCGGAGATGGTGTCGCCGATCTCGGTGTCGGCCGCCGAGATGGAGGCCACCTGGGAGACCTGCTCCTTGGACTCGATCTCGACGGAGATCTCCTTGATGCCCTCGAGGGCCCGGACCACGGCGGCCTCGATGCCCTTCTTGAGCGACATGGGGTTGGCGCCGGCGGCCACGTTGCGCAGGCCTTCCTTCACCATGGCCCAGGCCAGCACGGTGGCGGTGGTGGTGCCGTCACCGGCGACGTCGTCGGTCTTCTTGGCGACCTCCTTGACCAGCTCGGCGCCGATGCGCTCGTAGGGGTCTTCGAGGTCGATCTCCTTGGCGATCGATACACCGTCGTTGGTGATCGTGGGGGCGCCCCACTTCTTGTCCAGCACGACGTTGCGGCCCTTGGGGCCAAGCGTGACTCGCACGGCATCGGCGAGCTGGTTCATCCCGCTCTCCAGGGCCCGGCGTGCACTCTCGTCGAACGCGATCATCTTCGGCATCTGTGTGCTTCCTCCTCTGTCGGCCCGGTCACCGGGCCGTTAGCACTCTCTACTGTCGAGTGCTAACAGCAAACCACGCGCGGCGGGCCTGCGCAACCGGGGCCGGCGCCGGAGGGCGGCGCCGGAGCTAGCCGCCGGCGACGGCGGGGATGATGCTGACGGTCTGGCTCGGCTCGACGGCGGTGCCGAGACCGTCGGAGAAGCGGACGTCTTCGTCGGCCACGAACACGTTGACGAAGCGGCGGAGGCCGCCGGCGTCGTCGAAGAGGCGGGCCTGGAAACCGGGGTAGGCGGCATCGAGGGCTTTGAGCACCTCGCCGACGGTGGACCCGTCGACGGACACCTCGGCCGCGCCCCCGGACAGGGTGCGCAGTTGCGTGGGGATACGGACGGTGGCCATGGGTGTCTAAGCCTCAATTCCCTCGAAGGCCGCGGCGAAGGCGTCCATGGTGGGAGCGATGGTGGCGGTGGGACGGCACACCGGCGCCACCGCCTCGATGGTCTTCAGGCCGGCGCCGGTGATGTAGGCCACCACCCGCTCGTCGCGGCGCACCACGCCCTTGGCCGCCAACCGGGCCAGGGTGGCGATGGTCACGCCGCCGGCGGTCTCGGCGAAGATGCCCTCGGTGCGGGCCAGCAGGAGCATGGCGTCGACGATCTCCTGGTCGGAGACCGCTTCGAGGCCCCCGCCGCTGCGGCGGACCTCGTCGAGGGCGTAGGGGCCGTCGGCCGGGTTGCCGATGGCCAGCGACTTGGCGATGGTCTTGGGCTTCACCGGGCGGATGTAGTCGTGGCCCTCGGTGAAGGCGGTGGCCACCGGCGAACAGCCTTCGGCCTGGGCGCCGGAGACCCGCACGTGGGGCTCGTCGTCCAGCAGGCCGACGGTGTGGAGCTCGCGGAAGCCCTTGGCGATCTTGGTGAGCTGGGAGCCCGACGCCACCGGCACGACGACGTGGTCGGGGGCTTCCCAGCCCAGCTGCTCAGCCGTCTCGAAGGCCAGCGTCTTGGAGCCCTCGGCGTAGTAGGTGCGCAGGTTGACGTTGACGAACGCCCACGTCGGCTGCTCGGAGGCCAGCTCGGCGCACAGCCGGTTGACGTCGTCGTAGCTGCCGTCGACCGCGATCAGGCTCGGGCCGTACACCGCGGTGGTGACGACCTTGCCGGCCTCGAGGTCGGCGGGGATGAACACGACGTGGCGCATGCCCGCCCGGGCCGCGTGGGCGGCCACCGAGTTGGCCAGGTTGCCGGTGGAGGCACAGGCCGCCACCTTGAACCCCATGGCCCGGGCCCGGGCCAGGGCCACCGACACCACCCGGTCCTTGAACGAGCCGGTGGGGTTGAGGGTGTCGTTCTTCAGCCACAGCTCGCCCAGGCCCAGCTCGGCGGCCAGCCGGTCGGCCCGCACGAGGGGGGTGAACCCGGCGCCCAGGTCGACGGCGCCGTCGTTGACCGCCGGCAGCAGGTTGGCGTACCGCCAGATCGACGCCGGCCCGGCGGCGATGGTCTCCCGCGACGTGGCCGCGGCGATCTTCTCGTAGTCGTAGACGACCTCGAGGGGGCCGAAACACCACTCACAGACATGGAGGGCCTCAGCCGGGAAGGCATGGTGGCACTCCCGACACCGCAGGCCCTGGACGAAGCTCACTGTTGTTGCCTCCTCATCGCTCCGGGCATTGGCACCTGGTCGCCCCCGAACTTCGGTGACGGCTGGTTGTCGCGGTTTCTGCGGGCCCGGTCCCTCGACCGCTCTGGATGACGGCCCCATGATACGTCACACGAGCAAACCTCTGTGAGGTTTGCTCCTGTGCATGCTCCGTGGACCGGCCTCCCGGGCCGGTCACCGATAGCGCTCACGGAGAGCGCTTTCCACCACCTCGCCGGCACAGCCGCCGGCGTCGGCCATGGCCCGCTCCCGGCCGAAGCGGGCGACCAGGGACACGACCTGGACCGACGCCGGCAGCTCCGGCAGCTCGCCGGCCAGCACGTCGCCGGCGACCACCAGCACGTCGACGCCGGCGGCCGATGCCAGGTCGACGACGCCGCCCACCGCCTTCCCCTCGAAGGACTCGGCGTCGAGCGTGCCCTCGCCGGTGACGACCAGGCCGGCGGCGGCGATGCGCTCGGCCAGGCCCAGGGCCTCGGCCACCAGGTCGAAGCCGGGCACCAGGCGGGCCCCGGCCGCGGCCAGCCCCCCGGCCAGGCCCCCCGCCGCGCCCGACCCGGGCTCCTGGGTGATGTCCACGCCGTAGTCGCGCACGTAGATCTGGGCCAGGCGCTCCAGCCGCCGGCGCAGCAGGGCGACCTGCGCCGGCGTGGCCCCCTTCTGGGGGGCGAAGACCTCGGCGGCGTCGACGAAGAGCGTCTCCACGTCGCAGGCGACCAGCAGCTCGACCCCGTGCAGCCGCCGGCCCGGGTTCAGGGCGGTGAGGGCGGCCAACCCGCCGTCGGTCGACGCCGAACCGCCGGCGCCGACGACCACCCGCCGGGCGCCGGCGTCGATGGCCGCGGCGATCAGCTCGCCCGTGCCGGCGGTCGACGCCCGGAGCGGGTCGTTGCCCGCCGCTCCCCCGACCAGCGCCAGCCCAGAGGCCCGGGCCATCTCGACGACGGCGGTGCCGCCGGCCTGCACCCGCCACTCGGCGGTCACCGCGTCCCCCAGCGGGCCGCGCACGGTGGCAGTCCGCACCGCCCCGCCGAGGGCCTCCAGCGTGCCCTCGCCACCGTCGGCAATCGGCGCCTCGTCGCAGGTCCCGCCGGCGGCCTCTACGGCTCGGGCCACGGCGGCGGCCACCTCCGCGGCAGTGGCCGTGCCACGGAACTTGTCGGGGGCAGCGACGACGAGCACGCCGGTTATGTTGGCCCACCGTGCCCGCCTCCCCGGTCGTCGTCCTCTCCAACCGGGGCCCGGTGTCGTTCTCCTTCGACGACGAGGGAGGGCTGGTGGCCACCCGGGGTGGCGGCGGCCTGGTGTCGAGCCTCGGCCCGCTGGTGCGGGAGATGGGCGCCACGTGGGTGGCGGCGGCGGCCACCGACGCCGATGTGGCCGCCGCCGCCGAAGGCGTGATCGAGGCCGAGGGGTTCCGGTTCCGGTCGGTGGCCGTCGACCCCGCGGCCTACCAGATGGCCTACGACGTGGTGTCCAACGCCACCCTGTGGTTCCTCCACCACGGCCTGTTCGACCTGTCCCGCCGGCCCCGCCTCGACCGGCGCTGGCGGGAGGCGTGGGACGCCTACCGGGCCGTCAACCGCACCTTCGCCCGGGTGGTGATCGACGAGGCCCCCGAGGGCGCCACCATCCTGGTCCAGGACTACCACCTGGCCCTCGTCGGCACCTGGCTGGCCCAGGAGCGGCGCGACCTCCGGGCCGTCCACTTCAGCCACATCCCCTTCTGCGAGCCCGGCGCCCTGCGGGTGCTGCCCACCGTGGTGGCCGAGGAGCTGCTGGTCGGGATGGGCAGCCATGTGGCCTGCGGGTTCCACGCCCGGCGGTGGGCGGCGAACTACGAGGCCTGCTGCGACGAGGTGCTCGGGTTCCGGCCGGCCACGTTCGTGTCGCCCCTGAGCCCCCACCACGACGACATCGCCGCGGTCGCCGAGACCGATGACTGCGCCCGGGAGCAGGGGTGGGTCGACGCGGTGCGCGGCGACCGCCGGCTCATCCTCCGGGTGGACCGGATCGAACCGTCGAAGAACCTGCTGCGGGGCTTCTGGGCCTTCGACGACCTCCTGCACACGCACCCGGAGTGGCAAGGCCGGGTGGTCTTCCTCGCCCTGGTCTACCCCTCCCGCGAGGCCCTCCCGGAGTACCTGGCCTACCGCCAGGAGGTCGAGTCGCTGGCCCGGTCCGTCAACGACCGGTGGGCCACGCCGGGCTGGACGCCGATCGTCCTGGATACCTCCGACAACTTCCCCCGGTCGGTGGCCGCCCTCACCCGCTACGACGTCCTGCTCGTGAACCCGGTGCGCGACGGGCTCAACCTGGTGGCCAAGGAGGGCCCGGTCCTCAACGCCAACCACGGGGTGCTGGCCCTCAGCCGGGAGGCCGGGGCGTGGGACGAGCTGGGCGGCGTGGCCCTGGAGGTCAACCCGTTCGACGTGGCCGGCACCGCCGACGTGCTGGCCGCCGCCCTGGCCATGGCCCCCGCCGAGCGGAAGGCCCACGCCGAGGCCGTGGCCGCCGCCGCCTCGGCCCGGTTGCCGGGCGACTGGTTCGCCGACATGCTGCGGGCCGCGGGGACGCCGAGCGACGCGGCTAAAAAGCCTGTTCCCGGCTCAGGGGGCCGCTCGGGCCCTGTCCCTCGCTCAGGGGGCCGCTCGGGCCCTGTTCCCCCACGAGGAGGGCGCGCAGCAGGGTGAGGGCGCCCGCCGGCCCGTCGACCACCGTGTCGGCCCGGTCGAGGAGCTCCGCCGGCGCCTCCCGGCTGGCCACGCCCACCCGGAGGGCGGTGGCGCCGGCGGCCGCCAACCGGTCGAGGGCGTCGAAGGCAGAAAGGTCCCCGAGGTCGTCGCCCAGGAAGCACACCTGGCGCCGGCCGGCGCCCACCTCGGCCACGACGGTCCCCTTGTCCCGCCGCACCGGCGGGCGGAGCTCGCAGGACATCCGCGCCGGGTGCAGCACCAGGCCGCTGGCCGCGGCGTGGGCGGCGGCCCACCGGGCCACGGCTGGCCCCTGAGCCGGGCTGGTGCGGTAGTGGACTGTGACCGACAGGCCCTTGCGCTCCACGCCGACGTCGGCGGGAAGGTCGGCCTCGGCGGCCCGGGCCGCGGCCTCGACCGCCGGCCGCCAGCGCTCGGCGCCGGCGGCGGCGCGGCCCGCGCCGCCGGCGTCGACCTCCTCCAGGCCGTACAGGCCGGACAGGAGCAGGCCGCGGCCGCCGAAGTGGGCGGCCAGGAACCCGGCCGGGCGGCCCGAGATCACGCCGGCGCAGCCGTAGCGCCGGGCCAGCCCGGCCAGGGTGGCGGCCGCGCCGGCCAGCGGCCGGGCCGCGGCGGGATCGTCGACGATGGGCGCCAGCGTGCCGTCGAAGTCGCACAAGATGGCCGAGCCGGGCGGGTCCGAGCGGAACGGGGCCAGCAGGTCGGTGACGGACAGTGAGGAAGGCAACTCGGCGGGAGACCCTACCGCCACGCCGGGTGCCGCTGTACGCTGCGATCGACGTGCGTCGACTGGCCTTGTTGTTGCTCGGCCCCGCGCTGGCGGCCGGGGCGCTGACCGCGTGTGACAAGGAGTCCGTCCACGTTGGCTTCCGACCGGCCGCGGGCACGAGCTACCGCTACGAGATCAAGGTCCAATCGGTGACGACCACGGTCCTGGGCGACGACGCCCCCGACCGGTCGGTCGACGAGGTGACCCTGGAGTCCCAGGACACGGTGATGTCGGCCGTGCCCGGGGAGGTCAAGGTCCAGGTCGTACTGCGCCGGGCCGGTTCGCCCGACCGGGTCTTCCAGGTGCGCTTCGACCGCGGCGCGCAGCTGGCCGGGGTCGACGCCGTCGACGGCCTCCCCCCCGCCGTGCTCGGGCCGGTCGGGTTCCCCGAGTTCCTGCCCGCGGCGGCCACGGCCCCGCCCGACCGGTCCCTGTCGCCGGGCGAGAAGTGGAAGATCGACGCCACGCCTGGCGTCCCCGGCGCCCCGGGAGCCCGGTTGGAGGGGACCGGGCGGCTGGTGAAGGTCACGACGTCGGGGGGGCGGAAGGTGGCCTCGATCAAGGCTGACACCCGCCTGCCGCTGTCGAGCACCACCAAGCTGGGCGACACGACGGTCACCATCACCGGCACCGAGACCACGGTGAGCACGGCCACCCGGGCCCTGGCCGACGGGGTGGTCCAGGAGGCCACGTCGCTCACCAAGGGCGTCTACAACCTGGTGCTGGCCCCCCAAGCCGGCGGGGCGGCCTCGGTCACGGGCACCATGTCGGTCGAGATCCGGTCCCAGACCCGCCGGCTGCCGGACGAGGCCAAACCGGCCTGACGCCGGCGGCCTAGGGCCGGCGGGTGGTGGTGGTGGCGCCGGCGCCTGTCGTGGAGGTGTTGGCCACGTCGAGGCCGAGGATGACGACGACCTTGCTGTCGTCGAGGTCGGCCGGCGCGACGGGCGGCGACGACATCCGGGCCACGACGGTGGCCGGCTGGCTGAGGGCGGCAGCCACCTCGCGCGCCTCGGCTTCGTACCCGTCGGCGTACTGGATGCTGGTCTTCTCGACGTTGCCGCCGGTGGTGTCGGTGGGGGTGGCGGTGGCGTAACCCAGGGCTTTCAGGGCCGTGGTGGTGGCCGCGCCCAGGCCGCGGATGCCGGCGCCGTTGGCCACCAGCACCTTAACCTCGCTCTTGGCCCGCGGCTTGGCCGTGGTGGTCGTGGCCAGGGGCACCGTGGTCAGCCCCACCCGGCGGGTGGTGCTGGTGGTCGTGGCCGCGGCCCTGGGCACCGAGGTGGCCGACACCGTGGCCCCGCCCCCGGTGTCGATACCGCCGTCGAACTGCTGCAGGAGGACGATGCCGATGATCACGGCCACGCCGAGCAGCAGGGCGCCCCGTACGCCGGCGTTGGAGCCCGTGCCGGCCGGGTTGGCCGGCGGCCGCCCGGGTATGCCGCGACGTTGGTTCACGCGCTCACCGGCCGCGGGGCTGTGCCGTGCGGCCGCCCTCGATCCGGGCCCGCCGGCGGCTGGACTGCCGCCGGCGTAGGCGACGGACGACCAGCGGGTCGTAGGCCTCGGCCTCGGCCGAACCGATCAGTTCGGCCAGGAGCTGGTAGTACCGGGCCGGCGACAGACCGATCGCCGACTGGATGGCCGCCCCCTTCGGGCCCGGCGCCGACCACCAGGTGCGCTCGAAGTCGAGGATCGCACGATCGCGATCGGTGAGAGGCATTGCGGAGAGGCTGCCCGCATCTGGCACCCAGGTCAAGCACCCCCGGGCTACCGTGGCCTTTCGCCGGTGTGGCGCAGTCCGGTAGCGCAGGCGACTTGTAATCGTCAGGCCGTCGGTTCGAATCCGACCACCGGCTCCAAATCCCGGAAGTTCCTCAGGCCGCCGGCACCCGCTGGGCGGCCGAGGCCGCGACCAGGTGGGCCTCGAGCTTGCGCTTGATGCGCTGCAGCGCGTTGTCGACCGCCTTGGTGTGGCGGCCAAGGCGGTCGCCGATCTCCTGGTACGTGCAGCCGTCCAGGTGGAGGCGGAGGACGTCGACCTCCAGGGTGGACAGCAGGTCGGCCAGGGCGGCCCGCATGGCGGCCTGGCCCTCCAGGCTGACCACCTCGTCGGCCGGGTCGGGCACCCGCTGGTCGAACAGCTCCTCGACCAGGCGCTCGGAGGGGTCGTCGAGCACCCGCAGGCCCCAGAGCGAGACGTAGCGGTTCAGGGGCTGGTGCTTCTGGCGGCAGGCCGTCTTGATGGCGGTCATGATCTGGCGGGTCACGCACAGCTCGGCGAAGGCCCGGAACGACGACTGGCCGTGGCGGAAGTCACGGATGGCCTTGAACAGGCCGATCATGCCCTCCTGCTCGATGTCGTCGGTGTCGCCCCCGGCCAGGAAGTACCCCCGGGCCTTGGCCCGGGCGAAGCGCCGGTAGCGCCCCAGCAGCACGTCGAGGGCGGCAAGGTCACCCTCGTGGAAGTGGCGGACCAGCAACTCGTCGGAGAGGTGGCTGGACTGGGGCATCCGGGCTCCTGGTTACTGCGAGGGCTGCGGCTTTGGGGCGTGCTACCAGTAGGTGAAGAATGACTACAGCGAGTCGCCACTTTCTAGCCACGGGATAGTCCCCTGTCAACGGAGTGGGGGCAGAAATGCCTCTTACCGTCGCCGGCTGACCTCGAACAGCGCGAGGGCGCCGGCGGTGCTCACGTTGAGTGACGGCAGCCGGCCCCGCATGGGGATGCTCACCACCAGGTCGCACCGGGCCCGGGCCAGGCGCGACAGCCCGTCGCCCTCGGCCCCGACCACCAGCACGATGGGCTCGTCGGCCACGGCCAGGCCGTCGAAGAGCGACTGCTGGCCGTCGCCGGCCAGGCCTACGATCCAGCACCCCAGCTCCTTGGCCCGGGCCAGGGCCGCGGGCATGCCGGCGACGATGGCCATCGGCACCCGCTCGATGGCGCCGGCCGCGGCCTTGGCCACCGTCGGGGTGACGTGGACGGCCCGGTGCCGGGCCAGGATGGCCCCCGTGGCGCCGGCGGCGTCGGCGCTGCGCAGGAGGGCGCCGAGGTTGTGGGGGTCGGTGACGCCGTCGACGGCCAGCAGGAAGGGCTTGGGGCCGGCGCCGGCGGCCGGCGGCCGGCACAGGTCGTCGAGGTCGGCCTCGGGGAGGGGGCGGGCGTGGGCCAGCACGCCCTGGGGCGCGTCGGTGGCCGCCTCAGCGTCGAGCCGGCTGCGGCTGACCCGCCGGAGCGGGATGCGGCCCTCGGTGGCCAGGGCCTCGATACGGGTGAGGATGGGGGCGGCGTCGAGCTCCTGGGCCATCCACACGTCGACCACCGGGCGCCGGCGGGCGGCCAGCAGCTCGGCGACGGCCTGGCGGCCCTCGACCTGCTCGCCGCCGAGGCCGCGCTTGGGCGTGGTCGCCCCCCGGCTCACCCGCGGGCCCGCTCGATCAGGGCGACCGCCCAACACGCCACTCCCTCTCCCCGCCCGATGGCCCCCAGGCCCTCGGCTCGGGTGGCCTTGACGCTCACCGGGGCGCTGACCACGTCGCCCAGCCGGGCGGCCATCTCGGCCCGGTGGGGCGCCAGCTTGGGCGCCTCCAGCACCACCGTGCAGTCGACGTTGCCGACCGACCAGCCCTCATTGGCCACCAGCGCGGTCACGGCGGCCAGGATGGCCAGGCTGTCGGCGCCGGCCCAGGCCGGGTCGGTGTCGGCGAAGTGGTCGCCGAGGTCGCCCAGGCCGGCGGCGCCGAGCAGGGCGTCGGCGATGGCGTGGGCCACCACGTCGGCGTCGCTGTGGCCGGCCAGGGCCCGCTGGCCGGGCAGGTGGACGCCGCCGAGCACCAGCCGGCGGGCCGGGTCGTCGGAGAACGGGTGGACGTCGAACCCCAGCCCCACCCTGGTCTCAGCCAAGGTCGGCCCGCCGGGTGATCTTGGCGTTGGCCGGGTCGCCGGCGACGACCACGACCCGCCCGCCGGCGGCTTCCACCAAGGCGGCGTCGTCGGTGGCCTCGGGGGCCTCGGCGTGGGCCCGGCGCAGGGCGGCGGCGGCGAAGGCCTGGGGGGTCTGGACGGCCACCAGCTCGTCGCGGTCGAGGGTAGCCACCACCTGGCCGGCGACCACCCGCTTGATCGTGTCGGTCACGGGCACACCCGGGACGGCCCCGTCGGCACCGGCCCGCACCGCGGCCACCACCGCCTCGAACAGGGCGGGCCGGGCGAAGGGCCGGGCCGCGTCGTGGACCACGATGACGCCGGCGTCGACCGGTACCGCGGCCAGGCCAGCCCGCACCGAGGCCGAGCGGGTGGCGCCGCCGGCGACGACGACGTCGGCGGCCGGCGCCTCGTCGCCCAGGTGGTCGGCGGGCACGACGAGCACGACGCCGGCGGCGACCGAACGGCTGGCGGCCAGCGCCCAATCGACCACGCGCCGGCCCTCGAGCCGCTCGAACTGCTTGGGCCCCCCGAACCGCGCCCCGCGGCCGCCGGCGACCACGACCGCCCAGACGGACGGCTCTACGGCAGCGCCTCGTCGAGCTTGGCCTCGGCCTCTTCCTCGGTGACGCTGAGGGCGAAGGTCAGCTCGGACACCAGGATCTGGCGGGCCTTGGTGAGCATGCGCTTCTCGCCGGCGGAGAGGCCCTTGTCCTTCTCGCGGATGGAGAGGTTCCGGACCACTTCGGCCACCTGGTAGATGTCGCCCGACTTCAGCTTCTCCACGTGGTTCTTGAAGCGGCGCGACCAGTTGGTGGGCATGCGCGCCTCCTTCTTGCGAAGGACGGCGAACACCTCCTCGACCTCTTCGTCGTTGATGACCTCGCGCAGACCGACCTCGTCGGTGTTGTCCGCCGGCACCATGAGGGTGAGGTCGCCGTAGGCCAGGCGCAGCACCAGGTACTCACGGTCGGCGCCGAAGGCCTCGCGCCGCTCGCGGCGCTCGATGACCGCGGCACCGTGGTGGGGATAGACGACCTTGTCACCTACATCGAAGGCCATACAACTCCCGGTTAGACGGACAACGGACCTACTCAAGGGTGCCAGGAATCGGCCGGCTCTGCCAAAGCTGGGCCCGGAGAGGCCGGCGGGAGGCCGGCAGCCGCCGATCGGTCGACCGGCAACCTCCCGGCCGGCCCCCAGGCATCACCGAGAAGCGGCGCCCTTGCCGTCCTGGCCGCCAGCGTAGGGGCGGCGGGCTAGAACCGGTCGAAGCCGGTGCCCTCGGCCACCCGGGACAGGTTCTCCTTGATGGCCCGGGCCCGCGAGGTACCGACGCCCTCGACCGCGTCGAGCTCCTTCACCTCGGCGTCGAGGATCTTGTCGAGCGTGCCGAAGCGGGCCACGATGGCATCGATCACCGGCTCGGGCATGCGGGGGATGCGGTGCAGGAGGCGGTAGCCCTTGGGTTGCAAGGGGAAGTCCAGCTCGCCGCCGCCGTGGGGCAGGTGCAGCACCGCGGTCACCGCCCGCAGGTCGACGATCTCCTCGGTGGTGAGCTGGGCCAGGGCGTCCATGGCCTCGGCCAGGTTCCACTTGTCGCTGGTGTGGGAGTAGTCCTGGATCACCAGCCGGCGGTCCTCGTCGACACCACCCATCAGCTCTTCGAGCTGGAGGCGGATGAGGCGGCCGTCGGTGCCGGCCTCGATGATGTAGCCGCGGATCTCCTCGGCGATGCGCCGCACCATCTCGGTGCGCTGCAGGACGGTGACCACGTCACGCACCGTGACCAGGTTCTCGACCTCAAGGGCGGTGAGGGTGCCGGCGACGGCGTCGAGGCGGTTCTTGTAGCGCTCAAGGGTCTGCAGGGCCTGGTTGGCCCGGTTGAGCAGCCGGGCGGTGAGCTCCAGGGGGTGCTTGATGGACCCGACGTAGACGGCGATGATCGACAGGTCCTCGGACACCGAGATCACGGGCACGTCGATGGAACGGGCCACCCGCTCGGCCGTGCGGTGGCGGGTGCCGGTCTCCGACGTGGGCACGTTGGGGTTGGGTACCAGGTGGACGTTGGCCCGGGCGATACGGCTGGCGTCGGGCGCCAGGATGATGGCGCCGTCCATCTTGGCCAGCTCGGACAGGCGCTGGGGGCTGAACTCGGCGTCGAGCAGGAAACCGCCCGAGCAGATGGCCAGCACGTCGGGACCGTCGCCCACCACGATGAGCCCGCCCATGTTGGCCTGGAGGATCCGGTCGAGCCCCTCACGTAGGGGCTGGCCCGGCGCGACCATCGTCAGCGCATCGGTGAGAGCGAAATCACGCCGGGACGGCACGCGGAAAGCCTACCGGCTTCTTTCCCAGGACCAGACCGGCTCGGGCGATGGCGTCGACCAGCGTCGACGCCCGCAGCACCTCGAAGCCGGCGGGCGGCTCCGGCGCCGACGCCGGCACCACGGCGCGGCGGAAACCGAGCCGGGCCGCCTCGGCCAGGCGCCGGCCCATCTGGCTGACCTGGCGCAGTTCACCGCACAGCCCGACCTCGCCGCAGGCCACCAGGTCGGCCGGGAGGGCGACGCCGGTGACCGAGGACACCATGGCCAGGGCCACGGCCAGGTCGGCACCCGGCTCGACCACCTTCACCCCGCCGACGGCCAGGGTGTAGACGTCGGCGCCCGCCAGGGTCAGGCCCACCCGCTCTTCGAGGACGGCCGAGATCATGGCCAGCCGGCCCGAGTCGAGCCCCTGGGCCGAGCGCCGGGGCATGGCCAGCGGCGACTTGGCCACCAGGGCCTGGAGCTCCACCAGCAGGGGCCGGTGGCCTTCGAGGGTGGGGACGACGACCGACCCGGGGGCCGACGCCTGGCGGTCGGACAGGAACAGCCGCCCGGGGTCGGGCACGCCGGCCAGGCCCCCGTCGGTCATCTCGAAGAGGCCCAGCTCGCTGGTGGGGCCGAAGCGGTGCTTCACCGCCCGCAGCAGGCGCAGGGCGTGGTGGCGCTCGCCCTCGAAGGACAGGACGGTGTCGACCACGTGCTCCAGCACCCGGGGGCCGGCCAGGGCGCCGTCCTTGGTGACGTGGCCGACCAGGATGGTGGCCCGGCCGGCGTCCTTGGCCGCCCGCACCAGGCGGTGGGCACACTCGCGCACCTGGGCCACCGAGCCGGGCGCCGACGCCAGCTCGGGGTCGAACACGGTCTGGATGGAGTCGACGACCAGCACGTCGGGCGCCAGGTTGCCGGCGTGGGCCAGGATGGCCGACAAGTCGGTCTCGGCCACCAGCCACAGGTTCGGTTCGAGGGCGCCCAGCCGGGCGGCCCGCATGCGCACCTGCTGGGCCGACTCCTCGCCGCAGGCCAGCAGGCACGTCGTCCCCGTTCGGGCCATGGCCGAGATGGCCTGGAGCAGGAGGGTGGACTTGCCGATGCCCGGCTCGCCGCCGAGCAGGGTGACCGACCCGGCCACCAGGCCGCCGCCCAGGACCCGGTCGAGCTCGCCGATGCCCACCGGTCGGGGCGCCCAACCCTCGCTCTCGACCTCGGCGATGGGCATGGCCCGGCTGGGCGGGGGCGCCGGGGCGCCGGCGGCGGCCCGGGCCGGGACGGCCCGCTCCTCGACGATGGTGTTCCACGCGCCGCAGCCGGCGCAGCGCCCCGTCCACTGCGGGCCCTCGGCCCCGCACTCCGCGCACCGGTACGTCGATCGTGTCCTGGCCATGGTGGCGCCGACCCTACCGACGGGCTGGGACACTCGGGCGGATCGCACGTCGCGTGCACTTTCCGTCGTGAAATCGGCGATTTCCGGCCGGATCACGACGGAAAGTGCACAGCGGCGTCAGCCGCCGGGGGGCGGGCGGCGGACCGCCGACAGCAGCCGGTCGGTGGAGGCGGTGATCTCCTCCACGGCCCGGTCGAACGCCTCGGTGTTGGCCTTCGACGGGGCCCGGAACCCACTGATCTTCCGGACGTACTGGAGGGCGGCGGCGCGCATGTCGGCGTCGACGACCGTCTCCTCGGTCCGCAGCGTCTTGATGCTCCGGCACATGGTCGCGACGCTACCGGCGCCGGCGCCGGCGGGTGAGCACGACCAGCAGCATGACCGCGGTGAGGAGGCTGGCGCCGGCGGCGGCCACCAGGGCTGGGTCGAGGCGCAATGCCTGGCTGGAGGCTTCGAGGGGCACGACCTGGCCCGGCTGGGCGCTCCACACGACCCGGCGGCCGTCGCGTGTGGCCGGGGCTTTGGTGGTGGGCTTGCCGGGGAGGCCGGCGCTGGCCCGGACGTCGACGGTGGCCGCCAGCCGGTCGCCGAAGCGGGCCTTCAACCCGTCGGGGTCGAGGCCGAGGCTCACGTCGCCCAGCGCTGCGGTCAGCTCGGGGTCGGCCAGGCCGGCCAGGCCCTGGGACAGGTCGAGGGTGCCGGTGAAGGTGGTCCGGCTGCGGAGCAGGGACTTGCTGCGGACGACCCGGAAGCCCCGGAAGGGGCCGTCGGGGCCGTTGAGCTCGGCCATGATGGCCGGCACCTGGCCGGCGTCGGCGAAGGACTTGGACGCCCGCACCCAGGTGAGGTCGTCGCCCTCCTTGCGGGGGCCGTCGACCTGCCAGCCGGCCCGGCGCACGTCGTCCAGGCGCAGGCCGGTGGCCAGATCGCCGATCTCCTTGACCGCGTCGGCGTCGAGGCCCAGGCCGGCGGTGACCCGCCCGGTGCCGTCGCGGGCGATGTCGATGCCGGCGGCCACCTTGACCTGGCAGGCGCTGGCCACCCACGCCAGCACCAGGACCAGCAGCAACAGGCGGCGGGGCATTGTGAAGGACGGTAGCCACTCGCGCGACCCACGCCTTGCCGTCGGGGCGCGCCGAGACGCGCCGAACTGGTGACACGAGATGGGGCCGGAGGCCCCATCCGTGTCACCAGTTCGTCAGCGGCAGCTACTCGGCGGGGCCGGCCTCGGCCAGCTCGACCGGGGGAGGCTCGACGATGCCCTCGATGGAGCGGAAGACGATCTCGCCCTCCTCGGCGTCGACGATGATGGTCTCGCCGGCGCGGAACTCCTTCCAGAGGATGCGCTCGGACATCTTGTCCTCGACCATCCGCTGCAGGGCCCGGCGGAGGGGGCGGGCCCCCAGGCTGGGGTCGTAGCCCTTCTCGGCCAGGAGGTTCTTGGCCGCCACGGTGAGCTCCAGGGTCAGGCCCTGGCTGGCCAGCTGGTCCTTGAGCCGCTTGCTCATCAGGTCGACGATCTGGGTGACCTCGGCCCGGCTGAGCTCGTGGAAGACGATGGTGTCGTCGATCCGGTTCAGGAACTCGGGGCGGAAGTGCTGCTTGAGCGCCTCGGCCACCTTCTCCTTCATCTTCTCGTACGTCACCGCCTCACTGGTCTTCTGGAAGCCGATGGAGGCCTTGCGCAGGTCGGCGGTGCCCAGGTTGGACGTCATGATGATCACGGTGTTCTTGAAGTCCACCGTGCGGCCCTGGGCGTCGGTCAGGCGCCCGTCCTCCAGGATCTGGAGCAGGGCGTTGAAGACGTCGGGGTGGGCCTTCTCGATCTCGTCGAAGAGGACCACGGAGAACGGCTTGCGGCGGACGGCCTCGGTGAGCTGGCCGCCTTCCTCGTAGCCGACGTACCCGGGGGGCGAGCCCACCAGGCGGCTGACCGTGTGCTTCTCCATGTACTCGGACATGTCGAGCTGGATGAGGTGGCTCTCGTCGCCGAACAGGAACTCGGCCAGGGTCTTGGCCAGCTCGGTCTTGCCCACGCCGGAGGGGCCCAGGAAGATGAACGAGCCCGACGGGCGCTTGGGGTCCTTGAGGCCGGCCCGGGTGCGGCGGATGGCCTGGGAGACGGCCTTGATGGCGTCCTCCTGGCTGATGACCCGCTTGTGCAGCTCCTCCTCCATGCGCAGGAGCTTGGCCGTCTCCTCCTCGGTGAGCTTGTAGACGGGGATACCCGTCCACAGGGCCAGCACCTCGGCGATGCCTTCCTCGTCGACCTCGTCGAAGAGGTCGATGCCCTCGGCCTTCCACTCCGCTTCCTTGACCTTCTTGCGCTCCTCGAGCGCCTTCTCCTGGTCGCGGAGCTTGGCCGCCTGCTCGAA
>JAHFUR010000040.1 GCA_023264995.1 Acidimicrobiia bacterium | reverse complement strand
GGGCCGAGCTGGCCGCCCCCGCCCACAAGGGCGTGCTCACCCTGAGCCCCTCGCACCACCCCCACGCCGCATAAGCCGCCTCCACGGGGTGGCGGACCGAAAGGAGAAGGGCCCCGGGCGCCACCAGCGCCCGGGGCCCTTTGCTTTCCTGGCCACGATGGCGTCAGGTGTGCGCCGTGGCGCCCCAGGTCTCGACGGGGGCGCCGGCTGCCGGAGAGCGGGGCGCGGCGGCCAGCGTCTCGCGGGCGACCTCCTGCTTGCCGTTGGGGCTCAGGTCGTCCCAGGTGGCGACGGTCTGGAGCGATCGCGTCGCCCACGCCTCGGTGAGCTGGGCGAAGTGGGTCAGGAAGTCGATCAGCAGGGCGCGGACGTGGATGTGCTCCTGGGCCGGCGCCGTGCCGTCCATGTACCGCTCGACGATCGTGCCGGCGAGGCCGAGCATGGTCGCGGCCTCGGCGCGCGTCGCTTCAAGGGACGCCGTCAGGTCGTCGATCTGGCCGAAGGGGGCCAGGAAGACCCGCACGAGCCCTTCGATCTCCAGGCCAAATGCCGTCGGCGGGGTGGCCATCCATGCCTCGAGGGCCAGGCGACCGGCCGGTGTGAGGGAATAGACCGTCCGCGCCCGACGGCCGAGCGGCTCAGACTGGGCCGCGGCCAGCCCGAGCTCGGAGAGCCGCTTCACCTCGGCCAGCACATGGCTCCGGGCCCGGGGCCAGAAGTAGCTGAAGTTCGTGCCCATCCCCTTGGCCAGCTCGTAGGCGGTTGCCGGGCGGAAGGCGAGCATCCCGAGGATGGCGTGAGAGGTCGTCGACAGTCGCATCGCCTCTTGACAATAGTCCACTCTGGACCATAATGCGGTAGTAGTCCAGTGTGGACCATGAAGACGACGGGAGGAGTCGTGGAAGAAGTCGAGCTCGCCGAGTTCCATGGCGTCGTGGCCGCCGGCGGTCGCCATGCCCACCCGCTGGTGTTCTTGCACGGAGCGTGGGAAACCCACCGTTGTTTTGACGGGTACGTCCGGTTCTTCGCCGAACGGGGGTGGGACTGCTACGCCTTCACCCGCCGGACCGACCGCGACCGGGCGCGGATCGAGGACTACCTGGAGGACACGCTGCGCGTCCTCGACCAGGTCGGGCCGGCGCCGATCGTCGTCGGTCACAGCCTCGGCGGGTTGCTCGCCCAGCTGGTCGCTGCGCAGCAACGCTGCGCAGCGGCCGTCCTGATCGAGCCCGGCCCGCCCAAGGGCATACCGGTCGTCCCGAAGGCCCGGACGTGGCCGGTCTTCATGCGGCTGGCGCCCCGCATCGCCGTGGGTAAGTCCTTCCTGCCGACGCGCCGGGCCGCACGTCGGGCATGGCTGAACCGCCTGCCGGCCGACGACGTCGCCGAGGTGTACTCCCGGCTGGTGCCGGAGTCCGGTGTCGCCTTCCGCCAGGTCCTGACCGGCTATCCCGTCGACTCGAAGCTCGTGCGCTGCCCGGTGCTCTGCGTGAGCGGGCTCGACAGCCCGAGCATCACCCCGAAGATGGTTGGCAAGACGGCCCGCCGCTACGGCGCCTCGCTGATCGAGCTGGCCGGGCACAGCCACTGGCTGATGGAGGAGCCGGGCTGGGAGGACGGGGCCGCCGCCATCGAGGGCTGGTTGCGCGAGGTCGAGCCCACGCTGCTCGCCGGCGCCAGCACGGCGGCGCGGGCCGAGGACCGCGACGCCGGGCATGGCGCAGGCTAGGTGGCGTCGGCGATCTTGGCGCCCTGCCGGCGGGCGCGGAGGAGGAGGCCGGCACCGAGGCTGAGGGCGGCCAGGGGCAGCAGGCCGAGGGCCAGGGCGACGCCTCCAGCGCGGCTGGCGTCATGCTGGGGGGCGGTGGCGATCAGGGCGGCCGCGGCCAGCATGTAGAACACGATCTGGGCGATCACTGCCGTCCGGCGAGGGGCGGTCAGCCCGAGGGCCACGCCGGTGATGAGCGGGATGATGGCGAACATTGGGCTCTCCTCTGCTGGATGTGCCCTGAGTGTGCGCCTCGAGGCCGGCGGGCGCATCGTGGGCAGCCCGCGTTGTTGTCGCGTGCCGGCCACGAGGCGGTGCCCCGCTCGCCTCCGTGCTGGCCACGATGTGCCAGATCGGCCCCCGTGGGACCATTCGTGTGTGCCCTGGCGCTCCGATCGCCCGCGCCGGGCCCGATGGGCGGTCGCCGGGGTCTGGGCGGCGGCCGGGTGCGGCGTCGCCGGCGGCCTGATCGGGGGGCTGCTGGCCTCCTCGGACGGGTACGCGCTGAACTTCGGTGGCGAACCGACGGGGTCGATGTCGTTGACGATGGCCCTCACGCTGCCCTTCCTGGCCGCCTCCATCCTGACCCTCCGGCCCCGGGACAGGGTCGGCCGGGTCCTGGGTGCCCTGGGCATGCTCCGGGCCCTCTCTGTCCTCGCTCTGGCCTGGAGCTACCACGGCCTGGTCGCCTCGCCGGGATCGCTGCCATGGGGCGGCCTGGCGTGCCTCGTCGGCGGCATGGCGGGCATCACCACGCCGATCGTCTTGTTGCCCTTGATGGTGGCCTGGCTCCCGGACGGCGAGGCGGCCCCGTCGTTCCGCTGGATCCCGAAGGCCGTCGCCGCCCTGGCCATGGCGTTGCCGGTTGTCGCCCTGCTCGCCTGGCCATCCCGAGGGCCGGAGCTCCTCACCGGGAGCGGACCGGCATCCACGCGCGCCTCCCTCGCCGACGCCGTGGTCACCGTGGCGCTCGTTTGCGCGTACGGCCTGGCCGCCCTCGGCTTGGTGGGCCTCTTGGAGAAGTGGCGTCTCAGCACCGGCGTAGTGCGTCAGCAGCTCAAGTGGGTGGTGCTCGGGGTCGTGGCCGCAGTGACGACCAACATCGTGGCTGAGGTCGTGCCCGCGCTCCTGGTCGTCCGTCTCCTCGGGTTCCTGGCCATGCTGGTGTCGGTGGGCGTGGCGGTGTTCCGCTACCGGCTCTTCGACATCGACCGGCTGATCAAGGGCACGATCCTTTACGGCTCCATGACTGCCGCCCTGCTCACCTTCGTGGGGGCGGCAGCAACCCTCGCCGGCTCGATGTCCCGGCTCGGCTCCGGCGCGTCGGTGGTCGCCGCGTCGCTCACTACCGCCGTGGCCCTGGCCGTGCTCAGACCGGTGCACCGATGGGCTCAGGACCAGCTCGACCGAGTGTTCGATCGTGGGAGCTGGGAGGCCGCTCGGCGCATACGGGCCTTCACGGCCGGCTCGGGGAGCGAGGCCCCCGAGCCGGGAGCCCTGCAGGCGCTCCTGGCCGAGGTGCTCGACGACCCACGCCTCGTTCTCAGCTACTGGTTCGCCGACGGCGCGCACGTCGATCCTTGGGGACGGCCGACCGGGGCCACGCCCGAGGGCCTCGTGCTCGATGTCTCGGTGCTCGGGTCCGGGGAAGCACACGTCGCCCATACGCCGACGACGGCAGGCGACGGGAACCGGCTCCGGCGGGTGATGGAGGCGTCGGTGGCGGCCTTCGAGCACGGGCGGGTGCAGGCCGATCTCGGCCGGCAACTTGCCGCGCTCCACGATTCACGCGCCCGCCTCATCGCCGCCGGTGACACCGAACGGCGTCGTATCGAGCGCGACATCCATGACGGGGCCCAGAGCCAGCTCGTGGCGCTCGGACTGGCATTGCGCGGCGGTCAGCGCCGCGCCGACCCGGCGCTCGGCGAGGTCGCAGGTGCGCTCATCGATCAGGCGGTCGCGGGCATCCAGGACGCCATCGCCGAATTGCGCCGCTTCGCCGCCGGCGTGATGTCGCCGGTACTGGTGTCGAACGGGATCGAGGCGGCGGTGTCCGAGCTCGCCGCCAGGCTCCCGGCTTCCGTGGTCATGGACGTGCACGTCCCGATACGGCCACCCGAGGGCATCGAGTCGGTGCTCTGGTATGTCACGTGCGAAGCGACCACGAACGCGCTCAAGCACGCTGCGGGGGCCGCCATCTCCATCTCGATCCGCGCCCAGAACGGCGAACTGCGAGCCGAAGTGACCGACAATGGCCCTGGCGGGGCGACGGTCAGCGCCGGCTCGGGGCTGCGCGGGCTGGCTGACCGCGTGGAGGCCGTCAACGGGCGGCTCGAGGTCACGAGCCCGACAGGTGCCGGCACCACGGTCCGGGCGGTGATCCCGTGCGTGTCGTGATCGCCGAGGACTCGGTCATGCTGCGAGAGGGGCTGGTCCGCATCCTCGCCGACGAGGGCTTCGACGTGTCCAGCGTCGCCAGCCCCGACGAGCTCCTCGCGTCCATCGAGCGGCAACCACCCGACGTTGCCATCGTGGATGTCCGCATGCCACCGTCGCACACCGATGAGGGCATCCGCGCCGCCATCGAGATCCGCCGCCGGGGCCACGCCACGCCGATCCTGCTCTTCAGCCAGTACATCGAGACGGCGAGGGCGATCGAGCTGCTCTCCGCCGGGTCATCGGGCTTCGGCTATCTGCTCAAAGACCGCGTCCTCGACGTTGACGAGTTCATCGACGCCGTGCGCCGAGTCGCCAACGGAGGGACTGCCATCGACCCCCTCATCGTCTCGGCTCTCGTTAGCACCGGCCATCCGCCTGACCTGCTCACGTCCCTGTCGCCAAGGGAACTTGACGTGTTGCGGCTCATGGCGGAGGGGCTCACCAACATCGCGATCTCGAGCCGGCTCCACCTGGCCCGCCGGACGGTCGAGACGCACGTCAGCGGGGTCTTCACCAAGCTGCGCCTCGTCCCCACCCAGGACGACCATCGCCGGGTACAGGCGGTGGTGACCTACCTCCGCAACGATGCCTGAGTACTGGCCGGCCACGTCACCGGACGTCCGCTGGAGTGCGCGTCCATTGTCGCGACCTCCGGCTGGACCGGGTCATCGCCGTGCGATGAGATTGGCTGCGGGCAACCGTCCAACTGATCGGGTATCCGCAGAGGGGCGCTGGGGCCGCAGGAGGAGGAGTGCACCATGAACGCGATGGCACGCCGGATGTTCGAGCTCGTCGAGCCGATCGGTGCCATCCCCTACTCAGCCGACGAACCGAACGAAACGATGTTCGCCCTCGGGTTCACCAACTACTGGGACACCTACTTTGCCGGACGAGCGGCGCCCTTGGGCCTCGTCCCCGCCGAGGTGGTGGACGCGCTGTTCTACAACTTCGCCCCCGGCGAGGTGGCCCGGCATATTCCGAGGGTGTGGCGCACCACCACACCCGAGGCGGCGATCACCGCTCGCCAGGCGGGCTGCGTCAAGGCGCTGCGGCGCATCCTTGGCGATCACGTCGGCTCTGCAGGTTTCGCCCGCGCTGCTGAACTGTTGACCACGGCCGCAGTCAGCGCACCGTACGAGGGCCGGCCGATGTACGCCGCGCTGCGGGCGCTCCCGGTCCCCGATGAAGTGGTGGCCCGCCTCTTCCACGCTGCTTCCTTGCTGCGCGAGCACCGTGGCGACGGGCACATTGCCGCCCTGATGATCGAAGGTGTCGGGCGGCTCGAGGCTCACGTCCTATTGGCGCTCGCAATGGGCATGCCCGCCGAGCAGTTCGGGCGCGTCCACCACCTTCCGGCGGCACAGCTCGCTGCCGTCATCGACGGGATGCGCGACCGGGGCTTGATCGGCGATGACGGCTCGCTCAGTGAACAGGGTCGCGCCGTCAACCAGCGGGTTGAGGGGCTCACTGATGACCTCGCGGCGAAGCCGTACGAAAGCCTCGGGCCGGGCGAGCTCGACGAGCTCATGGCCACGCTCGAGCCGCTCGCCACGATGCTGCTCGCCGCCCAGGACTGGTAAACCCGGCGCGCGGGTGCCGTTGGCGCCGCCCGCCGACGACCCGAACACGCCTTGGGGTCTCGCCCGGCGCCCCCGGCAGGACTCGAACCTGCGACCCGCTGCTTAGAAGAGTGACCCTCAATCGAGCGGCACAAGGACAAAAGTGCAGGTCAGCGGGGGTGTAAGGCGGTCACCGAGGCCCCGTTTGAGGCGTCGTCCACGCGAAATCCACGCGGATCGCGGAGGTCGGCCTTGGCCCGGCTCTCGCGGTAGGAGCGGTCGAGGGAGTCGGTGAGGGCTTCTTCGAGGGCCGGGAAGAGGTGCCCGTACGTGTCGTAGGTCACGGTGATCGACGAGTGCCCGAGGCGTTTCATCACCGCCAGCGGGTGCGCCGGCGGTTCCGCGTTGATCAGCAGAGCGGCGCACGTATGTCTGAGATCGTGAAATCGCATCCGCTCCGGCAGCCCGGCCGCGACCACCGCGGACCGGAAATGACGGGCGTAAAAGTTGTGGTGGCGCAGCGGGCCGCCGCCCGGGGCGGTGAAGACGAACGCCTCAGGGTCCGCCGGCCGGGTGGCGAGGTAGGCACCCAGCTCGTCGCACATCGCTCGGGGGATGGGGACGCTGCGCCGCTCGTAGGTCTTGGTCGGCCCGTAGACCAGCCCGTGTCCGGTCACTTCGGACACGGCCTCGACGACGTCCACTCGGGCTCGCAGGAGGTCCAGGCGGCCGATCCGCAGGGCGCCGACCTCGCCGGCGCGAAGGCCGGTCAGGGTGACGAACCGGACCAGCAGCCCGTACTCGGGCCGGCGCATCGCCTCGGCGAGGGCGTGCACCTGGTCGAGGGTCAGGAACACCATCTCCTCGCGTTGCGACCGGGCGAGGCGCACACCGTCGCAGGGATTGTGGCGGATGGCGTTGCCCTCGATGGCCGTACCCAGGACCAGGCGGAGCACCTTCCGAGCGGCCCGCTGCGTCCCCACTGCCGAGCCGGCGTCGGACATCTTGGCCAGGAACGCGCGGACGGCAGGCGTGTCGACGGCGGAAACCTGCCAGCCCCCGAAGTGGGGCACCACGTGGACGCGAAGCATCGACTCGTAGCCCTGTCGGGTCTTGGGCTTCAGCCCGCCTGTCGTGCCGAACCACTGATCGGCCCAGTACGAGAAGCGGGTCCGACCGAGCGTCGGGTTGAGGTAGTCGCCCCTGACGACGTCGGCGTCGACTGTCTTGGCGAAGATACGTGCGTCGGCGGCCGTGGGGAACCACCGTTCGCGCGGGCGATTGTTCGGGTCCCGGTACCGCACGACCCACGAGGCCCCACCTCGAGCTCGCTGTCGCTTCTGAACGCTGGCCATTGCGCCTCCTTCTCATCGTCAACAATCCGCCACCGTCGGGTGGTGTCGAGCGCGGGGGAATCGCGTCGGGAAGCGTATCGAGCAGCAGAGACAGCCGACCCTGCCAGAGCGGCCTCGACCGGCGTCACAGGTCGATTCCAAGGTCCATGCCGCGGTCCATGCCCCGGATACCCCGCTCCATGGCCCACTGCTGTGCGCTCTGTTGCGGCGGCTCAGGTCGGATGCCGTCGAGTTCCTGGCGCTCCAGGCCGAGCTCCCAAGCGGCAGTGGCGATCTGCTCGTCCAGGCGGTCGAGGCGGCGGAGGGCCTCGGGATGCTCGTACTGGAACCGCTTGTAGGCGTTGTGCCGGCCCTGGAGGTCGGCCAGGCTCCTCTTGGCCTCGGGCAGCTCGACCTTCAGCCGGACCCGCTCCGGCCGGGCCAGCGCCTCGAAGCGCTCCCGCAGAGGACCGATCTGCTCGGCAGCTTTGGTTGCCCGCTGGCGCAGCCGGTGACGCTCCCGGAGCCCGACGTGTTCGGCCTGGGCCAGGCAGGCCCGCCTCTCCTGTACGGCTCCGCTCCAGGCGATGGCGCCCCTCCCAGCGGGGTGCCTCGCCATTCGCCCCATCCCTCGGCCTTGTCCAGGTCCTCGAGCTTGCGCTGCAGGCGATCCACGGTGTTCCGGGTCCGGTAGAAGGCGGAGCTCGGGTCGGAGGGGACCACCACAGCCACCGCCTCCCGCTCGGCCACCAATCGGGCGTGACGCAGGCTGGCCGACACCGCAGGTGCGTCCGGGACCGGCTCAGCGCCGATGCCCGGCGCCGGCGTGCCCTGGTCGATGGCCCAGCCGATACGCCGGGACGGGCTCCAGGTGCGTCCCAGGTCCTCGACCGCATGCTCGACCGAGTCGGCCACCGCGTAGACGGTCGAGCGCTCCCGGGCCCGGCTCATCTTCACGTAGGCCAGCTCCCGGCCGCCGCCGTCCTCGTAGATATGGGCCCGGCCCACCGTCGCCCCTTGAGAGCGATGGACGGTGATGGCGTAGGCGTGGGCCAAATGGGCGGCGTCGAGCTCGTCGGGTCCGAAGCGCTGGATGCGCCCGTCGTCCATGGTGGCGGCCAGCTCCCGGCGGGCGACGTCGACGGCCAGAACGGTGCCGCACTCGGAGGTCACGATCTCCCCGCCGGCACCGGGGGCCAGGGTGACGACGCGGTCCCCGGTCCGGTAGCCGGGGTCGCCGACGGTCAGCTCCGGGCCGGACAGCCGCCCGAGCTTCTCCCACGCCTTGCGGCCCCGGAGGTTCAGCTCGGCCACGTTGGCCCGCCGCCAGGCGTACATGGCGGTCGAGGTGCCCTTGGCCATGTCTGCGGCCCAGCCGGCCACGGTGGCGTCGAGGGCCGTGTCCCGATCCGGGGACACGGCGATGCGACCGGCGCCGGCGTACCAGGACACGGCCTCGTCGACCTTGCCCGACCGCAGCTGGGCCAGCGCCGCTCGTTCGCCGGCATCGACTTGGCGGACGTTCTCGCTGAGCACGTGCACGGCGCCTCCGAACCGCCGTACCACGGCCTCGAAGCCGCCGCCCGGGCCGACGGAGGACAGCTGGCGGGGATCGCCAACCGCCACCACCTTGGCTCCGGTGACCCGGGCTGCCTCCAGGAAGGCGACGAGGGCGGCGTCGTCGGTCATGGCCGCCTCGTCGAGAACGGCCACGTGGCGAGGCGACAGGCGCAGGGTGTTGTGGGCAATGCGCCAGTTGAGCGAGGCCAGCGTCCGGCTGTCGATGCCCGCCTCGCGCTTCAGGGTCCGTGCCGCCTGGCCCGAGGTCGACGTGCCGATTACCTCGTAGCCGGCTTCCTCGAAGGCGTCCCGCGTCGCGGCCAGGGCGGTCGTCTTGCCCGAGCCTGCCACGCCGACAACCAGGTCCACGCCGCGCCCCGACGTGCACACGGCCTCAACTGCGTCGCGCTGGCCGGCCGTCATGGCGTGGCCGAGTCGCTCCTCAGCGGCCGCCACGGCCGCGCGAGCGTTCGCGACCGATGTTGCAGGAGCGTTGCTTCGGGAGACCTGGGCCTCGACGGAGCGGGCGATGGCTTCCTCCCGGGCGATGGTCACCGCGGTGGCATAGGCCCGCTCGCTCGCTCCGGCCACGCCCAGCAGCGCCACGGCCTCGGGATCGGCCAGCGTGCGGTCCACCACCCGGGCCAGCTCGCCGGGGTCACGGCCGTAGAGCGACGGGGCGACCGCTACGACCACGTCACGGCGGGTGAACACCTTGCGGGCGGCCAGGGCGCCATCGGCGTCGAGCACCCGGTTGACGATGCTGCGCACCCCCTCCGCGCTCAGCGTGGGCGACGGCGGCCGCCGTGCTGCTGCCTCCCGGTCGACGGCCTGGCTGATGGCCTCCACGCTCCAGCCGACCTCGCCGATCTCGGCCACCCACCGGGGCATGAGATCGCCGACGGGCTGGTGGCGTTTGGGCCCCCTGGTGGCCCGGGCGGCAACGTTGCGGGCCTGGTAGCTCGAGTTGCCCGTGCGCTGCATCTCGGCTTCGATCTCCGCCGCCCGCTTGGAGTGGGCGTCCATGACCGCCTCGGGCACGCCGGCGATGGCCCAGTGCCCGAGCTTTCCCGACGGTCCGTCGTCGGCAACGATGGCGTAGCCCAGCTCCACGGCAACACGGGCCGAGGCCATGCGCCCGGCCATGGTGGCGGCGTGGAGGTGCTCGGTCCACAGGTTGGTGACCGCTGCCTTCCAGCCGCCCTTGTCGTCGTTCATGCGCACGAGGTTGGCCACCAGCACGTGGTCGTGAGGCCCGGGGTCGCCGGCCCGGGACGTGGCGTGGCGTGCGGTGGCGTAGATCAGCCCCTCGGTGGGGGTGCGCACCGCCGCCTCGCCCCGTCGTCCACCCAGGCGCCGGGTCAGGTCGTCGAGGTAGGCCAGGGTGGCGTCGCGCTCGGCGTCCATGATCTTGTGCATGTCCTCGGCCCGGCCGATGACGCCCAGCTCGGCCACCGACTTGTGGGCCGAGACCACCAGCTCCAGCCCCGGGCACTTGGTGTTCACCAGCCGCTCCCCGGTGGTGGGGTCACAGGCGCCGCCGGGGCCGTAGATCGCCGAGTACTGCTCATCGGTCACCGCCCCCTGCAGGCCCAACAGGCGGGCGCCGGCGCCGCCCCACAGCAGTGGGGTCTCGCCCCGGGAGGCGTAGTAGGCCAGGGCCTGGCCAGGGTGGTCGTCGCCCCGGGCCAGCACGGTGGCACGGTGGTAGTCGACCGAATTGGCTCCCATGATCTGCATCCAGGCCACGGCGGCACCGCCCTCCTTCAAGGGGACACCCTTGAAATCGTGTATAAGAGATGTTGCAGTATGGGAGGGATGTTGCGGGGTTGTAAAGAGTCTATTTGCTGATCGGTCTATGGCGGTATATTGCGGTCTGTATCGGTGTCATTGTGGTGTTTCGGGTCAATGACGGTTCGTTGAGGTCAGTGGACGGTAGAGAATGGGTTAGTTCCGACGGGGAGCGAGATCTGGCCCTGAGACGAAATTGGTTCGGCTGATGAGTCGGTCGATCGATGCGGCCTGTGGTCTTGTCGGCACTGTCCGTGTGCAAGAGGGGCGCTGCTGAGAAATCTCAGATTTCTTTGTCGCGTTTCGGCTGGAAACGGACCAGTAGATAGGTGAGGGGTCATGGCGGCGCCTCAGAAGGGACTACCGATCATGGTTGGCAAGAGAGCAGGGTCGAGTACGCAGACGGAGTTGGTCGACATCGAGTGGGTGGCCAAGCGTCTCGGGGTCACCGTCCGCCACATCCGGAGGCTCGTGGCCGAGAAGCGCATCCCGATTGTGAAGTGGGGTCACCTCGTACGCTTCGACCCGCAGGAGATTGAGCTTTGGATCGATGACGCACGTAGGCCTCGGTCCGAGTGAGATGGGCTCGCTGCGGGTGGGACGGCAGCCGTCCAGACGTCACGTCGGCGTTGAGCCGTTGCCGGCTCGAACTGACCGCGTCGCTCGCTGAGAGACTCACCCGGTGCCCAGGCTGAGCGAGTTCTACGGGATCGTCATCTCCCTGTACTGGGCCGAGCATCCGCCTCCGCATTTCCACGCCCGTTACGGAGAGCACCGGGCGGCGGTAGACATCGCATCGCTGGAGGTGCTTGCCGGCGGTCTGCCCAACCGGGCCATGCGCCTCGTTCGCGAGTGGGGCGAGCTGTACCGTGACGAGCTCATGGCCACGTGGGCGCACGCGCTTGCTCATGAGCCCTTGGGTACGATTGAGCCACTGCCATGACCGACCCGATCCCCGTCGTTACCAAAGTGGAAGTCCTGCACGACTTCGTGGTGGGCGTCACTTTCGACGACGGCACCCTCGGGGAGGTCGACCTCCTGCCGCACTTGTGGGGCCCGGTGTTCGAACCCCTACGCAACGACCCTGTTCTTTTCGCCCAGGTGCGCGTTGACGCCGAGGAGGGGACGATCGTGTGGCCCAATGGCGCCGACGTGGCGCCGGAGATGCTCTACCGGGAATCCGCCGCTGCCCGGACGTCCTGACTATACGCCACCCTGCGATCGCAGGGTTGTCCCAGCTGGCAAGGATTAGGGACGCTATCGAGTGGACTATGAGGGGTCCGGAAAGCCGACGGGCTGTCTGGTGGTGGTAGGCCGGACGAGCGAGAGAGCACAGCGACCATGCAGTAGGCCCAGCGCGTGGATGACCTTCGTGCGATTAACCACGTTGGGGGCGCTCGCTGCCCTCTGCGGGCTGACCGCGTGCGCCACCTCCTCGGAGCCCGTGGCGGTAGATGTGAAGAACGATCTGCCGGAATCGGTGACGCTAAAGGTCTGCAAATCGCATGACTGCTCCCGGACCGGGGACGACTGGCTGCTGAAGCCCGGCCAGCTCGGCGGTGGGAACGTGGAGGTCAAGTCGGGTTACAACTCGATGATCGTCTTGGGCTCGAGCAGCCAACAGATTGGATGTCTTCCCTTCCGGCTAAGCCGACGTCCGAGCGAGCGAATCACGGTGAAGGTCAGCCAAGCCGTTGCGTGCGGATCGCGCGGCGGTGCGGATGCCGCTGGTGGCAAGGATTGGCCAGACCCGCGCCTCTAACTCGGGCGGGTGCCGGCGTGAGCGGGAACCACCACAGCAGAAAGCTGCCATCGGGGCTTCCAGGTGGTGACGCGTTGATCGCTGACCGGTGCCGCTCGTCGCTGTCGACTTCGTCGGGGCGTCGCTCAGGAAGGACGGTCTTCGTCAGGATCCCGTCCTCCGGTGCCCTCCTTCACCGTTGAGAATGAGTGCCGGATTGCCTCGGTCAAGGGGGAAACCGATCGAGCAGTATCCAGTGGGGGCGGTCTACCGGCTGGGGTGGATCGCGGCGGTCAAGCGGCGCTCCTCGCGACGCACCACCTGTGGCCGCGTCTGGCGTCGCGTACACGAGGCCCGCCGCTCGCGGCGGTCCGGAGACGCCCAAACAACCACGCGAAAACCACGCGAACTCGCGTGGTCGGGCGGTGAATGGGGGTTCGTGGCGGTAAGCCGAAGTCGGGCAAAATGGCCTCTGACCTGCACTTTTGCGGCGCCCCCGGCAGGACTCGAACCTGCGACCCGCTGCTTAGAAGGCAGCCGCTCTATCCGCTGAGCTACAGGGGCTTGATCTACCCGTCTGACCTGCGGTGACGCGCCCACGATACCGCCCCCATCGGGCTGCACGCCGCTCCATCGAAGGCAACTGCCAGTCGTCGACCACGCAGTGGCGTTGTCGGGCATCCGCTTCACCAGTTTCGTCCCTGACGACGCAACTACTCCGCGCCGGCGAGCACACCGCTCAGGCCGGGCGGAGTCAAACCTCCCGCCGGACGGCCTTCACTCGGTTGTTCCGTGGGTTGTGCTCCAGTTCGACCAGGCCGAGGTGCTCCAGAAGCGGGGGGACGTACATGGCGAACCGGCCCCGATAGCCCTTCCGAAGCCCGTACCACCCGCCGACAGGGTTGGCCGGGGATCTCGCCCATGCCTCGAGGGTGCCGTCCTTGGCCGGCTTGCCTTCGTCGGCGCTGCCGAGCTCTATCCAGTCGCCGTGCTCCTGCAGCATGGCGGCGGCATCGTCGAGGCAGCGAGCGAGGTATTTCAAGGTAGTGGCCCCGACCTGGCAGACGAGCTCGGGCGGGTCGACAGTGTCGTCGCGGTGCATCCGGTATTCGGAGGTCCCGGGTGGGGTGCGCAGGGCCCACGGGTCGTCGGGCGTTCCGGAGCCGGTGACGGTGACGGTAACGGGCATGCTGGTTCCTCCTGTCTGGGGCGGTCCGGGACAGGGCCCCTCTGCGACCACCCTTGGGCCGGCGCCCAGTGTTGCCCAGCCGGGGCTCGGCCGAGGATGCTGCTGCCCGGCTCGCCGCGTGCCATGTTGGAGGCATCTCTTCCGATCACATCCTCGGGTTCGCCCGGAGCCTGTTGTCGCACCGGGTCGGCGGTGGGCGCAGGCCCCATGAGGTGTTCCAGACGTCGACCATCGTCTCCCTGGTGGAGGGTCTCTACGACGGGAACGTGGCCTACCGGGACGTGATGCGCCACGGCGACTTCGGCGTCGGCACGTTCAACGCCCTCGACGGTGAGATGGTCGCGCTCGATGGCCGGTACTTCCACCTTCGCAGCGACGGCACGGTGAACCGGGTGTCGGGTGACGAGCTCACACCGTTCGCCGCCGTCACCAACTTCCGACCGAACATCGACCACACCGAGGACGGGCGGCTGACCCGCCAGCAGTGTGAGGCCGTCCTCCACCGTCTGGCGCCGAGTGACAACCTGTTCTACGCGGTGCGGATCGACGGGAGGTTCCCCACCGTGCTGACCCGGACCATCACGAGGCAGTCGAAGCCGTACCCCCGCCTTGCCGACGCCGCGGCGGCCGAACCGACGGTGACGATCTCCGACGTCGTCGGCACGATCGTGGGGTTCCACACGCCCGACTACGCCCAGGGGATCGGGGTGGCCGGCTATCACCTGCATTTCCTGAGCGACGACCATCTCTCGGGGGGCCACGTTTTCGACTTCACCGTCGACCGCCCGCGCATCCGGATCGACTCCGAGGCCGAGCTGCACCTCAGCCTGCAGGCCACCGAGGAGTTCTTGGCCACCCGCTTCGAGACCGACGTGTCGGGAGGCATCGCCAGCGCGGAAACGTCGGGCCCGTCGGCTCCCGCGTAGCTGCCGACCGCCGCCTGGACGCGTCGTCACTCGGCGGCGACACCGAGCCGGTCGAGGATCCTGGCGCAATGACGAGCGCCGGCGGGGCCGAGCGTGCGGCGAGCCTCGGCGAGGAGTACGGGGACCGGCCGGTACCGGCTCAGCGCCCAGCGGGCAAAGGCGCCGTCGTCGAACCAGTCGGGGTCGTCCGGCATCTGGCCCGCGTCCGGCCGGGCGCGGGCCATCAGGTGGCGGAGCCGACCCCATTCCAGCGCCGGCCCGGGTGCCTCGAAGGCCGCCAGCAATCCTTCAGCCTCGGCTGCCGGCCCGCCGGCCAGTGCCCGTTCGAGGAGCACGACGGCGACGAGGTGGGCCGGTGGGACATCGGGCGGCGCGGTCGGCAGGCCCAGCGCCCGTTGCAGGCAGTCCAGCGTGAGGCCCGACGCCGGTGGTTCGGTGATGACCCGGCCCCCGGCGCGGGCCCGGCCGACGACCCGCCCGTCGCGGGTGGCGAGCACCACGATCTCGGCCCGACCAGGACGGGTGCCGGCGTGACGGTCGAGCGGCCAGGCCCGACCCGTGGTGGCCACGCCGAGCACCGACCAGTGCTCGGGCGCCACGGCGCCTAGCAGCACCTCGGCGGGAGCCTGGCCGTCGAGCGGGAGCACGCCGATGTCGGGCCCGTCGGCGCCGGCGGCGGCGGCGACATGGACGAGCACGCCGGTGCCGTTGTCGGCGACGGCCCGGCCGAGCGATTCGGCCAGGAACTCGAGGAATGCGGTATCGATGGACGGATGGACGGGTACGGGCATGGGACGCCCCTTCAGGTCGCACGGGTGGAGTCACGTGGACCGTCGTTGTCCTCGACGGCGAAGGGCGCGGTCTGCCACGACCGGTGGGCCGACTGTGCCAAGGAACCACGGGGCTCGTCAAGGCCTCGGTAGACTGAGGGGTGTCGGGCACGGGCAGTCTGGAGGAGGCGCTCGAGCTCAAGCGCTCGGGGCGGCTCGACGAGGCGGTGATCGCCATCGAGGGTGTCCTGGCCCGGTCGCCGGCCAACCCGGTCGCGCTCGCTCACCTGGCTGAAGTGCAACTGCGCCGCCGCCGGCTGGCCGACGCCGGCGACGCCCTGGAACGGGCCGAGTCACTGGCCGGTACGACCGCGTTCACCGCCCGCGTCCGGGGTGACCTCCGGTACCGGGAGCAGCGGTGGCGGGATGCGGCCCGGTCGTACTCCGATGCCGATGCTCTAGGCGACAAGGGCTCGTGGTCGCTGGTGCAGCTGGCTCGCTGCCATCTCCGGCTCAACGAGCTCGAAGCGGCGCGCGGAGCAGCGTCGCGTGCCGTCGAGCGGAACGATGGGGATAGCTCGGCGTGGGTGGTCCTCGGCGACGTGGCGCTGCGCGAGGGCCGTGAGGACGACGCCGTGGCCTTGTTCGAGCGGGCCCACGACCGGGCGCCGGGTGACGAGTTCGCCTACGCCAAGCTCATCGAGGCCCGGGTCCTGCGGCTGGCGCCCGAGGACCGCGAGCGGGAGGTTGAGGTGCTCCTGCGCACTGCGGACCAGGGCAACCGCCACTTGCTGGCCGTGCTGGCCCGTCTGCGCAGCGCCGGCGGTGACGACAAGCAAGCGGCCGAGACCTGGGCTGCCCGGCGCAAGCTCCATGGCGACCCCTACGCCCGGAAGATGGAGGCCTACGCCCTGCGCAAGGCCGGCGACCTCGAGCAGGCGGCCACGTTGTTCCGGGCCTGCCTCCTGGCCGACCCCGAGGATCTGATCCTCTTCCGGACCTACGTCCATCTCCAACGCAAGCGCGGCGCCCTCGACGAGCTGCGGTCGACGCTGGAGGAGCTGGTACCGCTGGCCGGCGGGCGCCGGGGCGCGGTCTACGGCGAGCTGCGCAAGCTCGGCCCCACGGAGTGACCCTGCCGGCACCGGGGCCGGGCGTGGCCCCGCCCACCATCGACCAGCTCGTCGAGGTGGCCGCGGTGGAGACGGTGGTCCGTCTCGACGGGCGGCCCGGCCGCCTGTCGGAGCTGGTGCTCACCGCCGACGTTACCGGCGCCCTCTCGACGGTGCTCGACGCCCGTGCTCACGACACCGGCGCCGCCTTCTTCCTCGTCGGCCACTTCGGGTCGGGCAAGTCGCACCTGCTCGCCGCCCTGGCCGAGCTGGCCGGAGGTGGCTCCGTCGACGCCTGGGGGCCCGATCTCAGGGAGGCGGCCGGCCGGGCGCGACCGAGCGTGGCCGTGGCCGTGCCCCTGGTCGAGCACCGGGCGTCGGCGCAGCTCGAGGACCTCGTGCTCGGGGCGGCATGGGCTGCGCTCGGCCACCCGTCGCCGCCGTCGAGCAGCAACCGCCGGGCGGCGTGGGACGACGTGTTGGCGGGCGCCGGCGAGCGGGGCGCCGGCCTCGTCGTCCTCCTCGACGAGTTGAGCGAGTTCCTCCGGGCCAAGCAGGGCCCGGCGCTGGTGGAGGACCTGCGCTTCCTGCAGTTCCTCGGCGAGTGGGCACGGGAGTCGCCGGTGGTGGTCGTGGCCGCGCTGCAGGAGAGCATCGACGAGGTGGCCAACGTGAGCCAGCGCGAGCTGGCCCGTATCCGCGACCGGTACCGGACGATCGGCCTGACGATGCGCCACGTGGAGGATCTGGTGCGGGGCCGGCTGGTGCGGCTCCGGCCGGGCGCCGAGGCGTGGGTGGAAAAGGCGCACCGCGAGATCGAGACGGCGTTCCCGGGATGGGGCGTCTCCCCCGAGCGCCTGCAGCGCTGCTACCCGGTCCACCCGGCCACGCTGTCGGTGCTCGAAGGGCTGCGGTTCCTCTTCTCCCAGCAGCGGGGTGTCGTCGACTTCATCTGCCGCCAGCTCCGCGGTGACGCGTCGGCGGGCATCGCCGCTTGGGCGGAGCGGGGCTACCTGGAGCTGGTCACGCCCGACCGTGTCTACGACCACTTCCGGCCCCGCCTCCAGGAGCGCATCGAGAGCCGGCGCCTGGCCGAGACGGTCGTGCCCTACTACGAACGGGCCGTCGAGGAGATCCTCGCCGCGCCGGCCGACCAGGCCCTCGGGCTGCGGGCGGTGAAGCTGCTGTGCCTCATCGAGGCATCGCCCGTCGAGCGGCCGCGGACGGCCACCGAGCTGGCCAGCCTGCTCCTCACCCGCCTCAGCGCCCTCGACCCGTCGGCCAACGTGTCGTACCTCGAAAGGGCGGTGCTCGAGCCCATCGTCGCCCGCGGCGCCTATGTCGTGGCCAGGGCCGGCCCGCCCCCCGTGTACGCGATCGAGCTGACGGCCGACGCGGCCGAGGTGGCCCTGGCCCGCCAGGCCCAGGTGCGGGCCGAGCTCTCGCCGGACGACCGCCGGGTCGTTCGTACGCTGGTCGAGCTGGGCTCGTCGCCCACGTTGCCGTTCCAGCTCCTCACCGACGTCGGCCCGGCCCGGCGCGAGTTCCTGTGGCACAACACGCAGCGCTCGCTGCTGGTCGTCCCCGTGCGGGCCCCCGAGCTGACCGAGGCCGATGTGGCCGCCCTGGTCGCTCAGGCCCGGGCGCTCGGCGCCGAGGGGTGCCTCCTGCTGGCCGAGCTGGAGATGGGAGCGGACGGGGGCCTCGAACGGGCCGTCGCCCTGGCGGCGTCGAGCGAGCGGGTGACGCTCTGGGCCCCGCAGCGCCTCACCGGCGAGGCCGTGGACGTGGCCGTCGAGCTGCACGCCCGACGGCTGGTGCTGGCCCAGGCCCGGGCCGAGGGCCGCACCGAGGCCGGCGGCCTGGTGGAGTTCCTCGAACGGTCCACGGCCGGCGACGAGGCCCGGGCCCGGGAGGTGCTGCAGCGGGCCTACTTCTCCGGTGCCGTCGTGTCGGGCGCCGGCGCGGCGTCGGTCGACCTGCCGTCGCTGGCCGGGCTGCCCTTCGAGCGCCTGCTCCTGCCCCTCGCCGACCCGCTCCTGTCGCGGCTCCACCCGCTCCACCGCGACGTCGCCCCGCGAGGCGAGCTGGTCGGCGAACGCCTGTTGCGCCAACTCGTGACGGAGGTGCTGACCCAGCCGCGCATCGGGGCGGCCGCGGCCGAGCGGGGCCAGCTCCGCTCGTTGCTGGCCGGGTACCTCGTGCCCCTGGGGCTCGTCCGCCGGCGGGGCGACGCCCACGTGCTGTCGCCGGACCCGGCCCGCAGCCCGGCGGTAGCCGAGGCGTTGCGCCTGGTGCCCGACGTCGAGGCCGTGCCCGCGGTCGACGTCGTGGTCGCGCTCGGCGACGGGCCGGTGGGGCTGACCGAGCCGGAGGCCCTGCTCGTGCTGAACGGCTGCGTGCAGGCTGGGCTGCTCGAACTGCGTCGGGGCCGGCGTACCCTCACCGAACCGTTCCTGGCGGTGACGTCGGCCGACCGTCTGGCCGCGGCCGAGCTCCTGGAGCCGGCGGGGCGCGAGGCCCTCGCCGCGCTCGGTCCGGTGGTCGGTCAGGGGCCGTGGGAACCGTGGAACGCCACCCTCCAGCGGGCGGCGTGGGAGCGGGCCCGGGCTTGGATCGACGTGCGTAGTGACGACGTGGCCCAGGTGCGGGCCGGTCTGGACGCCATGGCCGACAACGCCCTGCTGGCCGACGTCGTCACCGAACCCGCCGCCGCCGACCTCGGGCCCCTCGAGGCGGTGCTGGCCGCGGTCGACGTCAACCTCACGCCCGTCCCTGGGCTGCGGGCACTGGTGGGAGCTGTCGGCGATGCGGACGCGGTGTTGGCCGCGGCCCGCCGGGTGGCCGCTGTCGCCCGGTACTTCCGGGAGGAGGCGGCCAAGGTCGAGCAGGCCGCCTCGTACCTGACCCACCCGCAGCTGGCGCTGCCGGCCGAGGGCCGGCTGGTCGTCCTGCGCGACGAGGCGCGGAAGCTGGTCCGTGACGTGCTCGGGCTGGCTGCGGAGGACCGGGTCCGCGAGCTGTTGGAGATGGAGCGCGAGTTCCGGCGGGTGTACGTCGCGACGTACAAGGAGGAACACGAGCGCTTCTACGGGGGGCCGGTGACGGCGCAGGTCGCGGCCGTCCGGGCGACTCCGGCGTACACCGCCCTGGCCGCGCTGGGGCGCATCGGGGCGCTCGCCGTCCGCGACGACCGGGTCAAGGTGGACCGTGTCCTCGCCGCTGCGGCCCCGGCCCGCTGCGACCGGCGCCTCGACCTCGAGCTGTCCTGGAAGCCCCGCTGTAGCTGCGGCTTTGCCATCGGCCAGACCCGGCCGCCGTTCGACGCCGAGGCCGTCGAGGCCATGGCTGACCGCGGTGTACGGGAGCACCTGGCCGAGCTCGACCGGCCCGAGCAGCGCGCCCGGCTGGAGCAAGCGCTGGAGCATCTCACCGACCTCGGCCGCCAGGAGGTGGGCGACGACCTCCGGGCCTTCCTGGCCCTCGCGGCCGAGCCGGCCAAGGCCGACCCGCTTGCCGTCGCCCACCTCCTCGCCGGCCCGCTCGGCGCCGTCGCCGGCGACGTGCTGACCGGCGGTCAGCTCGTCGTACGCCGCGACCTGGCCGGCCTGCGTGACGACCTGGCCGGCCGGCGCTTCCCCAAGCGCCGGCTGCTCGACCTGCTGGCGACCTGGGTCGACCCCGACGGCGCCCTGTCGGCCGGCAGCTTCGTCGAGGTCTTCGACAGCTCGGCGCCCGACGAGGGCGACCTCGTCCCCTCGGCGCCGGCGCGGGACGCGGCCGCGTCGAGCGGCACCGCCGCGTTCCTCGGTCGCCGGTTCCCCCGGCTGGCGGCGCTGCTCCCCGGCGACCGGGCGGGGGAGTGCTTCTGGCTGGCCGCGTGGTGGGCGGCCAGCGGGGGCGACGCCGACCCCCCGGGGTGGTTGCCGGCGGCGCTGGTCGCCGAGGTCGACCTGCTGGCAACTGCGGCGGCGGCGGCCGTCGGCGACCTCGGGGCGCGGGCCGACCTCGTCGACCTGGACGCCCGCATCGGCCCGGCCAGCCTGCTGGGCGACCAGGTGGGCGCCGCCCTCCGGCTGGCCGACCGGCCGGCGCCGGCCGTCGCCGACGTGCTGGCCGGCGAGCACCTGCTGCGCCATCCGTGCCGGCTGGCGGTCGACGACCTGGCCCGCCGGGTGGCCGGCGACTGGCAACTGGCCGAGCGGCTCGCCGATCTTGACCTGGCCGCCGTGGCCGGCGCCCACGCCTTGGTCGGTGAGCCCGAGCTGGCGCCGTTGGCCTTCCTGCTCGGTGCCGGCCGCCACCTGGCCGCCCTGGAGCGCAACCTGCCCGGCGCCTCCTGCCGGGACCTGGTCGAGGAGATCTACCCAGCCAGCGTCGCCCCGGTGCCCGCCCTCCTGAGCCGGGCCGAGCTGGCCGCGGTGGGGCCGTCGCTCCTTTCCGACGGCACATTCGACGCCGTGCGCCTGGCTGCGAGACGGGCGTTGGCCGGCGCCGACGCCGCCTTCGCCGTGCACGCCGGCGCCGGGTTCCCCGGGTGCCTGCGCATCTGGGAGGTCGGGAGCGTCGTGATGGCGACACTGCTGGCCCGCCATGAGCGGGTGGCGGTCCTGGTCGTCGATGCCATGCGCGTCGACGTGTGGCTCCGGCTCCGGCCCCTGCTGGTGGCCGCCCTGCCCGGGCGGGCACTGCGGGAGGCCTGGGCGGTGGTGCCGGAGCCGACGCGGACCCGGGAGGCCATGGCGTCGCTCTACCTGGGCCGCCCGGTCGCTGCCGGCTCCGGGCCGGAGACGCCCAGCGACCTCGGCCCGCCGTTCGCCCACCTCGGCTTCGAGGCGTCGTCGCTCGTCGGGGTCGACCGCGATGGCGCGGCGGCCTCGCTCCGGGACCTGTGGGCCGGGGCTGCCGGCGGTCCTCGCATCACGGTGGCTGTCGCCACCGGTGTCGACGAGGCTCTCCATCGTTCGTCGTCCGACGTCGCCAGCCTGCTCGACGAGGCGGTCGCCGGCCTCGAGCGCCGGCTGGTCCCCACCCTCCAGGCCTTGCCCGCCGGCGTGCCGCTGGTGGTGCTGGCCGACCACGGTTTCCGGGAGAGCCGGTCGTGGGGGCGGGGCCCGGGCGGTCGCTACGGCCACGGCGGGCCGTCGCTCGAAGAGAGCGTCGTCCCGGTGGCGACCTTCGGCGTGGCCGGCGTCGAGGGCTGAGCCGAGCCGGTCCCGCCAGCGGGGAAGGTCAGCCCGGTGACGAGTGCTCGGTGCCAGCCCACAGGCCGGCGATCGGCATCGCCCACAAGCGGTCCCCGAGGCCGGCGGTCAGCGGGCCGGTGTGCAGGACGACCCCCGTCACGAAGCGGTCGCCGAGGCGATCTCGGAGGAAGCGGAGCCCGGAGGCGTCACGGGGCGCGGCGGAGGTCGCCGACTTCACCTCGAACGCGAAGACCGAGCCGTCACCGCGCTCGACGACCACGTCCACCTCCGCCCCCGATCGGTCCCGGAAGTGGGCGAGGACGAGCGGCTCGTCGATCACGGCCACCTGCTTCGCCAGTTCGTTGACCACGAAGCTCTCCATGAACGACCCCCCGACGGCGCTCACGGCCAAGCGGCCTGCGTCGAGCCGGACCGCCGCCGCGCCGAGCCCCGTATCGGTCACATGGAGCTTGGGCCGCCGACCGACCTTCGCCGACACCCCCACAGTCCAGCCCGGTAGCTCCCCGATCAGGAAGACGCGCACGAGTAGGTCGAGGTAGGACCGGGCCGTCGCTGGGTTCAGGCCCAACCGTTGGGCGATGGCCGAGCGGGTCACGACCGACGACGTCTGTTCGGCGACGGAACGGTAGAGCGTGGCCAGGGCTCCGGGATGGCGTACCTCGACGAGCGTCCCAAGATCACGGTCGGCCACGGTGGCCAGGTAGCTGGTATGCCAGCGCCGCCGCGCCTGGTCAGTCGGGCGGGCCAGTGCCGCGGCGTAGCCGCCCGCGGCGACGAGGTCGAAGTAGTCGCGACGGCTGAGACCGCTCTCGACCCGCGGGGGCGTGCCCGTGGCCAACAGCTGCGGCAGCAACGGCACGTTCGCACCCAGCACCTCTCCGGCCGACAAGGGCGGCAGCACGAGGCGATGGGCCCGGCCGGTGAGTGTCTCGGTCCCGAGGGGGAGGAGCCGCCCGCTCACCGACCCGGCCAGCAGGAACCGACCGGGACGCCCGTCGCGGTCCACCTCCCGCTTGACCACCGAGAGCACCTCGGGCACCCGTTCGTACTCGTCGATGAACACCAGCCCCGGGCGGCCGCCGACCAGGCCCGACGGGTCCTCGGCCACCAGCCGTGCCGTCGCGGGATCGTCCAGGTCGAGCAGTGCACCGCCTTGAGCCGCGGCGATCCGACGCAGGAGGGTGGACTTCCCCGAGCCCCGGGGGCCTTCGACCAGGATCGCCGGTTCCTCGAGCATGAGCGTCTCGACGAACTGAGCCGCACGTCGCTCGACCTGCCCTGTGATGCGGGTTCTCACCCGGCCACATTAGTCGTGGGAGAGGGCTCTAGTAACGAAATCGTCCCATTGCTAGTAGCCAGAACGTCCCGAGCCTGGTGAGCATTTCGTCCCGAGCCGGCGGGCCGGTGAGGTTGCATCTATAGCCGTCGGCCCCATCTGCCGACATCGGGGGGGTGCAGGCCGACGGCGTAGATTTGGACGAGCGCTTTCAGGAGCTGCAACCGGCCCTGCTGGGCCTGCTGCGGGTGGGGCACCCCGAACAGGCCGAGGACATCGCCGGCGAGGTCTGGACGGAGGTGGTCGCTTCGTTCCCCCGCTTCGTCGGCGGCAACGACGAGTTCCGTGCCTGGGTCTTCAGCCTGGCTCGGCGGCGCCTGATCGACACCTACCGGCGGTCCGGCCGGCGGCCCACCGATCGGCTGGTCGAAGACCGCTGCATGGCGGCGGCCGACCGTCCCGAGGACGAGACCATGGTCCGCATCTCCCTGGAGGCCACCGTCGCCCGGCTCCGGCACCTCCTGCCGGCCGACCAGGCGGAGGTCCTCCTGCTGCGGGTCGTGCGCGGGCTCAGCGTGGACGAAGTGGCGAGGTTGACGGCCAAGACGCCGGCGAACGTGCGCGTCCTGCACCACCGGGCCACCCACCGACTAGCCGACCGCATGGGGCACAGGGAGGTCGACTGACCTCCCTGGCGCGTCAGATCCCGGCAACATCCTGAGGAACCTGTAACGCGGGGCCGGCGGCCAGCGGTTCCCCTGGACGCGGCTCCGGCTGGACCGCGTCCCGAACCCCAGGAAGGCAGGCAGCTCCCCTTGCGCAATGTTGTCCGATGGATCGCGGTCGCGGTGACCGCCGGCGTGATCGCCATCGCCCTTACCAGCACGGCCATGGCCCGTGAGACCACCGTGGGAGCCGAGGCCGGCGCCACGGTCGGCGGGGCCTCCGTTGACGCCGCTCTGGTGCACACGCTGCAAACGACGCTCCGCAGCCAGTTCGTCGGCGTCGAGGTCGCCCTGGTACGAGGAAGGCTGGTCCTGACCGGGTTCGCGACGCCTGGTGCCCACACTGCCGTCCTGGCCATCGTGGCCAACCTGTTGCACACCCCAGTTCCCGTGCCGGTCGCCCTCGCTGTCATCTCGCCCGACCTGGGCCTGCGGCTGCCCCTCATTGATGCCAGCGCCGGCATCGCCCTTCCCGACCTGGGGAGCCTCCTCCGTCAGCTCGGGGTCGTCGACCACATCCAGGTCATCCGGTAACGACCAAGGGGGCGCCCGCCGTCACCCCCACAGCCACTCGCGCAACCCCGACGCCCGGGTGATGGGCCGCTCGACCGCGGCTCGTACCGTCGCCTCGGCGCCGGCGAGGATGAGGCGCCGGCGGGCGCGGGTGACGGCGGTGTAGAGCAGCTCACGGGTGAGGATCGGCGAGGTCTCGTCAGGGAGGACGACGGCGACCTCGTCGAACTGGGAGCCCTGGGCCTTGTGCACGGTCATGGCGTAGACGGTGTCGACCGCGCCCAGCCGTTGCGGGCTGAGCTGGAGCAGTTCGCCCCGACGCTCGAACACCGCCCGGGCCGGGCCGCCGGCGGCACCGGCCACGACCACGCCGGTGTCGCCGTTGTAGAGCTGCAAGCCGTAGTCGTTCTCGGTCACCAGGACGGGCCGGCCCACGTACCAACCGGCGCCGGCGGCGAAGCCCTCGACCCCTGCGGCCAGCCAGCGCTCGACCTGCTCCGTCCACCACGACACGCCGTAGGGCCCCCGCCGGTGGCCGCACAGGAGCCGGAACCCGCCCAGCGCGGCCAGTGCCTCCCGGCCTTGGCCGGCCCGAGCCGCATCGGTCACGGCCCGGCCCGCGGCCACCACCGCCTCCCGTACCGGCCCAAGGGCATCGGCACCACCAGCGTCGGCGGGGAGCCACACCACGTCGTCGTGGCTGCCGGCTAGCACGGCGATGGCCTGGTCGGCGTGGCCCCGCTGCACGGCGGAGGCCAGCTCGGCGATGGCGCCGGCGAAGCGGTGGACGCGCCGGAGGACGACGACGCCGTCGGCCACGGCCGCCGCCGGCGGCGGGTCGGAGGCGGGCACCTCGTGGCCGGTCACCTCGGCGACGGCCGCCCGGGCCGGTGGGCGGAGCAGGAGCCCGCCGGCGGCGGAGCCGACGATGTCGCCCAGCACGGCGCCGGCCTCCACCGAGGCGAGCTGGTCGGGGTCGCCCACCAGCACGAGCCGCGCCCCCGGCCGGACCGCCTCGACCAACCGGGCCATCAGCGTGAGCGGCACCATCGACGTCTCGTCGACCACCACAGCCGCAAAGGGGAGGCGGTTGGCCCGGTCGTGCCGGAACCGGGATCGCCGGCCCGGTTGCCACCCCAACAGGCGGTGGAGCGTCGACGCCGACAGCCCGAGCAGCCAGGCCCGGGCGTCGTTACCGATGTCAAGCCCCGCCGCCTCCTGGTGGACGGCCTCCTCGAGGCGGGCCGCGGCCTTGCCGGTCGGCGCCGCCAGCGCCACCAGCGGGGGCCGCTCGCCGGCGGCCGCGGCCTGCTCGTAGAGGAGGGCCAGGACCCGGGCCACGGTGGTCGTCTTACCCGTCCCCGGCCCGCCGGCGACGACGGTGAGCCCGCGTAGCACGGCCGTCGCCGCGGCCAGCCGCTGGTCGTCGGGCCCCGGGCCGGGGAAGAGCCGGGCCAGGCCGGCGCGGAGGACGGTGCGGTCGACGCCGGCCGCCATGACCGCGCCGCGCGCCCGCAGGTCGGCTGCCACCTGACGCTCCTCCCGCCAGTAGCGGTCGAGGTACAGGCGGGTGCCGGCCAGGCGAAGGGGCCGGTCGGGGGGACCATCGATCCCGCTGGCCACGAGCGGGCTGGCCGCCAGGGCGGCCGCCCACGGGCCGGGCTCGGGCCACGGCAGCGACCGGATGTCGACCGGGAGGTCGCTGTCGACGCTGACCCTGTCGCGGACCGTCGCCAGGTCGATGCAGACATGGGCCAGCCGCGGGGCCCGGACGGCGAACGCGGCGCCGAGAAGGACGTGCTCGTCGACTTCGGGGCCGAGGCGGCCCAGGCAGCTGGCCACGTGGACGTCGGCGGCGGTGAGGGCGCCGGCATCGTTGAACGTGCGCAGGAGCCCCCCGGCGCTGCGGGCCACCCGGACATCGAAGTGGTCGAGGGCGGCGGCCGCCCGGTCGGGGCTCATACCGACCTCCGGTTGTCGCTCATACTGACCCCCGGTCGAGGAGGTCGCTCAGGGCCTCGACCAGCACCGCCGGCGGGCGCCACGAGAACACCCCGCACGGCTGGCCGTCGACCCGGGGCGTCTGCGGCCCGGTCATGCCCCGCACGAACAGGTACAGCACGCCGGCCAGGTCGCGCCCGGCGTCGTAGCCCGCCACCCGCCAGCGGAGGTAGCGGTGCAGGGCGACGGTGTACAGCACCGCCTGCAGCGGGTAGTGGGCGGCGTACATGGCGTCGAGCAGCGCCGCGGGCCGGTACTGCCAAGCGGTCAACGCCTCGCCGGCGGCGCCCAGCCGGTTGGTCTTGTAGTCGGCGACGACGTAGCGCCGGTCGGGCGTGCGGAGCACGAGGTCGAGGCTCCCCGAGAGGTAGCCCCGGAGGCCGGTCTGGAGCGCAGGGTCCCGGAGCCGCTCGGGGTAGGCGGCGAAGGGGTCGCCGGCGGGGAGGTGGGCGGCCAGGAGGCGGCCGATGTCCTCGACGGCGACGGCGCCTGCCGGTACGTCGCCGCCGGCTAGCGGGAGCTCGAAGCCCAGCTCGTCCACGCGGTCGGCCCGGTGCACGTCTCGCAACCGCAGGTCCCCGACGAGGGGCCCGAGCGGCGTCTCGAGTGCGGCGCGCAGGCCGGCGACCACGACCTCCGGGTCGCCGACGTCGACCGCGTCGCGCGCACGCGCTCGGCCGAACGACGCGGCCAGCTCAGTACTGAGGTCCGGCGCGGCGAAGTCGGCCCCTTCCAGGACGGTATGGACGAACGTGCCGACGTCCGCACCGGCCGGCATGGCGGAGAGCAGCGCCGGCACCGGGTCGCCGCCGTCGGCGGAGGCGGGTGCGAGGAGCGGCCCCGTGATCACCTCGTCGGCCCGCGGCGGTTCTTCGGCCTCGCTGGCGACCCAGGCGTCGTGGGCGCCCGAGGTGATGCCGCTGTAGGACGTCCGCCGCCACTGGGGGTCGAGAGACCGGTCGAAGCGGCCGGCGGAGAGCGCCAGCGGGGCCGCATGGCGCTTCGTCCACACCGCGCCGGCGCCACCGTCGACCCGTTCGACGCTGATGCGCCCGGGTGCGCTCGCCGCCAGCTCGTCGAGGCGGGCCACCACCTGGGCGTCGTCGGGCGGCGCCTTCCCGTCCGCCGCGACGTTGCCGTCCGCGTCGCGGGAGAAGAGCAACCGGCACAGGGCGGAGTCGCGGCTGTCCCACGACCCGGCCCACCACACGACGGCCTGGTGGCGGGCTCGGGTGAGCGCGACGTAGAGGAGCCGCAGCTCCTCGCCCCGGCGCTCCACCAGGTGCTGACGGCCCGAACCCTTCCACCGGGTGGTGCCGCCGCCGACGTCGATCGTGCGCCGGTCGCCGGCAGCCGGGTCATGGAACTCGGGTGGTCGTTCTTCGAAGATCCAGCCGGGGTCCCAGAGGTACGGGCAGTAGACGACGGGGAACTCGAGGCCCTTGCTCCGGTAGACGGTCAGGACCTGGACGGCCTCGGCGTCGGACTCGAGGCGCCGGCTGCGGTCCTCGGAGTCGTCGTCTTCGCCGGCCTCGTCGATGCGCAGGTGGAGCCACCCGGCCAGAGCGGTGACCCCGAGCTGCTCGGCTGTGGCGACGGTGTGCAGGAGCTGAGCGACGTGGCGGAGGTCGGTGAGCTGGCGTTCGCCGCCGGCCCCCGTCAGGATCCGGCCGGGCACGCCTTCCCGTCGGCAGATGGTCTCGAACAGCGCCGCCACCCCGCGGAGGCGCAGCGCGGCGGCCCAGCCGTGGAGCCGGGCGTGGACCTCCTCCCACTCGGTGTCCTTGGCGGTGGCCACCCGCTCCGCGTCCCAGCCGAGGAACGGCGTGAGCGCCAGGGCCCGGGCGGGGCTGGCCGACGTCGGCCGCTCCAGCGCCTCCAGGAGCCGTAGCCACTGGCCGGCGGCGTCGGTGGCGAACACGCTGCCGGCGCCGTTGACCACCGCGGGCACGCCGGCCGCCTCGAGGGCGTCGCGTACGGCCAGGGCATCGCGGTTGCGGTGGACGAGCACGGCGACATCGCCGGGACGGACGCCGGCGCCGGCGATCGTCGCACGCGACGACAGGAGCCGGGCCACGTCGGCGGCCAGGTCGCCGGCGATGCACGACCGGGCGCCGGCGACCGGCAGGTACCCCTTCGGTGTGAGCCGGACGAGGTCGTCGTCACGGTGGAGGACGCGGGCCCGTAGGGGCACGTCCACCGGCGCGCCGTGCAGCCCCGGGCTGCGGGCCGCCGCCGCGGCGTGCACGTCGCGGTAGACGATGCCCGGGTGGCCCAGGCGGGCGCCGGCGAAGAGGGCGTCGAGGGCGTCGAGCAGGCCCTGGTCGCTGCGCCAGTTGACGTCGAGGGTGGCCTGGGTGCCCGCCATGCGGGCCGCGGCCAGGTAGGCGTACACGTCGGCGCCCCGGAAGGCGTAGATGGCCTGCTTGGGGTCGCCGATGAGGACGAGGGTGGCCCCCGTCCCCGGCTCGGCGAAGGCCCGGCGCATGATCTCCCACTGCACGGGATCGGTGTCCTGGAACTCGTCGACCAGCGCCACCCGGTAGCGGGCGCGGAGGCGGCGGCATGCGGCGTCGCCCCGGGCCGGGTGGTTGAGGGTGTCGCGCAGGCGGGTGAGGAGGTCGTCGTAGGTCAGGACCGCGGCCAACCGGCGCCGGCGGTCGACCTCAGCGCGCACCCGGCGGGCCAGCCGCCAGCGCAGGTTCGCCGGGCTCTCGGGCTCGGCGCCGTCGGGCGCGAGAAAGGCGTCCGGGTTGGACACGGCGCTCTCGCCGATCGTCCGGGCCTCAGCCAGGGTGAACGGCGGCGGGCCGCCGGCGTGGAACTTCCGGACGTAGAGGTCGGCGACGACCTCGTCGACCAGGTACCGGGGGTCCTCGACGAACCGGGCGTCGCGCTCGACGTCGCCCGCCACCCCGAGGCCGTTGAGCACGTGCTGGCAAAAGCCGTGGGTGGTGGCGATGGTGGCGGCGTCGAAATCCGAGAGGGCACGGCTGAGCCGGTCCCGGCGCCGGGCGACCTCGTCGGGCGGGCCGGTGGCCAGCAGGCCGGCGACCGCGTCACCGGCTTCGGGCGGCTCGCCGGCGAGGGCGCGGGCCAGGCCCTGCTCGGCCGACACCATCCGGTCGCGGACCCGGTCGCGCAGCTCGCTGGTGGCCATACGGGTGAACGTGACGATCAGCAGCCGCTCGATGGGTAGGCCGTCGGCCACGTAGCGCGCCGCCAGAGCGGCGATGGTGAACGTCTTCCCGGTGCCCGCGCTGGCTTCCAGGACGGTGACCCCGGTCGGCAGGGGGCCGGACAGGTCGAACGGCGTGACCACGGTCCCGCTCACCGGTCCTCGACCGACTCGGCGGCGAGCAGGGGGCCCCACAGCCGACGGGCGTAGCGGCCGAACCGCGATGGCTCTCCCGCGTCCCACCCCGGACCGACCTCGCCGGCGGCCGCGGCGCCGGCGAGCAGGTGCTCGACGGGCACTCTGCCGCCGAGGACGAGCTGGTGCTCGAGATCCGCATCCTCGGCCGGGAAGCGGCTGCTCTCCCATGCCGAGCGGGCGGCGGCCACCCCGTTGCGGCCCATGGCCACCGCGTTGGCGTACGCCGCCGAGGTGGCGCAGTAGAGGGGGAGCGGCTCGCACCCGCCCCTGTCGAAGAGGTCGACCACGTCGTGGAGCAGGGCGCCGGCCGCGGCCTGGTCGACGGCGCCGGCGGCCAGCCGGGCGACGGTGATCTCCGTGTAGCTGGCGCCATCGGGCCGGCGCCGGCCGACCGTCACCACGTCGTGGCCGGCGGCGGGCCCCGACGCGGCGAGGGCCAGGAACCGCACCCACGCGGCCAGGCGGTGCTTGGGCCCCACCCGGCTGTAGGTGACGGTGCGGGCCACGCCGTCCACCACCCCGGGCACCGTTCCCACCACAGCACGCCCGTCGTCGAGGCGGACGTTGACCTCGATGCTGTCGGGCTCGCCGGCGGGCACCTCGGCCGCCGCCGCGGCCAGGAGCCCGTCGGTCTGGGCCCGGATGCGGCCCAGCACCCGCTCGGAGAGCGCGCCGGTCGGGAGCGGGCCGCGTGCCCGCTCGGCGGCGACGCACGCCGCCATCGTGGCGCCGGCGAGCCGGGCGTCGAGCACACGCTGGCCGACGGCCCACGCCTCCAAGGCGTCGAGCTCGACGGGGAGGGCGTCGACGATGTCCTCGGTCCAGTCGCCCAGGGAGATGCCCAGCCGCCGGCGGAGGAAGGCCCGCGCCGGGTGCTGGACGAAGCGCACGAGCTGGTCGAGCTCGACGACCTCGACGGGCGCCGGCGGGAGGGGACGGGCCAGGAACGGCGCCGGTGCGCGGCGCTCGCCGGCGAGGGCCCGGGCGCCGTCGAGGGCCACGGTGTCGAAGCTCCATGGTCGGCTGGGCACCAGCCGGCCCGGCGTGAAGTTGCGGATGTCGAAGGGCTGCAGCGGGTGGTGGACAGTGATGCGGTCACGGGCCCGGGCACCCCCGCCGTCGACCCTGACGGTGCGGTCGACGACGTCGAGCAGCTCGCCAACCGGTACTGCGGGCGGGCGTTCGGCGTTGGTGCGCTCGTCGCGGCCGGTGTAGGTGATCACCAGCCGTCCGGTGGCCGCCAGCAGGCCGTCGAGCAGGAGCTGGAGGTCCTCGTGGCGCCCGTCGGGGTCGCCGGCATGGGGCTCGACGAGCACGAGGTCGTCGCCATCGGGCTCGGTCTTGCGGGGGAACGCGCCGTCGTCGAGGCCGAGCAGGCACACGACCCGGTGGGGCACCGAGCGCATCGGGACGAGGGTGCACACGGTCAGATGACCGGTCCGGAAGTTGGCCCGTGTCGGCTGGCCGCGCAGGCGGTCGGCAAGGAGCGACCGGAACTCCTGGAGCTGGAGCACCGCCCCGCTCGGCGTACCGCCGAGGTTGGCCTCGGCCAGCACGCCGTCGAGGAGCCCGCGGAGCTGGGTGGCCTGCCAACCGTCGCCATCGGTGGTGGTGGTAAGGGCGCGGGCCGCGTCGTCGACGGCGCCGACCCACTCGGCGACCGTCGCCGGCCCCGCCAGCGCGTCGAGGGCAGCCCGGAGCCGGTCGACGAGCTCGCCGACGCGCCCGGCCAGGTCGATGGAGCCGCTGTCGACATCGTCGAGCGGGAGCGCGCCCCCCACCATGCGCTGGTCCTCGTCGGCCATGGCCACCCCGACGAGGATGCGGTCGAGGCCGGACTGCCAGGTGTTCTGCGCCACCGCCTCGAGCTGGAACGGGGCCCGGTGGCCGGCGTCGATGCCCCACCGGATGCCGGTGGCCGTGACCCACTCGTTCATGCGGGCCAGGTCGTCGTCGTCGAAGGCGAAGCGCCGGCGGACGGGGTCGCGGCCGGCGAAGTCCAGGACCTCCGACGCCGTCACCCGGGCGTCGGCCAGGCCCAGGAGGCTCCAGACCGCGCCGAGGACCGGGTTCGTCTGACGGAGTGACCGGTCGGCCAACCGGACCCGAAGGTCGACCGGGGCGCCCGGCGGGCCGCCCGCGCCGGCGTCGTCAGCGTCGTCGGACGGGTCGCCGGCACCGAAGGCCGCGTGGATCATCGGCGCGAACGCTTCGATGTCGGGGCACATGACGATGACGTCGCGAGCCTCGATCGTGGGGTCGTCGAGCAGGGCGTGGAGGATGGCGTCGCGCAGCACCTCGACCTGGCGGTCCCGGCCGTGACAGGCGTGGACCTCGATGCTGCGATCGGTGGGGTCGAGCGGGGGGCGGCGGTCGGGCTGGCCGGCGAGGGGCCGACCCGGTGGGGCCAAGTCGGCGCGAACTGCGTGCTGGATGCGTTGGAGCAGGGTGGTGGGGGCCTCGGTGGCGACGGGGTGATGGCGGTCGGCGGCGGGCCGGTCGCCACCCGCCAGGACGAGCTGCATCTCCCGGGCGTCACGGCCCCATGAGGCCAGCAGCGGGTGGCGCGCCAGCCGGGCGGTCGGGTCGCCGGCGCGGCGGACGCCGCCGTGACCGGCCGCGCCGGCGCCGGCGACGGTGGCCGCCCGGTCCCAAAGCGCGGGCGACGGGTGGAGCAGGAAGAGGTGCACCTCGCGATGGGCGGCGAGTGCCCGCAGGACCTGCAGGTAGCTGGCGGGGAGGCGGGTGAGGCCGAAGATCGACAGCCGTCGGGGGAGGTCGGCCAGCGCCGGGTCGGCCTCCAGCCGGGTGCATGCGGCATCGAGCCGTTCCGCCGGGCTCGGTTCGTCGATGTGGCGCCGCAGGCGGCGCCACAGCTCGGCCTGCCACGCCGCGTCGGCGGGGAGCGGCCCGCCGGCCCCGTCCATGTCGGCGCCTCCGGCCCAGGCCCGGAGCATGCCCGGCCGGTGCACTGCGTAGCGGTCGTAGAGGTCGGTGAGGTGGCGAGCGGCGCCGAACCGGCGGGACCGGAGAACGCCGCCGCCGGCGCCGATGTGGCCGGCCAGCGCGGCGAGCCAGGGCTCGCCCATGCAGCCGTCGAGGACGGCGAGCAGCGGCCACACCGCCCTCTCGGGCAGCCATGGGTCGCCATCACGGTCGATCCCCGAGGCTGCGGCAACCGCCCCGCCGATCAGGCGCCCCGGGAAGGGGAAGGCGACGTTGGCGCAGACGCCGTCGGCCCGGCCGGGGGACACGCCGAGCCGGGCGGACAGGCGCTGGGTGAGCCAGCGCTCGACCCCGCGGGTCGGCACCGAGACCACCTCGGTCTCCAGCGGGTCGTCGAGGCCGGCCCCCACGACATCGCCGAGGGCATCGACGAGCACGTCGGCCCGCTCGGCCCGGTGGACGGTGAGCCCGTTGGCGGTCACGGCCGACCGACGGGCACGAGGCTGGGGGCGGGAGCGCCGTCGACCGTGGCCCACCAGCCGGCGGCGACGCCGGCGTAGAGGGCGGCGCCCCGGGCCACGGCCGAGGCGTCCGACCGCACCACCGGCACGGTCAGCGCCGCCGCCTTGGCCCGCAGCCACGGGTCGCTGGCCGCGCCGCCGCCGTAGACCACCAGGCGCAGGCACGGACCGACGACCTGCACCAGGCGGCGGTAGGCATCGGCGGTGCGCGCCGCCAGCGCACGGAGCAGCCCGGCCCATACCGTGCCGTCGGCCACGGCAGGGAACACGACCGGGATGCCACGGGCCAGGCCGTCGACGATCCCGTCGAGGGCGGCAGGCCCGGCGCCGGCGCCGGCGGCAGTCCCGTTAGCCGTCGGCTCGCCGGCGGCAGTCCCGCTGGCCGTCGGCTCGCCGGCGGCGGTCCCGTGGGCCACCGGCTCGCCGGCGGCGGCACGGTCGAGGTCGGGGAGGGCCCGGCCCAGCCGGGCGGCGGCGGCCTCCAGAACGAGCCCGGCCCGCGCCGCACCGACCAGTACGGCCCACTCCTCGCCGCCGGGGTGCACGCTGACCCGCAGCCCTGCGGCCAGCGCCGCGGCCACGTCGGGCGGCCCGGGCGCGCGCACCACGATCGTCTCGGCGGTACCGACGGAGTTGGCGGCGTCGCCCGGGCCGGCACCGGCGCCGGCCATCCCGACCAGGTGGTCGTGGCCGGCGATGGTCACCGGGATCCCGCGCGGGAGCCCCGACCATCCCGACGCGGGGCCGGACACCCGGCCCATGGCCGCCCCGGCCACACAGACGGGAGGAAAGGCGCCGATGGAGAAGCCGAGCGAGGTGGGCACCTCGGGGATCCAATTCCGCGAGATCACGTCGAATGCGCCCGTCCGGGCCGCCAGCGAGACTTCGGTCGCGGCCTCCCCGGTGAGGGCGTGAAGGGCGAGCTCGGGGACGCCCAGCCACCGGGCCATGCCCGTCATGCCGTTCGACACGAGCCAACCCAGCTTCGAGACAGTGAGGACCGTCCGCACCTCCTGCCCGATGCGGGCCGGGAGCGCCGGCCCGAACTGGCGGGCCAGCGCGGCGACTGCCTCATGGCCCCGTTCGTCGGTCCAGGCGATGACGGGTGCCAAGGGCCGCCCGCCGGCGTCGAAGGGCGCCCCGCTCTCGGCGATGCCGGCCACGCCGGCGGCCACGACCTGGCGGCGCCGGTCACCCAGCGGAGCGAGGACATCGCCCAGGCAGCCGCGGAGCGCGTCCACGCTCATCTCGGTCCGGCCGTCGCGCCCGACGAACGGCGTGGCGACGGCCGATGACGCGACCTCCCGACCATCCCTGGCCACGACCACGGCCTTGGTGTGCGACGTGCCGATGTCGATCCCGAGCAGCAGCACCTCAGGCGTGGCCGGCCCAGTCTCCTTCGTCGACCTCCCAGTCGACGTCGCCGGGCGCGGTGACCTGCACGGTGAGGTGGGTCATCGAGGTGGTCGGCGTCCCGCCGTGCCAGTGCCATTCGCCGGGCTCCACCGTCACGACGTCGCCGGGGAGCACGGTCTGGCGCCCGGCGCGGCTGGCGACGATGCCCCGACCTGCGGTGATGTGCAGCACCTGCCCGGAGCGGTGCACGTGGGGCCGGGTGCGGGCGCCAGCGTCGAAGTGGACGGCGAACACGGCCGGCCGGTCGCCGAAGGGGCTGGCGAAGCGCTGGAACCGGGCGTGGCCCTCAAAGTGGGGCCGGTACTCCTCGGGCAGCTCGCCCTGGGCACTGTCGATGGTGTCGAACTTCATGCCTGAACCCTACGGTCGGCACGGCCGGGCCGGGGCGTTCGCGCCTCAAGTGGACGTCGCCCGATGTCGACAACCGCGAGGTGGCGCCGCAGCCGAGGGAGTCCCACGCCGCCCAGGGTGGATGGTTCTTCGTGGCTGCGGGCATCCTCACGATCCTCAACAACGAGGTCCCCGGCGGCGAATACCTCGATAAACGGTTCATGTTCCTGCTCGGGCTCGGCTGCATCGCCCTCGGCGTGGTGTTCTTCCTCCTGCCCTGGGCCAGGTGGCCGCGCCAGGCCGAGCTGAGCATGCCGGTGATCGCCTTTGCCCTCATCGCCTTGGCCAACAACCTGGGCAGCGTCAGCTCCTACACCTTCGGGACCTTCTTCGTGTTCGTCTTCGTCTGGCTCGGCATTGCCCAACCGCCAGGGACATCGCTGCGTATGGTCCCTGTCGCCGCCGTCTTCTACGTCCTGCCGGGGGTCATTGGCAGCGTGTCGACGCCCGGTGCCGTGTCCTCGGTCCCGGTGGCCATCCCGATCTGCGTCCTCGTCGGCGAGACCATTGCTCGGAGCATGCGCACCGTGCGCCAGCGGGAGGAGTCGCTCCGGGAGGCCCAGGCGCGGTTCCAGCTCGCGTTCGACCATGCGCCGATCGGCATGGGCCTGGTCGACCTGGACCGCCGGTGGCAGCGGGTGAACGCCGCCTTCTGTGAGATCCTCGGTTACGACGCCGACCGGTTCACGGCCATGACCGTGGCCGACGTGACCCACCCCGCCGATCGCGACCTCGACCGCGACCAGCTGGCCCAGCTCCGCACCGGCGAGGTCCTGGCGTCGTCGACGGAGAGGCGCTACCTCCACGCCGACGGCCGCGTGGTGTGGGTCAGCCAGTCGGAGTCGCTCGTACGGGACGCCGCCGGTCGACCGTCCCACTTCATCGTGGAGGTCGAGGACATCAGCCGGCGCAAGGCCGACGAGCAGGCCCTCCGGCTCAGCCACGCCCAGCTCGACCGGACCCAGGCCCTCGCCGGCGTCGGCAGTTGGGAGCTTGACCTGAACAACCCGGCGGCACCGATGACCTGGTCGGCAGAGACCTTTCGGATCTTCGGCGTCGAGCCGGGGGCCTTCGACGCGACGCTCGAGAACCTCGTGCCCTACATCCACCCGGAGGACATGCCGCTGTTCGCCGACCAGGCCCGCCGATCGATCGAGGGCCGCGAGGGCTTCGACGGCATCGACCTCCGTATCCTGCGAGCGGACGGCGCCGTCCGGTGGGTGTGGGCCCAGGGTGGCATCGACGCCGACCGGCCGGGGATGCTCGTGGGGTTCGTCCAGGACGTGACCGCCCGCAAGCTGGTCGAGGAGGAGCTCGGGCGGGCCAAGGACGAGGCGCTGCTGGCGTCGCGCATGAAATCGGAGTTCCTGGCCACCATGAGCCACGAGATCCGCACGCCCATGAACGGGGTCATGGGTATGACCGACCTCCTGCTCGGCACCGACCTCGATCCCGTGCAGCGGGACTACGCCACGACCGTGCAACACTCGGCGGAGGCGCTGCTGAGCATCCTCAACGACATCCTCGACCTGTCCAAGATCGAGGCCGGGCGCCTCGATCTCGAGCGGGTGCCGTTCGACCTGGGCGCGCTGATGCGCGAGGTCGGCGAGCTCTGGGGGCCGGATGCCGCGGCCCAGGGGATCGGCTTCGCCGTGGACATCGACCCGCGCCTCCCGGCGTTCGTCGAAGGCGACCCGGGCCGTGTCCGTCAGGTCCTGGCCAACCTGGTGAGCAACGCGGTGAAGTTCACGACGGCCGGCGAGGTGGTCGTCGCTGCGAGCGCCGAGGAGAGCTCAGGCGCCGACGTCCACGTCCGCCTCGAGGTGCGCGACACCGGGTGCGGTATGGATCCGGCGACGGCCGAGCGGCTGTTCGAGCCCTTCACCCAGGCCGACGCGTCGACGACCCGCAGGTACGGAGGGACCGGGTTGGGCCTGGCCATCGCCCGGCGCCTGGTGTCGATGATGGGCGGCAGTATCGACGTCGACTCCGCGCTCGGCCGGGGCAGCACGTTCACCGTGTCCCTCCATCTCGGCCGTGTCGCCGGCGTCGTCGCCCGTGAGGAGAAGCCGCCCGCCCCCCCGCACGGCCCCCCTGTAGGCCCGCCGCCGGCGCTCGGGACCGGGAAGGCCAGAGTCCTTGTCGTCGACGACAACCCGGTCAACCTCCGGGTGGCCGTGCTCCTGCTGGACCGCCTGGGGTACGAGACCGACGGCGTGAGCGACGGCGCCGCCGCCGTTGCTGCCGTAGGTCGCACCACGTACGGCGCGGTGCTGATGGACTGTGAGATGCCGGTGATGGACGGCTACAGCGCGGCGGCCGAGGTACGCCGCCGCGAGGCGGGGCGCGGCCACGTGCCGATCGTGGCGGTGACGGCCAGCGTGATGCGGCGCGACATCGACCGGGCGCTCGCTGCGGGGATGGACGCCCACGTGGCCAAGCCCATCGTCCCGGCCGAACTGGCAGCGGTGATGGCCCAGCTCGCGCCTGGCCCGTCGCCGGCGGATCTCGACGCCAGCGCCCTGGCCGAGCTGCGGGAGGCGCTCGGTGCCGAGGAGCTCGCCGGTCTGGTGGCCGAGTTCAGGCGTGGGCTCGCGGCACAGGAGGAGGCCATCGCCCGAGCCGTCGTCGACGGCGACGCCGGCGCGGTGCGGCGGGTGGCCCACAGCCTGAAGGGCTCGGCATCCACCTTGGGGGCGGTATGGCTGGCGTCGATCGCCGCCGGCATGGAGACGGCCGCCAGCGACGGTCATCTTCCCGACGGTGACGCCGAAGCGGCGCTCCACGCCGCCGCCCTGGCCACGATGGCCAGCCTGGACTCCTCGGGCCTGCCCTGACGATGCCGAGCCGCTCCACTGTCGTGTATGACATGGAGGGGCCGTCGAGGGAGGGCAGGGATGGCGAGGATCACCCGGGGCTTCACCGGGCACAGCCGGTCGGGCGCCGGTGTCGGGCTCCCGCCCGGCCAGTACGACACCGGGACTGACTGGCCCGTGCTGACCGCCGAGGCCACGCCGAAGCTCGGCACCGACGCATGGACGTTCACGGTCGAGGGGATGGTCGACCGGCCGACGACGTGGACATGGACGGAGATCCGGGCGCTCCCGGGGTCGACCTACGAAGGGCCGATCCACTGTGTCACGACCTGGTCGAAGTTCGGCATGCGGTTCGCCGGCGTCTCCGTCGATACCCTCCTGGACGCCGCCGGCCCGCAGGGTGGCGCCACCCATGTCGTGGCCTTTGCCCACACCGGGTACACGACCAACCTGCCCCTCGCCGACCTGCGCGACGGGAAGGCGTGGGTGACCTGGGAGGTCGACGGCCAACCGCTCCCGACCGAGCACGGTGGCCCCGCCCGGCTGCTCGTACCCCACCTGTACTTCTGGAAGTCGGCCAAGTGGGTGGCCGGTCTCACGCTCCTCGACCACGATGAGCCCGGCTTCTGGGAGCGCAACGGCTACCACGACAGGGGCGACCCCTGGCTCGAGCAGCGCTACCAGGGCGACTGACGGTGCCCAGCCCGGCCGTGCCCACCGCATGGCAGGCGGCCACGGTCGTCGCCATCACCGACGAGACCAGCCGGGCCAAGACGTTCCGCCTGCGCCTCGAGCGGCCGGTGGCCCACTTGGCGGGCCAGCACTACGTCGTCCGCCTCACCGCCCCGGACGGGTACACCGCGTCACGGTCCTACTCGGTCGCATCGGCGCCGGACGCTTCGGGTGAGGTCGATCTCACCGTCGAGCGCCTCGCCGGCGGCGAGGTCTCGGGGTTCCTGCACGACGTGGCCGAGGTCGGCGACGAGCTGGAGGTCCGGGGCCCCCTGGGCGGCTGGTTCGTCTGGGACGGGTCGACGCCGGCGGTCCTCGTCGGCGGTGGGTCAGGGGTGGTGCCGCTCATGGCCATGCTGCGCCTGGCCCGGGCGTCGGGCCGGCCTGACCTCGTCCGTCTGGTGGTGTCCGTGCGCTCGCCCGACGACCTGCTCTACGCCGCCGAGCTGGCCGGGCCCGAGGTCACCGTCGTCTACACCCGGCGCAGCCCGGCGGGTGCGCCACGTCCCCCGGGCCGGCTGGCGGCCGCCGACCTACCGGCCCGGCCGGCGCCCGGGGCCACCGCCTACGTGTGCGGCTCGGCGGGTTTCGCCGACGCCGCCACCGACCTGCTCATCGCCTCGGGCTGGCCGGCGACGAGCATCCGCGTGGAGCGGTTCGGGCCGACGGCATCGGCCTGAGCGCCGTCGATCGTTGACAGGTCGCCGGCCCGGTGCTAGCAAGCGGGCGTCCTGGCCTACAGAAGGGGCGTTCGATGAGAAGACTGGCGATTGTTGTAGCTGCGGTGGCGTTGGTGAGCGGGCTGACCGCCTCGCCGGCATCCGCCCAGACCGATGCGGTGTCGGTGGCGCGCGCGCTGATCGCGGCGGAGAACGCCCACAACGTCTCGGCGGCCGTGGCGCTCTTCGCTCCCGGCGCGGTCGTGAACCTGCCCACCGGGGTGTTCGTCGGGCGGACCCAGATCACCGGGTGGCAGCAGGAACTGGCCGCCGGGAACTTCCGGGCCGAAACCACGCCGCCGGTCGCGGTGACGCCCGAGGTGGTCACCTTCAGCGGCACCGTCGCCGTTGACCTGTTCCGGTCCCTCGGGCTGGCCACGCTCGACTCGACCTGGCAGATCACCATCTCGCTGGGCCAGATCACCACCTTCAACTTCAACTTCACGCCGGCGGCGGCCGCGCGGCTCGCGGCCGCGCTGGCCGGCGCCGGCGCTCCGGCGGCGACAGCGGCACCCGCAGCCGCGACCGCGGGCCGCTCGCTGGCCCTCACGGGCGCCGACCTGGGCCTGGCTGTCCCGGCCGCCCTGGCCGTCGTACTCGGGGCGCTGCTCCTCGCCGCCACCAGCCGCCGGAGGCGGTCGGGCACGGTCGACTGACGCCGGCGCCGGCGCCGGCTGCGGGGATCGCCGGCCCGGCAGGCCCGGCCGGCTACCGTCGGCGGCCGTGAGCAGGGACGATCCGTGGGCCGGCATCCTGTCCGGGCCGGTCGATGGCCCGGCCCGGCTCCGGGCCACCTACGCCGAGGCCACCGGGACGCCGGGCCTGGCCGTGCGCCATCG
>JAHFUR010000066.1 GCA_023264995.1 Acidimicrobiia bacterium | reverse complement strand
GCCGGCGCTGGCGTTCGTCCAGCAGCGGGATGATCACCCGGAAGTACGCCGTCAGTGCCTCGCTCGTGATCTGCACGGCCGGAGCCTAGGCCGCGCGTTTAGTTCACTCGCGGACCCTTAGTAACCGCTCGCCACAATGCGACCGGGCTACATGCAGAGACGGGGCAGGCGCTACTCCAGAGCGGAAGGGTTCCCAATCAATTGGAACTGACGACAGTTGTTCCGGCAACAGGGCGGGTCACTGATGCGGAGCTAATGGTTACAAATCAAGGCCGTCGGATACGCCTCGACGGCGTCGGCGACGACTGGGCAGAACTTCACGTCTTCGTACATCCAAGCGGCGCCGAGGTCGACGTGATCTGCATCGGCCCGTTCGACAGGACCAACGAGATGATCACGCGGGCCGTCAATCATGAGTTCTACGATCTTATCGATCTGACCGTCCGGTGTGGGGACGACGCGTTCGTGCTCGGGTATCCACATTTCGTCGACGGCGGTGCATCCTTCCTCCCGATCTGGAAGCGGGCATCTATCGCCTCGGATCCGCGTATCGCCCAAGGCCCAGGACACCCACCGAGGGTGTTGGTTGATACTGCGACGCGCCAAGGAATGTCAGGCGGACCTGTCTTCGTTCGACAGTCTGGCTATATCGTTCCTGGGCCTTCCCTATCAACGAGATCAGCTCTTGGGCGACGAGATCATCGGCACCGTCCAGGGTTTTCTCGGGGTGCTACGCCGGTCGACTCGGCGAGAAGGATCAACTCGACAGCCAGCTTGGGGTCGTGTGGACCCGACGCGCAATCGAGGAGACGATCGAGGGAGGGCAGGTGCTCGACCCAGCGGTCTGACCTCGTGGCGATGGACAGTTCCATCGGCAACTGCAGGACTGCTCGGGCAATGTGCGGCCAGTCACCGCGCATGCGCAATCAGGCACAAGCCCCGGACCCTGTTGTCATGGCCGATGACGGCGAAGAGGCGGGTGGGACCGCCCCTAACGACGCGTTCTCCGACCCGCCGGCAGTGGCCCTGAACGCCGGCCAAGGGGGTGCGACCAGAATTCCGCAGCATCGGCCGGCTCTCGCGGACGCGGCCGCCGTCGGTCGCAGACCGTCGTCGGGCGGCCCTTCGGACTCGTGGCACCGTACAATCGAGGCTGTGAGCGCAACCGATCCAATCGTTGGGAAGGATCTCGTCGTGGCCGATGACGGGAGCATCCCAGCCGATCAGATTGCTCGGCTCGGCCTTCGTCCCGGCGCACTCCTGCGGGTGATCGAGAGCGGTCCGGTTGCCAGCGAGCGGAGCGGTCTCGCTGGATCGCTTCCCGACTTTCCTGATCTCGACTGGGCAGCGTTCGAGCGGGGCAGCACCCTGGCGCGGAGCGACCTCAGCGCTACGTGAGGGTCGTCGCCGACTCCCACGCCATCGTCTGGTACGTCCAAGGCTCGTCCCGACTAGCGGAAGGGGCTCGCTCCGCGCTGGTGGAGTCCGAACAGAGCGAAGGCATCGTCGTATCGGTCGCCACGCTGGTCGACCTCTGGTATGTCACCCAAACCACGCAATCCATCGGCGCCGACGACGTCGCCCGGTTGCAGGCGAGACTCGACGCCTCCGCCAACGTGGACCTCCACGCGATCGATGTTGCTGTGGCTGACGCCTTCACGCTGATCCCACGCACAGTCCTCACCGATCCATGGGACCGGTCCATCGTGGCGACGGCCAAGGCGCTGGCACTGCCGTTGGTGACGCGCGACGGCCCTATCCGAGAGTCCAACCTGGTCGAGACCATCTGGTAGCAGCGGCAGTCGTCAGCCGTCCGGTAGGCCCAAGCGACGCCCCCAAGTCGTGGAGGTGTAGGAGCCGAGCGTCCCAGGTTTTCGTGCCACATCCGTGCCACATCGAAGGCGGACAGGGCGTAACAGCGCGCTGGGGCGGTTAGTAGAAATGGGCGCTGACATGTCTGCCAGTTTCCCCAAGTCACGGCGTGGCCCCGATGGACTTCCAAAGCTGAGCTCCGGCAAGAAGTCGTCGGGGGGCTAGACACGAACTGCCTTGCTTGATAATTGCTCAACTTCGTATTATCCGGTCATGGCGTCGATACGGAAAACGGACTCTTCGACTTGGCAGGTGCGGTACCGGGACCCCAACGGCCGCCAACATGCCCGCAACTTCGACCGCAAGACCGATGCGAGCCGTTTCGCCCACAGCGTCGAGACGGACAAATCTCGGGGTGACTGGCTCGACCCCCGCCTAGCCAAGGTCACCTTCGAGGAGTGGGCCGAAGAATGGCTGACCCAGCTCGGCCACCTGAAGCCCAAGACCCGCCGGAGTTACGAGACGTCCCTGCGGTGCCACGTGCTGCCTCTCCTCGGCAAGGCGAAGGTCGGCACGCTTGACCGCAGTGCCATCCGACGCTTCACAAGCCAACTGACCGAGGGTGGGGCTGGTCCGGCGGTGGTACAGATCGCCGTCCAGGTCACCCGCCATGTGCTGAACATCGCCGTCGAGGACGGCGCCCTACGGGCGAATCCCGCGCTCGCTCTGCGGCTGGCCAAGTCAGTGGCGGGCGAGAAGCTGTTCCTGTCTCCCGAGCAGGTCTCTGCCCTGGCCGACGCCATCCAGCCCGAGATGTATGCCACCTTGATCCGGTTCGCCGCCTACACCGGCCTCCGGGCAGGGGAGATAGGTGCGCTTCGTCTCGGTCGACTCGACCTGTTGAGGGGCACGGTCGAGGTCGCCGAGTCTCTCGCTGACCTCGGAGGGCATCTGGAGTTCGGCGCGACCAAGAACTACGCCCGACGGCATGTGCCCCTCCCGCCGTTCCTGAGGGACGAGCTGGGCGAGTACCTGGCTCTCAGCCGTCGGAACACCGATGACTTGGTGTTTTCCGCTCCCAGGGGCGGTCCGTTGCGTCACGGCCTGTTCTACCGACGTGCATTCAAGCCCGCCGTACTGGCTGCCGGCCTGCCGGAGGGGCTGCGTTTCCACGACCTCAGGCATACCTACGCAGCGTTCTGCATCGCCTCCACCGCCGACCCGTACGCGGTCATGCGGCGGATGGGTCACTCGTCAATCACTGTTACCTACAACACCTACGGCCACCTGTTCCCGGAACGAGATGCGGAGATCACCGACCGCCTCGAGGACCTCTTCCGTCGAGCGGGTGTGGACTCTTCGTGGACTCGGCCGGGCGCTTCGGCGAGTGTCTCCAGTCTCACATAGCCGCTGACCTGCACGTTTGCTGGAGCCCGAGGTCGGATTTGAACCGACGACCTGCTCATTACGAGTGAGCTGCTCTGCCGGACTGAGCTACCCGGGCGGGCTGTCGAGTATGGCACGCCGGCCGCGCAGGGGCGGAAGTTTGAGGAGGAGGGATTGGAGGAGGAGCGCCTCGGTGGGGTTGCGGACCATCGACTCGGCGGCGGACTGGATGGCGCCGACTGCGCCGATGCAGGCGCCGGCGTCGGCCGTGCCGGCGGTGAGGGCGTCGCCGTAGACGCCGGCCAGCGTGGCCAGGCCGAAACGCAGTTCGTCATGGCGCAGCCGGCGCAGCTCCCGCTTGTGACGTTCGGCGAGGACCTTGCGGCCGGCGCCCCGCTCGCCGGTGCGCTCGACCCGTTCAGCCAGCTCGGCCAGCTCGGCGGCCTGGGCCGCCTCCAATGGGGCCACGCCGGCCGTCCCGAGCAGCTCGCCCAGCTCGGCAGCCAGGACGGAGACCGAAGCGCCGGTCCCGTCGAGACGGCCGGGCACCGAGCGCCAGGTCTCCCGGCGGGCGCCGAAGCCGGCGTCGTGGGCCAGGAGCCGGGCCCGGTCGAGGCGCCCGCCGGCGACGGCGCCCACCTCGTGCGCGACGGCCGGGTCGACGCCCTCGGCCACCAGCGCCGCCGCCACCTGGTCGGTCGGCAGCGGCCCGAAGTCGACGCGGACGCAGCGCGAGGCGATGGTGACGAGCTCGGGTGGGAGCTGGTCGGCGAGGATCACGAACACGGTGCTGGCCGGCGGCTCCTCCAGCACTTTGAGAAGTACCGATGCCGCCTCGCGGACCAGGTGGAAGTCGGTGAGGACCAGCACCTTGCGCGCCCCCTCGTTGGGCGACCGCATGGCCAGGCGGCGGACCTCGCGCGCCTGGTCGACGGTGATCGAGGCCCCGGACCGTTCGATGACGACCACGTCGGGGTGGCCGCCGGCCAGCACCCGCCGGCATTCGACGCACTCCCCGCACCCGCCGTCGGGGCACAGCAGGGCCGCGGCCAAGGCGATGGCGGCGGTCCGTTTCCCCGAACCGGGCGGGCCGACGAGCAGGTAGGCATGGACCGGCGCAGCCACCGCGGCCCGGAGGTGGGCGACGGCCGTTTCCTGGCCCACGACGTCGTCGAAGACGCTCACGCCGGCGCCACCGCCGCCATGACCAGCGCCTCCACCTCGGCCACACTGCCGGAGCCGTCGACCACACGCCACCGTAGGGGGTCAGCGCCAGCGAGGGCCCGGTAGCCCGCCATCACCCGGTGGTGGAAGTCGGCGCCGGCGGCTTCGATCCGGTCGTGGTCGGGTGACATGCGGGCCGCGGCCACGTCGTCGGGCACGTCGAGGAGGACGACGACGTCGGCCGCGAGCCCGCCCGTCGCCCAGTTCGACAGCCACGCCAGCTCGTCGAGGTCCAAGCCGCGGGCGTGGCCCTGGTAGGCCAGCGTCGAGCCGGTGAACCGGTCGCAGACCACATCGCGCCCGCCAACAAGCGCCGGCCGGATGACCTCGGCCACATGTTGGGCCCGGTCGGCCGCCATGAGGAGGGCCTCGGCGCGCATGTCGATCGACGGCCCGGTACCGGGGCCGAGCACGATGGCCCGGATCTGGGCGCCGACCCCTGTCGCCCCCGGCTCGTGGGTGAGGACCGCGCCCAGCCGGGCGGCGAGCAGCGCGGCCTGGGTGGACTTGCCACTGCCCTCCCCGCCCTCGAACACGATCAGCCGGCCGGTGGCGGTCACGGCCGCGCCCGCGACGCCTTCAGCGCCAGCCCGCCGGCCGACAGGATGATGGCCCCCCCGATCCAGAGGGTGAGGCGCACCCCGGGCACGCTGAAATCGGCCGAGCCCAGGCTCAGCTGACCGTCGACCGCGGCGTTCGACACGTCGTCGAGCACTCGCGACACCAGCGGCGCCAGCGACAGGGAGATCAGCATGCACAGGCGCGACAGGGTGTAGAGGGTGGCGAAGGTGCGGCCCCGCAGCTCGTCCTCCACGTTCTCCTGGAGGATGGTGAACCCGAGGACGTACACCGAGCCGGCGCACACGCCCATGACGGCGATGAACGCCATGGTGAGCCCGAGGCTGCCCATGGACACGGCCACGAGCATCGAGGCGCCGGCGCCGACCACCGCCCACGGGAACACCACGGTGTGCGAGACGCGCTTCTGGAACGTCGACAGCCCGACCACGCCGACGGCCAGGCCCATCCCCAGGGCGGTCAGCAGCAGGCCGAAGCCGGCGGCGCCGGCCCGGAGCACCTGATTGGCGTAGATGGGGCCCAACGGGGCGATCATGCCCCCGCCGACGAGGCCGGTGCCGAGGCCCACCATCACCGAGCGGACCGTGGGGTTGGTGCCGATGAACTTCCACCCCTCCTTGATCTCGGTGAACGTGCGGGTCAGGTCGATCGGGGCCCGCTGGGCCGGGCGGGCCCGGGGCAGGGTCAGCGACCAGATGAGGAACGCCGACAGGAAGAACGTGCCCACGTCGAAGTAGATGGCCAGTGACTCCTGGTTGAGGCGCAGGAAGTCGAGGGGGCCGGCGTGACGGCCGAGGATCTCGGCCACCTTGGTCAAGGAGGCGAAGAGGGCCGATGCCAGCGGGAACGTCCCGTAGGCGGCGGCCAGTGAGAACGAGTTTGCCGACGCCAGCCGCTCGGAGCGGACCAGGTTCGGGACCGACGCCTCCTTCGCCGGTGACCACAGCAGGGTCAACACCTCGAGGACCAGGGAGGCCACGAACAGGCCCCACACGGTGTCCACGAGCGGCAGGGTGGCCAGGACCAGCCCCCGGCCCACGTCGCAGGCCACCATCACCTTGCGCCGGTCCCACCGGTCGACGAGGACCCCACCGACGGAGGCCAGGAAGAACCCGGGGATCATCCGGGCGCTCATGACCAGGGCGATGGCCGCCTCGGGCGAACCCTTGCCCACGCGGGCGCTCAGGGTGAGGATGGCGAACAGGCCGATCCAGTCGCCCAGCGACGACACGACCTGGGCCAGCCACAGCCGGAAGAACGAGGCCGACCCGAGCAGCCTCGGGCCGGCTGGTTCGGCGGTGACCGGTTCCATCCGACCGGTGGCGTCGCCGTCCGGCGTATCGGAGACGCGCTCGACCACGTCCGTCAGCGTAGGGGAGACGCGGCTACTTCTTGCGTTTCGCGGCGGCCTTCGGGGCGGCCTTTCGGACCGCCTTGCGCTTCGCCGGCGCCGGCCCCTTGTCCCGCTTGTCCTGCAGCAGCTGGGCGCCCCGTTCGGGGGTCAGCGTGTCGAGGTCGTCGCCGCTGCGCAAGGAGGCATTGGTTTCGCCATCGGTCACGTAGGGCCCGAAACGGCCCTCTTTGACGACCATCGGCTTCTTGCTGACCGGGTCGTCGCCCAGCTCCTTGAGCGGGGGGGCGGCCGCGCCGCGGCGGCCGCGGGCCTTGGGCTCGGCCAGTACGGCCAGGGCCTCGTCGAGGGTGAGGGTGAACAGCTGCTCCTCGTCCGCGAGGCTGCGGCTGTCGGTGCCCTTCTTGACGTAGGGGCCGTAGCGACCGTTCTGCACGGTGATCTCGGTACTGTCGACGGGGTCCTTCCCGAGGCTGCGGGGCAGGCTCAGGAGCCGGAGGGCGTCCTCGAGGGTGACGGCCTCCACGTTCATGTTCTTGAGCAGCGATGAGGTGTGCGGCTTCTTCTTCGACGAGGAGTCGGCCTCGCCGAGCTGCACGTAGGGACCGAAACGGCCGGCGCGGGCCAGGACGGGCAGCCCGCTGACCGGGTCGTCGCCCAGCGTGCGGTCGGCGCTCGGGGTGGCCAGCAGTTCGAGCGCCTTCTCCACGGTGAGCTCGTCGGGCGCCAGGCCCTCGGGCACGGCCGCCGTGGCCCCGTCACGGGACAGGTACGGGCCGTACCGGCCGACTCGGACGGCCACCTCCTTGCCCTCACTGTCGACACCCAGAGGGATGGCGTTGATCAGCCGGGGGTCAATGGCCTCGAGGCGGTCCTTGACCATGTCCTTGAGGCCGGCCTGCGGGCTGCCGGCGGCACCGTTGCCGAAGTAGAACTTCGAGAGCCAGGGCTGGGCTTCCTGGGTGCCGCCGGCGATCCCGTCGAGGTCGTCCTCCATGCGGGCGGTGAAGGCGTAGTCGACCAGGTCGCCGAAGTGGCTCTCCAGCAGGTTCACGACGGCGAAGGCGGTGAAGGAGGGCACCAGGGCCGAGCCCTTCTTCCAGACGTAGCCCCGGTCCTGGATGGTGGCGATGATCGACGCGTACGTCGACGGGCGGCCCACCCCCATCTCCTCCAGCGCCTTGACCAGCGAGGCCTCGGTGAACCGGGCTGGCGGCTGGGTGGCGTGGTCCTTGGGTTCCAGCGAGTCCGCCGTCACGGTGTCGCCGACGGCCAGCGCCGGCAGCCGGACCTCGCGGTCCTCCAGCTCGGCGTCGGGATCGTCGGAGCCCTCGACGTAGGCCCGGAGGAACCCGGGGAACTCGATGACCTTGCCGCCGGCGGAGAACTCGGCCGTCTCGCCCGACGAGGACTGGCCGGTGATGCGGACCTGCACGCTCTTGCCCCGTACGTCGGCCATCTGGGAGGCGATGGTGCGCTTCCAGATGAGCTCGTAGAGGGCGGCTTCGTCGGGGGCGACCTCGCGGGCCACCTGTTCGGGCATGCGGAAGCTGTCGCCCGCCGGCCGGATGGCCTCGTGGGCCTCCTGGGCGTTCTTGACCTTCTTGGCGTAGCGCCGGGGCTGGTCGGGCACGTACGCCGCGCCGTACAGCTCGGCGGCCTGGGTGCGGGCAGCGTGGAGGGCCGTCTCCGAGAGCGCCGTGCTGTCGGTGCGCATGTAGGTGATGAAGCCGTTCTCGTACAGGCGCTGGGCCACGCTCATGGCCCGCTGGGTGGTGAAGCGCAGCTTGCGGCCGGCCTCCTGCTGCAGCGTGGAGGTCATGAACGGCGGGTACGGCGTGCGCTTGTAGGGCTTCTCGTCGACCGACTTGACCGTGAAGGTCGACTCGGCCAGGCGGGCCACTAGGCCCCGAGCGGCCTCGGGGTCGAGGACGACCACGTCGGAGGCGGTGCGGGCACCCGTCTCGTCGAAGTCGCGGCCGGTGGCCAGGCGGGTGCCGTCGAGGGCGACCAGGGTGGCCCCGAACGGGGGGCTTTGGCGCGAGAAGCGGCCCTCGATGTCCGAGTACGACGCGCTGCGGAACCGCATGCGAGCCCGCTCGCGCTCCACCAGGATGCGGGTGGCCACGCTCTGGACCCGACCGGCCGACAGGCGGGGCAGGACCTTGCGCCAGAGGACCGGCGACACTTCGTAGCCGTAGAGGCGGTCGAGGATGCGGCGGGCCTCCTGGGCGTCGACGAGGCGCCGGTCGAGGTCGCGCCAGTTCTCGACCGCGTCGCGGATGGCGCCGGGGGTGATCTCGTGGAAGACCATGCGGCGCACGGGCATGCCCTGGGGCGGGTTGAGCACCTCCATGAGGTGCCAGGCGATCGATTCGCCCTCCCTGTCCTCGTCTGTCGCCAGATAGAGCTCGGTGGCGCCCTTGAGCGCGGCCTTGAGCTTGGTGACCACGTGCTTCTTCTCGCTGTTGACGACGTACAGGGGCTTGAACCCGTTGTCGACATCGACCCCGAGCCGAGCCCAGCTCTCGCCCTTCTGCGCCGCGGGGATCTCCTTGGCGTCCTTCGGGAGGTCGCGGATATGGCCGACGGAGCTCTCGACCACGAACCCGTCACCCAGGAAACGGGCGATCGTCCGGGCCTTGGCGGGCGATTCGACGATGACGAGGGGTTTGGCCATGGCTACACGACAATTGACATCGAACACGGTCCCTGTCAAACGTCGTGCCGTCCGCCGGCTCCGTCTACGGTGCAGGAATGGTGCGTCCTGAAGGCTGGACCAGACCAGCGGGTGTGAGTCCCGTCCGGGTAATCGCCGGAGAGCCCGGTAGCAGGCCCCGGTCCGTTGTCGAGAGGCAACGGGCTGAGCGGGGCG
>JAHFUR010000039.1 GCA_023264995.1 Acidimicrobiia bacterium | reverse complement strand
CTGGCCCAGGCCCGCGGCGGTGCCCGGTTCCGCCTGCGCAACGGGTCGGGCGCCTGGCTCCCCGCCGGCGACCCGTTGGCCGGTGAGGCCTTCCTGGCCATCGCCGAGCTCGACGCCGGCCGGGGTGACGGCCGGATCCGCCTGGCCGCCGGCCTCGACCCGGCCGACATCGAGCGGGCCGCCGAGGGGGCGGAGGAGTCGGTCACCGTGAGCTGGGACGCGGCGCGCGACGATCTCCGGGCGCGAGCCGAGCGCCGGCTCGGGTCCCTTGTGCTCTTCGCCACCGACACGCCGGCGCCGGCGGGGCCGGCCACCACCGGGGCCCTCGTGGCCCGGGCCCGGGCTACGCGGCTGGCCGCCCTGCACTGGACCGACGGCGCCCGCGCCGTCCAGGCCCGGGCCGCCTTCGCCCGGCGCGTGCTGGGCGGCACGTGGCCCGACCTGTCCGACACCGCCCTGCTGGCGTCCATCGACGACTGGCTGGCCCCCCTGCTGGCCGGCGCCACCGGCCGGGCCGACCTGGAGGCGGTCGACGTCGGCGGGGCGCTCAAGGCCACCCTCGGCCACCACCTGGCCCGGGAGCTCGACCGGGTGGCGCCGGCCAGCCTGGCCCTGGCCGGCGGGCGCCACCCGGCCATCGACTACAGAGGCGACCGTCCCATCGCCTCGGTGCGGGTGCAGGACCTCTTCGGCACCGCCGTCCACCCGACGGTGGCCGGGAGCGCGGTCCCCGTCGTCCTGCAGCTCCTCTCCCCCGCCGGCCGGCCGGTGCAGGTCACCGCCGACCTGCCCGGCTTCTGGGCCGGGTCGTGGGCCGTGGTGCGCAAGGAGATGGCCGGCCGCTACCCGAAGCACTCCTGGCCCGCCGACCCGCTCCATGCCGCGCCCCGTCGCGGCGGGGCTAGACCATGACGATGAAGGAACGCCGGCCGACGACGACATCGAACTTCGGCGTGTCCAAGCGGGAGAGCCACGATGCGTCCGCGTTCTACCAGCGGTTCCACGTACCCGAGCTGTCCGACGACGACACCGTGCTGGCCCCGACCCCCGTCGCCGAGCCTTTCGTCTGCGGCGACGCCCGGTCGATGACCACGGTGGCCGACGGCTCGGTGGCCCTGGTCGTCACCTCCCCGCCCTACTTCGCCGGCAAGCAGTACGAGGAGGAGGTCGAAAGGGAAGGCATCCCGTCGTCCTACCTCGAGTACCTGGCGCTGCTCGAGGACGTCTTCGCCGAGTGTGCCCGCACGCTGGAGCCCGGTGGGCGCATTGCGGTGAACGTCGCCAACCTGGGCCGCAAGCCCTACCGCAGCCTGGCTGCCGACGTGATCCGCATCCTCCAGGACGACCTGGGCCTGCTGCTGCGGGGCGAGCTGATCTGGCAGAAGGGCGAGGGCGCCACCGGCTCGTGCGCGTGGGGCTCGTTCCGGAGCGCCACCAACCCCGTCCTGCGCGACATCACCGAGCGGGTCGTGGTGGCCAGCAAGGGCCGTTTCGACCGGGCCCGCTCGGCCAAGGACCGGGCTGCCGCCGGTCTGCCCCACGAGAGCACGCTCATGACCGAGGACTTCATGGCCCTCACCCTGGACCTTTGGGAGATGCCGACCGAGAGCGCCCGCAAGGTCGGCCACCCCGCGCCCTTCCCCGTCGAGCTGCCCGAGCAGCTCATCCGCCTGTACACGTTCAAGGACGACCTGGTCCTCGACCCGTTCATGGGCAGCGGGTCGGCCCTGGTGGCCGCGGCCCGGCTCGGCCGGCGCTACGTCGGCTACGACCTTGAGGAGTCCTACGTGGCCCTGGCCCGCCGGCGGGTGGCCGAGGCCGAGGGTCGGAACGCCAGCGCGTCCCTGCTCCCGGCCGATGACGAGGCCGGCGCCGGCGCCCGGCGGGAGGGCAAGCCGGCGCTGCGGGTCGCCGAGGAGGCCCTGGTCGAGGCCGGGTTCGTCCTCACCGGCCGGAAGCGGCGCATCCCCAAGGCCGGCGTGACGGTGTCCTTCGTCGCCACCGACGCCCGGGGGGCCGAGTGGCATTTCGACGTCGCCGGCCCCTTCAGGACCCACCGCGGCGGCCTGGTCCGCACCGACGCCGTCTGGAAGGCCCTCGGCCGGGCCCACGCGCTCCGCGGCCAGGGCGCCGCCAGGCCGCCGCTGGTCGTGCTCACCACCGACCTCCCCCGCCGCCCGAGCGAGGGCGACACCGCCCTCCGGGCCGCCGGCCCCGACGCCTTCTTCGACGCCGTCGACCTGCTCTCCGCCGACGGCCGGCGCCGGCTCGGCCTGTACGCCGGCGGGGGGCGCACCGGTCGTGCCGAACCCGGCTACTGGACGACTGCCGACCTGGCCCGCCGGCGCCCTAGCTGAACCAGCCCTGGACGTCGGCGATCACGCTCACCGAGCCCAGGTTGTTGTAGATCGAAACCTTGCCGTTCTGCACGCGGACCATCACCAGGTTGGCCACAGTCTTGCCGGCCACCACGTTGAGGTTCGACGCCATCGGCCGGGCCGTGCCCGCCGGGAACAGGGTGAGGTAGCTGTCGGGACCGGTGACGTCGGTCACGGTGACGTTGAGGACCACCGACGTCACGCCGGTGGCCGGCACGCCGTTCACGCCGGCCACGGTGAGGTCGATGGTGCGGCCGGCGCCGAGCTGACCAGCGGCGCCACCTGTCCCGGTGCCGTAGCGGGTGTCGAGGGCCCGGGCCGGGCTGATGGCGAAGTAGGTCGAGGCGGTGGGCGCGGCCGCCGGCGCCGTGTACCACCCGGCCACGTCGGCGATCACGTCGGCCGAGCCCACGTTGTTGTAGATCGACACCATGCCGCCGGCGCCCACCTGGGCCACGACCAGGTTGGTGGAGGCCGGCCCGCTGGAGAAGTTCAGGTTCGACGCCGTCGGTCGAGACGCGCCCGACGGCCACACGGTGAGATAGCTCTCGGGGCCGGTGGCCCGGTCGACGGTCATGTTGAGGACGACGGCCGCCACCCCGCTGGACGGGACGCCGCCGGTGCCCGTCACCCCGAGCTGGAGGACGGCGCCGGCGCCGAGGGGCGCGGCCGTCCCGCCGGTGCCGAGCCCATAGCGGGTGTCGAGGATACGGGCCGGGTTGACCGGCACGTACGACGACGCCAGCGGGGCGGAGTCGGAGTACCAACCCTGCACGTCGGCCACGACCGCGACCGTGCCGGCCAGGTTGTACATCGACACGCTGCCGTCGACGCCCACCCTGGCCGTCACCAGGTTGGGCACCGACACGCCGGCCGAGAAGTTGAGGTTGGACGCCAACGGCCGGGCCGCTCCCTTCGGCCACACGGTCAGGTAGCTCGCCGGCGCCGTGGCGTTCGTGACGGTGACGTTGAGGGTCACCGCGGTCACGCCGGCCGCGGGCACACCCCCGACCCCTGCCACCTTGACGTCGAGGGCCCCTCCCGGCCCCACTCCCAGCAGCGTGCCGACATTGGTGCGGGTATCGAGCACGCGGGCCGGCGGCAGCGGGTGGTACGTCGACCCCATGGTCACGCCCACGTCCGCCCGCAACGACGGCAGTACGGCCTCGCCCATGGCCCCGGGGCACTCAGTGGAGTTCAGGTCGCGGTGGCCGGTGATGGTCCGGACCACCGTGGTGCCGACCGTGATCGTCGCGTTGGGGTCGACCCCGTGGAGCGCCAGCTTCCACGCCAACAGGCCCCGAAGGGCGCTGTAGGCCGCCGACGGGACGGGGTCGGACGAGAAGGTGCCGAGCACGGCCACACCGGTGCTGCCCGTGTTGAACCCCTCGGCATGGGCACCGACCACGGCCTGGGTGGTCCCGCCGAAACGGCCCTCGAACACCGTGCCGAACCGGTCGACGAGGAAGTTGTACCCGATGTCGCACCACTTGTTGGTGTGGGTGTGGAAGTAGTAGATCCCGCGGACCATCGCCGCCGAGTCGGCCGCCGTGTACGTGTTCGTGCTGGCCGTATGGTGCACGACGGCGTACCGAAGGCTCGACGCGTAGAGCGGCTGGCTGCAGCCGGCGTTGATGGTGCGGTACGTCTCGTCCGCGCCCCACGACAGCCGGCTCACGATGCCCGGCTGGGCCGGCGCCGCTCCCGCCGGCTTGGCCCCCCCGAGGCGAGCGCCGGCCGGCGGGTCCTCGGACCGCAGGGCGTGGAGCTTGAGGCCCGACAACGTCCCCTCGGCCACCCGGACCTGGACCTGCCGGACGTTGCGGCCGACCCACACCGGCCCTGCCGTCGTCCGGTCGTGATGCTCCGGCGACCCGATATCGGGCCCTTCCGCCGGGTCACCCTCCGCCCGCTGCCAGTCGGTCCAACCATCGGGGCCTTTCGCCCGCACGTCGACAGCACCGGCCCGTGACCCGTCCCACTCGAAACCGACCAGCTCCGTGGGGTGGCCCGTATCGGCGGTACGCAGCCAGCCGACGTCGACTGCGCCCGCAGTCAGGGTCTGCACTTTGTCGGCGATGACGGCTTTGAGGTCGCCGTGGGCGGGCAGGGCCACCGCCCCCGTCGCCACCAGGGTGGTGGCCGCCGACGCCGTGGCCATCCTCGTGCAGAGGCGGCGGACGGCCGCGAACCGGGCACGGGACAGGAGAGCGGGCATCGGGGGGACCTCCAACGCCGGGGAAGTGGCGACCCCCCATGGTGTCAAAGCTCTGGGCGGCGAGGAAAATCGGCGCCGACCCGGGCGCCGGGATGCGCCCGCGCTAGAGCGGGCAGTCGCCCACGTGCGTCGTCCCTCGTAGGACCAGGAGCTTGTGGGCGACCACCTCGGCGGCAATGTCGCGCCCGGCGGCCAACCCGGCCTGGTTGCTGAACTCAAAGTGGAACCCGCCGTACACACGCGACCGGCCGGCCTCGACCATGGCTGCGGAGAAGCTCGGGTAGCTGCGCGCCGCACCGCCCGGGGATGAATCGGTGACGAGGCTGAACGGGATGGCGTCCCGGCAGAAGAAATCCTTGAGCACCGTGGCCGCGGCGGCGCTGAAGGAACTATGGCCCGACCAGTGCTCAGGCGAGGACCCCACGCTCCCGGCCCGGGCCGACCAGGTGGGATCGGCGACGGTGTCCGGGTTCCCGTCGCTTTCCGCGCCTCGGATCGCCGTCTGCGGGCGCCAGGAGTGCGTTTCGAACTTCGTCTCGTAGGTCGGCGCCACGGTGTCGGCCATGGCCATGCTCTCGAGGGCGAACAGGCGGGCCGTGTCGTCGAGCGAAAGGGAACGGCTGGCCGACACCGCGGATGCAACCTGCACCCAGGCCCCGGGCGGCTGGCTCGTCCCCCCGCCGAGGCTCCAGTACTGGAAGGTGGCCAGCTTGGCGGCGTCGGGGATGGCCGCGTTGCCGAGCAGTTTCACCTCGGCGAAGGCGGCCGCGTAGTCCAAGCTGGTCAACGCCGGCGGCCCGGGGCTCACGTACGCCGCCGGGTCGGCGATGGCAAACGGCTTGAGGTTGCGGAACTGGACGCCCGACCAGCTGGCCGTGAACTGGCCGGGGCCGGATCCCCCGGGCTGCGACGCGTTGGGGCTGGAGCCGTCGTCGGCCCGGGCGGCCAGGACCGCGGCGGCCACCCGGCCGCCCCAGCTCCGCCCCAGCGCGGCGAGCGCCGGCGTGATCCCCGCGAGATCCGAGGCCAGCTCGGCGTCGAACGCCGCGGCTTGGTCCGGGTACAGGCCGGCGAGCACGTCGTGGGCCGCGCCGGCGGCGGCGGCCACCGGGCTGCCGACAGCCGACCGGCTGGGCGGCACCAGGGCCTCTCCCCGCCGGTTGGCCGCGTTCGTGGCCAGGCCGTTCACCGCGTCGTACATGGCCACGTTGACCATCGCGTAGAGCCGGGCCGCCTGCGCGTCACTGGCGCTCTTCAGCCGGACCGTCCGCAGAGCGGTGTCGTTCCATGACCGGATCACGCTCGCCGGCGGCGCCGGCGGGTCGGCCACCGCCGGGTTGACGACCGTCGCCCCCAGGAACAGGAGCACACCAACGACCAGGGAACGCCGCATCCGCCTCACCCTCCGCCACCCGGCCGGGCCAGAGATTGGCCGACGCCGTCGGGCGGGAGCCTACGGCGCGGGGCCGGGGCCGTCAACGGCCCGGCCGCCGCCGGGGGACGACCAGCGCGGTCTAGCGGGGGTCGGCTCGGTCGAGGTTCCAGTGCCGCGACACCGACGCCAGCCACCCGCCGTCGTCCTCCGGGATCAGCGTGAAGCGGCTGACCGTGCGTTGGCCACCCTCGTGGTCGCCGTAGAGCAGGTCGACCGTGAACGATCGACGCTCCCGGACGGCCTCGGAGGCTGCTCGGAACTCCGGCTCCAAAGGGTCACGGAAGACGCCCTGCCAGAACCCGAGGTCGCCGGCGGGAACGTAGATGTCACGGGTAAGGCGCCGGAACGTGCCGGGGTCGCGCCGGCCCGCCTCCGCGCTCGGGCGTTCGCTGTAGAAGTCCCACCGGTCGAGCACGGCCAACCCGTTCCCCACGTTGCGTAAGGCGATGGCCAGGTAGACCGCCTCATCGGTCGCCTCGGCGATGGCCCGCCCACCGGGGACCTCGACCCGGTGGTTGTCTGCGTACCCGACCCGTTCGGGAGGGTCGTGGGGGCGCGACGGGACCAGGACCGGCCGGATGCCAACCAGCAGTGCCCGCTCGGTGACCTTGGCCGCCCGATTGCCCGACCGCACGGCGGCGAACGTGGCCACCGCCAGCACCAGGGTCCCACCGGCGGTGGCCAATGAGGAGATGGTCGCCCAGTCAGCCACGAGTGCGATCCTACGGAGCCCGGTCTGGCCCTCACCGCCATCTAGTATGCAGCCGACTCGACGGGGGGTCCGTGGCCGAGCAGCTGAAAACCGAATTGCGGCTGGAGGCCGCGCTGCCGGCCCGCACCGAGACGGCGCGGACCGGCACGGCCGGGATCGTCGTGCCGACCCACAACGACGGCCCCAACATCGGCCCCCTGCTGGGCCGGCTGCTCGACGAGCCCGACGTCGGCGAGATCGTGGTGGTAGCCAGCGGGTGCGACGACGGCACCATCGCCACCGTGACCCGCATCGCCGCGGCGCACCCGGCCACGGTACGGCTCTACGTCGAGCAGGAGCGGTCAGGGAAGGTGTCGGCCGTCAACTTCGGACTGGCCCGGCTCGGCACTCCTGTCGTGGTGGTGGTGTCGGGCGACGTGCTCCCCGAGCGCGGCGCCATCGCCAAGGTCGTCCACGCGCTGGCCGAGCCGGGTGTGGGCCTGGCCGGGGGCCGGCCGATGCCGGTGAACGCGACGTCCTCGGCCATCGGCCACGCCGCCCACCTGCTCTGGCGCCTCCATCACCGCTTGGCCCTCCACCGGCCCAAGCTCGGGGAGATGATCGCCCTGCGGGCCGAGGCGGTCGTCACCCTCCCCGGTACCTCCGTCGACGAGGCGTGCTTCCAGGCCCTGCTCGAAGGCGCCGGCTGGCGGTCCGTGTATGTGCCCGACGCCATCGTGTGGAACCGCGGCCCGGGCACGACCGCCGACTTCGTGCACCAGCGCCGCCAGATCCACACCGGCCATCTCTGGCTGCGCCGGCGCCAGCACTACGTCGTCCCCAGCCTGCGCCTCGGCCTGCTCGGCCGCGAGCTGTGGGCCGATATCCGCACTGAGCCCAAGGGCCTCCGGCCCCGGCAGCTAGCCTGGACCGCTGCAGCAGTGGGCATGGAGGCCTGGGCCCGGCTGCTCGCCCGGCTCGATTACCTCCAGGGGAAGGAAAACCATGTCTGGGCGATGGTCGAGAGCACCAAGGCTCCGACGGCTGACGCGCACAGCCTGGGCCTTCGGCACAGCTAGCTCCTGGCGGGCCCGGGGTTGGCCCCGGCTGCTCCCGGTCAACGTCACGGTCAGCACCAACTTCCGCTGCAACTTCAAGTGCCTCACGTGCAACGTCTATGACCGCAAAGTCGTCGAGCTCGAGGCCGACGAGTGGACGAAGGTCTTCGAGTCGCTCGGCCGGGCGCCGGCGTGGATGACCTTCAGCGGCGGCGAGCCGTTCCTGCGGGGTGACCTGCCCGACATCGTCCTGTCCGCGGTGCGCATCTGCCAGCCGGCCGTCGTCAACATCCCGACCAACGGGTGGTTCACCAAACGGGTGGTAGCGGGCGTCGAGCGCATCTGCACCGGTAGCCCGGGCACCCAGGTCGTCATCAACCTGTCGATCGACCACCACGTGCCCGAGCGCCACGACGTCATCCGCGGCGCCGAGGGTTCGTACACCCGCCTCATGGACACCCTGGCCGGCCTGCGGGCACTCAACATGCCCAACCTCACCGTGGGCGTCCACACTGTCGTGTCCAACGAGAACGAGGCCGACTTCCCGGCCATCGCCCAGGGCCTCTCCAAGCTGGGCGCCGACTCCTACATCGCCGAACCCGCCGAGGAGCGCGTCGAGCTGCAGACCATCGGCACGGGGATCACCCCCGGGTCGTCGACCTTCGGCCGGGCCGCGGCCGCCGTGCTCGACGCCGAGGCTGCGGCCAGTGGCGCCGTCGCCCGCATGGCCCGCACGATCCGCAACGAGTACTACGCCCGCGTCACCCGGTTCCTCGACGGCGACGTCACCGCCATGCCCGTCTGCCACGCCGGCTTCCTCTCCGTCCACATCGGCGCCGACGGCGACGTCTGGTCGTGCTGCGTCCTGGCCCGCTCGTTCGGGAACCTGCGCGAGCACGGCTTCGACTTCCGCAAGGTGTGGTTCTCGCCGGCGGCCGAGGAGTTCCGCACGTGGATGCGCGAGCGGCGCTGTGCCTGTCCCCTGGCCAACGCGGCATACACCAACCTGCTGGCTGAGCCGGCGGCCGCGGTGCGCATGGCCACCGGCATGGTGAAGGCGCCGAAGCGGATCCCGGTCGTGGCCTCGAGCGGCGCATGATCCTCGTCACTGGCGCGTCGGGGTTCATCGGCCGCCACCTCGTCGCCGCCCTTGTCGCCGATGGCGCCGACGCCCGGGCGCTCGTCCGACCGGGTACCAGCGGCCGGCGGCGGCCCCCGGGTGCCGAGGTCGTCCTAGGCGACGTGGGCGACCTCGAGAGCCTGCGGCGCGCCGCGGCCGGCGCCGAAGTGGTGTTCCACCTGGCCGGGAGCTACCGGGGCGACGATGCCGAGCTCGACGCCACCCACGTCACCGGCACCGCCAACCTCCTGTCCGTGCTCGCACCGGGCACACGCGTCGTCTACGTCAGCTCGACGTCGGTGTACGGCTGGCACCAGGCGTGGCCCGCCGACCACGCGTCACCGCCGGCGCCGGTGTCGGCCTACGGCCGAGCCAAGCTGGCCGCCGAGGACCTGGTCGCGGGCTGGGCCGGCGGGCCGACGGTGATCGTGCGGCCGACCATCACCTACGGGCCGGGCGACGAGCACGGCATGCTGCCCCGGGCCGTCAAGCTCATGAACCGGGGCGTGCGCTGGTTCCCGGGCGACGGCCGCAACCGCATCCACCTGCTCCACGTCGACGACCTCGTCCGCGCCCTCGTGCTCCTCGGCCACCGGGGCGACGGGATCTATGTGCTGGGCGGGCCGGAGGCCACGCCGGCGGCCCGGATCTTCGAGGGCCTGGCCCAGGGTGCGCGTTTGCGGTCGCCGTCCTTCGGCGTGCCAGCGGCCGCCGCCCGGTTCCTCGGCCGCCACTCCGTCGACGTGCTCACTCGCGACCGGGCCTACGACTGGGGCCGGGCCGCCGCCGACCTGGGGTGGGCACCGGAGGTGGCCGCCGAGATCGGCGTACCCGCAACCGGCCGCTGGCTGGCCGAGCAGCGGTCGACGGCCCACGGGTTCGACTGGCACAACTACGTCGACGACCCCGACGAGGGCCTGGGCACGGTCTACGAGCGCTTCGCCCTGCGCGAGGTCCTCGAGGCGGCCATCGAGAAGACCGGTGCCACGAGCGTGCTCCACGCGCCGGCCTTCGGGATGATGGGGTTCCCCGGGCTCGACGCCGTGTTCTGTGCCCGGGCCGGGCTGCGGGTCGGTCTCGTCGACTACGACGCGGAGCGGCTCGAGGCGGTCGGCCGGCAATGGCGCGAGCTTGGCCTCGCCCCGGCGCTCCATCTCGTCGACGGTCCCGACCCGTCCGATTGGCCCGAGCTGCTCCCCGAGCGGTACGACCTGGCCTTCAGCTTCGCCGCCCTCTGGTGGTTCGACGACCCCTGGGCCGTCCTCGCCGCCCAGGCCCGGTGGGCCGAGAAGGGCGTGTTGTGCTGTGTCCCCAACAAGAACGTGTTCATGCAGCTACGGGCCCGGCTCTGGCACAAGGAGCTGTTCCGGTCCGAGCTCAACGAGCACGCCCTCGATCGCGACGCGGCCACGGCGGCGGCCGCCGGCCTCGGGCTGCACGCCTCCGGCACCGGCCTCTTCGACATCCCCCCCTTCCCCGACACGTCGGTGCCCATCGCCAAGATCCTGCGGCGCGGCCAGGCGTCGGAGGGCAAGGCGTGGGTGTGGTCGATCCTCCCCTACCTGAAGGGCGACGACCCCACGATGGAGGACCGGATCACCCGGCTGTCGTCGTGGGAACGGTTCGTGCCGCGACGGGTGGCGCCAGCGCTGGCCCATCACCGTTGGCACTTGTTCGAGCCGGTTTCGGAGCGGGCGCCCGCTCCTCGGTGACCGGGTGCCGGCGCAGCGCGTCGGCGGCCGCCCACCGCCCGAGGTGGACGTAGGCGTCGAACTGGGCGTCGTCGATGAACTGGTCGCCCGTGCCGTTGTTCGGGAACTTCCGGTCGAGCTTGGCGTAGCTGGCGACGACGGCGTCGGGGAGCGCGCCATCCTTGTCCCTGGCCAACCGGGCCTGGCAGTACACGACCGTCGCCCGCGTGCGCTCGCCGCCGGCCACCTCGGGCGGGTACCAGGCCTCGAACACGGCGGCGGCGGCGGCCCAGAGCCGTCCGGTCGGCCAGCTCGCGTCCTCCGGGCCCTTCGCCTTCTCGCCCAACTGGCGGAGCAGGTGGAGCCGCCACTCGGTGGGCAGGTCCTTGGGGTCGGCGGTGGACAAGGGCCCGCCCCCGACCGGGCCGAAGTCGACACCGAGGCGATCGTGAGCCATCCGCATGCTGTGGACCACCGACCGGACGGAGCCCTTGTCGGCTGAGGCGTCGAACGCGTAGATGAGCCGGCACTTGCGGACCAGCAGCTCGTAGAGGCCGAGGTTCTCGAACTGGCCTCCATCGGTCACGTACAGGAACCGGTCCTCGGTGTCATACCGCCCGATCAGCTCTTTGAGCAGGTACCCGAGGCGGCGGGTCCGTACCCACCGCAGGGTGTCGTCGCTGTTGAGCCGGTCCTCCATCAAGGCCCGTAGCTCGTTGACCGACGACGGGCTCGGCAACCAGACGCCGAGCCGGAGGTTGAAGAAGGCCATGATCTGGGAGAGCGATGCCAGCCGGACCGCCCCGAGGGCGGGCGAGACCGCGGCCCCGGAGATGGTCGCCGCGGCACGGAGCGTGCCGTAGTCCTCGTTCTGGCGACCAAGGACGGCGTCGAAGTCGCGACTGCGGGCGAAACCCACGTCGGCGCTCCCGACATAGTCGGCGGTGAACACGAACGGCAGGGCCTGGTTGTCCTCGGGGGAGATGCGCTCGGTGTCGTAGGCGGCGGCACAGACCAGGAGCTCGGGCTGGCCCGGGACCCGCCGCGCCCAGGTATGGAGGGTGGTCCTGATCCGCAAGGGGAGCGCCGTGACCATGCTCTGGCCGTCGGCGTCGACCTCGGCGCTGCGCACCGGGCTGAAGGTGCCCGAGAGGCGGCGCTTGTAGAACCCGTGCGGCGACCACCACTTCTGGTCGACGACGGCGTAGACGACCAGGACGGCCCCGGCGAGGACCAGCCAACGGGTGAAATCGCTGATCGCCCAGCGGACCTCGATCCACCGGTGGGCCCACATGGCGGCAGCGAGCATGATCGTCCCGGTCAGGGCGGCCAGCAGGGCGAACATCGTCCGGGCCTCGTTCACCGGCCCGCCCACGAAGGCCACGCCGTCCGGGGGCAGGCGGGTCAGCAGGTTTGCGCAGTACCCACCCATGGCCAGCGGGCCGGCCACCACCAGGACCGACCACCATCCCATGCGAGGAGCGAGGAGCACGACGGTCAGAGCGGTCATGGCCAGGCCCAGCACCAACAGACCGATGAACACGAACCGCGACTGCCGACGGCCGCCGTCGCCCGGGTTCACCAGGAGCCTGAGCACCGCCAGCATCAGCAGGGCCATGCCGAGCAGCGCCCAGATGCGCAAGACGGCGCTGACCGCGTCGAGCTCGACCTGGCCGTGTGGACCGGTGTGGAACCCTCCATCGAGCCACAGCTTCGCCACCCCGAGCCCGATGACCGCGATGCCGAAGCCGGGGGCAGCCGACCGGCGGTCCATTCGCGCCCACGTCACGAATGCGACCGTGCCGACGATCACGAAGCACCAGCCGATCGGCACGGCCATCGTGCTCCCCCGGGGATGGAGCCTCATCGGATGGTCCACGAGGAGGACCGTCCAGGTGCTCCACGCCGCGAAGCCGGTCGTCCCCGCGCCGATGATCACCCGGCGCAGCTTCGACGCCGCCATCTTCCCCCACCACCGCCAGAGCACGGGGAAGGCGAGGACGACCACGGCCAGGGTCTGCAATCCGAGCGCCACCAGTTGCCAGGAGTAGAAGGGCCGCAGCATCCCGATGTCGGGGCCCAGGCCGCCGAACGCCCAGGTGCGGGTCAGCCAACCGAGAGGCCGGCTGACGACGAAGAGGAGGGTGACGAGGAGGCTGGCGTTGAACACGACGCCGCGCAATGCGTTCCACGCCACGGCTAGGAAGGCCAGGGTGGAGGCCCAACGGCCGTCCTGATGGTGGTGACCACCCGGGCAGGTGTCCCCGCCGGGATGGCCTTCGGCCGTCCGCACGGGCGGCCAGAGGAACCGGGCGTAGGTCTGGAGCCATTTGGCCTCGGGCGAGCACACGCCCAGGGGGGGCGTATCGGCCTGGCCGTTGACGGCCACGGAGGCCGGGCGCTGGCCGGGGCCCGGCACGCCGTGGCGCACGACCTGGCGGTCGTCGTAGGCGGCCCGGGTGGCGATCTGCCAGGCCGTCCCCGTATAGCCACCGCCCGAGACCGTCGAGAGGTACCGGACCTCCGACAGCACCTCCGCGGCCAGGAAGCCCTGGAGCGCACCGAGGGCGTAGCTGGCCGCTCGGATCCCTCCACCGGAGAAGCAGACGCCGACGGCGTCGTCGTCATCGGTTGCGTCGGTCGAGCGCCACGGGCTGCCGTCGGGAGCGAGAAAGCGTTCGGCTCGCGGCGCGAGCAGGGGTGCCTCGGCGCCCAGATCCTCGAGGCGGCGGGCCATACCGCCCACCGGGTCGGTCACCGACCGAAGGGGCCGGTCGAACTGCGGCAGCAGCGAGAGCCCGAGGAGCGACCGGAACAGGACTGCCACCCCGGCCGCCAACCCGGCCACCGCGTAGGTCCCGATCACCACCAGGGCCAGGACCCTTGTCACCGCCAGCGCGGTCACCAACCCGATCACCCACCCCGGGACCGAGCGGGTGTCGCGCAGGATCGCCTCCAGCACGATGTCCTCGAAGAGGTTCACGGCCGCCACCGCCAGGACCCCGAAAGCCAGCCGTCGGCCGACTTCCAGGGTGACGGTGCGGCGCACGATCCCGTTCGCCAGCCGGCACCCGCACAGCAGGGTCAGCGCGCCGGCCACGATGACGAGCGCGGCCCGGTGCAGCACGCCGGCGTCGTGGGCCGCCTGCCAGCGAGGGGTCCAGCCGGCGGGCACCGTCTGCGGGCACTGGCTCTTTGCCTGTGCGACTCGGTCCGCGGTGCCGGCAAACCGCACGGCGGCGGTGCGGGTCGGGCCGGGCGGCGCCGTGCAGTGCGCGTCGGCGCTCAGGCTCCAGATCGCCGCCCCCACGGTGACGGCGAGGCCGGCCAAGGCGATGCCCACGTGGACCAGCACGGCACGCACCGTCATGGGCCGAACTGGCGTCGCCGCTGCCACGAGCTTCCCTCCCGCCTTGCCTGTCCCCATAGTCTACGGAGCCCGACCGCCTGCGCTCGGATACAACCATGCCGGCCGGCGGCGCCGGGCATATATTCACCACGACCCATGACGGTGAACGCCTGCACGCGACCAGTCAGACCGGCGGGACGGTGGTGGCGTGCCGGCGCCCTGGCAGTGGTCACCGCCCTGACCCTCGGGGCCTGCGGTGGCGGGTCAGGCGGGGGTGGGGGCGCCGACCCACTCGCCGCCAACACCACCGCGCCCAAGCTGGCGGCGTGCCCGGCCGAGGGCCACATGGACACCCTCGGCGTGCGTGGCCTCACCCCGACCGAGATCGCCAACCTGCCGATCACCTACACGTTCCTGCACGTCGCCCCCGACCAGTGCACGCCGTCGCGTTTCAACCCCTGCGAGCCGGTGCACTTCATCCAGAACGGCGCGGCCGCCCCTTCCTTCGTCGTCGAGAACGTGCGGGAGGCGTTCAAACGCCTGGGCCAGACGACGGGGATCACCTTCATCGACGACGGCCTCACCGACGAGAACGCCCGCCGTGGGCCCTACGTCCCTGAGCGCTACCCCGGCCGGTGGGCCCCGATCCTCATCGTATGGGAGCACTTCCCTCCCGAGCAGACGTCGGGCCAGTCTCAGATCCTCGGGAACACCCAGCCGATGCGCGTCGATGAGGTCAACGTGTCGGCCCGCCTGCGCTTCAACGTCGACGCCTACAACGACGAGTCCACCAAGGCCCCCATCGGCGACGGCTTCGGCCCGCCGGCCGGCAGTGGCACGGGGCCGATCGGCCGGAACAACATCACTTGGGGCCGGATCATCCTCCACGAGCTGGCCCACGTTGTCGGGCTCGGCCACACCCGGGAGGAGGGCTCGCTCATGTACCCCGACGCCGCCCAGCAGACGATCCGCCCGACGGGGTTCTCCAAGTCCGACCTGGCCGGCCTGCAGTACCTCGGCGCCGCCGCCGGCTGTGTGAAAAGCCCGCCGCTACCGGCGAGCTGAACCGGGCACCGGCTCGGGGGTCGGGCGGACGGCGAGGGGGATGGCGAAGGACACGACGGTACCCTCGCCGAGGACCGACTCCACGCTCACCCGCCCACCATGCTCGTCGGCGATCTGCTTGACGATCGACAGGCCGAGCCCGGTCCCGGGAACGGCGTTGAGCGTCGCCGAGGCAGACCGAAAGAAGCGGGTGAAGATGCGGGGCTGGTCCTCTGCGGCGATCCCGACCCCGGTGTCGCTGACTGTGAAGACGGCCTCGGCGCCCCGGCGTTCCGCCGACAGGACCACCTGCCCCCCTTCCGGCGTGAACTTGACGGCGTTGGACATGAGGTTGGTGAGCGCCCGCTCCATCAGCGGCCCATCGGCAACGACCTCGACGAGTTCCGGGTCGATGGTGACAGCCAGGGACTGCGACCGGGCCGCGACCGCAGGGACGATGGCGGTGCGGACGTTCTCGACAACCTCGGCCACGTCGGTGGGGACCATGTCGGCCGCCAGGCGGCGCGACTCGACCCGCGACAGGAGGAGGAGGTCTTCGATCAGGGCCAGGAGGCGATGCCCGTTGCGATCGATGATCCCGACCAGCCGAGCCTGGTCCGCGGTGAGCGGCCCGGCGTCGCCGTCCATGAGCAGTTCGGTGTTGCCCATGATGCTCGTCAAGGGCGAACGAAGCTCGTGGGACACAGTCGACACCAGGTCGGTCTTGATGCCGTCGAGCTCCCTGAGCTGGTCGACCTGGCGGGTCAGGCCTTCCTCCAGGGCGATCCGCTCGCTGATATCGCGGACCGTCACGACGATGCCGCCGATCCGGGCATCGCGCAGGAGGTTGTTGCACACCGCCTCCACGTCGACCAGTGAGCCGTCGGCCCGCCGGATGCGCCAGCGCACGACGGGGCCTGCGCCCGGGTTGGCCACGATACCGGCCAGATGGGGCTCCGCCTGCGCCCGGTCCCCGCCGTCGATCAGGTCAATGAGGCGGGTCCCGAGGAGCGCAGCCGGCTCATATCCCAGCACCTGGCGAACTGACGGGCTCTCGTAGCGGATCACGAGGTCGGCGTCGACGACGGTGATCACGTCTGAGGAGTGCTGGACCAGGGCGCCGGCCCGTTCCTCGCCCTCCCGCCGGCGCAGGTCCTCGGCCAGGGACGCGGTCTCCAAGGCCAGTGCCGCCTGGGAGCCCAGGGTCCGGAGGCAGTCCACAACCTCACCCGGCAGCCGGTCGGCACCGGCGACGGAGATCGAGCCGTACCGTGACGTCTGGGTGCTCATGGGCACGACCGCGACCGCCGAGGCCCTCGGCATCCCTGCCGCTGCATCCACGCCCGAGCGGCCCGCGGGGCAGGGAACGGCCCCCAGGTCGACGTCGACCTCGACGCCGAGGACGTCAGACGTGAGCTCCCGCACCGCATCCAGGGCGGCGGCCCGGATGGCGTCGCGGTCCGAGCCGGCACTCAGGGCGACGGTGGCCCGGCGCAGGGCCGCCTCGCGCTCCACTGACCGGCGCTGACTGGCAACTGCCGCTCGCAGGCTGCCGACAAGGCCGTTCATACGAGCCAACACCAGCAGGAAGAGCACCGCGGCGGCGATGGCCGGCACCGGGGCCCTCAGATCGCCGGACCGCCGCCACTCGACCACCTCCATGGCCGGGGCGATGAGCGTGGCGCCGGTGAGCAGCAGAAGGCGCCGGCCGGTCAGGTTGCTGTCGTAATCAGGAGCGCGCGCCGACAGCGAGACCATGCTCGGGTGCAGAGCGGCTGCGCCCGACAGCAGGTAGAACACGATCCAGCCGACGTCGAGGAAGCCGCCCACGGTGTAGCCGGTGGAGGCCTGGATATAGCCGTAGATCGCATCGGTGACCAGCAGGCTGACGACGCCGGCGGCCAGCAGGTAGAACGCCGGCGGCCGGGCGCCGGCACCGAACGCCAGGCGGGCGGCGACGGCGATGAGGAGCACGTCCATGAGCGGGTAGGCCATCGACACGGCGCGCTCGATGAACTGCAGATCGCCCTGGCGGGCGAAGGGCTGCATCAGGAAGACCCATGCCAGGACGCCGAGCCCGACAGTGATGATCGATGCGTCGAGCAGGCTGGCCCGGTCCTTGCCGGGCGTCCGGCGACGGATCAGCAGGAGCAGGCCGGCCACCTGGACCGGGTAGAACGCCAGGTAGAAGACGTCACCGACGTTCGGGAACTTGATGTCGTACACGTAATAGACGAGATCGCCGAGGACGAAGAGCAGCTGGGCCACGGCCAGCACCATCCATGGCGTCCGGGGCGCCCCGCCGCTCGCCAGCGCGCCGGCCACCATGGCGGCCGCGGCCGAGATCCCCAACAGCCCAAAGACCAGGCCGTTGCCTCGAAGATGCGGCACGGTGAAATAGGTGGCCGTCACGAGGCCGCCGGCGATGAGATAGAGCACCCATGCCTGCGACCGCAACTGCCCGTTCCTCGTCCGTCGTTCCCCCATCACGCCCTTTCCAGGGAGTCCTCCCTGTGGTTCTCGGCATGGGGGACCGCGAACCTGAGCCGAGGCCGGGGGTCGAGCGAGGAACGGCGCGTTCGCGCCCTCGTCGAGGCCCCGCCAGCCCGTCAGGCGTGGGCCAGGCGCTCCAGGCCCTCGGCCCGGTAGGTCTTCGCCGCCGACCGCCGGCGTTCGGGGTTCCCACCCGACATCTCCATGAACCGGGCGATGAGGTCCTCGGTCTGGGCCTGCTCCATGCGGATATGGCCGAGCTGGAGCTCGGGCGACTCGTCGAAGGCGGAATCGAGGTTGGCCTCGGACTTGGCCAGCCACCGAGCGGTCTGGTCGAGGTAGTCCTGGCGCATGTCCGGGTTGTCGACGGCCAGCTGTAACCGCTCCTCGGCGACGAGCCGGGAGCAGATGCCCCGCATCTGCCGGCAGTAGTGGTTCCGCGTACTGCCGACGGAGACGGCCTTGCCGTACTGGATGTGCGCGTCCTTGAACCGGCCCTGGGCGTAGTGCTCGTCAGCGCAGGCAATCATGTCGTCGTAGGTGGTCACGGTGCTCCTGCCGGTCGGGTGCGGTTCGCGAATCCTGAGTTCAGCCGGTGTTGCCTGTCTGGTGCAGTCGCAGGGTCAGCCCGTGTTGCGGAGCCCGTTGGCAATGCCGTTCACGGTGAGCAGGAGAGCCCGCCGGAGCTCCGGGTCGGCCCGGTCGCTGCTGCGCAGCCGGGCCAGGAGGGATACCTGGAGGAAACTGATCGGGTCGAGGTAGGCATCACGCGTCTCGAGGGTACGCCGAAGGAGGGGGTGGTGGTCGAGGAGCCGGTCGCGGCCGGTCAGGGCCAGCACCTGCTCGACCGTTCGCCGGTGCTCGGCGGCGATGCGCTCGAAGATGTAGTGGAGCGACGGGTCAACAAGACGATCAACGTAGCGCCATGCGATGTCGAGGTCGGTCTTGAACAGGACCATCTCCACGTTGGAGATGAAGGCCCGGAAGAAGTGCCACTCCTGGTACATGCCGGCGAGGCGCGCCGAGAGGCCTTCGGCCCGCGCCGTCTCGAGGCCGGCGCCCACCCCGAACCACCCGGGCACGATCTGGCGGGACTGGGTCCAGCCGAACACCCACGGGATGGCACGGAGCGAATCGAGGGAGTGGAGACGCCCGCCGGCTCGCCGGCTCGGCCGGGAACCGATGTTGAGGTCGGTCAGCTCCTCGACCGGGGTGGACGAGCGGAAGTAGTCGACCAGGCCGGGGTCGTCGATGAGAGTGCGGTAGGACGCGTGGGCCGCGTCCGAGACCACGGTCATGACCTCGTCCCAGTCCTCGATCACGCGGTGGGGCACGCGTGACTCCCGGTGGAGCAGCGAGGCCTTCAGCACGGCGGCGCTGGCGAACTCAAGGTTCCGCCGGGCCAGGGTCGGCAGGCCGTACTTGTCGGAGATGACCTCGCCCTGCTCGGTGATCTTGATGGAGCCGTCGAGCGTGCCGTACGGCTGGGCCAGGATGGCGTCGCCCGTGGGGCCGCCTCCCCGGCCCACGGTGCCCCCCCGCCCGTGGAACAGGCGCAGGAGGACGCGATGGCGCTGGGCGACATCGCGCAGGGCCCGCTGGGCCCGGTGGATCTCCCAGAGCGACGTGGTGATACCGGCGTCCTTGTTGGAGTCGGAGTACCCGAGCATGACCTCCTGCACCCCACCACGCAGCTCCACCAGGCGCCGATAGCCGGGGTCGGAGAGGAGCTCGTCGAGCATGGGCCCGGCGTTGCGCAGCTCCTCGACCGTCTCCAACAGGGGTACGAAGCCGATGCGGCCCACGCCGGCGGTGAGGTCCACCAGGCCGACCTCCCGGGCCAGCACAACGGCGGCCAGGACGTCGTCGCAGCCCTTGGTCATCGAAATGATGTAGCTCTCTATGGCCTCGTCGCCGAACACGTCGAGCGCCTCGCGGACGGTCTCGAAGAGGCGGAGCACGTCGTCGGCCTCGCCCGTGAGCCGGGTGGCCGGCGACTTGAGCGGCCGAGCCGACTGCAGTTCAGCCGACAAGAGCCGCGACCGCTCGGCGCGGGACAGCCTGCCGTAGGGCCGGTCGAGGGGCAGGCGGTCGAAGAGGGCAGCCAGGGCGACGTGATGGCGGTCGGCGTGCTCCCGGATGTCCATGGTCGCCAGCGCCATCCCGAACGCTGCGGCCACCCGGATCACCCGGTCGAGGCTCCCCCGGGCCACCAGGTCGCCGCGGTTCTCCAGCATCGATGCCCGCATCAGCTCCAGCTCGTCGAGGAGCTCGCCAGTCGTGGCGTACTCCTGGCCGGGCCGGGGCGGGGCGCCCTCGGCCAGCCGTTGCTGGGTGTTGCGCAGGCGCTGCAGGACATAGGAGCACTTCAGGCGGTACGGCTCCTCGGCATTGAGGCTGCCGTACCGGGCAAACACCTCGGGGAGGACGGTGCGGTCGGCGGCCAGGCCGGCCTTCAGCGGCCCCGAGATGCGCGCCACCCGGGTCGAGGTGCTCAGCGTGCCCACCAGATCCTCCACGGTGGCCGTCAGCCGGCGTAGGGCCAGCCGGCGCTGCAGGCCGAGGACTTCCAGGGTGACTTCGGGGGTGACGTGCGGGTTCCCGTCGCGATCGCCGCCGACCCAGGTGCCGAAGCGGATGGGACGAGCCCTCGGGGCCAGCTCGATGCCCAGCCGGGCCAGGTGGGTGGCCAGGTCGTCGAGCAGGTCGGGGAGGACGGCGCCGAACAGGTCGTCGAGGTAGAAGACGACCGAGCTGGCCTCCTCGGCTGGCGTCGGCTTCTTCCGGCGCAGTTCGTCGGTCTGCCAGATGAGGTCGACGACCTCGGCGATCTCCCGCTCGTCGCGCCGGCGGTCGTCCTCGGTGCAGCGGGGGTTCGAACGCCGCTCCAGCACCTCGGCGATGCGACGTCGCTTGGCCAGGATGGACTGCCGCACCGCCTCGGTGGGGTGGGCGGTGAGGACCAGCCGCAGCTCCAGCCGGTCGAGCAGGCTCTCGACCTCCTGCAACGGGAGGCCGGCGGCGGCGATCTCCTCGATGGCCCGGGCCAGCGGCCCCTCGGCCTGGGCCAGCTGGGTCCGTTCGTCGGCCCGGTGGACCTGCTCGGCGATGTTGGCCAGGTGGAAATAGGCGGAGAACGCCCGAACCAGCACCGTGGCCGTGCCGAGGTCGACGCCGGACAGCAGCTCGTCGAGGTTGTCGGCCGTCGCCGCCGAGGTCTCGTCGCGGGTGGCCTTGCTCAGGGCCCGGACCCGTTCGACGAGGTCGAAGACCTCAACGCCCTCGTGGCGGACGAGCGTCGCGCCGAGCAGCCCAACCAGCAGTTTGATGTCGCGGTTGAGCGCCTCGCCGTCGAGCGGCGGCGAGGTCAGTGCCGTGGCCTGGTCAGCGACCGAGGAGACCTCCGAGCACGCCGGCGGCGCCCGAGGCGCCACCGGTCTCGCCGGGCATGATCTGACGGATCCAGGCCTGGAGGGCCGAGGGGTTCCGGGTCTGGGTCATGACCCAGCCCGGGCCGGTGAAGTCGAACACGAACCCTTCCCCCGACTTCAGGGTCTGGATCATGCCGCCGGCCACCTTGCGGATGGCGCTGGTGGTCGACGGGTCGAAGGCGACGACGTGCCCGGTATCGATGGTCACCGACTCGCCGGCCGCCAGCTCGATGGTGTCGATGGCGCCGTAGCACGCCAGCAGCACGGCGCCCTGACCCGACGCCCGGACGAGGAAGCCGCCCTCACCACCGAAGAGGTTCTTGAACCCGCCCCATTTGGTGTCGAGCTCGACGCCGGCGGCCGACGCCAACCAGCAGCCGCGGGTGATCGACAGCGGCCGGTCGGGGGTGACGCCAGTCGTGATGATGTCGCCGGCCAGGTGGTGGGCCACATCGACCCAGCCGCCGCCGGCGCCGGCGGTGAACGTGGTCACGAAGAGGCTCTCGCCGCCGAGGAACGAGCGCTTCAGGCCCTTCATCACCCCACCCTGGGTGCTCGACGTCACCCCCAGCCCGTAGGAGGTGGCCATCATGGCCCCGGACTCGGCCCGGACCTCCTCGCCGGGGGCCAGCGCAATGCGCGCCGCGGCAAAGGAGGGGTTGTGACGGATCGTGACGTCCATGACGCGGACGTTACCGCCCCGGGGCGGCGTCGACGTCAGCTCGCCGAGGCCGGCCGAGGGGATCCGTAGGTCGCGGCTCCCCGCCATTGTGGGCAAGTTCCCAGCTTTCAGGGGGGTCGATGCAAGCCGCAGGGCCAAGTCTGTCCGCAGGCCACACCCGTCGACCCGAGGAGCCGGCAATGACGACCACGATGCTGCAGGAGCGCCCTGCGCCGGCAGTCGTCGGCGAGACGGGCACTCCGGCGGCGGTGCGCGCCCATCCGGCGGCAGTCTTGGCCGCGATCTTCGCCGGGGCTGCCGCCTCGATCATCCTGTGGTGGCAGGGCACGCCGGCCATCCACGGGCTCGGCGACTGGCTGACCAATGCTGGCCGGATCACCGGCCTCCTCGCCGGCTACGGCGTCGTCGTGCTTGTCGCCCTGATGGCCCGCATCCCTCCTCTGGAACGCGGCATCGGTGCCGACCACCTGGCCCGGTGGCACTCCAAGGGGGGGCGGTACACGGTCAGCCTGGTGGTGGCCCACGGCCTGCTCATCATCTGGGGCTACGCCGTGACCGCCCACACGTCGGTGGTGAGCCAGACGAGCACGCTGCTCCTGAGCTACCCCGACGTGCTCGCCGCCACCGTCGGCGGCCTGCTCCTCGTGGGCGTCGGCATCTCCTCGGCCCGCGCCGCCCGCCGGCGGCTCCGGTACGAGACCTGGTACTACCTCCACTTCTACACGTACCTGGCCGTCGCCCTTTCCTTCAGCCACCAGTTCGCCACCGGGGCCGAGTTCGTCGACAACCTCGGCGCCCGAGTGCTGTGGGGCGCCCTCTACGCCGGCACCGCCGCCGCCATCCTCTGGTACCGGTTCCTCACGCCGGCCCGCCAAGCCCTGCGTCACCGGATGCGAGTCCTGTCGGTCGAACCTGAGGGCCCCGACGTGGTCAGTGTGACCATCGGCGGCGAGCACCTGGAGGAGCTGGGCGCCGAGTCGGGCCAGTTCTTCCGGTTCCGGTTCCTCTGCCAGGGGCTGTGGTGGACGTCGTCGCCGTACTCGCTCTCCGCCGGCCCCCGGCCCGACCGGTTCCGCGTCACGGTGAAAGCCCTGGGCGACCACAGCCGGGCCGTCGCCGACCTGCGGCCGGGGACCCGGGTGATCGCCGAGGGCCCGTACGGCGCGGTCACCGCCGCCGCCCGCCGGCGCCGGAAGGTGCTGCTCATCGGCGGGGGGATCGGCATCACGCCGCTGCGGGCGCTGTTCGAGACGATCCCCGCCGCGCCCGGCGACCTGACCCTCGTCTACCGGGCCAGCCACGAGGCCGACATCGTGTTCGCCGACGAGCTGCGGGCCATCGCCCGCCGTCGTGGGGCGCGGCTGCGGTTCGCCGTGGGGCGGCGGGCCGAGCTGGGCTGGGACCCGCTGTCGGCCGGAGCGCTGGCCGCCAACATCCCCGACCTCGTGGACCACGACGTCTACCTCTGTGGCCCGGCCGGCATGACCACCGCCGCCACCGAAGCCCTGCGGGCCGCAGGTGTCCGCCGGCGCCAGATCCACCACGAGTCCTTCGAGTTCTGACCACGAGGACGAGGAGCCCCATTGCGACGAGTGATCTCCGCGGCCGTCGGCACGATCGCCGGCCTCATCATGCTGCTGACGTTCAAGGTGCAGACCGTCACCACCCTGGCCCCGCCCCCGTCGGCGATCAGCCAGGCCTCGGCCGCCCCAGCACCGACCACCGTGACCACCGGTGCCGCCGGCGCCCCGCCCAGCACCACGACGACCGCGGCCGCGGTCGCGACGACCAGGATCGTGACCGGCAACGCCGCTCAGACCCGCTATGGGCCGGTCCAGGTCGAGATCACGGTCACGAACGGCCAGATCACCGCGGCCACTGCCGTCGTCTACCCGACCCAGAGCGGGCGGGACCGCCAGATCAACGCCCGGGCCGTCCCGCAGCTCTCCCAGGAAGCACTCACCGCGCAAAGCGCCCGGATCGACACGGTCTCCGGGGCGACGTACACCTCCAACGGGTACCGCACGTCCCTGCAGAGCGCGATCGACCAGGCCGGGCTGGCCTAGGTTGGCGCCAGGCTGATGCCTCCCGGGACTTGGTACGTTTCGCGCCTGAGGCTCAAGAGGGGAGACCGATGGGTGATGCCCGAGAGTCCGTCGACGGCGTGACCTGGCTGGCCCCGCTCGGGGCCGAGCCGCCGCAGTAGGGCGCGCGCCAACCGATGGACGCAGAGGAGCTACGTCGGGCCCAGGCGCCGCTGAAGGAGCGCTACCGGGCTGAGCCGTCGGCCGCCGAGGTGACCCTGCACGCCGAAGGCTCCCTGGACGGCAGCGGCGTGAGCTGCTCGGTGCAGACCGGGCGGGCGCTCGTCGAGGCCGGCCTCCACCCGGCCAGCGGTGGCGACGGCACCCTGGCCTGCTCGGGCGACATGCTGCTGCAGGCCCTGGTGGCCTGCGCCGGCGTCACCCTGCGCGCCGTCGCCACCAACCGCGGCCTCGCCGTGACGGGCACGGTACGGGCGGAGGGCGACCTCGACTTCCGGGGCACCCTCGGGGTCGACCGCCAGGCTGCGGTCGGGTTCACGTCGGTGCGGTTGGTGTTCGAGCTGGAGTCCGACGCCCCGGCCGAGGACCTCGACGCCCTGATCGCCACGACCGAGCGCTACTGCGTCGTGTTCCAGACCCTCGCCCATCCTCCCCAGCTCTCGGTGACCCGCCACCCGTCATAGCGCGCGCCGTCGGCCGCGCCGGTCCCGTAGGTTCGGTCCCATGCCGCCGCCCGGCGCCACGCTGGTGGCCACTGACATCGTCCGGTCGCACGGGGCATTCGTCGTCCTCGACGGGGTGAGCGTGACGGTCGGCCCCCGGTCACGGATCGGCATCGTCGGCCCGAACGGCGTGGGAAAAACCACCCTGTTGCGCATCCTGGCCGGGCTCGAACCGCCCGACTCGGGCCGCATCACGCTGGCGCCGCCGACACTGAACGTCGGGTACCTGCCCCAGGAGCTGGCGCTGACCGCCGGCGAGACCCTGGCCGGCTACCTGGCCCGGCGGACCGGCGTGGCCGCCGCGGAGGCCGAGCTGGAGGAGGCGGCCAGTCGCCTGGGAGATGCCGGCACCGGTGCCGAGGACCGCTACTCCGTGGCCCTCGAGCGCTACCTGCACCTCGGCGGCCCCGACCTCGAGCCCCGGTCCGCCGAGGTGTGCGAGGACCTCGGGCTCCCCGCCGACCGGCTGCACGTCGAGCTGCTCGCCCTTTCGGGTGGCCAGGCGGCGCGGGCCGCCCTGGCGGCCATCCTGCTCTCCCGCTTCGACGTCCTCCTCCTCGACGAGCCCACCAACGACCTGGACTTCGCCGGCCTCAACCAGCTCGAGCGGTTCCTGGCCGACCTCGACGGTGCCCTCGTCGTCGTCTCCCACGACCGGGCCTTCCTGGAGTCCACCGTGGAGCGGGTCGTGGAGCTCGACGAGCACAGCCGGAAGTCGACCGAGTTTGGTGGCGGCTGGCTCGGCTACCTCGACGCCACCCGCACCGCCCGCCGCCACGCCGAGGAGGCCTACGACCAGTACCGGTCACAGCGTTCCGACCTGGTCGACCGGGCCCAGACCCAGCGCCAGTGGGCAGTCACCGGCGTGAAGAACGCCAAGAAGCACCCGCCGGACAACGACAAGGCCCGGCGGGGGTTCAAGGTCAACCGCACCGAGAAGCAGGCGGCGAAGGTCCGCATCACCGAGAAGGCCCTGGAGCGCCTGGAGGTGGCCGAGAAGCCGTGGGAGGGATGGGACCTGCACCTGGAGCTGGCCCCGTCCACCCGCAGCGGCGACGTGGTGGCCCGGCTGGTCGACGCCGTGGTGGACCGGGGCAGTTTCCGCCTGGGGCCGCTGTCGCTGGAGGTGGCGTGGGCCGACCGGCTGGCCATCGTCGGCCCCAACGGCTCGGGCAAGACCACCCTGCTCCGCGCCCTGCTCGGCGAGCTGCCATTGACCTCGGGCGAGCGGTGGATGGGCCCGGGAGTTGTCGTCGGCGAGCTGGACCAGGGCCGGCGCGGCTTCCTGTCCGACGAGCCGCTGATCGCCGGCTTCACCAAGGCGTCCGGCCTGCTGGCCCAGCCCAGCCGCTCGCTCCTGGCCAAGTTCGGCCTGGGCGCGGCCCACGTGGGCCGGCCGGCGTCGAGCCTGTCCCCTGGGGAGCGCACCCGGGCCACCCTGGCCCTGCTCATGGCCATCGGCGCCAACTGCCTGGTCCTCGACGAGCCCACCAATCACCTGGACCTACCGGCCATCGAGCAGCTCGAGCAGGCGCTCGACGACTACGAGGGCACCCTCCTGCTCGTCACCCACGACCGCCGCCTGCTCGAAGCGCTGCAGATCACCCGCACCGTCGAGCTGGGCTAGTGCGCCTCCGCCCGGCCGTCGCGGTCCTGGTCGTCCTGCTGGCCGGCTCGGCCTGCGGTGACCAGGGGCAGGGCGCCGGCGTGGTCGGACGGGCCGCCGGCACCCCCCCGCCCCCGGGCCTGCTCCCGGCCCCGCCGGCCCCCGGCGGCGACGGCACCCCCAGGGCGCTGGTCACCTCCGCCGGGATCGTCGTCCCGGTGGTCTCGCCTGCCGGGGACGGGTGGACGGTCCGCACGCCCTGCAATGCCACCGCCACCCTGACCGGCAGCCAAGCCCGCTCGGCGGGCTCGCCGGTTGTCGTGCTCGACCCGGGCCACGGGGGGGCTCAGCCCGGCGCCATCTCGCCCGCCGGCCTGACCGAGGCCGCGGTCAACCTGGCCGTCGCCCGGGAAGCGCAGGCCGCTTTGGCCGCCGCTGGCGTGCCGGCGCTGCTCACCCGCACCGGCGACTACGACCTGTCCCTCGCCACCCGGTCCGAGATCGCCCGCGCCGTGGCTCCCCGGGCGTTCGTCTCCATTCACCACAACGCCGACCCCGACGGGCCGCGAGCCGGGCCGGGGTCGGAGACCTACTACCAGGTCGGGTCGGCGGGCTCGAAACGGCTGGCCGGCCTGGTCTACGAGGAGGTGGTCCGGGCCTTGTCGGCCTACGCGGCCGCGTGGGTGGCCGACCGGGACGCCGGCGCCAAGTACCGCACCGGCAGCCAGGGCGACTACTACGCGGTGCTCCGGCAGTCGCCCGACGTGGTCAGCGTGCTGGCCGAGCTGGCCTTCGTCACCAACCCGTCGGAGGCCGACCTGCTGGCCCGGCCCGACGTGCAGCGAGCCGAGGGCCAGGCGGTGGCGCGCGGCATCGTCCGCTACCTCACCACCCGCGACCCCGGTTCCGGCTTCGTCGACCCCTACCCCCGCACCGATCCCCCGCCGGCGGCCGGTCCCCCGCCGGCGTGCCACGACCCCCGGCTGTGAAAGGGTTTGCCCATGACCGATGCCCAGAAGCCCCACGTCGAGGTCCCGCCGGACCAGGCCCCGCCCACCGAGCTCGTCACCGAGGACCTCATCGAGGGCGACGGCGCCGAGGCCGTCGCCGGCAAGAGCGTGCAGGTCCACTACGTCGGTGTGGCGTGGAGCACCAACAAGGAGTTCGACGCGTCGTGGAACCGGCCCGGCTCCTTCAGCTTCCCCTTGGGCGCCGGCCGGGTCATCGCCGGCTGGGACCAGGGCGTGGCCGGGATGAAGGTCGGCGGCCGGCGCCGCATCACCATCCCGCCGCACCTCGGCTACGGCGACGCCGGCGCCCGGGGCGCCATCAAGGGCGGCGAGACGCTGATCTTCGTCGTCGACCTCCTCGGGGTGGGCTGAACCACCACACGGTGCGATCGAATTGAGTCGCATGACTCATTCGCGTCCCCCCAGGACCGGCCGATAGCGGGAGTAGGGAGCTGCGCCGATCGGCCTGGCCCCAAGCCGAAACGGGGTAACGCACATGAAGCACCTCTCCAGGAAAGTCCTCCTCACCATCGCGGCGGTCGGTACCACGGCATCCATTGCCGGACTGGGCACCTTCGCCACCTTCACCAGCACCACTTCGGCGACCCATTCGGTATCGAGCGGCACCGTGGCCATCGCCCTGGGCGCGTCCGGCGCGGCGAACCGCCTCAGCGTGTCGGCGACGAACGTCGTCCCCGGTGACACCATCCAGCGCGCCGTCGACCTGATCAGCACCAGCACCGACGGTCTCGGGTCCGTCACCCTCACGACATCCGCCCCGACGACAACCTCGCTCCTCGACACTGACGCCACCAACGGGCTCCAGATGCTCATCGACGAATGCTCGGTGGCCTGGACCGAGTCGGGCTCGAGCCCGGCCTACACCTACACCTGCTCAGGGACGACGACGGCCAACCTGACGACCGGCACCGTGATCCGCTCGGGTGCAACCCTGAGCGGCCTGTCCATCCTCACCGCATCCGGCACCGCCCACCTGCGGATCAAGCTGACCCTGCCGTCCACGGCCGGCAACACGTTCCAGACGCTGTCGTCGGTGATCGACTACTCGTTCCTGGGTACCCAGCGCACGGCCACCAACCGATAGCGAGCACCGCTGAGCAACGGCGGGGTGGCCTCACCGGCCACCCCGCCGTGGCGCGGCCAGCGACCGGGAGGGATCGTGAGAACAGTCGCAAGAGTGTCGGCCCGGCTTGTCAGCCTGGCCGCGTGGGCGCTGCTGGCCGGCAGCGTGGCCATGCTGATGGCCCTCGGGATCGGCCCCCGGACCGGGCGGTACCGCACCGTCACCGTCCTGACCGCCAGCATGCGCCCGGGGATGCCCGAAGGCTCGGTGGCCGTCATCACCCCCGAGCGTCCCGACCAGGTGCGGGTCGGCCAGGTCGTCACCTACCAGGTGCCCGTCGGCGACCGCCGGATCGTGTCCCACCGGGTCGTCGCCGTGGTCGAGGGTGAGGGCACGGCCCACCCGGTCATCCAGACGCAGGGCGACGCCAACAACGCCCCCGACCCCTGGTTGGCCCGGATCGACGACCCCACCGTGTGGCGGGCCCGCTTCGCCGTCCCCGGCCTCGGGCGGCTCATCTCCCGGGTGCGGTCGCCCCTCCTGCACACCGTGACGGTGCGGCTCGTCCCGGCGGTGCTGGCGCTGGTGTGGGTCGTCGCCATCTGGCGCGAGGAAGAGGGCCCACACCCGGCCGGGCCGGAGGAGGTGGCGGCATAGATGCGCCGGCCCCTCGTGCGTGCCGTCGTCAGCCTGGCCGTCGTCATGCTCGCCGCCGCCTCGGCCGCGTCGCCGGCCGTGGCCACGTTCACCTCCAACCCGACCCACCCCACATCGTCGGTCTCCTCGGCAACGTTGGCCGCGCCGTCCAGCCTGTCGGCCTCCTGCTTCCTGCTCACCCCGACCCACATCCGGCTCAACTGGACGGCGACGTCGTCGACCTGGGCCGACGGCTACGAGATCTTCCGGGGCACGAGCAGCAGCGGGCCGTTCACCTCGGTCGGCACGGTGTCGGGCCAGTCGACCACCTCGGGCGACAACACCCGGCCCACCACCGGCACCTACTACTACGTCGTCCAGGCTTCCAAGAGCCTGTGGCGGTCGGTCAACTCCAACGTGGCCCAGACGCCGGGCATCTGCATCCTGTAGGAGGCGCCGGCCGTTCGGCGACCGGACCGCAGGATCCACCTTGGCGGCCGCCATCGGCCAGACTGTCGGCATGTGCCCGGCACCGGCCCGCCGCCCGCCAGCACGGGGGAGCTGAACGGCCCCAAAATGCCGGTGTCACAGTTCGGATCGCCCACGGGCCCGAAGGGGTGGTTGGCCGCCCACGTCGTGGCCCGCCTGACCGGTGACGCCAACCGGTGGATGGTCGACTGCCTCGACGTCGGCCCGGACGACCGGGTGCTCGACGTGGGCTGCGGCCCCGGCCTGGCTGTCGCCTTCGCCGCCCAGGCCAGCCGCGGGCAGGTGGTCGGCGTCGATGCGTCGCCGACGATGGTCCGCCATGCCCAACGCCGGAACCGGGTGGCCGTACGCGAAGGGCGCGTCGAGATCCACTGCGCCGACGCCGGCCAACTGCCCTTCCCCGGCGGGCATTTCACCCGGGCCGGGTCGCTCAACTCCCTCCAGTTCTGGTCGCCGCCTGACCGGGGCCTGCGTGAGCTCCACCGGGTGCTCGCGCCGGGCGGGCGGGTGGCCATGGTGCTGATGGCCCGCACCGACGACCCTCCGGGCGGCGCCACGCCGGCGTGGGTCGAGGAAACGGCGGGCCAGATGGTTTCCGCCGGCTTCGCCGGGATGGAGGTCACGTCGCAGTCGTTCGGCGGCGTGCTCCACCGGGCCCTTCTCGGGCGCCGGCCCGCCGGGCCCGGGCCACGAGGAAAAAGAAGTGGCGCCCCACTCGACCCCACGGCGGACGGGGTGAGGAAGGGCGCCGTCACTAGTATACGTACGGTGTACGAGTTGTCGAGCCCAGATGACAATTTTTGTGCGTGAACCCCTCAGCGCCGAGGGGATTTACCGGGCCGCCCTGCGCCTGATGGACGCCGAGGGCATCGACGCCCTCACGATGCGCCGCCTGGCCACGCAGCTGGGCGTGGCCACCATGTCGCTTTACGGCCACGTCGACAACAAGGACGACGTGCTCCTGGGTGTGGTCAACCTCCTCGTCAGCGAGTTCCAGCTGCCGGGCCCGACGATGCCCCCCTGGGACGCGCTACGCCACCTCATCCGGGAGTTCCGCCGGGTGGCGCTGGCCCATCCGAACCTGGTCCCGCTCACCATGCGCCAACCGCCCACCGGGTCGGAGGGCCTGCGCAGCCTGGAGTCGGCCCTCGACTCGCTGCGCCGAGCCGGGCTCAGCCCGGCCCAGACGGCCACCGCGTACCGGCTCACCGCATCGTTCGCCATCGGCTTCGTCTCCCTGGAGTGCGGGGGGTTCTTCCGCCCGGTCGACGTCGCCGCCGGCGCCCACGTGGCGCCCATCGACCCGAGTGCCGTGCCCCGGATCGCCGAGATGGGTGCCCACCTGACCGAGTTCGACGCCGACGCCGAGTTCGAGCACGGCCTCGACTCGCTGATCAGCCTGCTGTCGAGGTATGCGGGGTCAGCGGGCCAGGTGGTGGAGGGCGACGGCGGCAGCGGTGGCGACGTTGAGGGAGTCGACGCCGGCGGCCATGGCGATCCGGACCCGCCGGTCAGCCGCCCGTAGCGCCGGCTCGGTCAGGCCCGGGCCCTCGGCGCCGACCAGCAACACCTGCATCGGGCGGGGCCTGACGGAGCGCACGTCCTCGGCGCCGGCGACCGGCGTGAGGGCCAGCACCTCGTAGCCCAGGCCCTGTAGCTGGGCGATGGCGCCGGCGGCGTCGGGCACCCGGGCGTGGGGCAGGCGGAGGACCTGGCCCATCGACACCCGCACCGAGCGACGGTAGAGAGGGTCGGCCGTGGTGGCGTCGAGCACCACGGCACCCACCCCGAAGGCGGCGGCATTGCGGAAGAGCGCGCCGAGGTTCTCGTTGTCGGTGACCCCCTCGGCCATCAGCACCAGGTCGGCCCCCGCTACCACCGTGGACAGGGCCGGCGGGGGGAGGCGGGCGGCGGAGGCCAGCGCGCCCCGGTGGAAGTGGAAACCGGTGACCGCGCTCATGAGCGCCTGGCTCACCAGGTAGACCGGCGCGTCGACCCCGGCCAGCTCCTCCCCGAGGGCGGCCAGGCCCTGAGTGGTGACCAGCACGGCCCGCAACGGGTACGGCGAGGCCAACAGCTGGCGGATGACCAGCGCCCCCTCGGCCACGAAGAACCCGTCGCCCGCGGCCTCCACCTGCCGGCGCAGGACGGGGTCGCTCAGCCGGAAGAAGTCGGCGACGCGCCGGTCGTTGGGGTCGTCGACCGGCTCCGGTTGAAGCTTCAACGTTCTCGGTACCATAGGGGCGTGGAGGAGACGAGGTGGCTCAGCGTCGACGAGCAGCGGACCTGGCGGGCGTTCCTCGCCGCCATGCGCCTGCTGACCGACCAGCTCGATCGTGAGCTCCAGCGTGATGCGGACATCCCCCACACCTACTACGAGATCCTCGTCGCCCTCTCCGAGGCGCCCGGCCGCACCTTGCGCATGAACCAGTTGGCCGACATGTGCCAGTCGTCCCGCAGCCGCCTCTCGCATGCCGTCACCCGGCTGGAGGAAGCGGGCTGGGTGCGCCGCGAAGCGTGCCCCACCGACAAACGGGGCGCGCTGGCCGTGATGACCGACCAGGGTTTCGCGGCCATCGAGGCGGCCGCCCCCGGCCACGTCGAGGGGGTGCGCCGCCACGTCTTCGACGTGCTCACGCCCGCGCAGGTGGCCCAGCTCGGCGAGATCAGCGCCGCCATCCGCGACGGCCTGCTCCTGCCGGACTGCGAAGGGGACGGGCCGTAGGAGACCGCTGAGCCCGGCGACCGGTGCCGCCGGACCACAGACCGGCTCGCTCGCCGGAGGCGCCGTCGCGTCTCAAACTGCCGGCGACGCGCTCTGTCTGGCATGGAACAACATCAATCTCAGCGGCGGCGCGTCGGCGCCAGCCTGGTGGGCGTCGGGCTGGCCCTCGGCGCGTCGGTGTTTGCGGGTGCGCCGGCCGGCGCCGACGGCACCTTGGTGCTCCTGCCGGCGCTCGGCCACATCGGCGACACGGTGCTGGCCGAGCAGCCCGTCGTCCTCTGCGACACGTACCGCCTCCGCTGGACTGACGCCGCCGGCCCCCTGCTGGGCACCGACAGCGGCGCCGACGGCCGGGGGACGGTGACCTTCCGTGTCCCCGACAGCGACCCGGTCAGCCACGCGGTGGTCGCCACCTGCCAGGCGTCTCCCGCCGCCCCCGAACTGGTCGTCGGCCTGGTGCCCTTCCTGGTCACCACCGGGTCGAGCTCCTCGACGGTCGTGACGACGACATCGCTCCCCGGCGGTGCGACCAGCGTCCCCAGGACCACCGTGGCGCCGGCCACCACCGTCGGCACCCGGCCCCCGGCCACGGCGCCGACGGTGACCACGCGGGGGACGGGGACGACCGCGACCTCGCCGACGACCTCCCGGTCGGCCGCGCCGGCGACCACGCTGGGGTTGCCCAAGAACGTGGCCGACTGCGAGCGCCAGCTCCGCAAAGCCAGCAGCCGGCTCGTGTACGCACCGAACCGGCGCATGACCGTGGGCGTGCCGACCGATGTTGTCGCCAAGCTGGCACTGGACGCACCGGATGTGACCGCAGCCGTCCTGCCCAGCCCGGACCGGACGACGATCGTCGAGCTCCACATCCTGCGGTGCACGGTCGATGTGACCCTCGCCGGCGACGGCTTCACGGTGACGCCGCCCGGCGCCATCGGGCAGTCCTTCGTCGACAGCCGGGTGCTCACCTTCAGCTGGCAGGTGACGCCGACCCGGGCCGGAGCGGGCCTGAAGCTCGGCCTCCACCTCCTTCCCAGGGTGATCGAGAGCGGCCAGCCGACCCGGCCCGGGAGCGAGGAGCTCCACGAGGCGGTCATCGACGTGACCGCCGTGCCGCAACCCGTCCTCCACATCGTGGACGACAAGGTCAACGGCTTCTTCGCCAACCCGCTGGCCAAGCTGCTCCTGATCCCCGGCGGCGGCGGCCTGATCTCGGTCTGGGCCGGCCGGCGCCTGCGCCGGCGACCCACCCCGTAGGCGCCGTTCGTTCCGCGTACTTGAGACCCCTGTTCTTGGCGGTCTGGGGGACGCGGAACGAACCCGTCAACTCCCGGTTGACATCCCTTCGGCGTCAACGTATAGTTGACGCATGTCATCGCTCCCCACCACGCAGCAGCTCATCGCCGCCGTCGAGGCCGCCGAGGTCACCGAGCTGGAGCGGGTCCGGGCCGCGGCCGTCATGGCCGACGACCTGGGGACGCTGGGCGACCAGGTCGTCAACCATTTCGTCGAGGCCGCCCGCCAGTCGGGGTCCTCCTGGTCCCAGATCGGGACGCAGCTCGGGGTGACCAAACAGGCGGCCCAGCAGGCGTTCGTCGCCCCGCTCGCCCGGCGCGGCCGGTTCGGCCGGCGGCCCGAGGCCCGGCCGCGGGGCCGGTGGTCGGCGGAGGCCAAGGCGGCGATCATCGGCGCCCGCGAGGAGGCCGCCGCCCTCGGCCACCACCACGTCGGCACCGAGCACCTCCTGCTCGCCCTCGGCGAGGGCCCGGGCCGGGCCGCGGCGGCGCTGCGGGCGCTGGGGGTCGGCCAAGGCGCGCTGCGGGAATCCGTCGTCGCCGTGATCGGGCGGGGCGACGGCGCGCCGGGCCACCGGCCCTTCACCCCGCGCACCAAGAAGGTGCTCGAGCTCGCGGTACGGGAGTCGGTCCGGCTCCAGGACGCCGAGCTCCGGTCCGAGCACCTGCTGCTGGCCCTCGTCCGGGAGGGCCACGGCGTGGCCGCCCAGATCCTGGTCCAGCAGTTCTCGATCGACCTGCCCCGCGTGCAGGAGGCGGTCATGGCCCTCGTCAGGGACGCCGGGCCAGGCACTCCAGGTGCGCCCCCCACCGACTGAGGGTCGCCGGCAGCCGGGACTCGACGGCCGACAGGCCGCGCCAGACCGCCCTGCCGGCCGGCGCCGGCAACGCCCACGCCGCGAACGACGCCAGGCTGTGCTGGCGATGCTCGACCGTCTCGAGGCCGGCGGCGGCCACGCCGTCGAGGAGCGTCGCCCCGGTGAAGCGGGCATGGATGCCCACCCCGTCCCAGGATCCGTGGATGCGCCGGCCCAGGCGCAGAGCCGGGTTGTCCTCCACCGTCTCGGCCAGCACGAGCGCCCCGCCGGGACGGAGGACGCGGGCCACCTCGGCCAGCACCAGGGCCGGCTCGGGCAGGTGGTGGAGCACGTGGATGCACCACACCAGGCCGACGCTGGCGTCGGCGAACGGGAGGCGGGCCGCATCGCCCGACACAACCGGGCCGTGGTGGCCGGCGAGCACGGCCCGGTCGAGGGCATGCTCCAGGCCCACCGCCGGCACGCCCTTGGCGGCCAGGTGCTCCATCCAGTAGCCCCGGCCGCAGCCCAGGTCGAGCACCGGGCCGGTACCGGCCCACCGGTCGAGCCGCTCCTCCAGCCAGGGGTTGAGAGGCTGTTGCCTCACTGGGGACGGAGGACGGTGACCATGTACAGGGCGAGGTCGGGGAGCCGGGCGGTGAGCCGGTCGTCCAGCGACGTGATGCCATCGAGGGCCGGCCCCGGCCCCATCGACAGCAGCCGGCGGGGCAGGCCGAACCGGGTGGCCAGGGCCAGCTCGTAGGGGAGCCACCCGAACTCGGTGGCCGACACGACGGTGGCCCGCGCCGCGGCGAACGCGGCCACGTTGCGCCGGTAGCCCCGGAACAGGAAGCGCTCCTGGCGGAACCACATCAGGTTGACCCAGTGGACCGGGCACCACATCCGAGGCTCGATGACCACCACCCGGCCGTCAACCCCGACGACCCGCAGCGCCTGGCGGAGGAACTCGGCCGGGTCCTCCAGGTGGTGGAGCAGGTTCTTGGCCCAGACCAGGTCCTGGCTCCCGCCGGCCATGCCCGCCACCACCTCGACGGCGTCGCCCCGGACGAAGTCGCCGGCCACCACGCTGCGGGCCAGGTCGATCCCCGCCGCGCTGAGGTCGGTGCCCGTATACGCCATGTCGACCCCCCGGCGGTCGGCCACCCGCCGCACCGCCGACGCCAGCAGGCCCTCCCCGCACCCCGCTTCCAACAACCGGTGACGGTTCGACAGGCCGGGACGTGTTCGATCGTCACCAGTTCGGGGGGGGAGGCCATCGACGACCAGGCCGGCGAGGCGGTCGTAGAAGGAGTTGAGCAGCGGGTGGGCCAGCTGGTCACGGACGGCCTCGGCCATCTTCGGGTAGTGGTCGTCGTAGGCGGCCTGCTGGTAGCCGATCTGGTCGGGCATCAGTCCCCCCCGGCCCGCGTGGCCCGGACCACCATCACGTCCTTCCGGAACGGCACCAGGTCGTAGACGGCGAACGCGGCCCGAAGGGCCAGGTCGAGCGGGCGGGGCCGGCGGTCGGAACGCACGGCCTGCCACCAGCTCGAGCTGAACCGGGCCTCGCGGTACTCCTCGAGCCGGAAGCCGTTGGCGGCCAGGGCCTCGGCCAGAGCCCGGCGGGTGAAGAGGTGGACGTGGCCCGACGGGCGCTGCTCGCCGAACGGGCTGCCGTAGCGCCGGCGGGACGAGCACTCCACCGCCGGCGGCTGGAAGCCGAGGAGCAGGGCGGCGACGACCAGGAACGAGTCGAGCCGAGGGGTGGAGAGCACAAGGGTGCCGCCGGGCGCCAGCACCCGGCGGGCCTCCTCGAGCAGGCCGTCGGGGTCGAGGACGTGCTCGATCGTCTCGAGGGTGACGACGACGTCGAAGGCGCCGGCGGGGAACGGCAGGGGGCCGGGGAGACGGGCGGTGACGTGGGCGACGTCGGACGCCGGCGTCACGAGCGGCTCAGGAGCGCCCACGTCGACGGCGACGGCCAGCCGGGCGCCCGCCGCCGACCCCAGGCACGAGGTGACGAAGCCGTCGCCGGCGCCGAGGTCGAGCACCCGGCGGGCACCGGCGGGGACCAGATCGACGGCGAGGCGGACGCGATGGTCGAGCCGGGCGCCGGCCTTGGCCGCCCGGTAGCCGCGGTAGCGGGGGTCGGCACCTGACCACTCCCCCGCGGGTTGTACACGGGCGGCGGCGGGCATCGTCAAGGCTGCGATCGTACGCACTCCGGGCTGCCTGGAAGACTGCCGCCCGATGGCGCTCGACTTTCCCCTGCGGGTGAAGACCGACCACGGCGAGGCCGAGCGCGTCCGCCGGGCCAGCCGGCCCGTCGCCGCCCGGCGCCGGCGGCGCATCGTGCCCTGGGCCCGGCGGCACCGGCGGCTGCTGGCCGTCGCCGTCATCGTGTTCGCCGTGCTGGGCTTCTCGGGCGTGTGGTCGGGCGGCGCCCTGGTCCTCGACGGCCCCGGCATCTCGCTCTACGTGCGCATGGCCCTCGACCACCTGGGCGCCGACCGCCGGGTTCCGTACTGGCTCCCCGACCTCTGGGCCGGCGCGCCCATGTGGGCCGTCACGCCCACCCTGCCGATCTTCCTCCTCCTCGCCCCGGCCACCGCCCTCGGGCCGGACGTGGCCGTGAAGCTCGGTGTCCTCGGCTTCCAGGTCCTCGGGGCCTGCGGGGCGTTCGTGCTGGCCCGGTCGCTGTGGCGCAGCTTCCCCGCCGCCTTGGCCGCCGGCGTGCTCTTCTCGCTGCAACCGATCGTGGTCTCCCACGGCGCCCTGGCCGGCTCCCAGCCCACCATCGGCGTGATGGCCGCCGCACCCTGGCTGGTGTGGGCCCTGCGGAAGGGCTTCCGCGGCGAGGGACCGGGCTACCTGGCCGTGTCGGGGCTCCTCGCCGGCTTCGCCGTCCTGATGCAGGCCGAGTACGCCATCGGCCTGGCCCTGCTGTGCGGGTGCCTCCTGGCCGTCGAGGCGGGTCGGTCCGGCATCGGCCGGAACGAGGCCGGCCTGGCCCGGTTGGTGGCCCGGGCCGCGGCCGTCGTCGCCGTGGCCGTGGGATCCACCGCCTACTGGCTCCTGCCCTTCGCCAGCCTGGGAAAGTCGTTCATCCTCTCGCCGCCGGAACTGGTGCAGGGCGAACTGTTCAACGGGAGCGGGGCACGGGTCGGCCGGGAGCTGGGCGTGTTCTTCGGCCGCAGCGCCGCGCTCACCGGTGCGGTCGGGTTCAACCGGACCGGGTTGCTCCCACTGTTCTTCCACCTCGGCTGGGCGTGCCTGGCCCTCACGCTCGTCACCGTCGCCTTCCTCTCCCGGCGTGACCACGACGGGACGCTCACAGCGGTCCTGCTGTCCTCCGCCCTGGGCATCTGGCTGTCGACCGGGGCGGTGCCCCTGGCGTCGAGCGGGCCGGCGTCGCGCACCCAGGTGTTCCCGTTCGTGGTCGCCGGCCTGGCCGCCGGCCTCCTCGTCGGCGCCCTCCTGCGCCCGCTGCGCCTGGGCCGGTGGGCGCCGCTCTGCCTCGGCTCGGCCTTCGCGTTCCTCGCCGCCGTCCCGTACCTCACCCCGTTCGTCACCCTTCAGAAGGTCGTCCCGCTCTTCGCGAGCCTCCGGTTCCCGCGCTTCTACACCGTCGCCCCTTTGGCCCTGGCCCTCGGTGCCGCCTACCCGGTGGCCCTGGCCGAGGAGTGGGCCGAGCGCCGGCGCGCCCGGTCGAGCCCGGCCGCCCTCCCCGCCGCCCTGGCCTCGGCCCTCGCCCTGGCCGTGGTCGGCGCCTTCCTGGTCGACGTGTGGCCCTACCGTTCCTACTACCGCATCCGCCCGCCGGCGTCGGCGGCCGCCTACCGCGAGGTCGTCGCCACGCTGGCATCTGTGCCGGGCAAGGCCCGGGTCGCGCCGACCCAAGTCCAGCCGGCGGCGGTCAACTCGCTGCTCGACACCGGCCGCAACCTCACCGTGGGCTGGCCCCATTTCGTGGCCAGCAAGCAGATCTGGCGGCTCACTGCCGAGCCGTTCCTGACCCCGAACGCCTACCGCGAGCGGGCCTACGGCCTGTCGGCGACGGCCTACCAGGTCACCGAGAAGCCCACCGACCTGGGCACGGCAGCCGAAGCGGTCCCGACCATCGAGCTGGCCGCCAACCCGCGGGCCCTGCCGATGGTCCGGGCCTACAACCACACCGTGGCCATGGCCGGGAGCGACCTCACCCCTGAGCTGGCCATCGCCCTGGCCCACCGTAACGTCGGGGTGTTCACCGGTTCGCCGGCCGGCTCGGCCGCGCTCACGGCGACGACGGTGGTCGACGTCCGCTCGCTCGCCCCGTGCGCCGACGGTTCGGGGGCCAGCCTCGACCCGGGCCTGGCCAGCGAGCTCGGCGTGGCCTGCGGCCTCCACTCCTGGGTCAGCACCCTCTTCGCTGGCGTGGACCTGGTCAACATCAGCGACGGCGTCGGAGCCGTCTTCCGGTCGACCGCGGACCACCTGCAGGGGATCGCCGCCTACTTCGACCGCCTGCCCGACCGGGCCGAGGTCGTGCTGCGCGAGGTCCTACCGGGCGGGACCTCGCTCGGGCCGGAGCTGGCCCGGGCCAAGGCCGTCGGGGTCGACGAGAACGGCTTCGTGGCCTTCACTTTCGACCCCATCGCCGGGTCGGCCGGGAAGGAGTACGCGTTCGTGCTCACCTGCCCCGGCTGCGCAGCCGAGCGCGTCCCCCGCCTGGTGGTGGGCCACTCGGTGGACCAGCCGGGCGACCTGCTGGTGGCCGGCACGCTGCGCCGCGACCGGTCGGCCGCGTTCACGCCGATCTACGACCCGGTGGCCGTCGACCCGCCGGCGACGACCACGGTGACGCCCTCACAGCCCGGCCCCGGCCGGTGGCGGATCCGCACCGCCGGCGCCAAGCCCGCCCTGGTGGTCGTGGCCGAGGCCTGGTTCCCCGGATGGGAAGCCCGCGTCGACGGCGTCAAGACCCCGGTGGTGGAGGCCGACGGCGCCTTCCTCGGTGTGCCGGTGGACGCCGGCGACCACGTGGTCACCCTCGAGTACCACCGGCCGCCGGCTGCCGCCACCGGCCGCCTCATCACGGCCGCCACCTTGCTCATCGTCGCCGGCCAGGCCCTCCGCCGGCGCCGCCAGAGGGGTCGCTCCGGCCCGCCGGCGGTGGCGGCCGGCGGGCCAGCGTCGGCCACTCCTCCTCTGCTCGAGGCCCGGGAGCGGCCGGCGGAGCCACGGCCCGCCCGCCACGTCGACGAACCCGACTGGGACGAGCTGGTGGGCCCGAGCGGCCCTCTGAGCGGGGGGCAGGGCCCGAGCGGCCCTTCGAGCGGGGACCGGGGCCCGAGCGGCCCGCCACCGGCCCCGTGGGACGGCGCTTCCGAGCCCCTCTGACCCGGGTGGCGGCCACCAACCCGGCCAGGCCGGCCAGGCCGAAGGCGGCCCCGACCCACGCCGGCCCGGTCCGAGCCTCGGTGCCCGGCCGGTCGTCGCCTCGGGCCACCTCGGTGAAGGTCACCGGCGGGGCGGTGGTGACCGAGGCCCGGTCGACGGCGATGTCGACCGACGCGATGCCCCGGACCGAGGCGCCCGGCCGGGCCCCGCAGGCCACGACGACGAGCGTGGCCTTGGCCGAGGCGATGCTGGCCACGTCGAAGCGGAGGAGGTAGTCGGCGTCGGTCCTCGGCGGGTCGAAGAGCTGGAAGTCCTTGAGCGAGTCGCCCACGAACAGCTCCACCCGGGTGAAGCCGCCGGCCACTGATGCCTTCCCCCGCACGGTCACCTGCCCGGCGAAGGTGGCGCCGGCCGGCGGCTCGGTGATGGTGACGACGCCCGCGTCCGGGCCGGAGGTGGGGCAGGTGTTCGGGAGTGACCCGGCCGGCGCCGCCGACAGCGCCAGTGCCGCGACGAGTAGGAGCGGGAGGAGGAGTGGGAGCCGGCGGGCCGTCACCCGCCCGACGCTACCTACGGGCCGGGAGGCGCAGGGTCGTCGTCGGCGTCATCGCTGTCGACGAGGCCCTTGGCCGCCTCGGCCCCCTTGTCGATCTGGTCGGCGTACTTGCCGCCCGTCTTATCGTCGACCACGTCGGCCACCTTGTCGATGGCGTCCTCGACCTTCTCCTCGTGCTTGCCGAGGAGCTCCTTCGCCTTGTCCAGCAGACCCATTTACCCCACCGACCCTTCCATGTTCAGCTCGATGAGCCGCGACCACTCGACCGCGTACTCCATGGGCAGTGTGCGGGTCACCGGCTCGATGAAGCCGTTGACGATCATGCTCATGGCCTGGGTGTCGGTGAGGCCCCGGCTCATCAGGTAGAAGAGCTGGTCCTCGCCCACCTTGGAGACGGTGGCCTCGTGCCCGATGCGGGCGTCGCGCTCGTTGATCTCCATGTAGGGGTAGGTGTCGGAGCGGCTGTCGTCGTCGAGGATCAGGGCGTCGCAGCGCACGTGGCTCTTGGCCCCGTAGGCGCCGGGCTCGACCCGCACCTTGCCCCGGTACGACGTGCGCCCGCCGTCCTTGCAGATGGACTTGGAGATGATGGTGGAGGTGGTCTCCGGGGCGGCGTGGACCATCTGGGCCCCGGCGTCCTGGTGCATGCCGGCGCCGGCGTAGGCCACCGACAGGACCTCGCCCTGGGCCTTGGGGCCCATGAGGTACAC
>JAHFUR010000006.1 GCA_023264995.1 Acidimicrobiia bacterium | reverse complement strand
CGGCGGGGCCAACGCCCTGGCCCGGTCGGTGGCCGCCGCCCTCGGCGCCACGCCCGTCGTGACCACCGCCACCGACGCCGCCGGCGTGGCCGCGCTCGACCTGCTCCCCGGCTTCGTGGCTGCCGGCGACGTGGGCGGCGTGACCGCGGCCATGCTCGACGGGCGCCCCCCGCTCGTGCGTAACGAGCTCGGTTGGCCCCTGACGCTGGCCGCCGGCGCCGGCCCGGAGGCGGTCGTCGTCACCGACCGGCACATGCCGGCCACACCGGGGGTCGTGGCGCTCCACCCGCCGTCGCTGGTGGTGGGCGTCGGCGCCTCCACCGGTGCCCCGGCCGAGGCGGCTGTCGACCTCCTGGCCGCCGCCCTGGCCGGCGCCGGCCTGGCCCCGGCCTCCGTCGGCGAGGTGGCCACCATCGACCGCCGGGCCGGCGACCCAGTCGTCCGGTCGCTGGGCCTGCCCGTGCGGGCGTTCACCGCCGAGGCCCTGGCCGGCGTCGACGTCCCGTCGCCCAGTGAGACGGTGCGGGCCGCCGTCGGGACACCCAGCGTGGCCGAGGCGGCCGCGCTCCTCGCCGCCGGGCCCGGTGCCGAGCTGGTGGTGGCCAAGCAGGTCTCGCCGCAGGCCACCGTGGCCGTCGCCCGCCGGGCCGGCCCCCGGGGGCACCTGGCCGTCGTCGGCCTCGGCCCCGGGGACGCCGCCCACCGCACGCCGGCGGCCGAGACCGCCGTCCGCCGGGCCGAGGTCGTCATCGGCTACGGCCCCTACGTCGATGCCTGCGCCGACCTGCTCACGCCGGCGCAGGAGGTGGTCCGCAGCCCGATCGGCGACGAGACCGTGCGGGCCAAGCAGGCCGTCGCCGAGGCCGGCGCCGGCCGGCGGGTAGCGCTGGTGTGCTCGGGCGACGCCGGCGTCTACGCCATGGCGTCGCTGACCCTGGAGGTCGCCGGCGGGGCCGGCGTGGAGGTCGACGTGGTGCCGGGCGTCACCGCCGCCCTGGCCGCGGCGGCCCTGCTGGGCGCCCCCCTCGGCCATGATCACGTGATGATCAGCCTGTCGGACCTCCTCACGCCGTGGTCCGCCATCGAGCGGCGGCTCCGGGCCGCGGCGGCCGCCGACCTGGTCGTGGCCCTCTACAACCCCCGCAGCCGGGGCCGCACCTGGCAGTTCGGCGCCGCCCGCGCCATCCTGCTCGAGCACCGGGCGCCAGCCACGCCGGTCGGCGTCGTCACCGACGCGGCCCGGCCGGCCCAGACGGTAGCGGTCACCACGCTGGGCGGGCTCGACGCCGCCACCGTCGGTATGACGACGTGCGTCATCGTGGGCTCGTCGACGACCCGGGTCATCGGCGGGCGCATGGTCACCCCCCGGGGGTACGAGGCGTGACGGTCGTCATCGACCTCCGCTGCACCGGCTGCGGCGCCTGCCTGGCCACCTGCCCGGAACGGGCCCTGCTGGCCGCACCCCGCCGGCCCCTCGTCCTCGACGACCGCTGCACGTCGTGCCTGGCGTGCATCGAGGTCTGCCCCGCCGGCGCGATATCGCTGGCGGGCACCGGGTCGTGAGCGCCGTCCACCCCATCGAGGCCGAGAGCTACCGGATCCTGGCGGCGCGGGTCGACCTGGCCGGCTTCGGCCCGGCCGCGGCCGCCGTCGTCGCCCGGGTCATCCACGCCAGCGCCGACCTCGAGTACGCCACCACGATGGTCGTCGAGGAGGGCGCGGCCGCGGCCGGCGTGGCTGCGGTCGCCGCCGGCGCGCCGGTCGTCGTCGACGTGGAGATGGTCCGCCACGGCGTCACCGCCCTGGCCGTCGAGTGCTTCCTGCCGGCGGCCGCGCCCGCCGGCACGACCCGATCGGCGGCGGGCATCGCCCTGGCGGCCGAGCGCCACCCCGAGGGTGCGATCGTGGTCGTCGGGTGCGCCCCCACCGCCCTCGACGAGGTCGTCCGCCTGCACCAGGCGGGCATGTTCGCTCCGGCGCTGGTCATCGGGCTCCCGGTGGGCTTTGTCGGCGCGGCCGAATCGAAGCAGCGCCTCCGCGACAGCGGGTTGCCGGCCATCAGCAACGTCGGCGAGAAGGGCGGCAGCGCCGTGGCCGCCGCCGCCTTGAACGCCCTCGTGCGCCTGGCCGGGTCGGGCCGTGGCTGAGCAACCGTCGCTCCTCATCGTCGGCCACGGCAGCCGGTCGGCCGCCGGCGTGGCCGAGTACTGGGACCTGGCCCGCGCCGTCGCCGGCGAGGCGCCCGACCTCGACGTGGGCTGCGGGTTCATCGAGCTGGCCTCTCCTGACCTCGACACCGCGGTCGACCGCCTCGTCGACCGGGGCGCGGCCTCCGTGGTCGCCGTCCCGCTGGTCCTCCTCGGCGCCGGCCACATGAAGGACGACGGCCCCGCCGCCCTCCACCGCGGCCGCCACCGTCACCCGGCGGTCCGCTTCGCCTACGGCCGCCAGCTCGGCCTCCACCCCCTCGTCCTGGCCGTCGCCGAGGACCGCGTCCGCGACGCCATCGGCGACGCCGACCCGTCAGAGACCGCCGTCGTCGTGGTCAGCCGGGGCTCGTCGGACCCCGACGCCAACGCCGACCTGTACAAGGTGGCTCGCCTCCTCTGGGACTCCCGGGGCCTGGCCATGGTGGAGCCGGCGTTCGTCTCCCTGGCCCAGCCCAGCGTGCCGGCGGCCATCGAGCGCTGCCGGCTCCTCGGGGCCACGTCCATCGTCGTTGTGCCCTACTTCCTGTTCACCGGGGTCCTGGTCGACCGGATCGCCGACCAGGTGGCGGCCTGGGCCTCGGCCCACCCCGAGGTGGGCGCCCGCTGCGGCCCCCACCTCGGCGCCGACCCCCGCATCGCCCAACTGGTCCTCGAGCGCTACCGCGAGGCCCTCGCCGGCGACGCCCACATGAACTGCGACCTGTGCGTCTACCGGCACCCGCTACCCGGGTACGAGCACAAGCACCAGCACCGGGAGGAGGTGATTCACATTGGAGACTACCGCCACCCTTGAGACAGCAGGCGCCCGCGACGGCCTCGTCGTCCCGGGATGGGCCTGGCTCGTCCTGGCCCTGGCTCTGGCCACCGTCTACCTCCTCACCATGGAGAACGGGGCCACGCTGCGCGCCAGCGCCACCGTCCTCCACGAGCTCTTCCACGACGGCCGCCACTTCCTTGGCGTCCCCTGCCACTAGCCACCCGCGGGTTTGGTCAACCCGGGGCGACATCGCGCCCCGGGTTGACCAAACGTGAAAGGTCAACGTGTTCCGTCGAGTCTTGCAACAGGGCGTCGTCGCCGGCATGGCCGGCGGGGCCGCCCTCGCCACCGTCCTGCGCCTGGTCGGCGAGGGGCCGATCGGGCGGGCCGTGGCCCTGGAAGGCGGTGGGGGCGACGAGATGTTCAGCCGCGGCACCCAGCAGCTCGGCGGCATGGCGGCCAGCGTGGTCTACGGCGCGGCGCTGGGCGCGGTGTTCGCCATCGCGTTCGCCGCCATCCGCCGGCGGCTGCGGGCGACGGACGACTGGCGGGCCGGGGTCGCCCTCGCCGCCGCCGGCTTCGCCGGCGTGTTCCTGCTCCCGTTCCTCAAGTACCCGGCCAACCCGCCGGCGGTCGGCGACCCCGGCACCATCGGCCGACGGACCGCCCTCTACCTGCTGGCGGTGGCGTGGAGCCTCGTGGCCACGTGGGGCGGCTGGCGGGCGTGGCGGGCCCTGGTCGCCCGGGGCATGCCCACGCCCAAGGCCGTGCCAGCCACGCTGGCCGTGTGGGTGGGGCTGGCCACCGCCGGCCTCGTCGGCCTGCCGCCGAACACCGACCCGGTGAACCTCCCGGCCACGCTCATCTGGCAGTTCCGGCTGGCCACCCTGGCCGGCGCGGCGGCGTTCTGGTCGGTCATGGGCCTGACGTTCGGGTGGTTGCGGGTACGGGGGGCGGCGCCGGCCGACCTCCGTGCCGAATTCGATCAGCCCGAGCCGTCGTCCGTGGGACGATCGTGACATCGACCCAGTCCGCGCCGTGCTCTTCGATTTCTACGGCACCCTGGCCCGCGCCATGTCGTGGGGCGACACCCATGAGCAGGTGTTCGCCCGCCACGGCCTGCCGTTCGACGCCGACCGGTGGGGTTGGAACTTCATTGGCGAGACCAACGACGGCGACGAGCACCTCGAGCACTCCGTCGACCGGGACGCCTACGTGGCCTGGGAGCACGAACGGCTGCGCCGGCGGGCGCGGGGGTGCGGGGTCGACGACGACGTCCTCGACGCGCTGGTCGCCGACCTGTACGCCGCGTCCAAGACCTACGTCCTCGAGCCCTACGACGACGTGCCCGGGGTGCTGGCCGACCTCCGGGCCCGGGGCGTGACCGTCGCCATCTGCTCCAACTGGGACTGGGACATCGAGCGAGCGATCGCCGGCGCCGGCCTCGAGGGCACGGCCGACGTGGTCGTCACCTCGGCTCGGGCCGGCGCCCGCAAGCCCCACCCGCGCATCTACCGGCACACGCTGGAGCGGTGCGGCGCCAGCGCCGCCGAGGCCCTGTTCGTCGGCGACACCCTCCACGCCGACGTCGAAGGCCCGCTGGCCTACGGGATGGCTGCCGTCCACCTCTGGCGTGAGGACCTCATCGGCAGCCCGCCGCCGCTGCCCCCGGGGGCGACGAGGGCACCCGACCTGCGGGCCGTCCTCGACCTGGTGGACCGGTAGGCGTCAGGGGGCGGCGCTACCGCCCGGCCAGGCGCTCCACGACCGGTGCCATGGCCTCCTGGCACTCGCCACCGACGACGATGTAGGAGAACCCCAGCTCGTCGCGGCGGCGCTCCAGCTCGTCGGCGATCTCGGTGACCGTACCGATGAGGAAGTTGGGCATGGCCAGGACCTGCGCGGCGTCGAGCCCGAAGCCGGTCCCGAGACCGCCGGCCACGGCCTCCCGGTCGTCGGTGACCATGGTCAGGTAGGCGGTGGAGGACAGCTCGATGTCGTCGAAACGGTGGCCGGCGGCCTCGCGCACCCAGCCCACCTTCTCGGCGGTCGCCGCCGCCGTCGCCGTCGGCCCGACCTGGGGGCCGATGGAGCCCGACCGGAGATCGAAGTTCACGCTGACGATGTCGGCCTCGCGGCCGGCCAGGGAGAGGATGCGCCGGCCCCCGCCGCCGACGAGGATGGGCGGGTGGGGCCGCTGCACGGGCAGCGGGGTCCCCGGGTGCCTGGTCACGGTGTAGTAGCGGCCGCAGAAGGAGAAGGCGCCGCCGGCGAGGAGGCCCTTGATGACCGTGATCGCCTCCTCGAGCCGGTCGATGCGGACGCCGGCGGGTTCCCATGGGATGCCCGACTGCTCGTAGTCGCGGTGCATCCAGCCGGCGCCAATGCCCAGCTCGAAGCGGCCCCCCGACAGCATGTCGATGGTGGCCGACTCCTTGGCCGTGAGGATCGGGTGGCGGAAGTCGTTGTCGAGGACGAGGGTGCCGACCCGCAGGGTCGAGGTGGCCATGGCGGCGGCCAGCAGGGCCGGCATGGGGGCGAGCTGATCGTCGAAATGATCGGGCGTGCACAGGGTGGAGTACCCCATTTCTTCCAGCCGTCGAGCCTTCGCCACCCACTCCTCGCCCGAGGTGGCAAAGGAGATTTGGGCCCCGAACCTGAACCTTCGATCGCTGGCCATCCGACCGGGCGGACATTACAGCGGCATGAAGTGTCGCCGTGACCGCGAACGCGCCCGTTCAACGCCCGCCGCGCCGGTAAGCTCGCGAACGTGCGACCCTCCCGCACCGGCTCGGCACGTCCTGTCCTCGGCCGGAGACACTGGCCTCTGCTGAGCGCGGTCGCGCTCATGCTGGTCATGACGACCGCCTGCTCCAAGTCGGAGTTCCGCTACGTCAGCAACGCCAAGATCAACACCTACCTGAAGGTGCCCCACGACTGGAAGGTGTACGACCACGACGCCTTGGTGGGCGCGGAGATCTCCGCCGCCCGGCAGGCCAACCAGCCGTCGTCGCTGATCGACGTGCTGATCAACCGGCAGTTCCAGTGGCGGATGGCGTTCGACGGCGACCCCCGGCCCTCGGTCACCCACACCCTGGCCCTGGCTGAGGAGCCCGTGGTCGAGGTCAGCGTGCGCACCCTCGACGCCGAGGAGCACGACCAGGTCAGCCTGGCCGCCCTGCGCAACGTGATCGTCAACTACGACGAGATGAAGGCCCAGGCCCAGTCCGACCTCACCGGGCGGGGCGTCGGCATCGCCGGCGAGTCCACCTCCACCTTCCGGCCCATCGACGAGCAGGAGCTCCATTTCGCCGACGGCGTCCACGGCGTCCGCCTCCGCTTCGTCCTCCGGCCCGACGCCTCCTCACCCTTCTTCGCCTTCGACCAGACTGCGCTCGTCGACAGCAAGTCCGAGCACCTCTACGTCCTCCTGATCCGCTCCGGAGAGGCCCAGTTCCTCCGCGACAACGCTCTTTTCTCCGAGATCGCCAAGTCGTTCACCGTCAAACCGAAGGGCTGATCCATGCCTGACACCAGCATCGAACCGGCAGGGCTGGCGCCGCCCGACCAGGGCCCGGCCTTCGGGTTCAAGAGCCGGGAGCGCCTCGAGGACCGCACGACCCGTAAGCCCATGAGCATCTGGGACCGGGTCAAGATGCTGGTCCTCGTCGTCGCCCTGTTCTTCTTCTTCGTCCTGGCCGAGACGGGCGACAACCCCATCCTGCCCTTCCGGGAGGCGTTCGACCACCAGCTGCGCACCAAATGGTGGCTGGCCGCCCTGGCCGGCATCGAGGTCGTCCGCCAGATCCACTACGTGATCAGTGAGCGGTCGGCCCGGTACCACCGCTTCTGGTCCCAGCAGATCTTCGGGGGCGTGGCCCGCCGGCAGGGCCGGATGAACGACTGGACCCGCTACCGGATGGGCCGGGTCCTGCGCCTGATCTTCATGCTGGTCGTCGTGGCCATGGCCCTGGGGGCCCTGCTCCACACCTCGCCCGTGCAGGGCCTGGTGCAGCTCCCGAACACCATCTGGAAGGCCCTGCCCCTCATCTTCCAGCTGTTCTTCGCCGTCGCCTTCATCATCATCCAGTTCGGGGCCATGTTCTGGTTCCTGTCCCGGGGCGGCATGGAGGTCTACTTCCCCGACGACATCAAGACCCGGTTCTCCGACGTCTGGGGCCAGGACTCGGTGCTGGAGAAGATCAAGGAGAACATCGTCTTCCTCGAGGACCCCGAGTCCATCGAGAAGAAGGGCGGCTACGTGCCCGGCGGCCTCCTCCTCTGGGGCCCGCCCGGCACTGGCAAGACCCTCATGGCCGAGGCCGTGGCCGGCGAGACCGGCAAGCCGTACGTTTTCGTCGACCCCGGTGCCTTCACCCAGATGTTCATGGGCGTCGGCATCCTCAAGGTCAAGTCCCTGTTCCGAAAGCTGCGCAAGCTGGCCGTGCGCTACGGCGGGGTCATCGTCTTCTTCGACGAGGCCGACTCGCTCGGCAGCCGCGGGGCGCTGACACCGGGCGGGGTCTTCGGCCAGATGCGGACGCCCTGGAACGCCTCCGACCACTGCAACGGGCTGACCTACGTCGACCCCACCGTCGCCAGCATGACCCTGCGCAACTGGCTCGACGCCAGCGCCGACCCCGAGCCCGAGCGCCGGTTCGTGAACCGGATGATGGGCATGGGGATGGGCGGCGGCGGGCAGGGCACCCTGCAGGCCCTGCTGGCCGAGATGTCGGGCCTCAAGAAGCCCAAGGGCTTCATGAACCGGGTCGTGCGCCGGGCCCTGGGCTTCAAGCCCAAGCCCCCGCCCAAGTACCGGATGCTCATCATGATGGCCACCAACATGCCCCAGAGCCTCGACGAGGCCCTGCTCCGGCCCGGGCGCATCGACCGCATCTACAAGGTGGGGTACCCGTCCAAGCCCGGGCGGGTGCGCACGTACGAGGGCTACCTGTCGAAGGTCAGCCACCAGCTCACGGCCGAGGACATCGACAAGCTGGCCACCATCACCCCCTACGCCACCGGCGCCACCATCAAGGACACGGTCAACGAGTCGCTGATCAACGCCATCCGCAGCGGCCGCGACTCGATCACCTGGAACGACGTGGTCAAGGCCAAGCAGCTCAAGGACCTGGGCCCGCCGGAGGATGTGGAGTACATCGAAAGGGAGCGCCACGCCGTCGCCGTGCATGAGGCGTGCCATGCCGTCGCCGCCTACCGGGTGCGGGCCCACATGACCATCGACATCGCCACCATCGAGAAGGGCGGCACCTACCTGGGCATGGTGGCCTCCATCCCGCCCGAGGACCAGTTCACCCGGTGGCGGTCCGAGTACGAGGCCGACATCATCGTGTCGCTGGCGTCACTGGTCGGCGAGCGCATGTTCTTCGAGGGCGACAACTCCTCGGGCGTCTCCGGTGACCTGGAGACGGCCACCCAGATCGCCACCCTGATGGAGGGCTACTGGGGCATGGGTTCCACCGTCGCCTCCCACGGGGTCACCCAGAAGGTCGGCATCGGCGGCGGCGGCAAGCCGGGTAAGGGCGACGAGAAGGGCGACAAGAAGGACCTGCTCGAGGGCAGCCTCGGCTCGCGGATCGAGGACAAGCTCGGCAACCTGATGGACCGCACCGAGCAGCTCCTGAAGGCCAACCGCCGGGCGGTGCTGGCCGTGGCCCACGCCCTGGAGACCCACAAGACGGTCACCGGCGACGACATCAAGGCCATCATCGAGGGCCGGCCGGGCACGCTCATCGACGGCACGCCCTACGGCACGCCGGAGTTCGACCGGCTGGCCGAGGACTACCACAACCGGGTCCTGGCCGCCCACAAGGGCCACGGCAAGGTCGACATCCCCCTGCCGCTGCTCAACGGCCGCTACCGGGTGGCCCAGCCCCAGGGCGACGTGCTGGTGGAGGTGGAGCTCAGCGAGGCCGAGCTGGCCGGGCGGGCGTTCCGCCGGCCCATGCCCCCGCCGGCCCCCGAGAACGGGAACGGGAACGGGGCCGGCGAGCCCCAGGTGAACGGGGACAGCGCGGAGTAGTGCCCGCCCCACCCACCGTGGGGCTCAGTAGCTGAACGTGGTGGCCCCGTCGCCGATCCACTCCCACATCGGGACGGTGCCGGCGACTTGGGCGTTGGCGACCAGCGTGGCCCGGTCGAGCTTCTTGGCGTCGAAGCAGATGGGGCACACGTAGAAGATCCCGCCGGCGGCCGCGTAGCGGTCCATGAGGGCGGGCAGCGGCGGGCACCCGTCGCAGGCCACGCCGGCGGCCACGCCGGCGGTGACCAGCCGGACGGCCTCCTTGGTGAGGAACATCAGGGTGGGCCGGCCCGACTCGGCGGCGCCGACGGCCACCAGGAACGCCACCGTCACCTTCTCGGCGTCCTCCAACCCGGTGGTCAGGCTCACGACCGCCTTGTTCGACATCTCATGCCTCCTGTTCGTCGGGCCGCACCTGCGGCCCACGGACGAACGTAGGGGACCGGTACGCCCCGCGTCATGAGGCGTTCACCCCACGAGCAGGGGGCACGCCGCTCCCGGACGGGGCCGACCGGTGTCAGGCCTCGGGCTGCAGGCCCCGGAGACGCCGCTCAACGGCCGCACGGCGGGCCTCCAGCTGGGCCATGGCCACTCGGCGGCCCTCGGCCGACGCGTCGGGCGGGGGGACGCAACAGCCACAGCCGGCATCGGCGTCCTGGGCCTCGGCGGCGGTACCGGCCGGGGTAGAGATGGTCAGCAACGTCGTCACGGCCTGCTCCTCTCGTCGGCGGGTGGAACGGCGCACCACGCGCCCCTCACGGTGGTCCCCGAGGCCCGCGCCTGTCAAGAGCTGGCCGTCACGCGGACCGGCCGCAATGGGGTGCGCTTGCACGCACCCCATTGCGGCCGGGTCGGCACATCGGACCGCGTCAGGCGGTTAGCCCTGAGCGGGCACCTCGGTCACCCGGCGGCGCAGGCGGACCAGGCCGAGAGCGGCGAGCAGGAAGCCGCCACCCGCCACGAGGGGCCACGAGTTCCCACCGGTGGCCGCCAGGTCGCCCCGGGTCACGCTGGGGCCGACCAGGGTGACGTTGCCGGTGATGGCAGCGCCGTCGAGGCGGGCGATACCCGTGATCTGGTTGCTGCCCTGGATGATGTCCTCACCCGTCGTCCCGCCCCGGCAGTTCCCCAGGGAGGCGGTCACGTTGACCGTGTCCTTGAGGACGCCGGCACCCGAGTTGGTGGGTATTCGGGCGTTGATGGTGAGGGTGATCGGATCTTGCCCGACGGTGTACCCCCCGAGGTTGGCCCACGTCACCGTGTTCCCGGAGACCACACCGCCGTGGTCGGCGGACACCAGCGTGATCTTCGGGGTGCCGCTGGCGACCGAAGCGGTGTCGACGGCGCTGACGTTCACCAGGTCACAGTTGAACAGCGTGCTGAACAGCGCCGCGTCCGACGGGACCTTGATGGTGAAGGAGAAGTCGTTCCCGACGGTGACCGGGTCGACGCTGGCCGTCTTGCTCACGGGGACGGTGCACTTGATGCCGCCGGCGGGCACGGTGACCGAGCCCTCCATGTGGGCGACGCCCAGGTCCACGGTGCCGTTGAGCACGTTGAGGCGCAGGAGGTCAGCGGCACCGGACGCCGAGGTGCCGTCAGCCGCGACCGCGGCGGGGGCGCCGGGAGCGCCCTTCAGGGCGTGGGGCGGCTGACCGAGCGACAGGCTCAGCAGGGCGGCCAGGGCCGGCGGGGTACCGAGGCCGTTGGCGCCCAGGATGTCCTGCAGGCTGATGGGCCCGAGGGTGGGGATGGCCACGCCGGCGACCACGGTGCTGATGGTGACCAGCGGGTTGCCGGTGTAGGCCACCGAGGCGCCGCCGGGCTTGCCGGTGGCGATGGTGCGGAGCCCGAACTCGCCGGCGATCTCGATGAGCAGGCCGCCGACGCCGCCGATGTTGGCCACGCTGATCGGTGCCACCGTCTGGCGGGTCTCGCTGACCAGCCCGAACGTGCCGTCACCGTTGCTGATCATGTAGCTGACGGTGCGGGACTGGGTGGTGGCCCGCGGGTTCCCAGCCGAGATGCTCGTGCCCAGGAGGGGGTCGGCGATGCTGCCGTTGCCGGCGTTCTGGGTGCCGAGGAGCTGCAGGTTCTCGACGAAGCCCCGCCCGTAGCTCAACGGCCGGCCGACCGGGCAGTACACCGGGTCGTAGGTGGCCTTGGCCTCACCGCGTGCCGTGGAGGCGTAGATGAGGGCGCCGGCCGGGATGGTGATGTCCTTGGTCACCAGCGCGCTGGGCGGCGGGGCGTAGGCCTCGGCCAGGCCGCTGAGGATCAGCTGGTTCAGGTCGACGGTCTGGGGCGTGGAGGTGAGGACGCCGGCCTCGATGGCCGTGCCCCGCCCGTACGCGTTCTTGTCCGGCTTGGCCGGCTGCACGTTCTGGTTGTACTCGTTGGTGATCGGCGTGGTCAGCCCGGCCGGGCCCGAGTTCACCGAGCCGCCCGACGCGGCCACACGCAGGCCGGCGACCTGGGAGGTGCCCAACGACAGGGCGTTCAGGGCGATGGCGTCGCCCGCGCCGTACGCGGTGAACGGCTGGGTGCTCAGCTGGGCCACGGCGGGAGCCGAAGCCGACACCAGAAGGCCTCCCACTGCCAACGCTGCCGACAACAGTCCTACTGCTCGCGTCCTCAAACGCTGCTCCTTTTGTTCGTGGCGCCCCGCCCGAGTGCCTGATTCCCGCACCGCCATGTGTCGGTCGATACCCTTCAACGTAGCCACGACGAAAGCTCCATCCTGGCCGCTCCGAGAAGTGCCTCCGCAGAGGTTGTGGCCAGTACCCTCAAATTACAAACTTTTGGTCAAGAAGTCGACCCTTGTCGCTCATACCGTCGCTCGCCGGTCGATCAACCCGCAGCGTAGTCGGCCCGTCACGGTATTTCCTCCCCGACGGTCCAGATCGCTGCCCCGAACCCGTGGAGCCCCGTCCTGACCGTCCCGCGATTCCCCATCTCCTTCCCAGGCGGCTCCGTGGCCCTGGCCGTCCACGCCGACCCGGACTCCGATCTCCCCGCCTCGCTGCGGGCCATGGGCCTGACCACCGGCGTCCCGACCATCGTCACGGTGGGCGCCGGCTCCCGCCCCGCCCAGCTGGCCCGGCTCGGGCCCCTGCTGGAGAAGGTCCTGGTGGCGGTGGCTCACGCGGTGGAGGCCACGGTGGTCGGTGAGGGCGACGCGGGGGGCCTGGCCGAGGCCGTCGGGGCGGCCCGCCAGCGGAAAAGGGCGTCGTTCCCGTTCCTGGGCGTGGCCTCGGACGCCGCCGGCGCCGACCGGCTCGACCCGTCCCACACCCACTTCGTCCTGGTCCCCGCCGACCACACCGCCGGCATCGCCCGGTGGACGGCGGCGGTGGCGACCGCGGTCGCCGGAGGCAACCGGTCGGTGGCCCTGGCCGTCGCCGGCGGCGACGGGGCCTGGGACGCGTTGGCGGCCCACGTCCGGGCCGACCGCCTGGTCATGGCCGTGGCCCGCACCGGCGGGGTGGCCGACCACCTGGCCGCCGCCCTGGCCGGGCGCCCGGCCGACAACCGGGCCCACGCCCTGGCCGGTTCGGGCCAGGTCTTCGCCGTCGACCCGGCCAAGGGCGCGGCCTACGTCGGCGAGACCCTCCGGAGCGCGCTCAGCCGGCCCGATGCACTGGGGCCCGCCCCGGCTCGGTAGTGGCACGGCCGCCGGCGGGGTGGAGTGCTGTAGTGGTGGGGTGCTGCGCATCGCTCTCTCCGGCCGGGTGGCGGTCGAGGCCGACGGCGCCACTCTCGACGCCACCGGGCTCGGCCGGCTCGGGCGGGTCGCTCTCGCCTACCTCGTGTCGGAGCGCCATCGCCCCGTCGCCCGCGACGAGCTGGCCGAGGTGCTGTGGGGCGAGGATCTCCCGCGTTCGTGGGAGACGTCGCTCCGCGGTGTCGCCCTCCGGCTGCGGGGCCTCCTCGGCGCTGCGGGCCTGAGCCCGGCCGAGGCCCTCACCAGCGCCCAGGGGTGCTGGCAGCTGCAGCTCCCGGAGCACACCGAGGTCGACGTGGAGCGGGCCGGGGCCGACCTGGCCGGGGCCGAGGAGGCGATGGCCGAGCACCGGCCCGCCGACGCCCGGGCCCTGGCCGACCGGGCCAGCGCCGTCGCCGGCCGCGGGTTCGTCCCGGAAGCCACCGGCGCGTGGGCCGAGCGCCGCCAGGCGGAGCTGCGCGAGGTGCACCTGCGCGCCCTGGAGACGGCGTCCGACGCCGCCGCCGGCGGAGGGGACTGGGCCTCGGCGCTGCGGGCAGCGGAGGAGGCGGTGTCCGTGGAGCCGTTCCGGGAGTCGGCGCACCTCCGCCTGATGAAGGCCCACGCCGGGGCGGGGAACCGCGGCGAGGCCCTGCGGGCCTACGAGCGGTGCCGGCGGGCCCTGGCCGAGCAGCTCGGCGTGGGCCCGTCGGCGGCCACCGATGCCGCGTATGTCGCCCTCCTCGGCGAGGAGCCCGGGCCGCCGCCGGCACCGATCGCCCCACCGCCGTCGAACCTGCCGTACCTGCTCACCCGCCTGGTCGGGCGCGACGACGAGCTGGCCGCGGTCCAGAAGGCGCTCGCCGGCGCCCGGCTCCTGACCCTCACCGGCACCGGGGGCGTGGGCAAGACCCGCCTGGCCCTGGCGGCGGCCGCCGGCGCAAGTGCCGAGTTCGCCGACGGTGTGTTCCTCGTCGAGCTGGCCCCCCTCGCCGACCCCGACCTGCTGGCCCAGCACGTGCTGGCCGCCCTCGGCCTCCGGGAAGAGGCCGGGCAGAGCCCCGACGGGACCCTGGCCGCCCACCTCCGGGGCCGCCACCTCCTCCTCGTGCTCGACAACTGCGAACACCTCGTCGGCCCCGCCGCGGCCCTCGCCGAAAGCCTGCTGCGGACCTGCCCCCGGCTGACCGTCCTCGCCACCAGCCGCGAGCCCCTCGGAGTCCCCGGCGAAGCCACCTGGCGGGTGCCCTCGCTGTCGCCGGCCGGGGCCATCGCCCTCTTCACCGAGCGCGCCCAGGCGGTGCGCGCCGACTTCGACGCCGACAGCTCGGCCGCCGCCCTGGCCCAGCTCTGCCGGCGGCTCGACAACATCCCCCTGGCCATCGAGCTGGCCGCGGCCCGCACCGGGGCGCTGTCGGTCGAGGAGATCGCCGCCCGGCTGGACGACCGGTTCCGCCTCCTCTCCGGCGGCGCCCGGACCGCGGTCCCCCGCCAGCAGACCTTGCGGGCCATGGTCGACTGGACCTACGACGCCCTCTCCCCCGCCGAGCGGCGCGTCTTCGACCGCCTGGCCGTCTTCGGGTCCGCCTTCGCTCTCGACGCGGCGGAGGAGGTCGTCGCCGATGCCGATGTCGAGGCCGGCGACGTGGTCGGGATCCTGGCCGGCCTGGTGAACAAGTCGCTGGTGCTGGCCGAGCAGGCCAACCCCGGGCGGCCCACCTGCTACCGCCTCCTCGAGACCATGCGCCACTACGCCCGGGAGCGCCTGGCCGAGTCGGGCGAGGCCACGGCCGTACGGTCCCGGCACCTGGCCCGGGCCGTCGCCATCGCCACCGCCGCCGAGGGCGGGCTCGACGGCCCCGACCAGGCGGCGGTCCTCGACCGTATCGACGCCGAGCACGACGACCTGCGGGTGGCCCTGGCCTGGGGCACCTCGGGCGGCGACCCCGAGCCCGCCCTCCGCCTGGCCACCGCCCTCGGGCGGTTCTGGGAGGTCCGGGGCCACCTCAGTGAGGGCCGCGGGTGGCTGGAGGCGGCCCTCACCGCCGGCGGCGGCAGCGAGCTGCCCGGGCTGAGGGCCGCCGCCCTCAACTGGGCCGCCGTCCTGGCCCAGCACCAGGGCGACTACGGCGCGGCCCGGGGCCTCTACGAGCACAGCCTGGCCCTGCGCCGGCGCCTCGACGACCGGCTGGGCACCGCCGCCGCCCTCGTGGGGCTGGGCAACCTGGCCGCCCTTCAAGGCCTGCTCACCATGGCCCGGGCCCAGTTCGAGGAGAGCCTGGCCATCGGGCGCGACCTCGACGAGCCCCAGGTGGTGGCCGCGTCGCTCACCAACCTGGGTTGGGTGGCCCACGCCCGGGGCGACTTGGGCAGTGCCCGAGCCCTCTACGAGGAGGCGCTCACCACCCGCCGCCAACTGGGCGACGGCCACGGCACGGCCATGGTCCTGGCCAACCTGGGCGACCTCGCCCTCCAGCAGGGCGACCTCGCCTCGGCCGACGCCCTGCACACCGAGGGCCTCGACCTGCGGCGCCGGCTCGGCGACCGCTCGGGCGTCGCCGATTCCCTCGCCGCCCTGGGCCGCGTCGCCCTGGCCCAGGGCGACCGGGCCGCGGCCCGCACCCTGCACAGCCAGGGGCTGGCCGAACGCCGGCGGGTCGGCGACCGCCCGGGTATGCCCTCGTCGCTGTCGGCCCTGGCTGAGCTGGCCCGCCTCGACGGGGACCCGGCCACCGCGGCCGACCTCCTCGAGGAGGCACTGGCCGTGGCCACCGAGCTCGACGACCGCCACTGCATGACCTTGGCCCTCCTGCACCTGGCCCACCTGGCCCGCGACCAGGGCGACCGCAGCCGGGCCGACGCCCTCTACCGCGAAGCCATGCCGGTGGCCAGCGCCGGCGACGTGGCGCCCACCGACAGCACCGCCACCTGGCTCGAGGGCCTGGGGGCGATCGCCGTCGCCGACGGCCGCCCCGACCGGGCCGCGCGGCTCCTGGGCGCGGCCGATGCCCTCCGCCAGGCCATCGGCACCCCCCTTCCCGCCCACGAGGCCGCGGACCGCAACGACACCATCGCCGGCTGCAGCGCCGCGCTCGGCGAAGCCGCCTTCCGCGCCGCCTTCGAAGCCGGCACCGCCCTGTCCCTGGCCGACGCCGTCCGCCTGGCCTCCGCCTAACCCACCGAACTGGTGACAGATCTGGGGGGCAGGACCGGCATTCGCGTCACCAGTTGCCGGGCGGAGCGCCCGGCCGACCGAACTGGCGACACGTCCGAAGGCCAGGGCCCCCGGACGCGTCACCAGTTACCAGGTCAGGCCCGCGACCGCCGGCCGGCGACGGCCACGAAGAGCATGGCCAGGCCCATACCGGCGGCCAGGCCGGCGACGATGAGGATAGGCCGCGGCACGCCCGAGTCGTCCTTGGCCTCGCCGGCGGCCAGCTCCGGCCCGTGCAGGCGCAGGGTGGCGAAGTAGGTGTCGTCGGCGGAGCCCAGGTTGGTGCCGTTGCGGCTGTCCTGCCAGGTGAAGTAGACGACGTCGTCGGTGGAGGTGATCCCCGTCGGCCCGTGGATGTCGGCGTTGCCCTGCCAGATGCCGAAGCGCCGGTCGATGATCCGGTCGGTGATCTTGATGTTCGGGGCGAACGTGCGGCCCTGGTCGAGCGAGTACGTGTAGTACACGTCCTGGTGGCCCACGTAGGTGACGCCGGGCGTGGTGATCGTCCCCGGCGGGATCGGGCTGTTCCGGCTGTCCATCCAGACGATGTCGAGGCGGCCGTTCGGGGCGATGGACATGCCGGGGTGCATGTGCTGGTTGTTGACGACGGCCGAGTCGTCGTTGACCACGACCCGGTCCTCCCAGGTCTTGCCGGAGTCGTGGGAGACCCGCAGGTACACGTCGCGGTCGTCACCGGGGAAGACGGCGCGGGGGTTGGGGTTCCCGTACCAGAGGGCGTAGAGGTTGTCGGAGTTGGGGTCGGCCTTCAGGCTCCACTTCCGGTTGAACGAGAAGCTGCTGTTGCCCTCCTCGATCTGCTTGGCCTCGCTCCAGGTCTGGCCGTGGTCGGACGAGGACCGGTACAGCACCGTGCGGATGGGCGGCAGGGGCGCCGGCACGATGGGCTGGCCGTCGGGCCCGGGGGCGATCCGGCCCCGGCCGGCGAAGGTCACATGGACGACGCCCTTCCCGTCAACCGCGGGCCGGCCCTCGTAGGATCCCTGCGGGTCACCCTCCCGCAGGGAGAAGGGCTTGCCGAACGTCTTGCCGCCGTCGCTCGACGACGCGATCAGGGCCTTGTTCCCCGAGCTGACCGGCTCGTCGTTGGTGTGGAACTGCATCCACGACACGTAGACGAACTGCGGGTTGTTGGGGTCGACCGCCACCCAGGGCCGGTAGTTCCGCTTCGTGCCCCGGTCCCCCTCGGGCGTCTCGGCCGCCTCGTAGACCTTCGCCGTCGTGAACGTCAGGCCGTCGTCGGTGGACTTGGCCAGGAACACATGCACCGGCCGGTCGGGGTCGGGGAGCATGAAGTTCTTCGGGTCGCTGGCCTGGAAGGCCAGGTAGAGCACGCCGTCCTTGTCGTAGGTGAGGGTGTGGTCGATGTTGGAGTCAGGGTTGCCGCAGGCGTCGGTCCACGGCTTGGTCATCGGGCTGCCACCGGCGCCCCACGAGCGGCCGTCGTCGGTGGACCGGTAGACGTCCACCGTCTTCTTCGTCCGGGCCTCACAGTCGGCGATGACCAGCACGCCGGTCTTGGGGCTGCGGGTGATGAGCGGGGTGGCGTGGCCCCGCGCCGGGTCGGGGTTGTTGCTCACCTGCACGGCGGCGGTGACCCACGGCTTGATCTCCTTCACCGGTGCCGACCACGCCGGCGCCGCGGCGCCGGCCGTCACCATCGATGCCGCCAGCGCGGCCCAGACACGTCCCCTTCGACGCACCGTGATCTCCCCCCACGTTCGATCCCGACGACTTGCGAACGGAAACGTAATCGACGCACCGGCGGCGTGCGTCAGTACTGACACGCCGGGCCCTGGACCGAAGGCGCCAGGCGGAACTGGTGACGCGAACGAAGGCCGGTGCCCCCAGTTCCGTCACCGGTCCGATGGGTAACCTGCCCCGATGAGTACCGACGACTTCGCAACCCGCATCGCCGCCGCCTACGCCACCGACGGCGGCGCCCTGGAGCTGGGCCGGGCGCTCAAGGGCGGCACCGTCTTCCCGGAGGCCATCGTGCGCATCCCGGCGGCGATGTGCAACCGCCACGGGCTCATCGCCGGCGCCACCGGCACCGGCAAGACGAAGACGCTCCAGCTCATGGCCGAGCAGCTGTCGGCCATGGGCGTGCCCGTCTTCGCCGCCGACGTCAAGGGCGACCTGTCGGGCCTCTCCCGGCCCGGCGAGCAGAGCGACCGAGTGGCGAGCCGAGCCACCCAGCTGGGGATCGAGTGGAGCCCCAGCGGGTTCCCCGTGACGTTCCTGTCCCTCGGCGGCCTCGGTCCCGGCGTACCGGTCCGGGCCACCGTCACCGGCTTCGGGCCGCAGCTCCTGGCCAAGGTCATGGACGCCAACGAGACGCAGGCGTCGTCACTGTCGCTCGTCTTCCGCTACGCCGACGACCACGACCTTGCCCTCCTCGACCTGGCCGACCTGCGCGAGGTCCTCAAGTTCCTCGACAGCGACGAGGGCAAGGAGGAGCTCAAGGCCATCGGCGGCCTGTCGTCGGCCACCACCGGGGTGCTGCTGCGCAAGATCGTCGAGCTCGAGGAGCAGGGCGCCGAAGCGTTCTTCGGTGAGCCCGAGCTGGAGGTGGCCGACCTCCTGCGCACCACGCCCGAGGGCCAGGGCGTGGTGTCCTGCCTCGAGCTCGCTGCGGTGCAGGACAAGCCCCGGCTCTTCTCCACGTTCCTGATGTGGCTCCTGGCCGAGCTGTTCCACGACCTGCCCGAGGTGGGCGACCTCGACAAGCCGAAGCTGGTCTTCTTCTTCGACGAGGCCCACCTGCTGTTCAGCGACGCGTCCGACGCCTTCCTCGACCAGGTGGCCCAGACAGTGCGCCTTATCCGGTCGAAGGGCGTCGGCGTGTTCTTCGTGACCCAGCTCCCCGACGACGTGCCCGACACGATCCTGGCCCAGCTCGGCAACCGGGTGCAGCACGCGCTGCGGGCCTTCACACCTCGCGACGCCAAGGCGCTCAAGGCCGCAGTCACCACCTACCCGAAGACCACCGACTACGACCTCGAGGAAGACCTGACCCAGCTCGGCACCGGCGAGGCCATGGTCACGATCCTCTCCGAGCGGGGTGCACCCACGCCGGTGGCGTGGGCCCGGCTCCTGCCGCCGCGTTCGCTGATGGCATCCATCGAGCCCGACGCCGTCGACCGCGCCGCCCACGACAGCTCGCTGTGGTCGAAGTACGCCGAGGAGGTCGACCGCGAGTCGGCGCGCGAGAAGTTGGGCGCCCGGATGGCCGCCGCCGCCGAGCAGGCCGCCGCCGAGGAAGCGCAGGCCGCCGAGCACGCCGAGGCGCCGGCGCCGAAGGCGGCCAAGAAGAAGAAGGACGACGACAACGCCGTGCTCGGCTACCTCAAGTCACGCGAAGGCCGATCGATGATGAACACCGTCGCCCGAGGCGTCTTCGGGCTGCTCCGCAAACGACGCTGACGCGCCCCAAAAGGGCCTTCGGATCCGGTCCTTGTGGCATCCCCTCAACCGCACGCGCCGGACGCTATGCTCCGCCCTGCCTGGGGCGGCGGACGCTTTCCAGGCTTCCATCTTTCCGAACACCACCTTCCAATGGGGGAAATAGATGCCGGGAAAGTTCGTCGTCAAGAAGGGCAGCACGGGCAAGTTCCGCTTCAACCTGCTCTCCACGAACGGCCAGATCGTCGCCACCAGCGAGGCCTACAACAGCAAGGCCTCCGCCATGGGCGGCATCCGGTCGGTCAAGAGCCTGGCGGCGGACGCGGCGATCGAGGACCAGACCACCAAGGAGTGGGCGGCCGGCGAAGAGGTCCGCAAGGCCGCGGCCGCGGCCAAGAAGGCCAAGGCGGCCACCAAGAAGAAGGCTGCGGCCAAGAAGGCTGCGCCGTCCGAATAGCCGCAGCGCCCGCCGGCGGGCGGCGATGAGGGTCGAGATCTGGTCCGACATCGCCTGCCCGTGGTGCTACATCGGCAAGCGCCGGTTCGATGTCGCACTGTCCCGTTTCGACCATCGGGACGAGGTCGACGTGCAATGGCGTTCCTTCGAGCTCGACCCGTCGGCGCCGTTGGTGCGTGAGGAGCCCTACCTCGACCGCCTGGCCGCCAAGTACCGGATGACACTGCCCGAGGCCGACGCCTTGGTCGACCGCATGATCGAGGCCGGCGCCCAGAACGGTGTCGTGCTGCGGTTCGACCGGGCCAAACCGGCCAACACCTTCGACGCCCACCGCCTGCTCCATCTGGCGCGTACGGCCCAGCTCCAGGCCGACCTGGCCGAGCGGATGTTCAAGGCCACGTTCACCCGGGGGGCGCAGACGGCCGATCCCGGCACGCTCGTGGCCCTCGCCGAGGACGCCGGCCTCGGGGCCGACGAGGTCCGGGCCGTCCTGGCCGGCGACGCCTATGCCGCCGACGTGCGGGCCGACGAGCGACGGGCCGCCGACCTCGGGATCACGAGCGTGCCGTTCTTCGTGATGGCCGGGATCGGCCTGGCCGGCGCGCAACCGCCCGACGTGCTCCTCGGTGTGCTCGAGGAGGCCTGGGCCGTCACCGGTCAGTCCTCGTAGGTCCAGTCGGGCCGCTTCCGGCGGTGGCGCTCGTCGTAGGTGGCGACGCCGGCGGCGATCTCGACGAGCTTGGGGGCGACGATGTCGGCCCGGGGGCTGGGGCAGTCGCCCTCGAGGTGGGCAGCGAACTCCTCGGGGAAGGCCCGGAGAATGCTGCTGACCACCCGCTGTTCCTCGGTGCCCAGGAAACAGCGGTTGGCGTCGGTCACCTTGCCCAACCGGGCGCCGATCACCGCCACGTCCTCCTCCGAGCCCCGGCAGGCGGCGATCTCACCGAGGCGGTGGGTGATCTCCTGGGTACCGAGCTTGCACGCCGGGCACTGCCCGCAGGACTCGACCCAGAGGAACCGGGAGTACTGGTAGGCCACGTCCACCATGCAGGCGGTGTCGTCGTACACGGCGAAGCCGACGGCCCCGAGACCGGAGCCGATGGCCGCCATGTCCTCGTAGGTCAGACGGGTGCCCAGGCGGTCGGCCGTCACGACCGGGTTGGAAATGCCCGAGAACGCGGCCTTCACCTGCCGACCGGGACGGGCGCCACCACCCACCTCGGCGATGAGGTCCGACAGCCGCATGCCGAGGTCGATCTCGGCGACGCCGGCGTGCACCACGTCGCCGACGACGGTGGCGACGGCATGGCCCGGCGACCCCGACGTGCCCATGGACCGGAACCACTCGGCCCCCCGGACCAGGATGTGGACCACCTGGGCCAGCGTCTCCACGTTGTTGACCAACGTCGGGTTGGACACGTCGAGCGCCGGCCCGTGGCCCGGCTCGCGAGGTACCGATTCCCATCCCATCTGCGAGCCGGTGGCGAACAGCCCGTGCTCGAACGGGGCCAGGAGCCGGGGCATGGGCGGCTTGCCCTCGATCACCTCCAGGAGCGCCTTCTCCTCCCCGAAGAGGTATTCGTCGGGACCGCGCACGACGGTGATGGGGATGTCGCCGGCCAGCCCCGCGGCCTGCAGCTCCTCGATGGCGCGCGTGAGGCCACGGACCTCGGGCCCGAAGCGGTCCTTGATGCCGACGAACGCCTCGCGCGCCCCGATGGTCAGCGCGGCCACGGCCAGGCCCTCGACCACCTGGTACGGGTTGGCCCGCAACAGGGCCCGGTCCTTGAAGCTGGACGGCTCGCCCTCGGCGGCGTTGCAGACCACGTAGCGGTGCGTGCCGGTGGACGCCCGCACGCCGGCCCACTTCCGCGCCGTCGGGAAGCCGGCCCCGCCCCGGCCCCGCAGCCCGGCCGTACCGATCTCCTCGACCGTGCTGTCCGGCCCCAGCCGGCGGGCGATCTCGAGGGCCTGGCCTCCGCCGAGCCCCTGCCACTCGGCCACCGACGTCACCGGCTCGGCCGGCAGCAGGTACCGCTCCACGCCGGCGGTCAGCCCCGCCGGCGGCGGGCCGCCGCCTCCAGCGCCGGCGACGTCCACCCCGCGTCGCCCGGGTTGACGTCGGTGCCGGGAGCGACCAGCTCGTCGATGCGGTCGAGGGTGGCGTCGTCGAGGGCGACGTCGGCGCCGGCGAGCAGGTCGGTGAGGTGGTCCATCGTGCGGGGGCCAATGATGGCGGAGGTGACGGCCGGGTGGCGCACGACCCACGCCTGGGCCAGATGGGTCAGGGAGATGCCGGCGTCGTCGGCCACCGTGGCCAGCTCCTCGACCAGGTCGAGCTTGCGGACGCTCTCGGGGGTGTCGAAGCGCCCGGCCCAGTTGCGGGCGCCCCGCGAACCCGCCGGCGCCTCCTGGCCCTTGCGGTACTTGCCGGTCAGCCACCCGCCGTTGAGCGGGCTCCAGGCGATCACGCCCATGCGGTGGCGCTGGCACGTCGGCAGCACGTCGGCCTCCGCTCCCCGTACGAAGATCGAGTACGGCGGCTGCTCGCACACGAAGCGCTCCCGTTGGCGCCGCTCGGCCACCCACTGGGCCTCGACGATGGCCGAGGGCGGGAAGGTGGACGAGCCGAGGTAGCGCACCTTGCCGGCGTGGACCAGGTCGCTGAGCGCGCCCAGCGTCTCGTCGAGGTCGACGGCGAGGTCGGGGCGATGGACCTGGTAGACGTCGATCCAGTCGGTGCCAAGCCGGCGCAGGCTGGCATCGCAGGCCTGCTGCGCCCACCGCCGGGAGTTACCGGACATGTTCTGGCCGTCACCCATGCGGGCATGGAACTTGGTGGCCAGCACCACCTGGTCGCGCCGGCCCTTGAGAGCCTGGCCCACGATCTCCTCGGACTCGCCGTGGGAGTAGACGTCGGCGGTGTCGACGAAGTTCACCCCGCCGTCGAGGGCGGCGTGGATGATGCGCACGCACTCGGCGTGGTCGGTGTTGCCCCAGGCCCCGAACATCATGGCCCCCAGGCAAAGGTGGCTGACTTTGACCCCCGTGCCGCCGATACTGCGATAGTCCATCGCCGGAACCTACCGCCCGGCCCCGGCAACGTCGTTCACGTAGGCCAGGGCCTGCTCGGTGAGCCACTCGACGTCGGCGGTCATGTCAAGGGTGAGGTAATCGCCCGCCGGCTCCTCCATCTCCGCGGCGACCCGCCGGACCAGCTCGCCGTCGCGGTTCTCGGCCAGGTGACCACGATCGGCGTCGCAGCGCTCGATGGCCAGCTCGACGGGCACGTCGCAGACGATGACCGCGGCGAACGTGGCCGCGTCCTGGGCCACGGCCTCGGCCGCGGCCACCTGGCTCCGCCGGGAGAAGGTGAGCCCGTCGAACACGACGGTGCGGTCCCGGCCGAGGTGGTAGCGGGCCGCGTCGAGCATGGCCGCGAACACCACGTCGCGCTCGGCCGAGGCATAGTCGCACGGGTCGAAGAGCGCGTGGCGGACCTTGTCCTTGTCGAGCACCCGGGCGCCGGGGAGCCGGTGGGCCAGCGCCGCGGCCAGGGTGGACTTCCCCGCCCCCGGCAGGCCGACCAGCACGATCACCCCTGGCCGCACGAGCCCAGCGTAGGCACCCGTCAGCGCCGGCCCGCCCGCCGGCCGTCCATGACGACCGACAGGACGGCGGCGCCGGCCCAGGCAGCGACGATCCCGACCAGCAGCAGCCAGGTGAACCCGCTCGAGGTGTCGAACTCGCCGCGGGCACGGACGGCGGCGATGAGGATGAGGCCGAGCATGAACACCTGGACCTGCAACATGATCCGGGCCGCGCTCCACCGGGCGTCGGTCACCACACCCAACCCGGCGATCCCCAGCATGAAGATGGCGCCGAGCACGCGCGACGTGAGCGGCGTGATGGTCCACGGCCAGGTCTCGATGGCGCGAGACGGCATGAGGAACAGGAACAAGCCGGCACCCACGGCCACTGCCCCGGTAGCGGCGATGACCAGGCGGGCCGCCGGCGGGACGAGCAGGTCGTCGGGGCCGGCCACGCTGCCCCGCCGGCGGTTGGCGGCCCACACCCCCCACACCAGGAACGGCGTGGTGAAGTACAAGCCGGCCCAGAGCCAGAAGGCCACATGGCTGTGGTTGAACTTCTCCCAGTGGATGATGGTGGCCACGCCCATCAACGAGGCGAACGACCCGACGGCCACGAACCCCGACTTCACCGTGTGCCACTCGGTGGCCCGGTAGGCCCGCACGAAGAAGTAGGCGCCGCCGATGTAGACGGCGCCGAGCGTCATCGGTGTCATGGGCGGCTTGATGGTCCAGGCGAACAGCCGGCCGGTGTCCCGCGGGAACCCGTACAGGACGACAAAGGCGACAACCAGGAACGGCACGATGAACGCCGAGAGGGCGTGCGTCGCCCTCAGCACGGCGTCGTCGCGCGGTCCAACCCGTTCCTCGTCGGCCACAGTTGTCCTCCCCTTCTCCCCGGCGCGACGGTACCGTGGCCGGGTGCCGTTCGCCGAGGTCGACGGGGCCCGCCTGCACTACCTGGAAGCCGGCGCCGGGGAGCCGGCGCTCGTCCTGTTGCACGGCTTCCCCCTCCATGCCGGGATGTGGGCCGAGCAGCTCGACGCCCTTTCGGGACCGAGGCGGGTCATCGCCCCCGACCTCCTGGGCTTCGGCCGGTCCGACGCCCCCGACAGCTTGTACCGCTACACGATGGCCGGCTTCGCCGACCTGGTCGCCGGGCTGCTCGACCACCTCGGCCTCCGGCGGGTGGCACTAGCCGGGCTGTCGATGGGCGGCTACGTGGCCCTCGCCGTCCTCCGCGGCCATCCGGAGCGGGTGGCCCGGCTGGTCCTGGCCGACACCCGGGCGGGGGCCGACACCCAGTTGGCCTACGACACCCGCACCGACCAGCAGGAGCAGATCGCCCGGATCGGCACCGATGCGCTCGTCGAGACCCTCCTCGGAGGGCTGCTGTGCGAGCGGACGAGGTCGACCCGCCCCGACGTGGTCGACCACGTCCGCCGGCTGATGGCGAACGCACCCGCTGGCTACATCGGCGCCCTGGAGGCCATGAAGCACCGCCCCGACGCCACCGCCGAGCTGGCGGCCATCGCCGTGCCCACCCTGGTGATCGTCGGCGAGGACGACCGGCTGTCGCCCCCGGACGTGGCCCGTGACATGCAGGCCCGCATCCCCGGGTCGGAGCTGGTGGTGCTGCCCGACGCCGGCCACCTGTCGAACATCGAGGCCGCCGCCGGGTTCAACCAGGCCGTGGAGGGCTTCCTCCGCCGCCGGTGAGGCGGCGGCGGCCGGGGACGGCGTACCTTCTGCGTCGTGCCAACGCTCGGGGACCGCATCGTCGAACACCTGACGGCCAACGGGGCCTCGCTCGACGACGGTGAGCTGGCCCAGGCCCTCGGCGTCGACCGCCCGGTGATCGCCGACGCCTGCCGCCAGCTCGAGGCCCAGGGCCGGGTGGTGCGCAACCTGGCCGGCGGCACCCGCACCGTGGCGGCCAGGACCGTGGCCGCCGCCGCGCCGCGGCCGGCCGCGGGGCCGGCGGCCCGCCAGGCCATCTTCGCCGCCCATGCCCGCCGGGTCCTCTCCGCTCGCTGGGGAACGACCCTCCAGCTGCGCAACGCCCCGCTGGCGGGCGGCACCGCCCACGCCTTCGAGCTGGTCTCGGGGAACGGGCGGATCGTGGGCGACGTGGTGTGGCTGGCCGACCGCGGCCACACGGCCGAGTCCAAATCGGCTGCCATCTCCGAGGCCGTGCTCATCGTCGCCCACGTCCACACCGCCGACCGCCGGTTCCTCGTCTTCGGCGAGGAGTGGGACATCGTCAACCGCTGGCTGGCCCGGTTCCGGCCCCTCCTCGACGACGTCGAGCTGTGGTTCCTCGACGGTGACCAGTTGGAGCGCCTGGCCTGACCCCCGCCGGCCTCAGGCCCGCCAGGAGGGGACGGCGTTGACGAAGCGCTCGACGGGCACCGTGCCCGAGTCGTTCTTGGCGTACGACCAGTCGTACTGCTTCTGGCGGTGGCGCTCGTCGATGTAGGCCCGCCCACCCCGGATGTCGATCAGCTCGGCGATCAGCTCGAAGGCCACCGGCTCCAGGGCGTTGGTCACGTGGCCCTCGAAGTCCTCGGGGAAGTGCTTGAGCAGGCTGTCGAGCAGCACCTGTTGCTGGGTGGCCAGGTAGCACCGGGACCGGTCGGCAACCGTACCGATGCGCTTGCGGATGACGCCCATGTCGAACTCGGTGGCCACCGACTCGGTGACCTTCAGCAGGCGCTCGGCCAGGTTCTCCCCGTCGAGCTTGCACGGGGAGCACTGCCCACAGGACTCGATGGCCAGGAACCGGGCCGCACCGGCGGCCACGGCGGTCATGTCGACGGTGTCGTCGAAGACGATGAAGGCCCCCGAACCCAGCCCGCTGCCGATGGCGGCCAGATGCTCATAGGTCACCGGCGTGTCGAGCATGGAGCCCGGGATGATCCCCGTGGCCACGCCGGACATGACGGCTTTGATCTCCCGGCCGGGGAGGGCGCCACCGCCGATCTCGTCGATGACGTCACGGAGCGACGTGCCCATCAGGACCTCGCCGACGCCGTGGCGCTGCGTGCGGCCGGTGACGGTGCACACCATGGTGCCCGGCGACTGGTCGGTGCCGACGGTGCGGAACCAGTCCGCCCCCCGGGCGAGGATGCGGGGGACGTTGGCCAGCGACTCGGTGTTGTTGACCAGGGCGGGGGCGATCGGCGCATCCTCGGGCGCCTCCCGCAGGCCCCGGCGGAACGTGGGGACCACCCGGGGGAAGGGGAACCGGCCGTCGATCGTCTCGAGGAGGGCGCTCTCCTCGCCGTACAGGTACTCGTCGGGGCCCTCGAAGACGCTCAGCTCGATGCCGACGTTCCAGCCGGCGTCCTCGACCTCCTCGATGGCCGCCCGGACCCGCTCCACCTCGCCGGCGAACGACCGCTTCATGCCGAAAACGATGAGGTCGGCCTGCACGGCCCGGGCCGCGATCAATGCACCCTCGACGACCAGGTAAGGGTTGCGGCGCAGGATGGTGCGGTCCTTGAACGTGCCCGGCTCCCCCTCGGCGGCGTTCACGATGACGGCTGTGCCCAGCTCGGCCATGCGGTTCTGGGCCACCGTCTGCCATTTCCGGCCGACTGGGAACCCGGCACCGCCTCGCCCCCGCAGCCCCGAGGCCAGCACCCGCTCGATGATGGCGTCGGGCTCCATCTCCAGCGCGGCTGTCAGGCCCTTACCCCCTCCCCGCGTCACGTGGTCTTCGAGCGAGATGATGGGGTTCGGGTGCAGCACCCGATGCACGAGCGTCACGCCGGCCATCCTACCCTAGGTGTGAATGTGTTCACATTCACAAGCCTTTTCACAAGCGAGTTGCTTGGCTAAGGTCCGGGCCATGGAGATCGGACCGCTCATCACCCGGGCAGTGCTCACCGTGGAAGAAGGTGACAGCTTCCACGACGCTGCCATCTGGATGATCGAGCGGGGCATCGGCTCTGCGGTCGTCCTCAAGGACGGCGTACCCACGGGCATCATCACCGACCGCGATGCGCTGCGTGTCATCGCCCGGGGCAGCGACATCGGGAGCATGTCGGTGCGCGACTGCGTCACCCGCGGGCTCAAGACGGTGTCCCCGTCGCTCGACCTGCACGACGCGGCCAAAGTGATGCGGGACAAGGGCTTCCGCCACCTGGTGGTGGTCGACGACGCCGGCGAGCTGGCCGGCGTCTTCTCGATGCGCGACCTGGTCGTCGGCCTGCTCCAGGAGCGGGCCGAGGTGGCCGCCGCCCAGTAGGTCAGTACCGGCTCATCGGTAGGCGTGGGCCTGGAGCTCGAACAGCTCGGCGTAGTCGCCGCCGGCGGCCAGCAACGCCTCGTGGGTGCCTGATTCGGTGATGCGGCCGTGGGCCAGCACGCAGATGCGGTCGGCGAAGCGCACGCTCGACAGCCGGTGGGAGATGAGGACCGCGGACCGCGAGCGGTAGAGCGATGCGACGGTCTCGAACAGGTCGCGCTCGGCCCGGGGGTCGAGGGCGGCCGTGGGCTCGTCGAGGACGACAAGGGGCGCGTCGCGCAGGAAGGCCCGGGCCAGGGCCACCCGCTGCCACTGGCCGGTCGACAGGTCGGCGCCGCCGAACTGGCGGGACATCACCGTGTCGTACCCCTTGGGCAGGGCCTCGATGGCGGCGTGGGCGCCGGCCTGGCGGGCGGCGTCGACGATGGCGGCCCGGTCCCCCATCCGGGCCGGCAGGCCGATGCCGATGTTCTCCGCCGCGGTGAGCGACGGGTACTTCACGAAGTCCTGGAACACGATGGCGATGCCCGAGCGCACGCCGGCCGGGTCGCAGCCGGCCACATCGACGGCCACGTCGTCGGCCCCGACCCAATGGACCGTGCCGCCGGTCGGCGGGTACAAGCAGCACAGCAGCTTGGCCAGGGTGGTCTTGCCGCACCCGTTCTCCCCCACCAGGGCCACGACCTCGCCCTGGCCTATCTCCAGGTCCACGCCGTCGAGCACGGGCCGGTCGCGGCCCGGGTAGGTGAAGCACAGGTCACGGACCACGATGCGGGCGAAGTCACGCGGCGGTACCGGTCCGGCGGGGCCGGCCGGCGGCTGGTGAAGGAACCCGCGGACGTCGACGGTGGCCGCCGCCGCCCGCCGCAGGCTGTCGACCGTCTCCACGATGCGCTGGACACCCCCCGCCGACTTGCGGGCGGCCAGGCCGCCGGCCACGGCGTCGGCCACCGACGACTGCTTCCTCGCCACCCGGAGCAGGAGCCGGCTGGCCGCCGGCGCATCGGCCATCCGCCCCATGAGGGCGCCGACGAACTCCCGCCGGGCGTTCTTCCGCTGGAAGCCCACCTGGGTGGCGTCACCCTCCAGGGCCAGCTGGTCGTGGCGCTCCCGGAGGAACGGCGAGGCGTCGAAGACCCGCAGCTCGTGGGCCGCGCTCGTGCCGGTCAGCAGGTGACGGAGCATCCCCGATTCCCGCATGTCACGACCGCGGTGGCGGCCCCACCGCTCCGCCTCGGGATCGCGGATCTGGCGCATCACGTACCACCGCGGCACCGAGCCGGCGACGGCCAGGGGCAGGAGGGCCCTGTCGCTGGCGGTCATCGCCGCCAGGGCGCCGGCCAGGCCAAGCACCGACTGGGGGACGGACAGGGCGTTGCCGAGGAGCATGGACTGACGCTGGGCTCCCATCAGCGCCCGCTGGAGGCGGTCCTGGAAGGCGGGGTCCTCCACGTCGGCCAGCTCCATGGCCGCCACCGCGTCGAGGATGCGGCCCTCGGTCAGCCGGGCCGCGGCCTGGGTCACCGGGCTGCTCAACGCCCCCCGGGCGCTCTTGCCGGCGATGGCCACCAGGCCCAGGCCACCGACGACGAGCAGGCGGCGGGCCTGGACGCCCCGCCCGTCACCGTCGACCACGCCGTCGACCGCCCGCCCGCTGGCCAGGAGCTGGGCCACATCGGCCAGGGTCGTGACCGTCTGCAGGGCGACCAGAAGGACCAGCCCGGTCCGGTCCGCCTCCCACGCCAGGCGCAGCGAGCCCATCGCGGCGCCAGCCGCCTCCCGGACGGAGACGGGATCGGTCTCCGGGAGCGGCCCGCCCCGGATGAAGAACCGCTCGCCCATGGCCACCCGACGACCTTACGCGGGAGGGCGCCCCGCTTCCCGCCGGCCAGACTGGGGGCCATGGACGCCTACCAAGCCATCGTGACCAAGCGCGACACCCGGAGCTTCACCTCGGAGCCGGTGTCGGGGGACGACCTCCACCGGGTGCTGCAGGCCGGCCGGATGGCGGGCAGCGCCAAGAACCAGCAGCTCAACCGCATCGTGGTCGTCACCGACCCCGGCGACCGGGCCGCGCTGGCGGGGTGCGGCCGCTTCGCCGACTGGCTGCCGGCGTGCCCCGTCGTCCTGGTCATCGTGGTGCCGACGGAGGGCGGCAAGGCCTTCGACATCGGCCGCATGGCCCAGAACATGATGGTGGCCGCCCACGGTCTGGGGCTGGCCTCGTGCCCGGTCACCTTCCACCACGAGGCCCCGCTGCGGGAGCTCCTCGGCTACCCCGAGGACCACGAGGCGCCCATGGGCGTCGGCATCGGCCACCCGGCCCCACCCGCCGAGGCCCGCCCGTCAGCCCCTCGGATCCCCCTCGACGAGCTCGTCGACTGGGACCGCTGGCAGGCCTGACGGCCAGGCGTCGGCCAACAGCTCCAGGCTCCGCCGGCGTACGTCGAGGCCGTAGGCCACCGTCGTCACCATGAGCTCGTCGGCGGCGGTCACCGTGGCCAGCTCGTCGAGCCCGGCCACGACGGTGGCCGGCGCTCCCACCACCCGGTTCGACGGTGCCGCCCGCGCCCAGTCCATGTCCGGCTGGACGGCGGCCGCGTCCGGCGAGAGCAACGGGGCGAAGCGGTTCAGACGGATGCGGTAGGACATCACCCGTCCCGGCCCGGCCTGCCAGTCGGCCTCGGCGTCGGTGGCCGCGACCAGGACGTTGGCGGTGACGATCACGTGCGGGCGGTCCAGCACCGCCGAGGGCTGGAAACCGTCGCGGTAGAGGTCGAGGGCGTCCAGCGTGCCCCCCTGGTCGAAGTGGTGGGCGAACACGAAGGGCAGGCCGAGCCGGGCCGCGAGCTGGGCGCTGAACCCGCTCGACCCCAGCAGGAGGATCTGGGGCGACGAGGTGGCCGCCGGCGTAGCCGAGAACCGCTCCCACATGCCCCCCGTGCCCCGCACGTCGCCCAGGAGGCCCATCAGGTCGAGCAGGTCGCCCGGGAAGTCCTCGGCGCCGAGCAGGCCGGCCGACCGGCGCAGGGCCATCGCCGTCTCCTGGTTGGTGCCGGGGGCCCGGCCCAACCCGAGGTCGATCCGGCCGGGGTGCAGCGCCTCGAGGGCGGCCACGTGCTCGGCCACGACCAGCGGGGCATGGTTGGGCAGCATGATCCCGCCCGAGCCGATGCGGATCGACGTGGTGCGGGCGGCCAGGTGGGCCATCAGGACCGGTGGCGTGGTGCTGGCCACCAGGGGCATGTTGTGGTGCTCGGCCACCCAGAACCGGCGGTAGCCCAGCGCGTCGGCCCGCTGAGCCAGGGCCGTCGTGGCCGCCAGCGCCTCGGCGGTGGTGCCGCCGGCGTTGACGACGGCCAGGTCGAGGACCGAGAGCGGCGGCCTCGACGGCGGGTCGGGTGCGGCCACGGCCCCATCATTGTCGAGGGGGCGGGCCGGACCGTACGGTGAGCGCCGTGGACGCCGACGTCTCCCGGCGTTCGCCGCTCCGCCGGGCCCTGGCCGCCCCCCGTTTCCGGCGGCTGTTCCTGGCCCGCACGCTCAGCCGCTGGGGCGACGTGTTCAGCGCCGTCGCCCTGGTGGTGCTCGTCTACCGGCTGACCGGGTCGGGCTTCAAGGTCGGCGCCACCGCCATGTTCGAGATCGTCCCGGTCCTGGCCTTCGGGTTCGTGGCCGGCGCCGTCGTCGACCGCTTCCCCCGGGTCCGGGTCATGGTGGTGTCCGACCTCGGTCGGGGGGCGCTGGCCCTCTCCCTCGTCGTCCTGCACGACCACCTCTGGGCCGTCTACGCCATCGCCTTCGCCACGGCCGCCCTGTCGACGTTCTTCACCCCCGCGGCGGTCAGCATCGTGCCGTCGCTGGTCGACCGGGAGGAGGACCTGCTGGGGGCCAATGCGGTGCTCACCTCGTCGGCGATCGTGTCGCAGATCGTGCTGGCGCCCCTGGCCGGCGCCCTGGTGGCCTTCGCCGGGCCGGGGCCGGCGTTCGCCGTCAACGCCGCGTCGTTCTTCGTCTCAGCCGCGCTCCTTTCCCGGCTGCACGTGGCGGCCGCCGCCCCTCGTCCGGCTCGGTCGCCCTACCTCGCCGACGTGCGGGAGGGCCTGCTCCTGATCCGCCACAGCCCTCTCCTGCGGGGCCTGGCCCAGGTGCAGGCCCTGGCCGCGCTCTCCGCCGGCGCCACCAGCGCCCTGCTCGTCGTCCTGGCCGAGGGCCACCTGCACGTGGGGCCGGACCGCTTCGGCCTCCTGCTCATGGCCATCGCCGCCGGCCAGGGCCTCGGCCCGCTGGTGCTGCAGCGGTTCGTGCACGACGCCCGCCGGCCCGGCCTCCTCTTCGGGCCGCTGCTCGTACGGGGCATGGTCGACCTCGTGCTGGTGAGCTCGACCACCTTCGGCGTGGCCTTCGCCGCCCTGGCTGTCTACGGGCTGGCCACCAACACCGGCGGCGTCACGTTCAACACCCTCCTGCAGCAGAGCGTGGTCGACCGCACCCGCGGTCGGGTGTTCGCCTTCTTCGACATGGTGTGGCAAGCCGGCCGGCTCACCAGCATCGCCGCCGGCGGCATCCTGGCCGACCGTCTCGGTGTGGGGGGCGTCTACGTGGCCGCCGGCGTCCTGCTCCTCGGCGCCGGCGTTCTCGGGTACCTCACCGTGCCGTCGGCGGCGATGCGGCCGGCCGGGCCGGCGGACGGACGACCCTGACCTACGCCGGTCAGGCCGGCGCCGGCACGGCCCCGTCCCCGATGGGCGCGCCGGCCCAGTACTCAGCCGGGAACGGCACCTGGGGCAACGTCCAGAACACCTTGACCCGGCCGTGGTCCATCTCGAAGAGGTGGACCTCCTGGGCCACGAAGTCCTTGCCGTTGCGGGTGGCGGTGGAGGTGATGAGCCCGACGGCCCGCTCGTCGTTGGCCAGCACGTGGTCGACGTGCATCTGCAGGGAGCCGCCGGTCATGGCCACTAGCTGCCCGAGCATGCCGAACACCGTGTCGCGGCCCTCGTAGACGCCGGCCAGCCGGTGGCCGTCGGGCACGTGCCAGACCAGGTCGGGGGCGAAGACGGCATAGGCGCTGAGGATGTCGCCCTTGGCCAGCGCCGCGTAGGCGCCCCGTAGGACCGCGGCGTTGGGGTGGTCCACCGTGACCACCCCGTCGGCGAGCGGGGCTGGGGCGTCGGCCGCTGGGACGGGGCCGAGCTGGGCGGCAAGGGAGAACCAGTCGGGCAGGCCGTACATGGCGGTGACCCGGCCCCCGGCCAGGCGCCAGGTCTGGTGGATCTCGACGTCGACCTCGTTGCCGGTGGCCGGGCGGCCGTAGTAGTCGCCGGTATGGGTGCCGGTGAGCCGGACGAGGGCACCGACCATGTCGCCGTCGCCCACCAGCAGCTCGACGGACTGCGTGACGCTCAGGGCGGCCCGCAGGCCAGTGACGAAGGCCACGAAGGCGTCGCGGTCCGACCCATCGATGCCGGGCATGTCGATCACTGCGCTCGGCTCGACGAGCTCCTCGATGGTGGCCACGTCGCCGGCGTTGCACGCCGCGTAGAGCCGGGCGATGGTGGCCTTGTTGGCGCTGGCCATCCGGTCGTCGCCGGCGCCACCGAAGGGGCCGGCGGGCCGAGCATCGGCCTTGGCGATGGCGTGCTCGGGCAGGAGCCCGGGCTCCAGGAAGCCGAGCTGGGTGAAGTTGAGCGTGCGGTCGCACGTCTGCCAGCTGTCGGCGATCACCCCGCCGGCGAACCGTTCGATGCTGATGCCCGGGCCCTTCATGGCCTTCCCCGAGGGAGGGCTGCCGGCGAACTCACCGTCGTTGGTGCCGGAGACGGTGAAGTAGGTCACGACGTGGTCGCCGTCGACCAGCTGGCCATGGATGCTGTGGCGCAGGTCGGGGAAGCCGGTGCGGTTGCCGACGACGTGGTCGCGGATCTCGTCGTGGTTGCTGCACGGCTTCAGGAAGATCGTGTAGATCGGCCCGTGGACCTGGGCGGCCGGGTCGAAGATCTCAGGGATCAGCTCCAGCTTGCCGCGGTCGAGGATCTGCTCTTCGACCATTCGAGCGATGTCCTGCGGGCTCTCGTTCATTTCCCTCCTCTTTTCCCGGAGAGGATTGTGGACCCCCGGGCCGAAAAGTCAAGGACCACGCCGGCGCTGCCAAAACGGGGCGTCGGGCCAGCGGGCCTCGGCCCGGTAGTAGTGCGACCGGACGGCGAGGTAGCGGTCGAACCGGGCACCCATCTCGCCGGCATAGGCCGCGGCGCCGGCACCGGCTACGACCGCTTCGGCGCCGGCGATCCCCGACTCCAGGGCCCAGTGCACGCCCCGCCCGCACACGGGATCGTGGGCGGCGGCGGCGGCGCCGGCCGCCAGCCACCCGTCGCCGGCCACGGGGTCGGCCCGGTGGCTCCCCGCCGGCACCACCCGGACGGCGCCGACCAGGCCGCCCCCGCCGGTGCGGGCGGCTGTCCGGTCGGCCAGGGCCAGCGCCCCGGCCCACCGGGTGCGCAACCCGGGGCCGGCGTCGGTGTGGAAGGCCAGGACCATCCCGCCGCCGGGCAGCAGCCCCGAGTACCACCACCCGGTCTCGGTGGCCTCGATCAGCGCCCGCCGGTCCTCGGTGGTACCAGCCGCCTGGGCCACGAAGCCGACGAGGGCGACCATGCGGTCGTGCACCACCCGCCGGGCGCCGAGCCCCCGCCCGAACGCCGATGCCCGGCCGGTGGCGTCGACGAGGAACCGGGCCGAGATCCGTGACGGCGCGCCGCCCCGGGTCGCGGCCAGCTCCCAGCGCCCGTCGCCCGTCCGGAGGCACGCCCTGACCGCCGTTCCCGTCTGCACCACCGCGCCGGCCTCTGCCGCCCGGTCGGCCAGCATGGCATCGAAGCGGTTGCGGTCGACCCGCCACCCCGGCCCATGGGGATTAAGGATGAAGTCGTTGGCGTAGGGCTCGGCCTGGCCCCACGCGGCCAGGATCCCGGGCGAGGCCAGGTGCCCGGCCGCCTCGAACCGGTCCCACGCGCCCAGGCGGTCGAGCGGGAGGCGGACCTCGGGCGGCAGCGTCTCGCCGATGCGGGGCCCGTCGTACGCGGTGGCTTCAAAGACGACCACCGACGCGCCATGGCCGGCCAGGATGATCGCCGCCGCGCACCCCGCCGGGCCGGCGCCGACGACGGCCACGTCGAAGGCCCGGGTCAGGTCAACCGCCGGCGCTCCGACTCGACGAAGACCGCGGTGCCGTCGCGCCGCCGGGCTTCGACCACGACGCCGAGCTCGTGCCACTGCGAGACCATCCCCCGGTACCCGCTGACCCCACGGTCCCAGAACACCGACGATGCCGCCGCCGGCGTCGGGAACACCTGGTAGGGCCGCTGCGCCGGCCACCACCCGAGCTGGGCCTGGGCGTCGACGCTGCAGGCCAGGAAGTCGGCCTGCCACGGGACGGCGTTGCCGGCCGTCAGCTCGCCGGGCTGGTGGGCGCCGGCGTCGACCCGGAACGGCTCGCTGTAGGTGGCGGGGTCGGCCATCACCGCCCCGACCTCGATGCCCGGGAAGAACGGCCCGCCCGAGCAGGCCTGGAGGCTCACCCGGTCGAGCGCGTCAGGGAGGAGCTCGACGTCCGCCGGCGGGTGGTCCAGGTCGTTCACGAACTGGCCGGCGGCCCAGCGCCGGAGCACCTCGTACTGGACCGCGGTCGGCCGCAGCACGTGGTTGGGGTTGGTGGCGTAGTCGGTGTGGTGCAGCCGGGGCATCATCCCCAGGTCCGGGTCGGCGTCGTCGAGCGGCTGGGCCGGGTCTCGGAGCACGCCGAGGACGAACTGCCGGCCGGCGGCCGCGCCCGGCGACGGGTCGGCCAGCGAAGCCCACCGGCTGGCGAAATCGCCGAACCCCGACGACGGGCCATGGCCCCGCCGGCCCAGCTCGAGCACCCACTGGTACCCGACGGCGCGTTGGAGCATCGGCTGCACGTGCCGGGTGAAGGAGACCGGGTCGGGGACGGCCCTCCAGCCCCTTGTGACCGCGGCCTGGAAGGCGACGTCGTACAGGGTGACGAAGTTGGTGATGGCCGGCGCGAAATCGGGCGGGGCCACGATGACCCACGCCGGCTTGGCCTTCACTGCTCGCCGCGCCGTGCCCATCCTGACGGTGGCCGTGACCGGGCCGTCGGACATGTCGTCGAACCAGTTGTCGTTGTTGGCGAAATGGGTGATCGGCGCGGCCACGCCCCGCGGCGACGAGCCCGACGCGCCGAACCCGCCGACCACCACCAGCCGGCCGCCGGCGTCGGTCCGCGTCTCCCCGAGGGGCACAGTGGTCCCGAGGAACGACCCGGTGTCGAATGCAGCGCCGGCGCCAGGACCCGTCAACGTCCTCGGCCCGGGGTCGATCACCAGCTCCGCTCGGTTGGCGTGGCCGGCGTTGCGCACCCGCCCGCCGGCGAGCGGGGCTTTGCTCGGCGCCGGCGGGAACTCGGGCGACGCGCCCTTGCGGTTGGCCAGGTGGACCGTCCACTCGATGTGGGCCTGGTCGGTGGTCACCTCGGTGGCCGACCGGAGGGTGCCGTCGGCCGCCCGGGTGCACCGGAAGATCCGGAACCGGGCCGCCTGGCGCAGGAGCGCGCCGCCGGCGTCGCGGTACTTCGGCGGCGCCGGCATCCCCGGCTCGGGGCCGACGAAAAGGTCCGGGCTGTTCCCGGCCCGGGCGACCCCTATCGCCGGGTGGATCTCGAACGTCGTCGTCGCCGGCACCGTCGCCCCTCCTCGTCGCCTCCGCCGCCGGCGTCACGGTAGGCCGGCCGGCCCGGTTCCGCCACAGGCGCCGTCAGGGACCGCCGGCGGGCAGCACGTAACAGCAGACGCTCTCGTAGTTCCACCCATGACCGCCGGCGCCCAGCTCGCCGAACGAGGTGGTGTAGAAGTGGTCGCCGGAGGCCTCGTTCCAGTAGCGGTGCAGGGGGACCGTGCCCGGCGCCGGGGCCGGGTAGACGAAGCCCGCCACCCCCTCGTAGGCCCAGCCGTACTTGCCCATGCCGAGCTCGTCGAAGTTGGCGACGTAGAAGTGGTCCCTGACCGTCGGGTTCCAGTACCGGTGGAGGGCGACGGTGCCGGCCGCCGGCGCCGGGAAGAGACGGCACTGCACCCCGTCGAGGACATACCCGCCCCGCCCCCGGTTCAGCTCCCCCCAGCTCGCGGTGTAGAAGTGGTCGGTGGCGGCGGCGCTCCAGTAGCGGTAGAACGGCAACGTCGTGCCCGAGCACAGCGTGACCCCAAGGGCGGCGAGCACCGGGCCGATCGGGTTGGCGATGCCGTAGCCGGAGCTGTCGTCGCCGGCGAAGTAGAGGCCGACGGCCCGGTTGGCCCCGTCGACGACGACCGACCCCGAGTCGCCGGCACCGCCGACCCGGGCCGAGCGGGAGGTGTCGGGCCGCATCCCCACCTGGTGGTTGAGGGTGCGGCTGCCGATCCCGTCGCCGTAGTCGAGGGTGACGGTGAGGTCGACGGTGTCGACGGTGCCGAACGTGAGCCCGGTCGTGCGGCCCCGCTTGCGGACTGGGGTGCCGGCCGCCGCCGCGGCCGTCCCGGCCAGTGCGCCGATACCGGCCACCTGGCAGGCCACGCCCCGCCGGGTGGCCCAGGCGACGGCGCCGTCGACCGAACCGCCCAGGGACCAGCGGGCCAGCGCGCCCACCGCCGACTCCGGGCAGGCGCCGCCGTCGACCCTGGAGGGCTGGGCCAGGGCATCGCCCACCGCCGCCCCGGTGTCGACGGCCAGCACGTGGAAGTTGCTCAGCAGCATGGGTTGGCCGGTGGCGGTGTCGTAGACGACACACCCGAGCGTCCCGGCCAGCACCCGGCCGCCCGGCGAGCGGCACGGCCCGATGCTGGCCCCGCCGACCAGTGGGTCGTAGGCGCCGGCGTCCGCCTGCAACACGAAGGCGGCCTCGGCGACCCTGTGGACGTGGAGGGTGAACCGGCGCTCGATGACATCGGTCGGGTGCCCCCCGACCTCGGCCGGGATGGCCTCCTCGGGCGGCACGTCGTGCTTCTCCACGACCAGGACGCGAATGGCCACCACCTCGGTCGGTTGGCCGCCAACCTCCTTGTAGCCGATGTCGACACCGGTGACGCCCGGTCGACCGAGGAGGTCGGCTTCGACCTCCTCCTTGACCCGCCGCAGCTCGGGGCTGACGTCCACTCTTCCGACACCTCCCCGCCCGCCGGTGGCCGTGAGGGGCCGAGCCTATTTCACGCCGCCGAGGCCGCCCCCGCCGACGTCCCCGGCCGGACGACCGGGTAGCCGGCCGCGTCCCAGACCAGGGAGGCCGAGAGGATCTCACGGTCGGCCCAGCCCGGGTCGGCGCTCAGCTTGCGGTGGTAGACGAGGCGCGACCCGTCGGGGGTGCCGACGACGCAACCATGACCACCTCCGGTGAAGAAGGGGCGGGGCAACTTCCGCCACGACGCCGGGTCGCCCACGTCTCCCCCGGTCCACTCGAGCAGCCCCATCTTGTAGGCCAGGGTCCAGCTGGCGTCGGCGGCGTAGAGGACGAAGGGCCGTCCCGTCTCCGGGTGGCGGACCAGTTCGGGCCCCTCGTTGACCGCAGCCACGCTCATCTCCCAGTCGTGCTCGGGCCGGGCCAGGCACCGGCGGTCCCCGCTGATGGTCCACGGGTCCGACATGGGCGCGATGTACAGGTTCTGCGGGAAGCCGTCGTTCGGCCCCTCCCAACCCGACCACATGGCGTAGAGGCGGCCATCGTCGGCGAAGACCGTGAGGTCGATGGCCCACACGTCGTGCGCCGCGTCGCACACCTTGCCGAGCTCGCGGTAGGGGCCGAGGGGGCTCTCGGCGACCAGCGCGTAGGTGCGGTGACTGGCCGCCCGGCCGTCGCGGGCCGAGAAGTACACGTACCAATGGCCCTCGATGTGGTGGAGCTCAGGCGCCCACACCTGGCGGTCCGGGCCCCCCGGCCCGCTGGGCGACCAGATCACGGTCTCGGTGTTGCGGTCCATCCGGTCGAGGTCGGCGAAGCGCTTGACCACGATCCGGCGGTTCCCGCCGGCCGACTGGGCCAGGAGGAACTCGCCCTCGTGGGCCACGACCCAGGGGTCCTGGCCCGGGAAGGGCCGGCGCTCGCGAAACGTGTCGAGGATGCTCACAGCACGCCCCCCAGCGGCCCGGCCACCCGGTCGACGACGAGGCCCAAGAGCCAGCCGGTGGTCAGGAGGCCCCAGACCGTCACGCTGGCGGTGATGAGGGCCACGCTGTCGTCGTCGGTGAAGTAGTGGGCGATGGGACCGAGCCAGAAGACGCTGCGCAGCAGCCGGCGGCCGGGCTTGTTCTCCAGGTCGGCGGACAGCGCATCGACGCAATAGACGACGAACCCCAGGGTGGCCTCGGCCAGGACGAAGAAGCCGGGGCTGGCAATCCGGTCGTACTCCAGCGAGAGGAGCCATCCCATCGTCACTAGGAACCACACGATGGCACCGAATCGTCCCAACTTGGCCACATTCCGGTGGGTGAACCACTGGGTCAGGGTGACCATCCACAGGGCGGACCGAGCCACCCGGGCCACCGGGCCCCGCCCGTCGTCGCCGACCGAGTCGGCGCAGAACACGATGAACGCCAGCGTGGCCTCCACCAGCACCCAGGTGATCATCGCGTCGACGCCGGCGCCGGACCGTGAGGGGTCGTGGCGCTGCGGGTCATGAGACATGTTCGGCGTTCCTGGCCCGGAACTTGATCCGGGTGCTGTCGGGCCCGGCCCGTGGCCACGTAGGGTGGCCCGGATGGTCCGTCGGTTGGTGCTCGGCGGGCTCGGCGCCGTCCTCGTCGGCGTGGGCCTGCTCGGGTTCCTGGCCCACGGTGAACGAGGGGCCACGAGCTCGGCGCCGGCGTACAACGTCTTCCACCTGGGCTTCGGCCTGCTCGGCCTGGGGTTGGCCGCGTGGGGCGACCCGGCGGCCGCCCGGGCGTTCTTCGTCGGGTTCGGCCTGGTCGACCTCTACCAGGCCCTGGCCAGCCACCAGCACTGGTTCCCCGAGGCGCTCTTCCGGTGGACGCGCACCGACGACCTGCTCCACCTCGTCATCGGGGCCGGGCTGGTCGTCGCCGGCGCCGCGTTCTGACCTTCCGTTCCCCGCCCGTTCAGCGAGGGTCGGTCGCGCGTCTGACCGTGCGGGTGGAACTTCATCGCCAGGAGCTGGTCGCTGAGACGGAGCCCGGCGGCGACGTGCTGGGTGGCGACCTCGCCGACCTTCGAGCCCTCGCGACGTACGCGATCGATGTGAGGGCCCATCGGGCCTGAGGCGAGCAGGTCGGGGTGACCGTCGACGCCGCAGGATCGTCGTCAACGCGCACGTGAGGCTCCCCGATCGAGGTGATGCGCATCCCATAAGAACGGACGAGCTCTCCGGGTCTGCCTGTCACAAACCGCCGGCAAGTGACCAGATGGACGGCCGCAGTCGGCGTCGGACCTAACGCATGATCCTGATCGCGCAGGGAGGCCCTGGGGCTCGCCCGAGTCGAGTGTCGCCGGTCAGCAGCTCGCAGCCCAGGACCTCGGCAAGAGCGATGTAGGAGGAGTCGTAGGCGGTGATGTTGGCGCGCAGCTCGTAGGCTCGCCGCATCAGGGGGAGCGTCGGGTAGCGATCCAGCTCGATGGCTTCGAGGTCGTCGATGGCCTCGGCGAACCGGTCGTCGGAGATGGCGCCGGCGACCCAGCGCTTGCGGAGAACGGCGACCGTCTCGACGTCCACCAGGTCGGGTGCGGCAAGCTCCCCGGCAGCTCGGACTTCACTCCGCGCCCGGTGCCCGTCGACGCCGTCATCCCCGATGACGTTGGCCAAGATCGACGCGTCGACCACGATCAACGTCGGGACCGCTCCTCGGCGATGTCCTCGACGGCCTGCTGCAGCCCGACCGAACCGCCGCGCCGCTGCTCGATGCGGGCCAGCACGTCCTGAAGCGTCGGTTTGGCGGCAAGGCGTCCCAGCTCGGCAGCCAGGTACTGCTGGAGGGACTGGCCCCGCTGCTCAGCCCGCCGCTGGAGCTCGGCATGCACGTGGTCGGGAAGGTCTCGCACCAGGACGTTCGGCATGCTTACAGTATGATAGCAACAACGTCCTGAGGCAAGGGCTCATCCGACGGGCGCCCGCTGCGGCCCCGGGTCGGCGATCATGAGTTTGCGGAGCCGTCGCCCGCGCCGTCGGGCCGACGACGCCAAGGAGTCGCGCCGGCGACTCAGCCCGCCTCGTGTCGTGCCGACCTGGGAATGTGCTGCTTCACGCGTCGGATGGGCCCGGCTCCCACCCGATCGCCTGCGCCCAGGCGTCGGCGAGCCGAATGCTGTCCCAAATGAAGGGTTCCTTCGCGTCGACGTAGCCCTGGCGGTCGTTTCGAAACTGAGCCGCCAGCTCCCACTTCAGCATCGCATAGGCATCGGCGCGCTCGACGTGATGGCGAAGGTAGTCCCGAAAGAGGAGGGCGAACTGCTCGGAGAACGATCCTGCCCGGCGGACGTGAATGTGCGTTCGGGGCTGCCCGGGCGGCTCTCGGAAGTACCGTTTGGTTCGTTCGGGGTTATCCGGACGGAAGACGAAGCCGACGGCCTGAAGCGGGGTGCTGAACACCGCGTGCGGATCGAGAGCCACAACGGAGACCTGCACGTCGATGACAGGCTTCGCATCCAAGCCGCGTACCGCCGTCGAGCCGATGTGGTCGATCCGAGTTGCCACCGGCCCGAGCGCATCCCGGAGCCGGAACCCGAGCGAGGCGAACAGTTCGGGCCAGTTCGTCTGGTAGGCAACGACGACGAGAGGTTCCGCCACCCCCGCATCTTGCCCGGTCGTCGCCGCCCGCGCCGTCGACAACCGAAGCGCGTCTGCGACCGAGGCGAGGTAGCCGAGATGGTCTTCAACCGAGCCGAAGCCAGGTCCATCGTGACCACCGAGACGTGGTGCCGCCGGCGTCGCGCCAGGCGTCGATCTCCGGCGCCAGTTCTCCGACGCTCCGACTGAGGGACACGTACTCGGCGCCGAAGTCCTCGACCGATCTGCCGACGGCGCCCACGCGGGTCGCGCAGGCGCGTCCAGGCGCCGATGGCGCTGTCGATTCCGCCGCCGAAGAAGCTGAAGCCGTCTGCGAGCCGGGCGGCCCGCTCGAACGCAACCTAACCCGATCCACCGAGCCAGATCGGGCTGGGTCGCGCCGGCTTCGGCACCACCGAGGCGCGGTCGATCCGGTCGAAGCGGCCCGAGAAGTCGACGACACCCCCGGCGAACAACTGGCGAGGGCTGGGCGGTGCCGACGTGCTCGTCAACAACGCCGGGGTGATGTTGCTGGCGCTGTTCACCGGCGACCGGCACGACGACCACCGGCGCATGGTCGAGGTCAACGTGTTGGGCGCCATGACCGCCACCGAGGTCTTCCTCGATCAGCTACGTGACGGCGGCGGTGATCTCGTCAACCTCTCGTCGGTGGCGGGCCGCACGGCCAGGCCCGGCGACGCTGGGTATGCCGCGACCAAATGGGCCATCAACGGCTGGTCGGAGTCGTTGCGCCAGGAGCTGCAGCCCGATGTCCGGGTCATCGTCATCGAGCCCGGGGCCGTGGCCACCGAGCTGACCGACCACATCAACGATCCCGGGGCCAAACAGGCGGCCGAGCGCATGTACGGGCAGGTCGCCATCACCGCCGCCGACATCGCCGAGATCATCGTCTTCGCGGTGACCCGTCCGCGGCGCCTGACCATCAACGAGATCCTCGTGCGCCCGAGCGCACAGCCCTGACGTCGCTCGTGGTGGTACCCGGGGCCACGGGCGAAGCGTGCAGCATCGACGGCGGCAACGACCGGGTTCAGGGCCGGCCCGACTAGGGAGAATGAATCCCATGGAGACCATCACGCTCAACAACGGCGTCGAGTTGCCCGCGCTCGGGTTCGGCGTGTTCCAGACGGCGGCGGACCAGACGCGCGCTGCGGTCCGGACCGCCCTCGAGTGCGGCTACCGCCTGATCGACACCGCGGCTGCCTACGGGAACGAACGCCAGGTCGGTGAAGCCGTGCGGGACTCCCAGGTCGAACGCTCAGAGGTCTTCCTGGAGACCAAGATCTGGATCAGCGACTACGGCTACGCCGAGACGCTGGCCGGTTTCGACAAGAGCGCCCGCAAGCTCGGCGTCGACCAGATCGACCTGCTGCTGCTCCACCAGGCGTTGCCGACGGCGTTCGACCGGACATTGGAGGCCTACCGGGCCCTGGAGACGCTGCTGGCCGACGGCCAGGTCCGCGCCATCGGGGTCAGCAACTTCATGGTCGAGCACCTGCGGGGGCTCCTCGACCGCCGCGCGGTGGTGCCCGCGGTGAACCAGATCGAGGTGCACCCGTACTTCGCCCAGCGCGAGGTGCAGGACTTCGCCGCCGCGCACGGCGTGCGCACCCAGGCGTGGTCGCCGATCGGCGGTATCACCTTCTACCGCGACGGTCGCCACGGCAGCACTCTCGCCGACCCCGTCATCGGCGCGATCGCCCAGGCCCACGCCAAGAGCCCGGCGCAGGTGATGCTGCGCTGGGGTGTGCAGGAGGGACGCTCGGTGATCCCGAAGTCCACCAACCCGACGCGCATCGCCGAGAACATCGATGTGTTCGACTTCGAGCTGTCGGCCGAGGAGATCGCCGCGATCGACGGCTTGGATACCGGCCACCGCGGCGGTCCTGAGCCCGACACGATCACCCTCAAGACCTTCGGTCGAGACATCCCGGATGCCTGAGCCGAGCCGGCCGGAAGGCGGGACGATCGACGGCTGACATCCACCGGCCCGAGCAGTGGCATGACTACTTCATCACCGTCGGCGGGGCGGCCGCCGCCCCGACTGGCTTGGTGTTCGTCGCCATGTCGCTCAACCTTGGCGTCATCGCCGGCGACCGGACCCCAACCGATGACATTCGGCGCCCCGCGCCACCGTCACCCGACTGCACAAGGCGGTACGCTCGCCAACCTGTGGCGGGCACCCCTCCTGGATCCTCCATGGCGCGCCGGGTGGCGGTCCCGGTACTGGCCGCGGTCGTGAGCGCGACCATCATCGGAGCGGACCGTCTCCGGGTCCACTACGCGAAGACTTCGGGCGACTGCGTCTACCAGCAGCATGCCTCCGTTCTTGGACCGCTCGCGGCGGGAGTGGTCGCTCTCGCCGTGACGGCTCTCGGCCTGTCGCTGGCTCGGCCTCGGCGGACCTGGGAGGTCCTCGTGAGCACGGCGACCGTTCTTGTGGCCGTGGCATTCGCCCTCGCTGCCATCCACTGCACGCCAGGCGAGTGAGGGGCGCTCCCCGACGGCCGATGGCCGGCCTGCCAACTCACGTCGCGCTGCTCGCTTGTGCCACCCGGCCGGGACGGGGCCGCTCGACTCGGTCGGTCATGGTGAGGCGCTGGCAGGTGCGGACCTGGGGGACCTGGCCCTTGTATCGGGTGCCGCGGTCCTCGCCTGGTACGCCGTCCCTTCTTCGGCCGCGACCCTTGTCGTGGCGTACCCATCCCATCCTGGTCTTGGCCGGGCTTGTCATGGCGCTCCTAGACCTCGGTAGCCCGGAGAAGAAGCGACGGATCGACGCAAACGACCGAGTCGAACGCGACCAGGGACCGGACGGCGATCGACCCGGCAAGATCCAGGAAGTCGGGGGTCCTCGCGAGCACGGCACGATTGCCCTCGACCCGGAACACGACCTCGTCGCCGGCTTCGATTCCGAGCGCATCCCGGACAACCTTGGGCACGGTGACCTGATCCGGCTGGCACGACACCGTCCGGTCCGGGACGTACTCCATCTGGGCAGAGTGGGTATGCTGGCATACCATGAGACGAACCTCGGTGAAGCTTCCCGATGAACTCGATGCCCGGCTGCGCCACGAGGCTGAGCGCCGGGGGACCACGGTGTCGGAGCTGACGCGCCAAGCCATCGAGGCGCATCTGGGCGGCGGTGGCACCAGGCGGCGGCTGTTGGCGGCCGGGGCCGGTAGGAGCGGGCGCTCGGACGTCTCCGAACGGATCGAGGAGATCCTCGCCGCCGAGGTCCGTTCATCGCACTGATCGTCGACGCTGGTCCGCTCTACGCCTACGTCGATCTCGACGACGCCCATCACGCCGAGTGCCTTGAGCTCCTGGAGACGCATCCGGGCCCTCTCGTCGTGCCCGAGCTCGTCATCACCGAGGTCACCTACCTCCTCGGGACTCGAGTCGGCGTCGACGCCGAGGTCCGGTTCATCGGCGACCTCGCCGCCGGCAACCTCATTCCCGAGCCGGTCGCGGCGGCGGACTGGCTGCGGGTCGCCGATCTCGTGGCCACCTACCGGGACCTACCGCTGGGCACCGTCGACGCGTCGGTGGTGGCCACCGCCGAGCGCATGAAGATCAACGAGGTCGCCACCCTCGATCGCCGCCATTTCACCGTCGTGAGGCCGAGCACCGGCGCTTTCCGCCTCCTGCCCTGACTGCTCCCAACCACGATCGCGATCCGGCCCACTTGGCAGCCTCTCTCGCCGGGATGCGGGCGTCAGGGGTTCAAGACGACCCGATCGAACATCAGGAACAGCCGCTCGTCGTCCCGCAGCCGCTGCACACAAAGCAGGCGCCGGCCCGCTGCATGACCACTCCGCAGACGTAGCAGTACGGGGCATCGGACGCGGCGGGCGTGCTGGCCGCCGCCGACGCCGGTGCCCGGTGGGCGGCGGGGTCGGGGAGGACGTCGGACCCGGTGCTGGTGGGCGTGGCCTGCTCCTCGACGCCGGGCAGCGTGGGCTGCATGCGCTCCTCGACGGTGAGGATGCCCAGGTCGGCCCGCTCATCGGCCGAGAGGTACTCCACGGCCAGCCGGCGGAAGATGTAGTCGACCAACGAACTGGCGAAGCGGATCTCGGCGTCGTCAGTGATGCCCGCGGGCTCGAAGCGCATGTTGGTGTACATGTCCACGAAGGCCCGCAGGGGCACGCCGTACTGCAGGCCGTGGCTGACCGAGATGGCGAACGCATCCATGATCCCGGCCAGGGTCGAGCCCTGCTTGGCCACCCGGAGGAAGATCTCCCCGGGCCGACCGTCGTCGTACTGGCCGACGGTGACGTACCCGTGGCAATCGGCCACCCGGAAGGAGAAGGTCTTGGAGCTGCGCATGCGGGGCAGCCGCTCGCGCTCGGGCTGCTTCACGTACACCGGCTGGACCGCCGGCGCCGCTGCGGCCCCCGCCTTCTTGGTCGTGGAGAGCGGCTGGGCCACCTTGCAGTTGTCGCGGTAGACGGCGACGGCCTTCAGGCCCATGCGCCAGGCGTCGATGTGGAGCTGCTCCATCTCCTCGACGGTGGCCGACTCGGGCATATTGATGGTCTTCGATATGGCGCCGCTGATCCAGGGCTGGACCGCGGCCATCATCCGCACGTGGCCCAGGTAGTGGATCACGTTGTCGCCCATGGAGCAGGCGAACACGTCGAGGTGTTCGGCAGCGATGTGGGGGGCGCCCAGGATGGTCTTGTGCTCGTCGATGTAGGCGATGATGTCGTCGACCTGGCGAGGCGAGTAGCCCAGCCGGCGCAAGGCGCGGGGCACGGTCTGGTTGACGATGGACATGGTGCCGCCACCGACCAGCTTCTTGGTCTTGCACAGGCCCAGGTCGGGCTCGATGCCGGTGGTGTCACAGTCCATCATCAGGCCGATGGTGCCCGTGGGCGCCAGCACGCTGGCCTGGGCGTTGCGGACGCCCCACTCGTCGGCCCACTCGACCGCGTCGTCCCACGCCTCCTGGGCGGCGCTGACCAGCTCGCGGGTGGCCAGGCTGTCGTCGATCCGGGCCGCTTCGTCCCGGTGCATGCGCAGCACCCGGTTCATGGGCTCGCGGTTCTCGCTGTAGCCGGCGAAGGGGCCCATGCGGGCCGCGGTGCGGGCTGATGTGGCGTAGGCGTGCCCGGTCATGAGCGACGTGATCGACGCGGCCCAGGTGCGGCCGGCATCGGAGTCGTAGGCGATGCCGAGGGCCATGAGCATGGCGCCGAGGTTGGCGTAGCCCAGGCCGAGCTGACGGAAGCGGCGGGCGTTCTCGCCGATCTTCTCCGTGGGGTAGTCGGCGTTGCCGACCAGGATCTCCTGGGCCGTGAAGACGACCTCGACCGCCGACTTGAACCCGTCGACATCGAAGGTGCTGTCGTCGTTCAGGAACTTGAGCAGGTTGAGGCTGGCCAGGTTGCACGCCGAGTTGTCGAGGTGCATGTACTCGCTGCACGGGTTGGACCCGTTGATGCGCCCGGTGTTGGACGCGGTGTGCCAGCGGTTGATGGTGGTGTCGAACTGCATACCCGGGTCGGCGCACTCCCAGGTGGCCTCGGCGATCTGGCGGAACAGCTGGCGGGCCTTGACGGTGCGGAGGGGCTCGCCGGTCTTGACCGCCCGGAGGTGCCAGTCGGCGTCGTCGACCACGGCCTGCATGAACTCGTCGGTGACCCGCACCGAGTTGTTGGCGTTCTGGTACTGGGTGGAGTGGCTGTCCTTACCGTCGAGATCCATGTCGAAGCCGGCGTCGCGCAGGACGCGGGCCTTGCGCTCCTCGATGGCCTTGCACCAGATGAAGTCCTCGATGTCGGGGTGGTCGGCATTGAGGATCACCATCTTTGCGGCGCGCCGGGTCTTGCCACCCGACTTGATGGTGCCGGCCGAGGCGTCGGCCCCCCGCATGAAGCTCACCGGCCCCGACGCGGTGCCGCCCCCCTTGAGGAACTCGTACGACGACCGGATGTTGGACAGGTTGATGCCCGAGCCCGAGCCGCCCTTGAAGATCGTGCCCTCCTCGACGTACCAGTTGAGGATGGACTGCATCGTGTCGTCGACGGCGAGGATGAAGCACGCCGACGCCTGCTGCGGCTCGCCCCGGACACCGATGTTGAACCAGACCGGTGAGTTGAAGGCCGCCTTCTGGTGGACGACTAGGTGCTTGAGCTCGGCCCGGAAGGCCTCGGCCTCGGTGTCGTCGACGAAGTAGCCGTCCTTGACGCCCCAGGCCGTGATGGTGTCGACCACCCGGTCGATCACTTGGCGCAGCGACTGCTCCCGGGTGGGCGAGCCGGGCGAGCCCCGGAAGTACTTCTGGGAGACGATGTTGGCCGCGTTCAGCGACCAGCCGGTGGGGAACTCCACGCCGAGCTGCTCGAACGCCACCACCCCATCGCGGTAGTTGGTGATGCGGGCGTCCCGCCGCTCCCAGACGACCTCTTCGTAGGGGTCGACCCCCTCGGTGGTGAAGTGCCGGCGGATGCCGATCCCCGTCTGCTCCGGCGCCATCGCCATACGGCATTGCCTCCCTGTCGAAATCGGTTGAGGACGCGCACGACGCGGCTCCAACATCCACAGAACACAAGATGTTGTGGTGGCCGCCCGTCTCCGCCCCCAGGGGAAGGAATTACATCACCGTCATTCTACCGTGTCAACACCCGTGCGCTGCGCTTCCCGAACCGGAGGGGGCCAGGCCTGTGGACGGCCTGTGGAGCGACCCTGTGGGCTCAGTCAGCCGGCGGGGGCGAGGGTATGGGAAGGTCGTTCTGGGCCAGGGCCAGCACCTCGCGCTCGAAGTCGCCCGGGTCGTCGAAACCCTTGTACACGCTTGCAAACCGGACGTAGGCCACCTCGTCGAGCGCCCGCAGGCGTTCCAGCACGATGGCACCCACCCGGGCGCTACTGACCTCGGAGCCCTCCAGCCGCAGGGACTCCTCGACATCGCCGGCCAGGCTCTCGAGCCGCTCGGAGCCGACCGGCCGGTTCTTGGCCGCGGCACGGACCCCGGCCACGATCTTGCTCTTGCGGAACGGTTCCCGGAGCCCCGAACGCTTGACCACTACCAAGGCGACCTCCTCGACCCGCTCGAAGGTCGTGAACCGCCGGCCGCACCCGAGGCACTCGCGGCGCCGGCGGATGGCCACGCCGTCGTCGGCCAGGCGCGAGTCGACGACCTTGTCGTCGAGGCTCGTGCAGGCAGGGCAACGCATGCCACGACGGTACCCGGCGCCCGTCACAGAGTTCCGACCGGTGCCCGCCCCGTGCCGACCGGGGCCCGGGTCAGGCCGCGGCGGGCAGCACGAGGTGCTCGCCGGGAACGAGCAGCGGGCTGCCGTGGGCCGCGACCAGCCGGGTGACCAGGGGACGCGGATCACCGGACGGCTGGAGCCGCCGGGCGATATCCCAGAACGTGTCCCCCGGCTGGACGACGTACACGCCGGCCGCCGCCGGGGCCGCGACGACGGGCACGGTGGAGCGCAGGGCGTGCAAGGCGAACATGAGGGCCACCGCCACGCCGGCGGCCACGACCAAGGCGAGCGCCCGCCTCCGGCGGTACACCGCCTCGGAATGAGCACGGGCCGGCGGCAAGTGGGTGGTCGGGACGGAGCGCACACGCGCGAGTTGGCGGAAGTCCGCCGGCGAAGCATGAGCGACCGCGGTCATGACGCATGCCCTCCTGGGGGAGCCTCGGATCGGGAACGGGTGTTCGTTCCCGGCCGCTACTCAACCACGAACGTTCGTTCGAGGTCAAGGATTTTGCCGAACATATGTTTGCATCCCGCCCCGGCGCGCCCTATCGTGTCCCTCGTGACCTCCAACCTGACCGAACGCCAGCGCGGGATCCTCAACTTCATCGAGTCCGAGACCCGTGACCGTGGCTACCCGCCGTCCGTGCGCGAGATCGGTGAGGCCGTTGGCCTCACCTCCACGTCCACCGTCCACGCCCACCTGGCCAGCCTGCAGCGGCTCGGGTACCTCCGGCGCGACCCCACCAAGCCCCGGGCCATCGAAGTGCGGTACGACCCTGGCTCGGGCGCCTCGGGGGAGCGCCGGCCCGCTCGCCACATCCCCCTGGTGGGCGATGTGGCCGCCGGCACCGACGTGCTGGCCCAGGAGAACGTGGAGGAGCTGCTCCCCCTGCCCGCCGACTTCACCGGTGACGGGCCCGTGTTCATGGTGCGGGTCCGGGGGGACTCCATGATCGATGCCGGCATCCTCGATGGTGACTATGTCGTCGTGCGCCAAGAGGCCGAGGTCCGCAAGGGCGATGTGGTGGTCGCCGGCATCCCCGGTGAGGAGGGCACGGTCAAGACCTTCACCCGCAAGGGCAACAAGGTCGTCCTCGTGCCCGCCAACACCCGTCTCGCCCCGATGGAGTTCGACGCGGCCGACGTCACGATCTACGGCAAGGTCGTCACGGTGGTCCGCAGGCTGTGAGGGCCCTCAGGACCTGAGCCGGCGCACGGCGGTGGCGCCCACGGCCGAGCCGGCCAGCGCCATCATCCCGACCGCCAGCCCGATCACGATGGGGTTGCGGCCCGGCGGGTTGCCGACGGGCACCGGGACTGGCAGAGCCAGCTCGGGGGGCTGCGCCGACTGTGCCGACCGGGGCGGCACGGTCGAAGTGGTCGTCGTCGTGACCACTGCCGGTCGGGCCGTGGTGGTGGTGGTCGGCCGGGGCACGGTGGTACGGGGCACGCTGGGGGCCCGCGTGGTCGTCGGCGCCGGCGCGGCCGTGGTGGTGGGCGCCGCCGGGTCAGCCCCGACCGCGGTGGCCACGTTGAGCCGGCCCTGGCAGCCGGCGCCGCAGGCGACCTTGTCGAGCGTGGCCAGCAGCCGGGCGACGGCGGCCGACGGGGTCAGGCCCTGGGCCAGGAGCAGGGCGACGGCGCCGGCCACATGGGGGGCGGCCATCGAGGTCCCGGCCGCCGAGGCGTACCCGCTGCCGCCGGAGGCGATGGGGAAGGTGGAGATCACGTTGCTGTCGGCCCCGCCGGAGCCGGCGCCCCCGGGAGCCACCAGGCCCCACTTGGCGTTGCCGACCGCGCTCGAATAGGACGGCACGTTGCCGGCCCGGTCGGTGGCCCCGACCACCAAGGCGTTGATGGCGCCGTAGTTCTCGGTGCCCAGGTCGCCCACCCCGGTGGCGTAGTTGCCCGACGCCAGGACGGGGACGGCCCCCTTGCTCCAGGCGTACTCGATGCCACTGCGCAGGGGCGTGCCGACCACGCTCGAGATGAGGAAGTTGGGGTCGCCGACGCTCAGGTTCACCACCCGGGCCCCGTTGTCCACCACCCAGCGGATGCCGTTGTTGATGTCCTCGACCCGGCCCTCGCCGGCGGAGTTCAGGACCTTGGCCACCACGAGCCGGGCGTCGGGAGCGACCCCGGCCACGCCCTTCCCGTTGCCGGTCACGGCGGCGGCGATGCCGCTGACGATCGTCCCGTGGCCGTGGGTGTCCTGGCCGGCGCCGGCGATGCACGCGTGGCCGACACAGTCGGCCGACGCCTGCACCTTCCCGGCCAGGTCGGGGTGGGTCAGGTCCACGCCGGTGTCGACGATGCCGATGGTGATGCCGCCGCCGGTGGAACGGGTCCAGGCCTGCGGCGCGCCGATCTGGGTCAGGGCCCACTGCCGGGCGAAGTAGGTGTCGTTGGTGGCCGACGCCCGCCCGGCCAGCGGGGCCACCAGGGCCACCACGGACAGGCCCACGACCAAGAGGCGACGCACGGCCCTCACCCCTGCTCGAGGACCGACCGCAGGGCGCCGTAGACCGTGTCGAGGTCGGCACGGGTGACCATCTCGCCGGCGCTGTGGGCCAGTCCCGGGTCGCCTGGGCCGAAGTTGGTCGCCGGCACGCCCCGGGCGGCGAACCGGGCCACGTCGGTCCAGCCCAGCTTCCCGTCGGCCACTCCCCCGGCGGCGCCGAGGACGGCCTGGAGGAGCGGGTGCCCGAGCGACGGCAGGGCGGCCGGGGCCATGTCGGTCACCTCGAAGCTGTCGACCTCGCCCACGACGGCGCGGACGTGGGCCTCGGCCTCCGCCGGCGAGCGGTCCGGGGCAAAGCGGTGGTTGAGGGTGACCGACGCCCGGTCGGGCACGACGTTGTTGGCCACCCCGCCGGTGACCCGCACGACCTGGAGGCCCTCACGGAAGTGGCAGCCGTCGATGGTGACCTGCCGGCCCTCGTAGGCGGCGACCGACGCCAGCACCGGCGCCAGCCGGTGGATGGCATTGCGCCCGAGCCAGGCCCGGGCGGTGTGGGCCCGCTCCCCGTGCATGGTGACCTCGACGCGCATGGTGCCCTGGCAACCGGCCTCGACGCGGGCCGAGGTGGGTTCGGCCAGCAGGGCGGCGTCCGCCTCGACCAGGTCCGGGCGCTCGCGGAAGAGGCGCTCGATCCCGTTGAACCGGGCGTCGACCTCCTCGCACTCGTAGAAGACGTAGGTGGTGTCGACCGCGGGCTCGGCCACGGTGCAGGCCAGCTCGGCCAGGACGGCCACGCCGCCCTTCATGTCGCACGCGCCGAGGCCCCAGAGGACGTCGCCCTCGATGCGGGCCGTCTCGTTCCCATTGGCCGGCACCGTGTCGGTGTGGCCGGCCAGCAGCAGCCGCGTCGACCTGCCCAGCGAGGTGCGGGCCACCAGGTTCTCGCCGACGCGGGTGACCGAGAGCCACGGCACCGCCTCGAGGACGGCCTGCAGGTGGTCGGTGATCGCCCCCTCGTCATGGCTCACGGAGGGGATATCGACCAGCGCCGCCGTCAGCTTGAGAAGGTCGGCCACCTCACGCGCCGGACACGCCGTGCTGGCGGAGGAGGTCCTCGAGCTGGCCCTTGTCGTGGCGCTCGCCCTCGGGGAGCCGGCGGATCACCAGTGCGCACGGCAGGCCGAACTGGCCGCCCGGGTAGGTGCGGGGCCGGGTGGCGGTGACGGCCACGCTCCACGGCGGGATCTCGCCCCGGCCCAGCTCCTCGCCGGTCTCGGCGTCGATGACCGGGATCGACCGGGACAGGATCAGGCCGGCGCCCAGCACCGACCCCTGGCCCACCCGCGCTCCTTCGGTGACCATGCACCGGCTCCCGACCAGGCAGTCGTCGCCGATGATCACCGGCGCGGCCTGAGGCGGCTCGAGCACACCGCCGATGCCGACGCCACCGGAGAGGTGGACCCGCTCGCCGACCTGGGCACACGAGCCGACCGTGGCCCACGTGTCCACCATGGTGCCGGCGCCGACCCGGGCGCCGATGTTGACATAGCTGGGCATCAGGACGGCACCCCGGTCGACGAAGGACCCCCAGCGCGCCGACGCCCCGGGCACGACCCGCACGCCGGCCTCGGCCCACCCCCGCTTGAGCGGGATGCGGTCGGCGAACTCGAACGGGCCGATCTCCATCGTCTCCAGCTCCGACAGCCGGAACAGGAGAAGGATGGCCTGCTTCAGCCAGATGTGGACGACCACCTGGCCGCTCGCCGGGTCGACCTCGGCCACCCGGGCCTCACCGCAGTCGAGCAGGGCGACCACCTCGCGGACCACGGCCAGGGCGTCGTGATCGGCCGGGGTGAGCTCGGTCCGCCGCTCCCACAGCTCGGTGATCTGGGCCTGCAAGTCAGCCATGGCCGGAGGGTAGCCGCTCACCCGCCGGCGGCCCGCCGGGCCGCGGCGTGGACGGCCTCCGGCGTGAGCACGCCCAGCAGGCGACCGTCGTCGACCACGGCCACCCAACCCGAGTCGGAGAGCAGGAGGGCGCTGGTGACCTCCTTCAGGGTGGCGGTCGGTCCCACGACGGAGGTCACCGGGCGGCACCGGTCGGCCACCGTCCCCTCGCCGCCGGCGTCGGCGGCCCACAGCTCCCCCACCAACCAACCGTCGGCATCGACCACCGCGGCCGTGGACGCGCCCACGAGGGCGCGCGCGTCGGCCAGCGCCACGTCGGGGGCCAGCGTCAGGGGCCGCTCGAGCCGGCCGAGGTCGACGGGCACGACGCCAAGCCGCTTGAGGCCGCGGTCACCACCGACAAACCCGGCGACGAACGGCGACGCCGGCCGGCCCAGCACGTCGGCCGGCGAGGCGTACTGCTCGAGGACGCCACCCTCGCGCAACACGGCGATGCGATCGCCCAGGCGCACGGCCTCGTCGATGTCGTGGGTGACGAACACCACCGTCTTGCCCACCTCGGCCTGGAGGCGGAGGAACTCGCCCTGCAGGCGGTCGCGGGTGATGGGGTCGATGGCACCGAACGGCTCGTCCATCAGGAGGACCGGGGGGTCGACCCCGAGGGCCCGGGCCACCCCGACCCGCTGGCGCTGCCCGCCGGAGAGCTGGTGGGGGTACCGGCGCCGGTAGACGTCGGGCTCGAGGCCGACCAGTTCGAGCAGCTCGTCGACCCGCCGGCGGATCCGCGGCCGGTCCCACCCGAGCAGGCGGGGGACGGTGGCCACGTTGGCGGCGACGTCGAGGTGCGGGAACAGGCCGACGTGCTGGATGACGTAGCCGATGCGCCGGCGCAGCTCCACCGGGTCGGAGCGGGTGACGTCGTCGCCGTCGATGATGACCCGCCCGGCCGTGGGCTCGACCAGCCGGTTGACCATCCGGAGCGTCGTCGTCTTCCCGCAGCCCGACGGCCCGACGAGCACGGTGATCTCGCCCCGGCCCACCTCGAGGTCGAGGGCGTCGACCGCAACCTGGCCGTTGTCCCACCGCTTGGTCAGTCCCTCCAGGCGGATCATGGTCGAAGTAGTCTGCCCGGCAGTGCCGGACCCGTGGGTGCGATGGGACTGGGTACGGGACCACGGGGGTGACATCGTCGCCGCCACCCGCCAGCATGTGGAGCTGACGGTCCTCGCCGTCGGCATCGGGCTGCTCATTGCCCTGCCCCTCGGCCTGGCCGCCCGCCGGTGGCGGCGCTTGACCGGGCCGGTGCTCGGTGCCACCGGCGTGCTCTTCACCATCCCCTCGCTGGCGCTGTTCGCCCTGCTCGTGCCCTTCACCGGCCTGTCGCGCACCACCGCCGAGATCGGCCTGGTCGGCTACACGCTCCTGATCCTGGTCCGCAACGTCGTCGCCGGCCTCGACGGCGTGCCCGACGACGTGAAGGAGGCGGCCCACGGGATGGGCTACCGGCCCCTCGGCCAGTTGCTCCGCGTCGAGCTTCCGCTGGCCGTCCCGGTGATCGTCGCCGGCATCCGCATCGCCACCGTGACCACCATCGGTCTGGTCACCGTCACCGGGCTCATCGGCCAGGGCGGGTTGGGCGCGTTCATCATCGAGGGCATCAACCGCGACTTCCGCACCCCGCTCGTGGTCGGGTCGGTCTGCTCGGTGGCTCTGGCCGTCGTGGCCGACCTGGCCCTGGCCGGCGCCGCCCGCCTCCTGGCCCCATGGTCCCGCGGGCGGGGCACATGAGCCTGTCCCGCGGGCGGGGCACGTGAGCCTGTCCCGCGGGCCGGGCACATGAGCCTGGCCGGCGACGTGGCCCGCTGGTTCACCGCCGGCGAGCACTGGCGGGGCGACTTCGGCGTGCCCCACCGCCTGGCCGAGCATGCGGCCATGTCGGCGGCCTCCCTGCTGGCGGCGATCATGATCGGCCTCCCGATCGGCCTCTGGCTGGGCCATCGGGGGCGGGGCGGGGCGGTGGCCATCAACCTGACCAACGTGGGCCGGGCCGTGCCCTCCCTGGCCATCCTCGCCCTGGCCCAGCAGGCGTTCGGGCTGAGCGGCTGGCCCGGTTTCGGCGCCCGGCCGGCGTTCGTGGCCCTCGTCGCCCTCGCCGTGCCGCCGCTGGTCACCAACGCCTACGTCGGCATGCGGGGCGTCGACCGGGACGTGGTCGAGGCCGCCCGGGGCATGGGGATGACGGGGCGGGAGCTGCTGTGGCAGGTGGAGCTGCCGATCGCCACCCCCCTGGTGATGGCCGGCGTGCGGACTGCCGCGGTCCAGGTGGTGGCCACGGCTAGCCTGGCCGCAGTGACCGCGTGGGGTGGGCTCGGACGCTTCATCGTCGATGGGTTCGGCCAGCAGGACAACGCCCAGATCGTGGCCGGCGCGCTGTTGGTCGGGGCGATGGCCCTCGCCACCGAGGTGACCCTGGCCCGGGTGCAGCGGCTGCTCGTGCCCCGCGGGCTGCGCGCCGCGCCGGCGCCGGCCGGTGAGGTCACCCCGGCGTGAACTACCCAAGCGCACACCGCCGCGTGAGCGGCCCTGGAAGAGGAGCTCTCATGGTCCTGAACCCCGTCCGGGCCCGAGCGATCGCGGCTGCGTCCCTCGGTGCGATAGCCATGGTGGCCTGCAGCTCGGGCGGCAGCTCGCCGTCGGCGACGTCGACCAAGACCGTGGTCATCGGCTCGGCCCCGTTCTCCGAGAGCATCATCGTCGCCAACATGTACGCCGGCGCCCTTCAGGAGGAGGGCTTCCAGGTCACCGTGCGCAAGGGCCTCGGCCAGCGGGAGATCTACCTCCCCGCCCTCCAGAAGGGCGGGGCCGACAACGGGATCGACCTGGTGCCCGAGTACGTGGGCACCCTCCTGGAGTTCGTGAACAAGAACGCCATGGAGGCCAGCGGCAACCTCGACGACAGCGTGGCCAAGCTCCGCACCCGCCTCGACACCATCGGCCTGACCGCCCTCAACCCCTCACCGGCGGCCGACCAGAACGCGTTCGCGGTGACCAGGGCGACGGCCGACAAGCTCAAGCTGAAGAAGCTGTCCGACCTCACGCCGGCGGTCGCCGCCACCTTGACCCTCGGCGCCGGCCCCGAGTGCCCGTCCCGCCCGTTCTGCCTGCCCGGCCTCGAAAAGACCTACGGGTTGAAGTTCAAGACCTTCCGGGTCCTCGACTCGGGTGGGGCCAAGACCATGCAAGCCCTGACCGCCGGCGACATCGACGTCGGCCTGGTCTTCTCGAGCGACGGTGCGGTGGCGGCCCGCGACCTGATCGTCCTCGAGGACGACAAGAAGCTGCAGACGGTCGACAACATCATCCCGGCCATCCGCAAGGACATCGTCACCGACAAGATCCGCACCATCCTGAACCGCGTGTCGGCGGCCATGACCACCGAGGAGCTCATCGGGCTCAACAAGCAGGCCGACGTGGACAAGGCCGACCCGGAGGTCCTGGCCAAGGGGTGGTTGCAGCAGCACGGCATCACCAAGAAGAAGTAGTGCACCGCCGGTGGGCGGCCGCCGCGTGCGCCCTCCTGGCGCTGGCGGGCGCGGGCTGCGGCGGTGGAGGGGGTGCCGGCGGTGGCGCGGACGACCCGATGGCCGAAGCGCCGGCGACAACGGCCCGGCCGGCGTCGACCGCGGCCGATGGCGGCGCGCCGGTGGCGGGCTACGGCCCGTCGACGGTGCTGGGCACGGTGACCGACCCGGGGATCGACGAGAGCAGCGGCCTGGCGGCGTCGCGTCGCAACCCCGGCCTGCTCTGGACGCACAACGACTCGGGCGACGCTCCCCTGGTCTACTGCCTCGACATCCAGGCCCACGGTTGCGGGGTGTGGCGGGTCACCGGCGCCGAGGCCTTCGACTGGGAGGACATGGCCGCCGGCCCCGGGCCGTCGGCCGGCGAGCCGTACCTGTACCTGGGCGACATCGGCGACAACCTCGACCAGCGCACCGAGATCGTCGTCTACCGGATCCCCGAACCGGCAGCCGCCTCCGGGGTGGGCACCACCAAGGCCGCGCCGGCCGCGACCCCGCCGGCCGAGGCCATCCGGCTGCGCTACCCGGACGGGGCCCACAACGCCGAGGCCCTGGCCGTCCACCCCGTGACCGGCGACCTCTACGTGGTGACCAAGGACGCCCAGTCGGCCAAGGTGTTCAAGGCCTCGGCCCCGCTGGTCACGGCGCGGTTGACCGCCCTCGTGCAGGTCGGCACCATCCGCCTCGGCAGTGCCAGCAGGGGCCTGGAGCTGGTCACCGGCGCCGACGTGTCCCCGGACGGCCGGCGGGTCGCCATCTCGACCTACGCCCAGGCCTACGAGCTGGAGCTGCCCGCCGGTGGCGTCTTCGACGACATCTGGGCCCAACGGCCGGTGCCGGTCACCCTCGGCTTCCGGCCCCAGGGCGAGTCCATCGCCTACCGGCTCGACGGGCGGGCCCTGCTCTCCTCCAGCGAGATCGTGCCCTGGACGCTGCAGCAGGTGGAACGCCGCGGCCCGTAGGCGGCCCGTCGTTTGCGGTCAGTCCCGGCCCCGCACGTCGATCCCGCCCGTGGCCAGCCGCTCCTCCAGGATGGCCCGCTGCTCGGCGCTCATCTCCCCGCGCGCCCCCTTGGGCACCTCCACGTCGAGCAGGTCGGCGGCGACGATCAGCGACTCGTCGTAGCTGTAGAGGTCGAGCTCGAAGAGATCCTGGTCGTCGGCGGGCGCGTCAAGCCGGCGGCGGAGGTCCTGCAGGCGCTCGGCCAGCCGGCTCCGCTTGTCGTCATCGGGCTCGGGCTGCTCAGTCGTCGGTGTCCCCGTAGTCATGGAGGTCCCCGAAACGAGCCTTGACGTTGCGTTCGCTGGTCACGAACAGGTCGGCGATCTGGAGCCAGGTGACACCCTCCTTGCGGGCCTCCTCGACCAGGTTCCGGGTCACGGCTTCGAGGTAGCTGCGGGCGGCGTTGGTGGCCGCGATCCGCCCGACGGCCGGCTTGGAGGGATCGGCGATCTGGGCGACCAGGTGGAGCAGGCCGGCGATCGACTCGGGTACCGCGGGGGTGGACGGCAGATCAGGCTCGGTCGACATGGGGAGGAATCGTAGGCTGACCGGCGGCCATGACCTCGACCACCGACCGGGCGCCGTTGGTGGTCGGCATCGACCTGGCCACCGCCGAGGCCCGGGTGGCGGTGGCCGACGGGACGGGCCAGGTGGTCGCCCGGGGCTCGGCGCCGCTGGCGCCGCCCCGCCGGCCCGGGCCGGGCGAGTCCGAGCACGACGCCGGCTCGTGGTGGCCGGCGGTGGCCGGCGCCCTGCGCGGCGCGCTCCACGGGCTGGGCGACCGGGTCGTGGCCGTCGCCGTGTCCTCGACGTCGGGCACTGCCGTCCTCGCCGACGGGGAGTACCGGCCGATCGGGCCGGCGTTGCTCTACGACGACGCCCGGGCCCCGGCCCCCGAGCGATGGGACTGGCTGCTCGCCCGGGCCGGCGCCCGTCGGGTGGCGCAGCACGCCTGGCACGCTTCGGACCTGGTCGTCGCCCACCTGACCGGGTCGGCGCCGGCCACCGACTGGAGCCACGCGCTGAAGACCGGCTACGACCCCGAGGCCCGGCGGTGGGGGCCGGCGGGACCAGCGGCGGCGCTGCGCCCCGAGGTCCGGGCGCCGGCGTCGGCGGCCGGGACGGTCTGCGCCGCGGCCGCCGGCGCCACCGGCCTGCCCACGGGGTGCTCGGTCCGCCTCGGGATGACCGACGGGTGCGCGGCGCAGCTCGCGGCCGGCGCCGACCGGCCCGGCCGGTTCGTGAGCGTGCTCGGCACCACCCTGGTGGTCAAGGGGGCGAGCGAGGGCCGGCTCGACGCGCCCGAGGCCGGCGTCTACAGCCACCGCCACCCCGGCGGGTGGTGGCTGCCCGGCGGGGCGTCCAACACCGGCGGCGGCTCGCTGGCCAGCCGCTTCGCCCGCTCGTCCTGGGCCGACCTCGACCGCCGGGCCGCGGCCCGGGGCCCGGCCACCACGGTCTGCTACCCCCTCCCGGGGGTCGGCGACCGGTTCCCGTTCGCCGCCGCCGGCGCCCGCGAGCTGTGGTCGGCCCCGCCCGCCGACGAGGTCGATGCGTACCGGGCCGTGCTCGAAGGGGTGGCCTTCGTGGAGCGGCTGGCCTACGAGCGCCTGGCCGACCTCGGCGCCCCGCTCGGCGGACCGCTGCGCAGCGCCGGAGCGGGAGGGCGCAGCGCGATCTGGACGGCAGTCCGCGCCACCGTCCTCGACGTGGCCATCGTGGGGAGCGCCACGGCCGAGACGTCGTTCGGGGCGTGCATCCTGGCCGCCGCCGGCACGCTCCATGCGTCCCTGGACGCCGCCGGCGACGCCATGGTGGCGCCCGCCGGCATCCCGGTCGCGCCAGTGGCCGCCGAGCGCGCCCAGTTGGACGACAGCTACGGGCGGTTCGTCGCCGCCCTCGACGAGCAAGGGTGGTTGCCATGGCGGCGATGAGCTGGCGGGCGGCGACCGCCGAGCTCGCCGCCCGCGACGACGCGCTCGCCGCGGTGATCGCGGCGGCGGGGCCAGTGCGCTTGCGGCCCAGAGACCCCGACGGCCACTTCGGCGCGCTGGTCAGGGCCATCGCCTACCAGCAGCTCGCCGGGAAGGCGGCGGCCGCCATCCATGGCCGCTTCCGGGCCCTTGTGCCGGGCGCGCTGACCCCCGAGTCGGTGCTGGCCCTCGCGCCGGAGGCCATGCGCGCCGCCGGCCTGTCGGCGGCCAAGACCGCCTCCGTCCGAGATCTGGCGGCTCGCGCCGCCGGCGGCGAGCTCGGCCTGGCCGGCCTCCCCCGGTTGGCCGACGGCGAGGTGGTCGCCCGCCTGAGCACGGTCCGGGGCATCGGCCGGTGGACCGCCGAGATGTTCCTGCTCTTCGAGCTGCGCCGGCTCGACGTGTGGCCGACCGGCGACCTGGCGGTGCGCGAAGGCTGGCGGGTCGCGCACGGGCTCGAGACGCCGCCGAAGCCGGCCGAGCTGGAAGTCCTCGGCGACGCCCTCCGGCCCGTGCGCTCGGTGGCCGCCTGGTACTGCTGGCGGGCGGTCCACCTCGCCCGCGGCGGCGCGTGACGCGCCCGAGCCAACCGACCGGCGCCGTGGCACCCGCAGGGGTGGCGGTACCCTTGGCTGGATGACCAATGTCGTCCCCGGCCGGGCCACCACCACGAGCCCGGTGCTCGTCGTCGACGATGACCCCGACGTGGCCATGCTGTGCCGCATGTGCCTTGAGTCCGGCGGCTACACGGTGCTTTCGGCCAGCGACGGCACGTCGGGGCTGGCCCTCGCCGGCGAGCACCTCCCGGCGGCCATCGTGCTCGACTTCATGCTGCCCGACATGGACGGCATCGCCGTCCTCACCACGCTGCGGTCCGACCCGGTCACGATGGGCATCCCCGTGGTCATGGTGACCGCACGCACCGACCCCCATGACCAGCAGGCCGCATGGGAGGCGGGCGTCTCGGACTACCTCACCAAGCCGTTCAAGGCCCGGATGCTGCTCGACGCCGTGCACAACGCCGTCGCGCCCGAAGGGGAGCCCGAGCGGGCGACGCGACAGCGCGAAGCGCTGGACCGCCTCCGGGCACGCGACATCGAAGCGCTCGAGCAGGTGGCGTCCATCATCGAGAACTGTGACGACGCCATCATCGGCAAGACCCTGACTGGGACCATCACGACCTGGAACCGCGGCGCAACTGTCCTCTACGGCTACCAGGCCGACGAGGTCATCGGCCAGCCGGTTTCGATGCTCGTCCCCTCCGACCGGACCGACGAGATCCCGGACATCCTCGGCCGCATCGGCCGGGGCGAGCGGGTGATGCACTACGAGACGGTCCGCCAGCGCAAGGACGGCAGCCTCGTTGATGTCTCGCTGTCGATCTCGCCCATCACCAACGCCATGGGCGTGATCACCGGGGCGGCGGCCGTCGCCCGCGACGTGACCGACCGGCGGCGGTCCGACGCCAAGTTCCGGGCCCTCGTCGAGACCGCGCCCGACGCCATGGTGATCGTCAACGAGCTTGGCCTCATCGAGCTGGTGAACGCCCAGACCGAGAAGTTCTTCGGGTACACCGCGGACGAGCTGATCGGCCAGCCGGTCGAGATGCTCGTCCCTGAGCGCTACCGGGCCCGGCACCCTGACCACCGCAACGGGTACATGGCGTCGCCCCGGGCCCGGGGGATGGGGGCCGGCCTCGACCTGTACGGCCTGCGCAAGGACGGCACTGAGTTCCCCGTCGAGATCTCCCTCAGCCCCCTGCAAACCAACCGCGGGCTCACGGTCTCGGCCGCCATCCGCGACGTCACCGACCGCAAGCAGGCCGAGGCCATGTTCCGTGGCCTGCTTGAATCCGCGCCGGACGCCATCGTGCTCGTCGACGCCGCCGGCACCATCCAGCTCGTCAATGCCCAGACCGAGAAGCTCTTCGGGTACGACCGGGCCGAGCTGCTCGGCCAGCCCGTCGAGATGCTCGTCCCTGACCAGCAGCGGCGGGCCCATCCGGGTCACCGCCAGCGCTACTTCAGCGAACCCCGGACCCGCCCGATGGGCGCCGGCCTCGACCTGGTCGCCCGGCGCAAGGACGCCTCCGAGTTCCCGGTGGAGATCTCGCTGTCGTCCATCGAGACCGACGGCGGTGTCCTGGTGTCGGCGTCGATCCGAGACGTGACCGAGCGCAAGCAGGCCGAGGCCCGTTTCCGAGGCCTGGTCGAGGCCGCGCCGGATGCCATGGTCATCGTCGACAGCCGGGGCCGCATCCAGCTGGTCAACGCCCAGACCGAGAAGCTGTTCGGGTACGCCCGCGACGAGCTCCTCGGCCAAACCGTCGAGATGCTGGTCCCGACCCGGTTCCGGCCCCAGCACCCGACGCACCGGGTGGGGTACGTCAGCTCCCCCCGGGTGCGGGGCATGGGCGACGGGCTGGAGCTCTACGGGCTGCGCAAGGACGGCACCGAGTTCCCCGTCGAGATCTCCCTCAGCCCCCTCCAGACGCCGGACGGGCTGACGGTCTCGGCCGCCATCCGTGACGTCACCGACCGCAAGCAGCTCGAGGACGCCCGTGCCCATGCCTTGCGCCAGGAGCGCGAGGCCACCCAGCGGCTGCGCCAGGTCGACCGCTTGCGCACCGATTTCCTTTCGACCGTGTCCCACGAGCTGCGGACACCGCTCACCACCATCAAGGGCTTCGCCGACATGCTCTCCGACGACTGGGACGAGTACCCCGACTCCCAGCGCCACGACCTGGTGGGACGCATCGCCGCTGCCGGCACCCGGCTCGACGACCTCATCGGCGACCTCCTCGACTTCACCCGGCTGGAGGGAGGCCGTATGACCTTCCTCCCCGAACCCCTCGACGTCGCTGGCGTCGTCGCCGCCGCGCTGGCTCGGGTGGGCCCGGCCATCGAGCAGCACCGCATCGACGTCGCCATCGCCGACGGCCTGATCGCCGTCGCCGACCCCACGGCCTTCGGACGGGTGATCGACAACCTTCTGAGCAACGCGGCCAAGTTCTCGGCCGAGGGTTCCACGATCCACATCGGCGGCGAACGAGTGGGCACCGAGGTCGCCCTGACCGTCGCCGACGAGGGGACCGGTATCCCTGCCGACGAGCTGGATCGCATCTTCGAGCGCTTCTACCGGGTCGGGGGCCAGAACAACCGCCGGCCCGGCACCGGCATCGGGCTGGCCATCGTCAAGGAGTTCGTGGAGGCCCAGGGCGGGCGCGTCGACGTCAGCTCGGTCATCGGCGCCGGCACCACCTTCCGGGTGCTCCTGCCGGCGAGCTGACCGCCACGCCGGTCGTCCCTTACGCCGGCCGGCAGTGGCGGCACGGGCGGTAGCCGGCGCCGGCGGCGGCGGCGGCGTTGGCCAGCTCGACCCGGTGGCCGTCGGTGATCCGGCGAGCGTGGGTGCAGCTCGGGTAGCAGAACACGCCGGTGGTGTCGCTCCCGACGTAGTGAGCCCGCCGCCGGCCCAGCCGCTGTATCCCGTCAAGGTCGACCTCCTCGGCCCGGAGGAGGTCGACCTTGAGCTGGGGCCCGAACCCGTAGTTCCCGGTGGCGCCGTCGCTGCGGACCACCCGGTGGCAGGGGATGAGGATCGGCACCGGGTTGCGGCCGAGGGCGGATCCGGCCGCCCGCACTGCGGCCGGGTGGCCGATCTCCCGGGCGACCCAGGCGTAGGGCCGGACCTCCCCCCTCGGGATCTCCAACGTCTTGGCCAGGACCTTCCGGTCGAACTCGCCCACGCTGCGCAGGTCGTAGTCCAGGCCCGTCCCCCGGCCCGAACGCAACGCCGCCGACAACCCGGCGGGGGCTCTCGCCGCCGGCCGGAGCGGCCGCCCGAAGCGGCCGCGGAAGTACTCGAGGAAGCGGCCGGCGTCGCCGCCCATCCACGACGTCGGGCACACGTAGCTGATGCCCCGGTCGGTGAAGGCCACGTACAGCGGCCCGACCGGCCCGTCGACCTCCACCCAGCCGGCGTACACCGAGGCGGCGAAGCCCGCCGGCGCCGGCTCGGCCAGTGCCGCCAGCCGCGCGTCGATAGGGACCGTGGTCATCGGGCCTCCTCCGGGACAAGGGCCCGCAGGCGCTGGACGCCCCGGGCCACGTGGGACTTCGCCGTTCCCTCCGGGCAGCCCATGGCGGCCGCCAGCTCGGCGTAGGGCAGGCCGACGACGTGGCGGAGCACGACCGCCGTGCGCTGGGCCTCGGGCAGCTCGGTCAGGAGCCACCCCAGCCGGGCCTGCCCGTCATGGCGTTCGGCCTGCGCCTCGGGGCCCTCGGTACCGTCGACCTCGGCCGACCGGTCGAGGGGCACCTGCGCCGGCCGGCGGCTGGCCGCCCGGGCCTCGTTGCGCACCAGGTTCAGGACGATCGTCAGGAGCCACGCCCGGACCGACAAGGCGGCGATGCGCTCCGCCGGGTAGCCCCGGAGCGCGGTGTACGCCCGGAGGAATGCCTCAGCAGCCGCGTCGGCCGCGTCCTCGCGCCGGCCCGACATGCGCAGGGCGGTGGTGAAGACCGCGTCCTGGTACGACGCGACCACGTCGGGGAACGTGCCCTCCAGGTCCCGGCTCAGGCGCAGGGGCAGGTCGTCGGTCACACCTCGAAGAACACCGCGGCGGCCATCCGGTTGCACCCGCCGGCGCTCGGTGCCCCCCGGGACGTCAAGAACATGCGGTCCCGGTAACCGAACGGCTCAACTGCCCAGGCGCTCGGCCACGAGGCGCAGGCGGTCCATGGGCTGCACCACGGCCACCCGCACCGAGCCGGCGCCGCCGGCGCCGTAGAGGTCGCCGGGCGACACGAGCACCCCGCCCCGGGCGGCCAGGTCGTTGGCGAAGGCCCAGGCGTCGCCGCCGGGGGCACCGGCCCACAGGTAGAACGCACCGCCAGGCATGTCGACGGTGGCCCCTTCCTGGCGGAGGACGTCGGCGAAGTACCAGAGCCGTTCGAGGTAGCGCTCGCGTTGCTCGTCGACGTGGGCGTCGTCGTCGAGGGCGACCGCCGCCGCGGCCTGGACCGGGCCGGGCACCATGAAGCCGGCGTGCTTGCGCACCTCGGCCAGGTAGTGGACCAGGTCAGGGTCGCCGGCGTAGAACCCCACCCGGAGCCCGGCCAGGTTCGACCGCTTCGACAGCGAGTGGACGGCCAGCACCCCGACGAGGCCGTGCTCGAGGATGGTGTGGGGCAGGCCGTCCCAGGTGAACTCGGCGTAGCACTCGTCGCTCAGGACGGGCACGTCGCGGGCCCGGCCCCACGCCGCAGCCGCGCCCAGGTCGACGAGGGCGCCGGTGGGGTTGGCCGGCGAGTTGACCCACAGGCACAGGGCCCGGGCCGCGTCGGCCTCGTCGACCATCGACAGGTCGTCGTAGGGCACGCCCCGGCACCCGGCCAGGATGGCGCCCATCTCGTAGGTGGGGTAGGCCACCGCCGGGTACAGCACGGTGTCGCGGTCGGGCGTGCGCAGCCGGAGCCAGCCCACCACGTTGGCCACCAGCTCCTTGGTGCCGACGCAGGCGGCCACGGCCTCGACCGGCACGTCGACGCCGAAGCGCCGGCGCATCCAGCCGGTGGCCGCCGAGCGCATCCGTACCGACCCGATCGACGCCGGGTACCCCCGCTCGGTGCCCGACGTGGCCAGGGCGGTGACCACGGCGGCCGGCGGCGGATCCGTCGGCGTGCCGATCGAGAGGTCGACGAGGCCCCCTTCGTGGGCCGACGCCGCCGCCTTGGCCCCGTCGAGGCGGTCGTAGGGGTACGGCGGCGGCGTGAACCCGACAGCGCTCACTGACCCACACTCCCGTTGTGACTGTGGGCCTGTGAATGCCTGTTGGACCGGCCTCCCGGGCCGGTCACGCCACGAACTCGCGGAAGCGGGCCAGGTCCTCGGGCCGGATGCGGGCCCACATGCGGGTGGCCTCGGGGTCGTGGGACTCCGACACCACCTCGCCCGACCGGTGGACGGCGGCCACCACGTCGCCCCGGTCGTAGGGCACGACCAGCTCGACGACGTGGGTCAGCTCCCGGAGGCGGTCGCCCACCACGGCCAGCAGGCGGTCGACGCCGGCGCCGGTGGCCGCCGACAGCAGGACCGACCCCGGGTAGGCCTGCACCAGACGCTTGGCGCCGTCGGGGTCGGCCACGTCGGCCTTGTTGAACACGATCAGCTCGGGCACGTCGTCGGCGCCGATCTCGCGCAGGACGGCCCGCACCGCGTCCATCTGGGCCCGCGGGCCCGCCGCCGATGCGTCGACCACGTGGACCAGGAGGTCGGCCTCGGCCACCTCGTCGAGCGTCGAACGGAACGCCTGCACCAGCTGGTGGGGCAGCTTCCGTACGAAGCCCACGGTGTCGGTGAGCAGCACCCGCTCGCCGCCGGGGAGGTCGAGACGCCGGGTGGTGGGGTCGACGGTGGCGAACAGCCGGTCCTCGACCAGCACGCCGGCGTCGGTGAGGCGGTTGAGCAACGTCGACTTGCCGGCGTTGGTGTAGCCGACGATCGTCACCGTCGACAGCTGCGAGCGGGCGCGGGCCTTGCGCTGGGTGCGGCGGTTCTTGGTGAGGACCTTCAGGTCGGACTGGAGCTTGGTGACCCGGCGCACCAGGCGGCGACGGTCGACCTCCAGCTGGGTCTCGCCCGGGCCGCGGGTGCCGATGCGCCCGGCCTGCTGGCTGAGGGCCAGGCCCTTGCCCCGGAGACGGGGCAGGCGGTAGCGGAGCTGGGCTAGCTCGACCTGGGCCTTGCCCTCCTGGGTGTGGGCGTGCTGGGCGAAGATGTCGAGGATCAGCGCCGTGCGGTCGATGGCCGTGCGCCCGAGGATCTTTTCCAGGTTCCGGCTCTGCGCCGGCGACAGCTCGTCGTCGAAGATGACCGTGTCGGCGTCGACCTCGTTCGACAGGTCGCGCAGCTCCTCGGCCTTGCCCTTGCCCACGAACGTGGCCGCGTCGGGCTCGTGCCGGCGCTGCAGGACCCGCTCGGCCTCGTCGGCGCCGGCGGTGTCGGCCAGGGCGGCCAGCTCCTCCAGCGACGCTTCGGCGTCCTCCACGCTCACCGGCGGGATGGCCACGCCGACGAGGACCACCGTCTCCCGACGGTGCCGCTCGATTAACGCCATGCCTGCCCGCTCTCGGCCGCTTCAGCCGATGGCCCGCTCTCGGCCGCTAGAGCCGTTGGCCCGCTCTCGGCCGCTAGAGCCGTTGGCCCGCTCTCGGCCGCTAGAGCCACGGGATGTCCACGGTGGCGATGTGGTCAGCGGGACCGCTGAGGATGATCGTGTCGTCCTCCAGCTTCACGGTGGCGTTGCCACCCGGCTGCTTGACGGTGACGTGGCGGCCGACCTTGCCCCACACGAAGGCGGCGGCCGCGGCGGCGCAGGCGCCGGTGCCGCAAGCCAGGGTCTCGCCCACGCCCCGCTCCCAGACCCGCAGGCTGAGGTGATCGGTGCCGGGGCCGATCACGACGAACTCCACGTTGCGGCCCTGCCACTCGGCGGCCTGCTTGGCGATGCGCACCTTGGCCAGGTCCTCAACCTCCACCACAGTGTGAGGGTTGCCCATGTCGACGAAGGCCACGCCCACGTCCTTGGGGTCGATCTTGGCCATGCCCATGTCGACGCTGGCCCAGCCGTCGTCGTCGACCGTGACGGTCTTGTCGCCGGCGTCGGTGTGCACGACCATCCGGGGGCCCGAGAGGCCGGCGTCGACCAGGGCCATGGCCAGGCACCGGATGCCGTTCCCGCTCATCTCGGCCCGGCTGCCGTCGGCGTTGTACAGCTCCATGGTCGGGCCTGGGGTCACACGGATGACCCCGTCGGCGCCGACGCCGCGGTGGCGGTCGCACAGGGCGCGGACCGCCGCAGGGTCGACCGGGCAGCGGTCGCCGAGGTCGAGGAGGATGAGGAAGTCGTTCCCCAGCCCGTGGTACTTCTCGAAGCGGATCATGTTTTTCCGGACCAGTCTCCCAGGAGGGCGGGCAGAAGATCGACAGGATTGCCCGGCCCGCCGAACCAGGTGATGCGAGGGTCGCGCCGGAACCACGCCCGCTGGCGACGGGCGAACTCCCGGGTGCGGCGGACGGCGGCATCGACCGCCTCGTCCAGTGACAGCTCGCCGGCCAGGTGAGCCAGCAGCTCCCGGTAGCCGAGGGCCTGGCGGGCTGTCCGGGACATGACCGGGGCCAGGCGCCGGACCTCGTCGAGGAACCCGCCGGCGAGCTGTTCCCGGTACCGGGCGACGATGCGGGCGCCCACGGCGGGCCGGGGCAACCACACGCCGGCCAGCCGGAACCGTGACGTCGGCGGGTAGGCGCCCAGGCCCGGGCCGAACGACGAGAAGGGGCGCCCGCTGCCCAGGCTGACCTCCAGCGCCCGCACCAGCCGGCGGGTGTTGCCCGGCTCGATGCGCGAGGCGGCCAACGGGTCGACGTCGGCCAGCCGGCGGTGGAGGTCGGCCGCCGGGAGGGCTTCGAGCTCAGCCCGCAGACCGGGCCACTCCCCCGGCAACGACAGCCCGTCGACCACGGCCTGCACGTACAGCCCGGTGCCACCCACCACCAGCGCCCGCCGGCCCCGGGCCTCGATGCCGGCGATGGCTGCGGTGGCGTCGGCCTGGAACCGGGCCACCGAGTAGTCCTCCGACGGGTCAGCCAGGTCGATGAGGTGATGAGGCACCTCGGCCTGGTCGTCGGGCGTGGGCTTGGCCGTGCCGATGTCCATCCCCCGGTAGACCTGCATCGAATCGGCCGAGACCAGCTCCACGTCGCCCAGCCGGCGGGCCAGCTCCATGGCCAGCGCCGACTTGCCCGACGCCGTCGACCCCACCAGCACGAGGTGCGGCACGCCTCAGACGACCGCCAGCGGGATACGGGTCTTGTGGCGGGGCCGGGCGGTGAGACCGACCAGCTCGCCTCGCAGGAAGTGGGCGGCCGAGCCGGTGACCCGCACGTCAGCGAAACTGCCGGCAGCAGGGATGGCCCCGTCGACGGGGAAGTGGACGAGCTTGTTCTGGCGGGTCCGGCCGGTGGCGACGGCGGGGTGCTTCTTCGACGGCCCTTCCACCACCACCTCCTCGACCCGGCCGATGCGGGCCTGGTGGCGGGCCAACGCCGACCGCTCGACGACCACCGTGAGCCGCTCGAACCGCTCGGCCACGACCTCGGCCGGCACGAAGCGGTCGACCATCTCCGCCGCCTCGGTGCCCGGGCGGGGCGAGTACACGAAGGTGTACGCGCTGTCGTACGCGGCCTCGGCCGCCACCTCGAGCGTGCGCTCGAAGTCGTCGTCGGTCTCGCCGGGGAACCCGACGATGATGTCGGTGGTGACGGCCAGGTCGTCGATGGCCGCCCGGGCCGCGGCCAGCCGTTCGAGGTAGCGGGCCGCCGTGTAGCCGCGGTGCATGGCGGCCAGCGTGCGGTCGCTGCCCGACTGCAGGGGCAGGTGCAGGTGCTCGCACACCGCCGGCGCCTCGGCCATGGCCGCGATGGTCTCGGGCCGCAGGTCCTTGGGGTGGGGGCTGGTGAAGCGGACACGGCGGATCCCGTCGACCTCGCCGACGGCCCGCAGCAGCTCGGCGAACAGGGGCCGGCGGTGGGTCAGGTCACGCCCGTAGGAGTTGACGTTCTGCCCGAGCAGGGTGACCTCGACGGTGCCGGCGCCGGCCAGGCCCTGCACCTCGCCGACCACCTCGTCGAAGGGCCGGCTGATCTCTTTGCCCCGCACGGAGGGGACGATGCAGAAGGCGCACGAGTTGTCGCAGCCGATCTGGATGGTGACCCACGCGGTGTACGGCAGCTCCCGGTGCACGGGCAGGGCCGAGGGGAATGCGTCCTCTTCGTCCAGGATCTCCATCACCGCGGTCCCGGTGGCCGCGGCCTCGCGCAGGAGCTCGGCGGCCCGGCCCACGTTGTGGGTACCGAAGACCGCGTCCACCTGGGGTACCCGGGCCTGGATGAGGTCCCGGTCCTTCTGGGCCAGGCACCCACCCACGGCGATCTGCATGCCCGGGTTGCGGGCCTTGACCGACACGAGGTGCCCGAGCGTGCCGTACAGCTTGTTGTCGGCGTTCTCCCGGATGCAGCAGGTGTTGAGGAGGACGAGGTCCGCGTCCTCCACGTCGTCGGCCGCGACCATGCCGTCGGCTTCGAGCAACCCGGCCAGCCGCTCGGAGTCGTGGACGTTCATCTGGCAGCCGAACGTCCTGATCACGTACTTGCGGGTCACCGGGCCCACCGTACCGGGCGGGCCGGCGCCGGCGTGCGGCCCTACGCCACGACCACCGTGATGCTGGCGCTCCCCGAGCTGGCGTACGGCCGGTCGCCCCGGCCGGAGACGTCGTCGGTGCAGGCGAACGGGCCGGCGTCGAAGGCGAAGGTGGCCGTGTAGGTGCCGGCCATGAAGTAGGTGTGGGCGACGTCCTGTGTCTCGACGGCGTGGGCGCTGTCACGGGCCGGCGGGGCCCAGGGGCCGAACTTGGCGCAGGGGTCGAGCCGGCTGTCGCCGATGCCGGAGTCCCCGAAACCGAAGAGCGACGACCCGTGGGAGACCCCGTCGGGGTCGGTCAGCGTGAGCCGGAAGAGCACGGCCTGGCCGGCCTGCGGCGCCGCCGGCTCCACGACGACCTGCACGGTCATCGGCGTGTCGGCGCCCGGCTGGGGGTCGAACCGGAAAGGCCCGCAGGCCGGGTCAGCGCTGTTCCGGCAGGCGACGACCGTCGTGCTGGTGGCGCCCGACGTGCTGGGCGCGGTGGACGTGGTGGTCGGGACCGAGGTGGTGGTCGCCGGCGCCGCCAAGGCGGTGGTGGGGGGCGGCGGCGCGACGGTGGTGACGGCCGCCACCGTGGTGGTCGTGACGGCCACCGCGGCAGTGACCGGCGGCGCCGTCGTGACTGCGGCGGGGCGGGCCGGGGCGAGCGTCGTGACCGGCCGGCGGGTCGTGGGCGGGGCGACAGTGGCCGGCGCCGGCGTGGTCGAAGGGACGACGCCGACAGTGGTGGACGCCGGCGGCGCCGGCAGGACGTCCGCGGTCAGGCCGGCGGCCTGCCCCCGGGTCGCCGCCGACGCGATGGCGAGGTCGCCCCTGTCGAGCTGGCGCAGCCAGCCGGTGGCGGCCAGGCCGACGGCAAGGGCCAGCGCCCCGGCGGCGAGGCCCCGGCGGCCACCCCAACGCTGGTCACTTCGCAGCGGTGTGGTCCCCCTGCGTGCACCCTGTCGCCAAGGCTTGCGACCGGCCGGCTCCACTACGTGAGTATCCGGCTGCGAAGGGTGGTGCACAACCCAACATCTACCCAACACAGAGTGGTGTTGAAACTACTCCGAGAGGCGGCGGCGCAGTTCGACGTAGACGGCCGGCCCGACGACGGCCTCGAGCTCCTCGGCCAGCGACTCGATCACCGGCCGGTCGCCGACGTACGCCTCCGCCTCCTCGGTACAGCACCAGGCCATCGTCTCGCCCTCCGCCCCCCAGTCCCGCCGCTCCCACCGGCGCACGGTGGCCGTCTCAGTGCCGCCGGGGCCGGTCTCCCAGTCCACCTTGATCGGCAGTTGCCAGCAGACCGACGGCTTCCAGACGCTGGGCGGCTCGCCGGCGTGGACGGCCTCGAGGTGCAGGGCGCAGCCTGGACCGCCCGGGAACCCCGGGCGGTTCAGGAAGATGCAGGCCCCGTCGACCACCCGCGTCGCCCTCTTCGTGGCGTCACTGAACACGCCGCCCTCGACGGCCTGGCCGTGGTGCTGGAACCGGGCCGGGCCCAGCGTGGCGGCCAGGGCGCTGATGGTCATGGCCTCGCCCTCGCCGTCGAGGTCGGCGCCGATCGAGCAGCACCCCTGGCCGAGGTGCTCGGCCCGCTCCGGGAGGATCCCCTGGCACCCCCGGCCCCAGATGCAGGTCCAGGTCGATGTCAGGAACGACGCGTCGAACCGCCAGGTGGTGTCGCCGTCGACAACTTCCTCGACGTGGTCCACCCGCTCAGCCGGCGCCGGCGAGGGTGGTGCCCGTCTCCAGCAGGGACTTGAGGTCGCTGAGCACCCAGGCGTGCCCGCCCCCGCCGCCGCCGCCCATGTCCTCGAAGGCCCCGGACACGAGCAGGGCCAGGCGGGGCGCGCCGGCCAGGTCGTGGGTGACCGTGAGCGAGCAGAACCCGTCGAGCTCCTTGATGTCGTAGGTGACCCGGGTGAAGCCCTCTGCCGCCATGCCGGGGTCCATGAGCAGGCGCCACGTGGTGACCAGCCGGCGGGGCGGGTCGACCTCGACCACCTCGCCGTCGACCACGATGTCGGGGCACGGGAAGCCGCCGGCGGCGGCGGCAGCCTTGAACTCCTCGTTGGCCCGCACCCGGTAGGCCCCGCCCGGACGGAGGTCGTACTCGGCAAAGCCGGTGTAGCCATAGCGGTTGGTCCACTCGGGCCGGGTGATGGCGTCCCAGATGGCCTGGGCGCCGGCCTTGATGTACACCCGGTACACCTGGACGGTCGAGGCTGGCGCCGGCTCGGTGGCGATGGCGGTGGGCTGGGTGACCGTGGTCATGACGTTTCCTCCAGTTCCTTCTTCAGGTCGACGAGCGCCGACACATGGCGCTCGGTGTACTTGTCGATCCACCGGTCGTGGAGCAACCGGATGGGCACCGGGTTCAGGAAGTGCAACTTCTCCCGACCCGACTTCCTGGTGACGACCAGACCGGCCTCCTCGAGCACCCGCAGGTGCTTCATGACGCCGAAGCGGGTCATGGTCAGCTCCGACTCGAGCTCGGTGAGGGTCCGGCCGTCCCGCACGAACAGGCGGTCGAGCAGGTGGCGCCGCGTGGGGTCGGCGAGCGCCTTGAACACCAGGTCGTCGTCGCTCACACCCGGACAATATGTGACCTTCTAGTCACATGTCAAGTGCCCTTCGGCCCGTTGACACCCGGCGCCGGCGGCGCGACGCTGCGTGAGTAGGTGTTTCCTCGAGCAGTAAGGAGGTTCCCTCGAATGCAGGCCACGAGTTCCGAGAGTGGGGAAAGCGGTCCGCCCGACTAGGGAGGCAGGGCCCTATGCGACCACTTCTCCGCCGCCCGACTGTCACCAGCCGCCAGCGCAGACGAGGGCCGGCCCAGGGAGCGGGAACCACCGCCGGCCTGGCCGTCCTGCCACGATGGGTGGCCCCGACCCACGCACCGGACCGGAGAAGCGGAACGTAGGAGTACGCAAACGAGACATCGGGGAGCCGATGTCTCTTTTGCGCGTCAGGACGCCTGAGGGGCGAACACCGCCTCGGCCACCACGGCTGGGCTGATCGCCGGCCCGGTGCGGGCGTGGCCCCGCACCTTGAGCACGCCGAACCCGCCGGCGCCCAGCGTGGCCAGGGCGCCCAGCCCCAGGCTGTACCGGGCCCCGAAGTGCTGGGAAACCAGGCCGACGATAGGGCCGCCGATCGGCGTGCTCCCGAGGAACACCATGCTTTGCAGGGCCAGCACGCGCCCGCGCATGGTCGGCGCCGCCGTCGTCTGCACGATAGCCGTGGACGTCGTCATGAACGAGATGCTGGACAGGCCCACGAACACCCCCACGAGGAAGGCCAGGGGTTGGTTGGGGACCAGGGCCAGCACGCCCATCGACGCACCGAAGCCGAGGGCGGCCAGGCTCACGGTGTACATGCCGATCGACCGGCGCCGGGCCGTGGCCAGGGCGCCGGCCAGTGACCCGGCGCTGATGACCGACATCAGGAGGGTGAACGTCAGCGTGCTCCCACCGAGGTCGCGGGTGGTGAAGAGGGGCAGCACGGTCTGGAAGTTGAAGGCCAGCGTGCCGATCACCGCCATCATGGTCAGCGGGATCCATAGCTCGGGGACGCTGCGGGCGTAGCGGACCCCCTCCCGCACCTGGCCCCGGCCCCGTGGTGCGACGACGGCCCGGCGGATCTGGCCGACATCCATCCGCCACAGGCCGACCAGCACCGCCACGTACGAGATGCCGTCGACGACGAAGCACCACCCGAAGCCGACCGTGGTGATGAGCAGGCCGGCCAGGGCCGGCCCGAAGACCCGCGACCCCGTCATCAGGGCGCTGTTCAGGCTCACCGCGTTGGAGATGTCCTCGGGCGGGACCAGCTCGACCACGAAGGACCGCCGGGCCGGGTTGTCGAAGGCGTTGGCCAGCCCGCCCAGCATGGCCACGGCGTAGATGGCCAGCACCGGCGGCCGGCCGGCGAAGACCAGGGCCGCCAGCCCGAACGACTGGGCCATGGCCAGGGACTGCACCAGCAACAGGAGCTTGCGCTTGTCGGACCGGTCGGCCACCAGGCCGGCGAAGGCGCCCAGCACGAGGACCGGCCCGAACTGGGCCGCGGCCAGGAACCCCAGGGCCACGCCGCTGTCGGTCAGCTTCAGCACGAGCAGGGCCTGGGCGACGAGGGTGAGCCAGTTCCCCACTTGGGAGATGAGCTGGCCCCCGAAGAAGAGGCGGAAGTTCCGCACCTGCAACGAGCGGAACGTCTCTCGGGTCGCTCGCTGGAGCCGGGTCACGCCAGATAGTTTACCAAGCTAATTAGCTTGGGTAACAATTTACGCGGTCGGCCTTTCCCCGGTGAGCTGCGCGGCCAGCGCCCGCAGCGCCCGGCCCCGGTGGGACACGCCGGCCTTCTCCTCGGTGGTCATCTGGGCGAAGGTGCGGCCGCCACCGCCTTCGGGCACGAACACGGGGTCGTACCCGAACCCGCCCCCACCTGCCGGCCATTCGGCGATGACCCCCGCCACCGACCCCTCAGCCACGATCTCGCGACCGTCGGGGTACAGGGCCACGGCGACGGTCCGGAACCGGGCCGTGCGCTCCCCCGCTGGCACGTCGGCCAGCTCCACCAGCAGCTTGGCCACGTTGTCGGCGTAGGTGGCACCGGGACCGGCGTAGCGGGCGGCGTAGACGCCGGGGCGGCCGCCCAGGGCGTCGACCTCGAGCCCGGTGTCGTCGGCGACGGCCAGCTCCCCGGTGGCGGCCCCGACGGCCTGGGCCTTGAGGCGGGCGTTGCCCTCGAGGGTGGCGGCGTCCTCCTCCACGTCGGCCAGGTCGGTGGGGCGCAGGGCCACGTCGAACCCGTCGAGGAGCGCAGCCAGCTCCCGGGCCTTGTCCGGGTTGGCCGTGGCCAGGACGAGGCGCAGGGTCACGCCCGGGGCGGCGGCGGCGCCAGCAGCAGCTCGGCCTGGGCATCGAGGATCGACGCGATCCCGTGCTCGGCCAGGCCCAGCAGGTCGTCGAGCTCGGCCCGGCTGAAGGGCAGCCCCTCGGCCGTGCCCTGGACCTCGACGAAGCGCCCGGTGCCGGTCATGACCACGTTCATGTCGACCTCGGCCCGGACGTCCTCGGAGTAGTCGAGGTCGAGGAGGGCCATGGCGTCGACCACTCCCACCGACACGGCGGCGCAGGCCGTGGTCAGCGGGTGGGCCGGCAGCTTGCCCGCGGCCACCAGCCGGGTGCAGGCGTCGTGCAGGGCCACGTAGGCACCGGTGATCGAGGCCGTCCGGGTGCCGCCGTCGGCCTGCAGCACGTCGCAGTCGACGAGGATCTGCCGCTCCCCCATCAGCTTCATGTCGGTCACCGACCGCAGGGCCCGGCCGATGAGGCGCTGGATCTCCTGGGTCCGGCCCGACGGCTTGCCCTTGTTCACCTCCCGGTTGCTGCGCTCGGGCGTGGAGCCGGGCAGCATCGAGTACTCCGCCGTCACCCAACCCGTGCCCTTGCCCCGCATCCACGGCGGGACCCGCTCGTCGACCGACGCCGTGCACAGCACGCGGGTCTTGCCCATCGACACCAGGACCGAGCCAGCGGCCATCTCGGTGTAGTCCCGCACGAAGGTGAGGGGGCGCAGGTCGTCGGGCTGGCGGCCGTCGCGCCTCATACCTCGTACCGGGCGCCGACGGCCGCCACCTCGACGGGCGCGCCGAACGCCTCGGCGCCGTCCTGGCCTGACTGCACCGGGTCGAGCGTGGCCCACAGGTGGGTCAGCACGAGCCGGCCGGCGCCGGCCGCCCGCGCCGACGCGCCGGCCTGCCGGGCAGTGAGATGTTGCAAGGTCCCCTCCTTCTCGGGCGACATGGTCGCCTCGCACAGTGCCAGATCGATCCCAGTGCCGAGCGCCTCGAGCGACCACGCCGGCCCGGTGTCCGCCGAATAGCCGAGCGACCGCCCGCCGGCGTCGACCCGCATCCCCAGCGTCTCCGGCCCGTGGTCGGTCCGGGAGAACGTGAAGGCCATGGTGCCGACGCTCACCGTGTCGCCGCCGGCGACGTCGGCCCACGCCATCTGGGGCCGGGTGTCGCCGTAGGTGTGGCGGCGCAGCCCGGCGGGCGCGTACACCGGGAACCCGGTGCGGTGCAGGACGAACCGCAGGACGTTGCTCCAGCCCTCGATGTCGGTCCAGTGGTCGGGGTGCTCGTGGCTCAGGACGATGGCGTCGAGCCGGTCGACGGTGATGTGGCGCTGCAGGTTGGCCAGCGTGCCGGGGCCGGCGTCCATCCAGACGCGGGTGGCCCCGTCGTCGAGGAGGTACCCGCTGCACGCCCCGCCCGGCCCGGGGTACGACCCCGAACAGCCCAGGACCGTCACAGCTAGCCCCACTCCCAACCCTCCACCCCATCGAGCTCCGGGCCGAGGAGCCGGCTGCCGAGTGCCCGGAACCATGCCACGTCGCCCGACGACACGAAGCGATGGTTGCCCTTGGCCGCCGACCGCCGGCCCAGGCCGGTATCGGCCAGGATGGCCCGGACCTCGAACGCCGTCTCGTCGGCCGACGACACCAGCACGACCTCACGGCCCATCACGTCGCCGATCGTGCGGGCCAGGAACGGGTAGTGGGTGCAGCCGAGCAGCAGGCTGTCGACCTTGGCCTCCACCAGGGGGGCCAGCAGGCGCTCGGCCAGCACATGGACCTGCTCGCTGTCGGTCTCGCCCCGCTCGACGAACTCCACGAAGCCCGGGCACGCCGCGCAGCTCAGCTCGACCGGCGCCCGCGTGGCCCGCACCGCCCGCTGGTAGGCGCCCGAGCCGATCGTACCGACGGTGCCGATCACCCCTACCCGGCCGCTGCGGGTGGCTCGCACCAGTGCCCGCGCCCCCGGGTCGACCACGCTGACCACCGGCACCTCGCACTCGAAGCGCAGCAGGTCCAGGGCGGCGGCGGCCGCGGTGTTGCAGGCGACGACCACCATCTTCACGTCGTGGCGCTCCACGAGGAGCTTGGTCACCTGGAGGGCGAAGTCGCGTACCTCGTCCAGCGGACGCGGCCCGTAGGGGTAGCGGGCGGTGTCGCCGAAGTAGACGAGGTCCTCGCCAGGGAGGAGGTCGATGAGGGCCCGGGCGACGGTGAGGCCGCCGAACCCACTGTCGAACATGCCGATGGGGCGGTCGTCCACGGCGGCTAGAAGTACACGATCTTCTTGGCCCGCTCTACGACCTCGTCGATGTCGTCGGTCCACGCCCCGGTGGACAGGTACTTCCAACCGCCGTCGGCCAGGATGGCGACGATCACACCCTCGTCGAGCAACGCCGCGGCCTTGGCCGCGCCCGCCATGGCCGCTCCCGATGAGATGCCGGCGAAGATCGCCGCCTCGGTGGCCAGCCGGCGGGTCCACTCGATGGACTCCCGGGGCCGCACGATGATCTTGCGGTCGAGCAGGTCGGGGTCGTAGATCTCGGGCACGAACCCGTCGTCGAGGTTGCGCAGGCCCTCGACGATCTCGCCGGCGGGCGGCTCGACGGCCCACATCGAGATGGCCGGGTTGCGCTCTTTCAGGTAGCGGCCCAGGCCCATCAGCGTGCCGGCGGTGCCCAAGCCGGCCACGATGTGGGTGACCTCCGGGCAGTCGCGCCAGATCTCCGGCCCGGTGCCCTTGACGTGGGCGCCGGGGTTCGCGGGGTTGCCGTACTGGTACAGGAAGGCCAGCTCGGGCGACTCGGCCGCCAGCCGCTGGGCCATACGCACCGCCCCGTTGGAGCCTTCGGCTCCCGGGGACAGGATGATCTCGGCGCCGAAGATCTCCAGGAGCTGGCGGCGCTCGACCGAGACGTTCTCGGGCAGGACGATGCGCAGCTTGTACCCCTTGACCCGGCACACGAGGGCCAGGCCGATGCCGGTGTTGCCCGACGACGGTTCGAGCAGGGTCTGTCCCGGCTTCAGGGTGCCGTCGGCCTCGGCCTCCTCCACCATATTGAGGGCGATGCGGTCCTTGACCGAGCCGCCGGGGTTCTGGCCCTCCAGCTTGACGAGGATCCGGACGGCGGGGTTGGGGCTGAGCTGGCTGACATCCACCAGCGGCGTGTTGCCGATGGTCTCGAGGATCGACCTGAAGGCGGCCAACGGGTTGGTACGGCCTCAGCCCCCGGCGACGGCCGGCAGGATGGTGACCACGTCGGCGTCGGCCACGGGGGTGGCCAGCTTGTCGAGGAAGCGGACGTCGTCGTCGTTGCGGTACACGTTCACGAACTTGTGGAGAGTGCCGTCCTCGGTGATGACCTGGCCGGCCAGCAGCGGGAACTGGCGGAGCAGGTCCTCGAACACCTCGCCGATGGTCGAACCGTTGGCCCTGACCGACGACTGGCCGGCGGCATGCTGGCGGAGGACAGTTGGCAGTCGCACTTCGACAGGCACAGCGGGCGGGCCTCCATCGGGGAAAGACAGGACAGCAAAACCTTACCTAGCCGGTGGCCTTTCCAGGACCAGAGGTTCCTCGGCCACCTGCCCGTCGACGATCGTGAACGAGCGGACCACCGCAGCCGGGTGCCGCGTCGAGACCAGGATGTAGTGCCAGGAGGGGTCGGGCGCCTGGGCGATATCGGTGGGCGAGGGCAAGGCCTCGGTGTGGGTATGGGAGTGGTACACACCGATGATCTCCCAGCCGTTGGCCTGGGCGTCGCGGTCGGCCTTGAGGTAATCCCCGGAGTCCAGCTCGTAGACCAGGTCCTGCTTCTCGGGTGGCGCGGCGTTGGCACAGGGGTACACGGCCTTGACGTCGAAGTCGCCCAGCTCCCCGGCCAACAGGCCGCAGGCCTCGGCCGGCTTGGCCGCCTCCTCGAGGGCATGGTCGATCATGGCTTGCCAGTGGGCGCGGCTGATCCGGAGCACGGAGGTCGAGGGTACTCTCCGGACGATGCCTTCCAAGGGACCGTCGACCTCCCGCGACGGCACGAAGGTCGTCGCCAGCAACCGCAAGGCCCGGCACGACTACGACGTGCTCGACACGTTCGAGGCCGGGATGTCCCTGGTCGGCACCGAGGTCAAGTCGCTCCGCGAGGGCAAGATCGTGCTGAAGGACGCCCACGCCCGGGCCGAGGACGGCGAGCTGTGGCTGATCGGCGTGCACATCGCGCCGTACGAGCTGACCGACGGGTTCGGCGGCCACGATCCCGAACGCCGGCGCAAGCTGCTCCTGCACCGCTTCGAGATCGACGAGCTGGCCGAGCGGACGGCCCGGGAGGGGCTCACGATCATCCCTCTGTCGGTCTACTTCAAGGAGGGCAAGGCCAAGATCGAACTGGGCCTGGCCCGTGGCCGGCGCAACTACGACAAGCGCCACGCCATCGCCGAGCGGGACGCAGCCCGGGAGGCGGCGAAAGCCATGTCCCCCAAGGGCAGGTAGAATGGCGGGCGCAGTACCGCATCTTTCCATCTGGGGCTGACTGGTTTCGACGTTGGGACCGTTGGCTTGTCGTGCGACCCGAGTTGCTCAGACTCGCTAAACGGGGCAAAAAAACAGGTGCCAACACGACACCTGACTTCGCAATGGCAGCCTAAGAACTGCTAACGCAAGTCAAACAGCGACCCGAGAGGGCACGCCGAGGACGACCCTTTGCCTTGGGAACAGAATGAGGGTTGGCAGCCGGGAAAGACCGGATGACATGTAGGCAAAGACCGACTGACCTCACGGAACAGACGTGACGAGCAGTTCGTGACCCGGCACGAGGACAGCGTCAGGTCCATCTCTCGGGAACGGTCGTAGCACGGGGAGTCGGCACCGAGCGGACGAGGGTTCGAATCCCTCCAGCTCCACCACCACTACCGGGTCGCCGCCCGGGCTCTACCGGGACAGGACGGTGGCGATCTCGGCGGCCATCAGCCCAGCGATGGCAAGCGACAGCAGTTGCGGGGCATGTCCGAGCACGCCGGCACGCGGAGCCGGTTCGACCACGCTCGGGAACATGGCGTCGAGCGCGTCATAGAGCTCACCATCGGACTGGGGGTGGTACGGGTATGGCATGCCCGCGCTATCGGCAGGTCGGCCCCAGCAGTTGATGGCTTCGTCCGCCGGGCCCGAGATCGGGCCCGGCGGGCGCAGGCATCAGTGAGCGGCGTCGTAGGCGGCGACGATGGCCTGGGGGATCCGGCCGCGGTCGCCGAGGTCGGGCGTGCCGTTGGCCCGGGCCCATTCCCGGATGGCCTTGAGGCGCTCACGGTCGGCCGACGAGCGAGCCGGCGTGGCCGAGCCGGCCGCCGCCGCGGAGTCGTCGGACGCGCTGGCCCGGCGAGCCTTCCGGGCGCCACCCGAGCGGACGCGATCGGATGACCAGCTGATCAGGCCCTGCAGGGTGTTGTGGAAGTCGGCGGCGTGCTCCGCGCACAGGTCGACGCTGTAGTCGTAGCCATCGAACCCAAAGCCGACCGTCTCGGCGCCGTCGACGTTCTCCCCCTTCTCCGCCTTGCACCGGTCGCAGGTCAACTGAACGATAAGGGTCTTTGCCAATGGGTTTCCTTTTCGGGCGGGAACGCAGAACATCCCTACCCTAGGCGAACCGGCACCCCCCGGCGGGCCGTTAGGATGCCGCATCACCAAGATCCGAGACACCATCCCGGCCTTCGAGGCCTATGCCCGCAAGGCCGGTTTAGAGAGCCCGCTCCGGCGCGAACTGCTCTGGAAGGACCATTACCAGGCGGCCAACACCGACGTGTTCGCCGCTTTCGAAGAGGCCACCGGTGGTCCCGGTGGCGGCATGGCGGCCATGGTGCGGGAATTGTCGGAAATTCGAAAGCGGGCCCGTGAAGCGGCGCCGGTCATGACCGGGATGATCGAGGAGATCGACCCCAACCTGGCCTCGCTCATGGGCCTAGAGCCCGAACCGTCCCCCGTCCACGTCCTCATGGTGGGCACGTTCACCACCAACTCGGCGGTGGGCCGCCTGCACGACGACGTGGCCGTCTTCCACTGCCTCGAGTGGTTCCAGTCGCCTGAAGGGACCCGGGTCCTCGTCGCCCACGAGGGCAGCCACGGCTGGCATGAGATCGCCCTCGAACGGGCCGGGCAGACCATCCCCGAGGACGACATGGCGTGGATGGTCTTCTCCGAGGGCCTGGCCACCCAGGTGTCGCGGGCCGCGGTGCCCGACGCCGGCGAGATCGACTACTTCTGGTACGGGCACCCTGAGGCCCAGGACTGGTTGCCGTGGTGCCAGCAACACGTCGACGAGCTGCGCAAGCACGTCCGGGCCGCGCTCGACATCCCCGAGGCGCTGGAGACCTTCTTCGGCGGCGGCCTGGTCGACGGGAAATGGCGGGTCGGCTACTACCTGGCCGACCAGGTGGTGGCCGGGCTGGGCCGGACTCTGCCCGAACTGGTGGCCATGAGCGTCGACGAGGCGCGCGCCGCCGTCAAGGACGCCCTCGGCGGTTAGCTGCGGGCCGCCTCGTCCTCCCACTCCACCCGGGGAGCGTCGGACCAAAGCCGTTCGAGGTCGTAGTACTCACGGGTCTCGTCGAGGAAGACATGGATGACGAGATCGCCGTAGTCGAGCAGGATCCACTGGCTGTCACCGAGGCCTTCGACCCGCAGCGGCTTGATGTCACCCTCCGCCTTGAGCTGGACCTCGACCTCCTCGGCGATGCTCTTCACCTGGCGGGTGTTGCGACCGGAGGTGATCACGAACGCGTCTGTGATGGCCAGCACCAGGCCCACTTCGATGATCACCGTGGCCTCGCCGCCCTTGGCCGACGCCGCCCGGGCCGCGGTCCGTGCCCACTCGCGGACCTGGTCGGCTGTCGTTCTCATGTGCCCGAAGCGTACAGGCCACGTTCGCGGATGCAGCCAATGGCGCCGGCGGGCACGAGGTGGTCGAGCGGGCGACCGTCCGCGGCCCGGGCCCGGAGGTCGGAGCTCGAGATGTCGAGCGCCGGGATCCGGACGTGCTGGGCCCGCCACGGTGGCCCGACGGCGACGTCGGCGGCTGCCCCCCGGTTGACAACCACGAGCGTGGCCAGCCGGGCGACGACATCGGGCCGGCGCCACGTGTGCAGGTCGGCAGCCACGTCTGCGCCCACTACCAGGAACAGCTCCCGGCCCGGCTCCTCGGCGGTCAGGGCCTCCAGTGTGTCGGCCGTGTAGGACTCGCCCCCGCGGTCGATCTCGATGCTGCTCGCCTCCACCCCCTCCGTGCCGGCGACCGCGGCTCGCACCATGGCCAGGCGGTCGGCCGCCGGCGTGATCGCCCGCCCGCTCTTCTGCCACGGTGCGTTGGCCACGACGAGCAGCACCCGGTCGAGCGCCAGGGCGTGCCGCACGTTGACAGCGGCAACGAGATGGCCGATGTGGACGGGGTCGAACGTGCCCCCCAGGACTCCCAGTCTGCCGGCGATGCAGAAGTATTACGGACGAGCGGCCTGGCCTCTACCCTTGTGTGGACCGACATGACTGATCCCACCTCCTGGACGCCGAGCAGTTGGCGGGCCCGGCCTGCCGCCCAGCAGCCGGAATGGCCCGACGAGGGCGCGCTCGACGACACCCTCAAGCGGCTTGGCACCCGCCCCCCGCTGGTCTTCGCCGGCGAGGTGCGCCAGCTCACCTCGGCCCTGGCCCAGGTGGCCGCCGGCCGGGCGTTCCTGCTCCAGGCCGGCGACTGCGCCGAGTCCTTCGACGCCTTCACCGCCGATGCCATCCGGGACAAGCTCAAGGTCATCCTCCAGATGGCGGTGGTCCTGACCTACGGCGCCGGCGTGCCGGTGGTGAAGATGGGCCGGATCGCCGGCCAGTTCGCCAAGCCCCGCTCCTCGCCCACGGAGGTGGTCCACGGCGTCGTCCTGCCCGCCTATCGCGGCGACATGGTCAACGACATGACCGCCGAGCCGGACGCCCGCATCCCCGACCCCGGTCGCCTGCAGCGAGCCTACGACCAGTCGGCATCCACCATGAACCTGCTCCGCGCCTTCACCAAAGGGGGCTTCGCCGACCTCAACCAGGTCCACACCTGGAACCAGGAGTTCGTGCGGACCAGCGCCGAGGGTGAGCGCTACGAGCGCATCGCCGCCGGCATCGAGCGGGCCCTGCGGTTCATGTCGGCCTGCGGGATCGACCTGGCCAAGGAGGCCACGCTGCACCAGGTGGACTTCTGGACCAGCCACGAGGCCCTCATCCTCGGCTACGAGGAGGCCCTGACCCGCCGCGACTCCCTCACCGGCGGCTGGTACGACTGCTCGGCCCACCTGGTCTGGATCGGCGACCGCACCCGCCAGCTCGACGGGGCCCACCTGGAGTTCTTCCGGGGGATCAACAACCCGGTCGGCGTGAAACTGGGCCCGTCGGTGTCGCCGGAAGAGGCCGTCGAGCTCTGTGACCACCTCAACCCGAGCCGCATCCCCGGCCGGCTCAGCCTCATCACCCGCCTCGGCGCCGACCGGGCCGACGAGCTGCTGCCTCCCATGATCCGCGCCGTCCGCGACTCGGGCCACCCCGTCGTGTGGGTCTGCGACCCGATGCACGGCAACACCTTCGTCAGCGCCGGCGGCCGCAAGACCCGCCACCTCGACCACGTCCTGGCCGAGATCGGCAGCTTTTTTCGAGCCCACCGGGCACTTGGCACCTGGCCCGGGGGCGTGCACGTGGAGCTGACCGGCGACGACGTCACCGAGTGCCTCGGCGGCGCCGAGGAGGTCCTCGACAGCCAGCTCGACCTTCGCTACCTCACCGCGTGCGACCCCCGCCTCAACGGCCGCCAGTCCCTCGACCTAGCCTACCGGGTCGCCGAGCTGCTGCGCGCCGGCTGACCCACGGGGCGCCGGCGGGCCTGGTCGGCCAGCGCGGCCAGCCGACGGGCCGTCGAGGTCGGGAGGTACACCACCTCGTGCCAGGTGAAGCGCCCGCACAGCCACCCTGTGGCGGCCACGACGGCCGTCTCCCGCCGAGCGTCGTAGACCGGCTGGCCGGCGTGCTGCTGGCCGTCGAGCTCGACGAACAGGCCGAGGTCGAGCCACGCCAGGTCGAGCCGGCCGCGGGCCGCCTCGACCCACAGCTGGCGGACGGGGTCGGGCAGCCCGGCGACGGTCCGGGCCAGCTGCACCATGAGCGTCTCCAGCAAGCTGTCCGTCGGCACGACGGCTCCCCGCCGCTCGAGTACGGCCCTGGCCAGCACCCACCGCTCGGCTCCGGCCGGTCAGTACCTCGCCCAAGACCCCGACGGTGGTCAGGTCCTTCCGCAGCGCCGATTCCAGGGCCTGCTCCCACACCGCGCCGGGTAAAGAGCCGGCCAGGTCCAGCATCGTCTGCAGCCCGTCCGTGCACGCCAACCCGCCGGCGGTGACGATGCGTTCCGGCGCCAGCAGTCTTCGGCACACGCCCTCCCGCCGCCCGCTGGCCGTCGGTGCGACCGTCGCCCAGGTGCCGGCGAGCTCCACGGCGTCGAGGCCGAGGAGCACGCCGGCGAGGTGGTGGCTGGCCACGCCCCCGCTGGCCATGACGACCGCCCGAGCCCGGTCAAGGTCGCTGACCTCCTCCGGCCCTTCCGCCCAGACGCCCCGGACGGCTCGGCGCCACTGCCCGGTGCGCTCGCCCCACCGCAACGCCGCCTCCGTGTACCCGTCGGCGGGAAACAGTCTCCGCATCTCGCCCCTCGCAATCTGCGTGCACTTTCCGTCGTGAAATTGCCGATTTCGGCCGAAATCACGACGGAAACTGCACAGAACGGGAAGGGAGGAAGAGTGGTGAAAGGCTACCGCAGGCGGTAGACCGTCGCCACGGCGTCGCGGGCGACGACCTCGAGGGGCAAAGCGGCCTCCAGCTCGGCCTGCGTCGGCTGGAACGAGCGACGGAAGGGGACGGCCACGTAGAGGAGGCGAGCCTGGGTGGCGCCGGCCAGCGCCAACCGCATGGCCGCCAGCTCCTCGTCGTAGTGGGGGTTGGGCTTGCCGGTCAGGTAGTCCTTCTTGGCGGGGATGGCCGTGACGGCCCGACCGGTGAGAAAGAACAGGCCATCGACGGCGTTCGTGTACAGCGGGCGGAGGACATCGGATTGGACCTCGGCCACCGCCGCCGAGCGGCGCAGGGCCGCCGCCGAGTAGCCCCGCCGGCCGATGCCGGCATCGGTGAGGCCGCCGGCGGTCCAGGCCACCGCGTCGGCAAGCTGGCCCATGACGAGCACGCCGGCGAGCACCAGCGCCGGTGTCGGCAACCGGCGGCGGTGCAGCGCGGGCACAGCCAGGAGGACGGCGACGACGTGCAGGGGGGCGAGGAAGCGGGCGTCGAGGCGGCCAGTGGCGTCGGTGAGCGCCCGGTTGGCCAGCAGGACGGCGAGGTAGGCGCCCGTGAACACCCAGAGGAGCACTGAGAGCTCCGACCGGGCCGCCGGCCGGCGCCGGACGAGGACGACCAGGCCGGCGGCCAGTACCACCGCCAGCACCAGCCCGACGGGTGGCACCGGCCACGGGACCAGCCAGCGCGACACCGGCCGAGCCGCTTGGCCCAGGTACTCGGCACCGAAGAGGTGCCAGGCCACCGAGCGGTCGTTCGGGCCCTGCCGGCCGGCCCACGCCAGCCATACCCCGACCGGGGCGACGGTCAGGGCGCCGAAGACGCCGGCGGCGGCCCACCGCCGGCGCCACGCCAGCACCCCCACGCCGGCGACGACCAGGGCCACGCCGACGTAGCGGGTCAGGAAGGCGGCCGCCACGACCAGGACGGCGGCGGCGAGACGGGCCGGCGACGGTCGGTCGAGGTAGGTGGCCAGCAGCACCAGACCGGCTACCGCCAGGAGGATGAACAGCGGCTCGCTCAGGGCCGAGGCCGAGTAGGTGAGCAGGTCGACCGCCGCCGCGGTCAGCACCGACGCCACCAGCGCGGCAGGCACCGACGAGGTGCGGGCCCGGACGACCAGGCCGACGAGCAGGACCACACCGGCGTACGACAGTGCGTTCACGGCCCGGGCCGCGGTCAACGGGCCCAGCCCCAGCTGGCCGACAGCGGCGAGGAGCGCGGTGAACAGCGGAGGGAAGTGCCCCACTGGCGGCAGCCCGGGCGGCGGTGAGAAGCCTCGGCCGGCCAGCCAGTTGCGGGCAGTCCCGACGTAGAACACCGCGTCGGGACTGACGTAGAGGCCCTTTCCGGTCGCCAGCACCACGGCAACCAGGCCGGCCACCGCCGGCACCGCCACCAGCGGCCGGCGCATCACAGGTCCGCACTCCCGCTGGGAGTGCGGACCTGTGAATGCCTGTTGGACCGGCCTCCCGGGCCGGTCACCCGATCTGCGACACGAACGCTTCGAGCTGGCGCAGGTTGCGACACTCGAAGACCCCGTCGCAATGGACCGCGTACTCGGAGACGATCGAGTCCCCGGTGTCCCAGTACGAGCGGGGCTCGGGGTTGAGCCACCAGAGCCGCCGGCACCGCCGCCGCAGGTCAGCCAGCACGTCGGCGTGAGCGGCGTGGTAGTTGTTCCGGGCGTCGCCCAGCACGATGACCGACGTGCGGGGCGTGATCTCCCGGCCCCACCGGGCCCAGAACGTGCCGAGGGCGCGGCCGTAGTCCGAGTGGCCGTCAGCGGCGACGACGTCGGCCTCCTCGTGGACCCGGGTGAGGGCGGCCGCGAGGTCGTCGGTGCCGGCGAACAGCCGGGTGACCTCGTCGATCCCGTCGATGAAGACGAACGTGCGCACGGCCGAGAACTCGCCGGCCAGGGCGTGGACGAGCTGGAGCGTGAACCGGGCGAACGTGGCGACCGACCCCGATACGTCGGCCAGCACCACGATCTCGGGCTTGTGCGGGTGCGGCCGCCGGAAGCGGGGGTCGGCCGGCACACCGCCGGTGGACAGCGACCGGCGCAGCGTGCGGCGGAAGTCGAGCCGGCCCTGCCTCCCCACCCGGCGCCGGCGGGCCAGGCGCGACGCCATGCGCCGGGCCAGGGGGCGCAATGACCGCTGCAACGCGGTCAGGTCCTCACGGGACGCGTGCAGGAAGTCGACGTCCTCCGGTAGAGGCCGGCGCACCGACCGGGCCACGGCCTGGGGGCCCCGCTCGGCCACCAGCCGCCGGCGGACCTCGGCCTCGATCTCGGCCCGGAGCCGCAGGCCGGCGCCGGTGAGGTCATCGCGCTCCAGCCACTCAGCGCCGGCGAGGAGCCGGGCCAGCGCCCCGTCGACATCGAGCATGCGCATGGTCTTGAAGACGTAGGCGCTGCCCCGCACGCCCCGGCCCTCCTCCATGCCGGCCAACCGGGCGACGGCCAGCCGGGCCACGCGGCTGATGGCCTCGGCGTCGCCGGAACGCAGCGCATCGTCGAGCAGGGCGCCGAGGTCGACATCGAGCTCGTCCCCGCCGGCGAAGGGCGCCACCGCGAAGTAGGCGTCGAAGACAGCGTCGAACGCCGGCCGGTGCTCCGGCCGCTTCACCAGGGTGGCCGCCATGGCGGCACGGAACACAGTCCGGTCGTCCAGCGGCACGAAGCGGACGGCGTCCATGGCGTCGATGTTCTCGGTCAGCGACACCGGGAGCCCGGCCGCCCGCAGCTCGCCGACGAACCCGGCCAGCAGGTCAAGCACGGGACGTCAGCCGGCCGTCCTGAGCGTGCGGGCGGCGGCGGCGATGTCGGCCCGGTGCTTGAGCAGCACGTGCAGGGTCGACTCGGTCACGCTCGCGTCGAGCGTCTCGACACCGAGGACCACCAGCGTGCGGGCCCAGTCGAGGGTCTCGGACACCGACGGCGCCTTGCGCAGGTCGAGCAGCCGGAGGCTGCGGACGATCCGGGCCACCTCGGCGGCGAGGTGGCCCGGCAGCTCGGGCACGCGCGCCAGGATGATCTCCCGCTCGCGCTCCACCGACGGGTAGTCGAGGTACAGGTACAGGCACCGGCGCTTCAGCGCCTCCGACAGGTCGCGGGTGCCGTTGGAGGTGAGGAACACCAGCGGTACCCGCCGAGCCGACACCGTCCCCATCTCGGGCACGGACACCTGCCAGTCGGAGAGCACCTCGAGCAGCAGGGCTTCGGTCTCCACCTCCACCCGGTCGACCTCGTCGATGAGCAGCACCACAGGCTCGTCGGCCCGGATGGCCTCGAGCAACGGGCGGGAGAGCAGGAACTCCTCGGTGAAGATGTCGTCCTCGAGGTCCGACCAGCTGGTACCCGCGCCCTCGCCGGCCTGGATGCGCAGGAGCTGCTTGCGGTAGTTCCACTCGTAGAGGGCCTTGGACTCGTCGAGGCCCTCGTAGCACTGGAGGCGGATCAGGCGGCTGCCCGACCACCGGGCCACGGCCTTGGCCAGCTCGGTCTTGCCCGTGCCCGCCGGCCCCTCGACCAGCACCGGCTTGTCGAGCCGGTCGGCCAGGAAGACCACGCCGGCGATGGCCTCGTCGGCCAGGTAGTCGACGCCGGCCAGCCCGTCACGCACCGAGCCGATCGACTCGAACCGGTCGGCCACCCTAGGTGCGGATCTGGCCGTCGCCGTGCACGACGTACTTGAGCGTGGTCAGCTCCCGCAGGCCCATGGGGCCGCGGGCGTGGAGCTTCTGGGTGCTGATGCCGATCTCGGCGCCGAAGCCGAACTGCTCGCCGTCGGTAAAGCGGGTGGAGGCGTTGACCACGACCGCGGCGGCGTCGACCTCGCGGGTGAAGCGCCGCGACGCGGCCAGGTCGGTCGTGCAGATGGCCTCGGTATGGCCGGTGCCGTACCGGTTGACGTGGGCGATGGCCTCGTCCAACGAGCCGACCACCGCCACCGACATGCGCAGGTCGAGGAACTCCCGGCCGAAGTCCTCCTCGGTGGCCGGCCCGATCGACGCCACGATCGACCGGGCCCGCTCGTCGCCAACGAGCTCGACGCCGGCCAGCGCCGCCGCGGCCCGGGGCAGGAACTCGGCCGCCACCGACGTGTGGACCACCAGCGACTCGGCCGCGTTGCACACCGACGGCCGCTGCATCTTGGCGTTCACCACGATGTCGAGCGCTTGGTCGAGGTCGGCGCTGGCATCCACGTAGACGTGGCAGTTGCCGTCACCGTCGATGACGTAGGGCACGGTGGCGTTCTCGAGGATCGCCGTGATGAGCGACGGCCCGCCCCGCGGGATCAGGCAGTCGATCGACTCCCGCAGGCGCATGAACTCCACCGCGGCCTCGTGGCGCACGTCGTCGACCAGGACCAGGGCATCGGCAGGGAGGCCAGCCTTGTCGAGGCCCTCCCGCAGCAGGCCGGCGATGGCCTGGTTGGAAGCCAGCGCCGCACCCGAGCCCCGGAGAAAGGCGGCGTTGCCCGACTTCAGGCACAGGCCGAAGGCGTCGCTGGTCACATTGGGCCGGTTCTCGTAGATGATGGCAACGACGCCGAGCGGCACGCGCACCTGCTCGATGACCAGGCCGTTCGGGCGCGTCCAGCCCCGCACCATCTCGCCCACCGGGTCGGGCAGGGCGGCCACCTGGCGCAGGCCGCCGGCCATCGACTCCACCCGCGCCGGCGACAATCGCAGCCGGTCGACGACCGTCGGCGCGGTACCGGCGGCCTCGGCCCGGGCCACATCGGCCGCGTTGGCCTCGAGGATCTCGGCGGTGCCGCGGCCGAGCAGGTCGGCTGCGGCTTCGAGGGCAGCGTCCTTGGCCGGCGTGGGCGCCGTGGCGAGGGCCCGGGACGCGACCTTGGCCCGACGACCGAGCTCGGCAACCGGCGACGGGGTCACGCCGTCGACGCTACCGGACGCACGAATTCACTCCCCGCCCATTTCGGCCAGGTAGGCGTCGGCCTCCTCCGGGGTCCGGCCCTCGTCGATCATGCGCTCGCGCAGGAACTCCCGGATCTGTGCCTCGGTCGGCTCCACCCCCACACCGAAACGGGCCTCGATCGCCATGGCGACCGCGACGAACTCGTCGTGCAACGCCTGCATCTCGGCCACGACGACCTCGTCGACCTCGACGTCGTCGACCGGGGCGGTGATCGGGAAGCCGGCCCACTTCCACGCCAGCATCCCGCCATCGAGGCTCTGGGCGTCGAAACCCTGGCCCCGCAGCCACTCGGCGGCATCAGCGCTCCGGGTGCCGGCCCGGCAGACCGTGACGACCGCCCGGCTGCGGTCGAGCTCCTCCACCCGCTCGGGCAGGTCTTCCTCGGGGATGTTGGCCGAGCCGTCGATGTGCCCGGCCCGCCAGTCGTCCGCGTAGCGGACGTCGACCACCTGCAGCTCGTCGAGGCGGCCGGCGACGGTCTGGGCGTCCATGGCCATCGAGCGTACGCCGAGCGCCTCCCGGCCTACGCTCGCCGGCATGCGCCGCGTCCTCGCCCTGCTGGCTGCGGCGGCCATGATCGCCACGTCTGTCGCCGTGCGAGACCGGCTCGACCGGCGGGCTGGCGGCTCGACCGACACCTTGCGGGTGGTGTGCGCGGCCGAGCTCGGCCCGGTGTGCGACGCGCTCCGCCGGACCACGGCGACGGTGACCGTCGAGCCGGCGCCGGTGACGGCCGACCGTCTGGCCAGCGCCGACGACCCGGGGATCGACGGCTGGCTGGCGCCGGCGCCGTGGCCCCAGATCGTCGACGGCCGGCGCCGGGGGTCGGCGCCGCTCTTCGTTGACATCGGGGCACCCCTGGCCCGGTCGCCTTTGGTGCTCGTCGTGAGCCGGGCCGTCGCCGACGCCCTCGGCCCCCGCTGCGGCGGCGCCGTCGGGTGGAAATGCCTGGGCGACGCCGCCATCTCCGGGTCGGCCAAGCCCAGCCACGACGACCCGGCCGCCGACGCCATCGGCACGCTCGTCGTCGGCCAGGCCACGGCGGCGTTCTTCGGCCGCAGCGACGACCTGTCCACGCTCGACCTCACCGATCCCGGCTTCGCCCGTTGGCTGGAGGGCCTGGAGCGGGCCGCGCCGGCGCCGGCGTCGGGCGCATCGCCCCTCAACGACATGCTGGGCACGAACTTCTCGGCGTCGAACGCGGTCGGGACGACCGAAGCCGAGGCGTCGATCGTGACCGCGCCCGCCGTTCGCGACCGCGTCGTGCTCCTCTACCCTTCTCCCATGGCAACCGCTGATGTGGTCCTGGCCAGTGCCGGGCGCGGCACCGCCCGGCGCCTGCGCGAGGTGGCCGGCGGGAGCGCCGTCCGCGACGCCCTGGCCGGCGCCGGCTGGCGGGTGGGCGACGGCACCCGGGCCGGCGCCCCGCCCCTCCCGCCGACCAGCGGCCTCCCCTCCCCCGGGTTCCTCGACGCGCTGCGGTCCCGGGCCGTGGAGGTGCGCCGGTGAGGCGGGCGACGCTCCTCGTGGTCGCGCTCAGCCTCGCCGCGTCCGCGTGCACGACCTCATCCGGCTCGGGCGCCGGCGGTACCCAGAACGCGCCCAAGAACTGCACGACGGTCGACGTGGCGTCGTCGCCCGAGAAGGTCGAGCTGTTCGCCGACCTGGTCAAGCGCTTCAACGGGTCGGCGGCGGCCAAGGAGGGCGGCTGCACGTTCGTACGGGTGACGAAGAAGTCCTCCGGCGAGGCCATGCAGCTCCTCGCCGACGGTTGGCCCGACGAGGCCACCAACGGGCCGAAGCCGGTGATCTGGTCGCCGGCGTCGAGCGCCTGGGGGGCCATCCTCAACCAGCGGCTCTCGACGACCGGCCGCCCCGCCCAGGCGCCGACCTCGCGGCCCTTCATGCGCACCCCGCTGGTGATCGCCATGCCCCGGCCCATGGCCGAGGCGCTGGGCTGGCCGAACACCCCGATCGGCTACGCCGACATCCTCAAGCTGGCCCAGGACCCCGCCGGGTGGGGCGGCAAGGGCCACCCCGAGTGGGGCCCGTTCCGGCTCGGCAAGACCAACCCCAACTTCTCCACCAGCGCGCTCTCGTCGACGATCGCCGAGTACTACGCGGCCACCAACAAGACCCGTGACCTGTCGGTGGAGGACCTGGCCCGCCCCGAGGTCGACGCCTTTGCCCGGGCTGTCGAGGCGTCGGTGGTCCACTACGGCGACATCACCCTGACGTTCATGAACAACCTCTACAAGAACGACCAGCGGGGCGCCGGCCTCACCTATGCCTCGGCGGTGGCCGTCGAGGAGAAGTCGGTCATCGACTACAACGCCGGCAACCCCGACGGGATCACCGACCCCGGCGAGGTGCCCCGCAAGCCCCGGGTGCCCTTGGTGGCCATTTACCCCAAAGAAGGCACGCTCTTCTCCGACAACCCGATCATCGTCCTGGACTCGCCCTGGGTCACCGAGAAGCAGAAGGCGGCGGCCCGGGTCTTCGAGAAGTACCTCCAGGAGCCCGCCAACCAGGCCCGCGTGCTGACCTACGGCTTCCGGCCGGGCAACGCGGCCGTGGCCGTCGGCGCTCCCATCGAGAAGGCCAACGGCGTCGACCCGGACCAGCCCCAGAACGTGCTGGGCGTGCCGGCGCCGGCAGTGCTGGCCAAGGTGCTCGACCTGTGGGCCGTGCAGCGCAAGGGCGCCCGCGTCCTGCTGGTGATCGACGTGTCGGGCTCCATGGGCGAGAAGGCCAGCGACAGCGGGGACACCAAGCTCGACCTGGCCAAGCAGGCCGCCATCGACGCCCTGGGCCAGTTCAAGGGCGACGACCTGGTGGGCCTGCGCATCTTCTCCACCGGGATCAGCGGGAAGCCCCCCACCGAGTACGCCGACCTGGTGCCGATCGGGCCCATCTCGGCCCAACGGGAGAACATCGCCAACAGGATCCGCAGCCTGGTCCCCACCCAGGGCACGCCGCTCTACACCGTCGCCGGCGCCTCCTACACCAACCTCCGCGACACCTATGACGACAAGCGGATCAACGCCGTCGTGCTCCTCACCGACGGTCGCAACGAGGATCCCCGCAACAACGACCTCGACGCGTTGCTGAACACCCTCCGGGCCGGCAGCGAGGGCCAGGCGTCCCAGCCGGTGCGCATCTTCCCCATCGCGTACGGCAAGGACGCCGACCTCAACGTGCTCCGCCGCATTGCCGAGGCCACCAACGCCGCGGCCTACGACGCCAGCAACCCCACGACGATCAACAAGGTCTTCACCAACGTGGTGAGCAACTTCTAGCCGTTCGGAGGACCGATGCTCAAGGACTGCGACGCGTTCAGTGGCTACTCAGTCGACGACCTCGACGCGGCACGCCACTTCTACGGGGAGATCCTCGGCCTGCGCCTCGAGGACAACCCCGCCGGCGTGGCCATCACCCTGGCATCGGGCGGCCGGGTGTTCCTGTACCCGAAGCCGGACCACGAGCCGGCCGGCTTCACCGTGCTCAACTTCCGCGTCGGCGACATCGAGGCCACGGTCGACGCCCTGGCGGCGCGGGGCGTGGCCATGGCGCGCTACGACGGGTTCGACCAGGACGCCCGAGGGATCGGAGCGCCGGGCGGCGGCCCACGGATCGCCTGGTTCACCGACCCGGCCGGGAACGTCCTCTCGGTGCTCCAGGGCTGACCGGTAGGCCAGACTGGCGGGCGTCTGCCCCCGCCGACCCAAGGAGATGCCCGTGGCCTCGGCCGAACCGACGTCGCACGTGCCCGTGACCGACGCGCTGGGCGGGCAGGTGGCGATCGGGTCGACGATCGTGGTCAAGGGGTGGGTCCGCACCCGGCGCGACTCCAAGGCCGGCGGCGGCCTCTCGTTCCTAACGGTCCATGACGGATCCTGTTTCGACGCCATCCAGGTCGTGGCCCGGGCCACCCTGGCCAACTTCGAGACGGAGGTCGCCCACCTGACGACCGGTTGCTCGGTCGTCGTCACCGGCACCCTCGTCGAGTCCAAAGGCAAGGGCCAGGCCACCGAGATCCAGGCCGACGAGCTCCAGGTGGTGGGCTGGGTCGAGGACCCCGAGACCTACCCGGTCGCCCCCAAGCAGCACTCCTTCGAGTACCTGCGGGAGGTGGCCCACCTGCGGCCCCGCACGAACACCTTCGGCGCGGTGGCCAGGGTGCGGCACTGCCTGTCGATGGCCCTGCACCGGTTCTTCGACGAGCGCGGGTTCTACTGGGTCCACACCCCGATCATCACGGCCAACGACGCCGAGGGGGCCGGCGCCATGTTCCGGGTCTCGACCCTCGACGCGATGAACCCGCCCCGGGTGCCGGGCAGCGGGCAGGTCGACTTCAGCCACGACTTCTTCGGGAGGGAGACCCACCTCACCGTCTCCGGTCAGCTCAACGTGGAGTCCTACTGCCTGGCCATGAGCCGGGTGTACACGTTCGGCCCCACGTTCCGGGCCGAGAACTCCAACACGTCCCGCCACCTGGCCGAGTTCTGGATGGTCGAGCCCGAGATCGCCTTCGCCGACCTGGGCGACGACGCCGACCTGGCCGAGGCCTGCCTGAAGTCGGTGGTGGCCGCCGTGCTCGACGAACGGTCCGATGACATGGCCTTCTTCGCCGAGCGCATCGACCCGGACTGCATCAACCGCCTCGAGCGGCTGGTCGGCTCCACGTTCGAGCGCATGGACTACACCGACGCCGTCGCCGCCCTGGCCCGGGCCGTCGACGCCGGCGCCCAGTTCGACTTCCCGGTTTCCTGGGGCATGGACATGCAGTCCGAGCACGAGCGCTACCTGACCGAGCAGCTCGTCAAGCGCCCGGTGGTGGTCACCAACTACCCCAAGGAGATCAAGGCGTTCTACATGCGGCTGAACGACGACGGGCGCACGGTGGCGGCCATGGACGTGCTGGCACCCGGTATCGGCGAGATCATCGGCGGGAGCCAGCGGGAGGAGCGCCTGGACGTGCTCGACGCCCGGATCGACGAGGTCGGCCTCGACCGCGAGGCCTACTGGTGGTACCGCGACCTGCGCCGCTACGGCACCGTGCCCCACGCCGGCTTCGGCCTCGGCTTCGAGCGGACGGTGGCGTACATCACCGGTATGGCCAACGTCCGCGACGTGATCCCCTTCCCCCGGACCCCCCGCAACGCCGACTTCTGAGCCGTTCTTTGTGAGCTCGACAACCGTGGCGGTCGCGCAGCTCACAACGAACGGGCGAGGCGGTCCAGAATGGGACGTGCTCGAACGCCTGCCCGAACGGGCGCGGACCCCCGCCATGGCCCGGGCCATCACGTCGCCGGGCGCCATCCTGCTGGCCGGCGCCGGCGCCTCGGCCGCCATCCTGGCCGGCGTGCCCCTGGCCGCCGCCGCGATCGTCGGTGGGCTGGTCTGGGCCGGGCGGGTGGCCATGGCCGTGCCCCGCAAGCCCACGCGGGTCGCCATCAACCCGGCGCTCGTCCAGGAGCCGTGGCGGTCGCTCGTCCGGCAGGCCCAGCGGGCCGAGTCGCGCTTCGACCAGGTGCTGGCCACCACCGCGCCGGGGCCGCTCAAGGCTCGCCTGGTCGAGGTCGACACCCGGGTTGCCGTCGGTGTCGACGAGTGCTGGCGCATCGCCCAGCGGGGCAACGAGCTGTCGGCCGCCGTCGCCGACCTCGGGGTCGACGGCCTGCAGCGCCAGCTCGCCCAGGCCAAGGCCGATGCCGCCCGGTCGCCCGAGCGGGCCGAGCTGGCCGCCACCGCCGAGGCCGTCGGCGAGCAGCTGGCGTCGGCCGAGCGCCTGGCCGGCGTGGCCCAGGACGCGGAGGACCGGCTGCGCCGGCTGGCCGCCCAGCTCAACGAGGCGGTGGCCCGCGCCGTGGAGCTCTCGCTCCAGAGCCCCGACCTGGGCACCCTCCAGCCGCTGGGCACCGATGTCGACAGCCTGGTCGGCGAGCTCGAGTCCCTGCGGGTCGCCCTGGAGGAGACCGGTCGCTGAGCCGGGCAGCAATCTGCCGCGGCCCGGTATAGCTTCAGGTCCGTGCAAGGAGGGCGGGGCACGTTCGGGCCCGGGCGCATCCGCCTGACGATCGCGCTGGCGGTCTTCACCGTGCTGGCCGCCGCCGGCGCGGCGACCGGTTCGACCCCCGTCGACGTGGTGAGCGGCCCGGTGCACTTCTTCTTCCCCAGCTTCGGTGAGGCGCAGCCGGCGGTCGCCCTCGCCGCGCCGACCACCACCGCGGCGCCGTGCCAGCCGGAGGCAACGCTGCGGGAGCGGGCCGCCGAGGTGCTCATCGTCGGGCTGCCCAACGTCACCGACGGCTCCCAGGCGCTCGCCGCCGAGGTCACGAAGCTTGGCGTCGGCGGCGTCCTCATCACCGGGCCCAATGTGCAGACCCGGGCCCAGGCCACCCGCCTGATCGCCGACCTGAAGCGCCAGTCACCCCACCCGCTGATCGTCTCGACCGACGAGGAGCCGGGCCGGGTCACCAGCTTCGGCCACATCATCGGGTACACGTCGTCGGCCCGCCGGCTGGCGGCCACCGGCACCACCGACGCCGTCCGGGCGCTGGCCCGCGACCAGGCCACCGCCCTGTCGGCCATCGGCATCACCCTCGACCTGGCGCCGGTGGCCGACCTCGACGGTGGCCCGTCCACCGGCACCATCGGCGACCGGTCCTTCAGCGCCGACCCGGCGGTCGCAGCCCGCTACGCCTACGCCTACGCCCTCGGGCTGGCCGACAAGGGCGTGGGCGCGGTGGCCAAGCACTTCCCCGGCCGGGCCAAGGCCCAGGGCGACGACCACGTCGGCCGCATCATCTCCACGGAGACGCTCGACGACCTGCGCGCCGACGACCTCAAGCCGTTCAGCGACCTGATCGGCCAGGGCATCCCCGTCGTCATGGTCAGCAACGTCGACTATGCCGCCCTCGACCCCGCCACGCCGGCCAGCATGTCGGCCCGGTCCTACACCCTGCTGCGCCAGATGGGCTTCAAGGGCGTGGCCATCACCGACTCCATCGGCATGGGCGCGGTGAACCAGCGCTGGGACTGGGCCGAGGCCTCGGTGAAGGCCATCCAGTCGGGCGCCGACGGCGTGCTCACCACCGACGGCAAGTTCGCCCGCGACATGGTCCACGGGCTCGTCGTCGCCGTGCAGAAGGGTGAGCTGAGCGAGGCCCGGCTCAACGAGGCCGCGGGCCGGATGATCGCCCTGGCCGGCGGCGACCCCATGGCCTTCGCCTGCCAACCCATCGACCTCCCCAAGCTGCAACCACCTCCCTAACCAGCCGCACCCTCACCCCGCACCACCCAGACAAAGGAGCAGCCATGCACCCGAGCCAGCACCATCGGTCCCCGTTCGCCTGCATCGTCCCGCCGGATCTCCTCCGCGACATCATCCGGGGCGGCAACCGCGCCGAGCGGGAGGCAGCGGCTGACACCATCGCCATCGACTCGTCGTTCCGCACCCTGCGGGCCGCGTTCGCGGCCACAGTGGCCGCCAGCCCCGTCGCCATGCGGGCCATGGGCGGCGCCGGCGGGCAACCCCACCGCACCATCTACGACCAGAAGCACAGCACGGCCATGGCCCTGGGCACCGTCGCCCGCAACGAGGGTTCCAAGGCCACCAAGGACCCCGCGGTCAACGAGGCCTACGACGGCTTCGGCGCCACCTACAAGCTCTACTGGGACGTCTACGGGCGCAACTCCATCGACAACGCCGGCATGCCGATCCTCGGCCTGGTCCACTACGCGGTCAACTACGCCAACGCCTTCTGGGACGGCCAGGGCCACATGTTCTTCGGCGACGGCGACGGCCAGCTCTTCACCCGGCTGACGGCGTCCCTCGACGTGATCGGCCATGAGCTGACCCACGGTGTCACCCAGTACGAGGCCAACCTCGTCTACCAGGGCCAGTCGGGCGCGCTGAACGAGTCCATGTCCGACGTGTTCGGCTCCCTCGTGAAGCAGTACGCCAAGAAGCAGACCGCCGCGACGGCCGATTGGCTGATCGGCAACGACGTCGTCGGGCCGGCGCTGCAGCCGGCGCTGCGGTCGATGAAGGCGCCGGGCACGGCCAACCAGTACGACAAGCAGCCGGCCACGATGGACAAGTACGTCAACACCGCAGCCGACAACGGCGGCGTCCACGTCAACTCCGGCATCCCCAACCACGCGTTCTACCTGGCGGCCACCGCCATCGGTGGCAACGCCTGGGAGAAGGCCGGCCGCATCTGGTACGACGCCCTGCGTGACAACAAGGTCAAGCCCACCAGCGGATTCAAGGCCTTCGGGCGGGCCACCGTGCGCCAGGCCCAGATGCGCTTCGGCGACACCTCGCCCGAGGTGGACGCCGTGCGCGGCGCGTGGGACCAGACCAAGGTGATGCTCTAGCCGTGGGCACCCAGGTGAAGCTGACCCGGAGCGGCGGCTTCGCCGGGCTGTCCCTCGTGGCGGCCGTCGACCTCGACGAACTGCCGCCGGCCACGGCCTCGGCCGTCCGCGCCGCCCTCGCCCAGGTGGACTTCGACCCGCCGGCGAGGCGGCCGGCGCCGATGCCGGGCGCGGCCGACACCTACCAGTACGACCTCGTCGTCACCGGCCGCCGGCTCCGCAGCCTCACCGCCCACGAACCGCTGGCCGACCCCGGGCTAAGGGCGTTGACCGAGGTGCTGTTGCCGCTGGCCACGCCGGAGTAGCTAGCCTTTGCCCATGCCCGATCGTCGAGCCGGCTCGCGGCGGTTCCTCGTCGCCGTGGTCGCCTTGGTGGTCCTCGCCAGCTCGCTGACCGTGGTGGGCCTCCTCCGGCTGGTCCGGACCGAGCCCACCGCCGCCGCCGGCCGGTTCGACCCCGACGTGGTCCGTACCGTGGCCGCGCCGGCAGTCACCACCGTCCCCCCGCCCACGGTCAGTGACCCGCCGGCGCCGGAGCTGCTCAACGTCCCGGGCAGCAAGCTGCGCCGGGGCGTGGCCCGCCCCGTCGCCGCGCCGGCCACCGTGGCCGACGTGAAGGGCGCCACGATCGGCCTCTACAGCACCCCCGGCCAGCCCGAGGCCGACGACTCGTTCACCAACCCCACCTGGGAAGGGCTCCCCCTGGTGTTCCTGGTCCAGCAGCGCCAGGGCGACTGGCTCGAAGTCCAGCTCAACACCCGGCCGAACCAGACCACCGCCTGGGTCCGGGCCGCCGACGTCAACCTCCGCCAGGTGACCCACCGCATCGTGGTCAGCCTGGCCGCCCGGTCCATGACCGTCTACGACGGCCAAACGCCGGTGATGGAGGCCCCGGTGGCCATCGGCACGTCCTCCACCCCCACCCCCAGGGGGAACTACTACATCGACGGGGCGGTGCGCACGCCGGACCCGAGCGGCGTCTACGGCCCGTTCCAGCTCTCGGTGGCCGCCTTCTCCGAAGTGCTGATGAGCTTCGGCACCGGCGTCGGCCAGATCGCCATGCACGGCACCAACGCGCCCAGCCTGATCGGCGACGCGGTCAGCAACGGCTGCCTGCGCATGAAGAACGCCGACATCACCCGCCTGGCCAACACCGTCGAGATCGGCACGCCCGTCCAGATCGCCTAGCCGCTGGCCTCAAGTGAGGCCGGAGGCGCACCGATACACCAACGGTGCCCGGCCGGATCGCGTCGCTGACGGACCGCCGGCCGGATCCTCCGCGCCAACCAGGGGCTCCGGGCCAGCTCCTCGCCCCCCACCCGACGACCACGCCCGCCAGGCCCCGACCCTTCTGGGGCCGCGTCCTCGCCGTCGGGCTCCTGGCCGCCGCCTACTACGGCGCGGCCAAGCTCGGCCTGTCGGCCGGTGCATTGAAGGGCAACGTGACCCCGGTGTGGCCACCGACCGGCCTGGCCATCGCCGCCCTCATCATCTTCGGCCGGCGGCTCTGGCCCGGGGTGGCGCTCGGGGCCCTGGCCGTGAACGGGCTGAGCTCGGTGCCTCTGGCGGCCGCCTGCGGCATGGCCGCGGGCAACACCCTGGAAGCGCTCGCCGGCGCCTACCTCGTGCGCCGCATCGCCGGGTCGCAGCCGGCGATGTCGAGGGTACGCGACGTGGTGGCCATGGTCCTCGGGGCCGCCCTGCTCAGCACGACGGTGAGCGCGTCGGTCGGGGTGACGAGCCTGGCCCTGGGCGGCGTCCTCCCGGCCGCGGCCATCTGGGAGACTTGGCGGACCTGGTGGGTGGGCGACGCCCTCGGGGCCCTGGTCGTCGCCCCGATGCTCCTGGCCTGGCTGGTGCCCGGCACCAGGACCAGCCGGCCGGAACGCATCGAAGGCGTCGTGGTCATGGTCGCGGCGGCGGCGGTGACGACCATCGTCTTCCTGAGCCGCTACGACTACGCCTACCTCATCTTCCCGGTGCTGATCTGGGCCGCGCTGCGGGTCCGCCAGCGGGGGGCGACCATGGCGACGCTGGTGATGGCGGCGATCGCGGTCGTGAGCACGGCGGCGGGCCGGGGCCCGTTCGCTTCGGCCTCCCCGACGCACGACCTCTGGATCCTGGCCACCTTCCTGGCCGTCGTCTCGGTGACCGGCATGGTCCTCGCCGCGGTGGTCAGCGAACGCGACCTGGCCACCCACGAAGCCCGCTCTTTGTCCCGTCAGCTCCAGCAGCGGGTCGTCGACCTACAGGACGCCAACCGCGAGCTCGAGGCGTTCACCTACACCGTCTCCCACGACCTTCGAGCCCCTCTCCGTAATATCGACGGGTTCTCCCGCAACCTGATGAAGCGGTCCGCCGGTGCTCTCGACCCGGAGAGCGAGCGGTACCTGGGCGTCATTCGTCGCAACGCCAAGGCCATGGGCACCCTCATCGACGAGCTCCTCGCCTTCTCCCGGCTGCAGCGCCAGGAGCTGCGGACCGAGCCGGTGGACCTGCGTGATGTGGTCGACGACGCCCTCGTCACCCTGTCCTCCGAGCGGGCCGACCGGCCGGTCGAGATCGTGATCGGGGACCTCCCGACCTGCGATATCGACCGGGCGCTGCTGTCCCAGGTCTACGTCAACCTGCTGGCCAATGCCTTGAAGTTCACCCGGGCCCGCACCCCCGCCCGGATCGAGATCGGATCCGAGACAGTTGCGGGGCAACCGCCGACGATGTTCGTCAGGGACAACGGCGTCGGCTTCGACATGAGCTATGCCGACAAGCTCTTCGGCGTCTTCCAGCGGCTGCACCGCCAGGAGGACTACGAGGGCAGCGGCGTCGGGCTGGCCATCGTCCAGCGCATCGTCAGCCGCCACGGCGGGACGGTCTGGGCCGAGGGGGCCGTCGACGCCGGCGCCACGGTCTTCTTCACCCTGGGAGGAGCGGCGCATGGCCCGGCCCATTGAGATCCTGCTCGTGGAGGACAACGCCGACGAGCTCGAGCTGACCGTCGGGGCGCTCGAGGAGAGCGGGTTCGACAACCCGCTCCACGTGGCGCGCGACGGCGCCGAGGCCTTGGAGTTCCTCTTCGCCGAGGGGCGGTACGAAGGCCGCGCCGGGCAGCCGAACGTGCGCCTCGTCCTCCTCGACCTCAAGCTCCCGCTCATCGACGGCATCGAGGTCCTCGGCCGGCTCAAGGCCGACGAACGGACCCGTGCCGTGCCCGTGGTGGTCTTGACGTCCTCACGGGAGGAAAGCGACCTCGTGGCCACCTACGACCTCGGCGCCAACAGCTACATCGTCAAGCCCGTGGATGTCGAACAGTTCGTCGCCGCCATCAGCCGCATCGGGATGTACTGGATGATCCTCAACGAGCGAGTGCCGCGGTGACCGGGACCGACGCAGAGGTCCGGATCCTCGTCGTCGAGGACTGCGCCGACGACGCCGAGCTGATGATCCTCGGCCTCGAGGACGCCGGCTTCCGCATCACCTGGTCCCGGGTCGACACCGAACCCGACTTCGTGGCCGCGCTCGGGTGGTCACCGGACATCATCCTGGCCGACTACTCCGTGCCCTCCTTCAGCGTGTCGCGGGCGCTCGACCGGCTGGCGGGGAGCGGGCGCTCCATCCCGCTCATCGTGGTCAGCGGCACCATCAGTGAGGAGGTCGCCGTCGACTGCCTGACGCGCGGCGCCACCGACTACCTGGTCAAGGACCGCCTGGCCCGGCTGCCCCAGGCCGTGGCCCGGGCGCTGGAGCGGTACCGGCTGCGAAGCCAGCAGGACCAGGCCGAGGCCGCGGTCCGCATGAGCGAGGGCCGGTTCCGGGGCGCATTCGACAACGCCCCCATCGGGATGGCGATCACCACGAGCAGCGGCCGGCTGGCCGAGGTGAACGACTCCCTCTGCGCCCTGCTCGGCCTCTCCCGCAGCGAGCTGCTCGGCCGGACGTTCCTGTCGGTGACCAACCCCGACGACCATCCGCAGCTCCAGGCATTCCTACGCGACGTCTGGGAGCGGCCGACCGGGTTCGATGCCGAGCTCCGCCTCCTGCGGGGCGACGGTCAGCTGCATTGGAGCCGCGTGTCCATCGCCGCGCTCGACCGGACGGAAGGCGCGCCGCCGCAGCTCATTGTCCAGGCCCAGGACATCGCCGCCCGGCGGCGGGCCGAGGACCATGCCCGGGAGGCGGCGAGGGACGCGGCCGAGGCCATCGATGCGCTGCGCCGTTCCGAGGCCCGGTTCCGGTCCCTCGCCGCGTCCGCCCCGGTCGGCGTCTTCCAGGCCGATGCGGCCGGGCGGTACACCTACGTCAACGCCCGCTGGGAGGACGTGACCGGCGTCGGCCCCGACGCGGCGGCCGGCGACGGCTGGTCGGCAACCATCCACGACGACGAGCGGGCCACCGTCGTGGCCGCCTGGCGGGAAGCCGTCGCCGGCCTGCAGGAGTACGCCGGCCGGTTCCGCGTCCACGCCGAGCCCGGCGGCGAGCGCTGGGTCGACGTGCGGTCTGTCCCCCTCCGGGACGCCACGGACCAGGTCACCGGTTTCGTGGGGACCGCCACCGACATCACCCTCATGGTCGAGGCGGAGGCGGCGATCGCCGCGGCGCGCGACCAGGCGCTCGAGGCATCCCGCTTGAAGTCCCAGTTCCTCGCCAACATGAGCCACGAGGTCCGCACGCCGATGAACGGGGTCCTGGGCATGGCCCAGCTCCTCCTCGACACCGACCTCGACGAGACCCAGCAGCGGTACCTGGGCGTGCTCAAGGAGTCCGGCGAGAACCTCCTGCGCATCGTGAACGACATCCTCGACTTCTCCAAGGTCGAGGCCGGCAAGCTCGAGCTCGAGCGCATCACCTTCGACGTGCGGACGACGGTGGCGGGCGTCGTCGCCCTTCACGCTGTTGCCGCGCAACGCAAGGGCCTCGCGCTGGACCTCGACATCGCCCCCGACGTGCCCCGATGGTTGACCGGCGACCCCGGTCGCCTGCACCAGATCCTCACCAACTTCACGACGAACGCCATCAAGTTCACCGATGGCGGCCGCGTGGCCGTCACGGTGCGCGGCGCGCCGGCCGCCAGGGTCCGCTTCGAGGTGACCGACACGGGGATCGGGATCGACCAGTCCGCCGTCCGGCTCCTCGAACCGTTCTCGCAGGCCGATACCTCCACCACCCGCCGCTTCGGCGGCACCGGCCTCGGCCTGGCCATCTGCCGCCAGCTCGTCGACCTGATGGGCGGGCGTATGGGCTACTCCAGCGAGGCGGGGCGGGGGAGCACGTTCTGGTTCGAGGTGCCGCTCCCGCCCGGGCCGGCGCCGGCGGCCAGACCGGCCGATCCGGCGCGAGACGTGCCCGCCGGCCCCTACGGCGACCGGGCCCGGCTGCTCGTCGCCGAGGACAACCCGGTCAACCAGCTCGTGGCGGTGCGCATGCTCGCCAGCCTCGGCTACACCGCCGACGTCGCCGCGACCGGCGCCGAGGCCATCCGGGCCGTCCAGCGGGCCTCGTACGCCGCCGTGCTCATGGACTGCCAGATGCCCGACCTCGACGGCTTCGAGGCCACCCGGGAGATCCGGCGGCTCCAGGACGGGGCCACCCGGACGCCCGTGATCGCCATTACCGCGAGCGCCACCCAGGACGACCGTGACCGCTGCATCGAGGCGGGCATGGACGACTACGTGAGCAAGCCGGTCCGGGTCGAGGAGCTACGGGGCGTCCTCACCCGGTGGGTGGCGCGAGCCGTGCCGGCGTAGCCGGGGCGGGCCGATTTGGGTTGCTGTTGGGTTGCCGGCGGGCTGGCGTTGAGGTCCGGCGGGCACGCTGTGATCGAGCGACCGGCCCAGGTGCGGACCGCCGCTCGGTGGTCCTCTCGGTTCGGTCTCAATAGCCCGCCACTCCCGGGCGACTGGAAGCGCCTCACCTGGTGAGGCGCTTCCGGCGCGTCCGCCCTCAGGCCGGGGTGTCGGTGGCCAGCTCGCCGACCAGGGCATCGACCACGTCGACGGTGGTGCCGCCGGCGTCGACCACCCGGCGCTGGCGCAGATAGCTCGGCCCGTGGTCGAGCACGTCGAGGTTGGACCGAAGCTCGTCCAGGCAGCCGATCCGGGCCGCCACCGGCGACAGGGCCTCGACCAGGTCCCGGATGGACTGGTTGACAGGGACCCGAGTGCCGTGGTCGTCACCGATGATCTCCGCGTCGACCCCGAAGCGGGCGGCCCGCCACTTGTTGACCCGGAGCACCCATTCCCGGGGGACGGGTAGCGTGCCGCCCGCGTCGACGAGCGTGTCGAGCCACTCCACCAGGCACTGGGCCAGGGCGGCCAGGCCGGCAACCTCGCGCAGGGTCGGGATGCCGTCGCAGATACGCAGCTCCACCGTGCCGAAGTCCGGGTGGGGCCGGATGTCCCACCACACCTCGCGGATGCTGGTGATGGCCTGGGCGTTGACCAGGGTCTCCATGAACTCCTCGAACTCGGCCCAGTCGTCGAGCCGGTACGGGAGGCCGGCGGTGGGCAGGTTCTCGAAGACCTTGCTCCGGCACGACGCCAGGCCGGTGTCGCGCCCGTGCCAGTAGGGGCTCGACGCCGACAGAGCCAGGAAATGGGGGATGTACGCCGTCAGGGCGTTGGCGATGGCAATGGACTTCTCGGCCGACCGCACGCCGACGTGGAAGTGGACGCCGAAGATCTGCATGCGCCGGGCCAGCCACTGCATCTCCTCGACCAGCTTGCTGTAGCGAGGGTCGGGGCTGACCCGCTGGTCGTGCCAGTCCGAGAAGGGGTGGGTCCCCGAGCACAACAGGGCCAACCCCCGCCGGTCGGCGGCGGCGGCGACCTCCTGCAACGTCGCGGCCAGGTCGGCCTTGGCCTCGGCCACCGTGGTGCAGATCCCGGTGATCATCTCGATGGTGCACTCGAAGAGCTCGTGCTTGGCCTTGGGGTGCTCACCCCCGGGGTGGCCGGCGCCCAGTTCGGCGAGCATGGGGGTGGCCGAGCTGGACAGGTCGCGGGTCAGCCGGTCGACGATCTCGAGCTCGACTTCCACGCCGAGGCTCGAGTGCTCGGAGGCGTTGAACGGGATGTGCACGGTGTCGTCCGCCCGATCGTACCCAGACGGCGGCCCCGTCACTATCCTCGCGACATGTTCAAACTGTTCAGCCGTGCATGGCGGTACGTGACCGCAGCGCTCACCGGCCGCTTCAACGAGATGGCCGACCCGAAGGTGCAGCTGGAGCAGGCCATCACCGAGGCCCAGGACCAGCACCGCCGGCTCATCGAGCAGGCGGCCAACGTCGTCGCCAACCAGAAGCAGACCGAGATGCGCCTCAACCGGTCGATGGAGGAGCTGGCCAAGCTCAACGGCTCGGCCCGCCAGGCCGTCACCATGGCCGACGAGGCCAGCAAGCGGGGCGACACCACCAAGGCCCTCGACTACACCTCGGCGGCCGAGGCCTACGCCAACCGTCTCATCGCCACCGAGAAGGAGGTGGAGACGCTCAAGCAGCTCCTGCTCCAGTCGACGCAGGCGGCCAACCAGGCCAAGGCCGCCGTCCAGCAGAACTCCATGGTCATGCAGCAGAAGCTGGCCGAGAAGCAGAAGCTGATGGGCCAGCTCGACCAGGCCAAGATGCAGGAGCAGATGAACCGGGCCATGGCCTCCCTGAGCGAGACCGTCGGCCAGGACGTCCCCACCTTCGACGAGGTGCGCGACAAGATCGAGTCGCGCTATGCCAAGGCCCTGGGCACCTCGGAGATCGCCGGCCAGTCGGTGGAGGTGCGGATGCTCGAAGTCGAGCAGGCGGCCATGAACACCGAAGCCACCGCCCGCCTCGACGCCATCCGGGCTCAGCTCGGGATCGCGTCGGCCTCGTCGGAGGCCGAGGCCCCCGCCGCAGTCAGCGAGCCGGCGCCGAGCCCCGAGGTCGGCCCCGCGTCCTGACGCCGGCGCCGGGCCGCCCGCAGGGCCACCAGCCCGACGGCCACCACCGCGCCGACCGACAGCAGGGCGGCCACCGAGAGCAGGAGCATCAGCTTCAGGCCGCTCGACACCACTTCCTCGTCGACCTGGCGCCCGTCCAGCGACGGGTCACGGGAGCCGAGGCGGGCGCGCAGGTCCTCATAGCCGAACGACGTGGTCTGGTCGCCGATGGCCACGACGAGCTGGTCGAAGCGCACCGGCAGGGTGGCCCACACCACCTCGGCCGTCCGCTCGGCCGGCGGGCCGCCCGCCGCCGTCGCCACCCGGGCGATGCCGATGCCGCCGCCGGCCCGCAGGTCGATGGCGACGTCGTGGTACCCGGCCTGCTCCAAGGCCCGGCGGGTGCCGGCGACACCCCGGGCCCGGCCGCACCCGCCGGCGACCAGGGCGACGACGACGGCGAGGAGGACGGCCGCCGCCCCCCACCCCGATCTGGCGGCACTGACGTGCCTACTGGCCCGCAACTGCAGCCAGATCGGTCGGGGGGCGGGTCACGAGCTGGTGAGGACCAGGTCGTCGCGGTGGACGACCTCCCGGGCCGCGCTCTCGGGCAGGTCGGTCGTCCGCCGGCCGGCGGCGGCCACGAGCTCCGACGCGGCCATGCGCACCAGGCCCTTGGCGAAGATGGTGCCGGCTGCGTCGGCGATCTCGACCGCGTCGCCGGCCCGGAACGCCCCTGAGACCCGGACCACGCCCACCGGGAGCAGCGACGTCCCCCGTTCCAGGAGGGCTCGGCGGGCACCCTCATCGACCTCCAGGACCCCTTCGTAGGGCTTGGCGAACGCGATCCAGAGCTTCCGGGCACCCAGCCGGCGGTCACGGGGACGCACGACGGTGCCGACGCCGGCCTCGCCGGCCACCGCGGCGGCCAGGACACCCGGCCGGTCGGCGGCGGCGATCACCGTCCGGATCCCCGACCACGATGCCATCTTGGCCGCCCGCAGCTTCGACGCCATGCCCCCACTGCCGCGGGCCGTCCCCCGCCCGCCGGCCATCTTCTCCAGCTCGTGGTCGAACTCCACGATCTCCTCGATGAGCGAGGCGCCGGCGTCGAGGCGGGGGTCGGTGCTGTGCAGGCCGGCGGTGTCGGTGAGGAGCACCAGCAGGTCGGCGTAGATGAGGTGGGCGACCAGGGCGGCCAAGTGGTCGTTGTCGCCGTAACGGATCTCGTCGTCGGCCACGGCGTCGTTCTCGTTGACGACCGGCACCACGCCCAGGTCGAGCAGGCGCCCGAACGTGTCGCGGGCGTGCAGGTACTGCGAGCGGTCCATGAAGTCGAGCGGGGCCAGCAGCACCTGCCCGGCGACCAGGCCGTGGCGGCCGAACGACGCGTCGTAGACGCCCATGAGCCGGCTCTGGCCGACGGCGGAGATGGCCTGGAGGGTGGCGATGTCGGTCGGGCGGGCCCCGGACAGGCCCAGGGCGGGCAGGCCGGCGGCGATGGCGCCCGAGGTCACCACGACCACCCGGTGGCCCTGGCTGCGCAGGACAGCGACCTCTGAGGTCAGCTTGTCGATGGCGGCCTGGGAGATCTCGCCCCGCTCGTCGGTGATCGACGACGTACCGATCTTGGCCACCACATTCATGACGGCCGCCCGTTCATCTCAGCGGGACCGCCGGCGGCCCTGGACCTCGATCTCCTGGTCGACGTACTCGAAGGTGAACCCGCCGACGCGCACCATGTCACCGGGCCGGGCGCCGGCCCGGGCCAGGGCCTTGTCGACGCCGAGGCGCGACAGCTTGTGGCGGACGTACTCGAGGGCCTGGGGGTTGGTCAGGTCGTTGACCGCGACGGCCCGGGTGGCCGGGCGACCCATGACCACGTAGGCGCCGTCGTCGCCCCGCTCGATCTGGACGCCCTCGGGCTCGGGCCGGTGCACGATGTAGGTCTCGGGTGCGGGCTGCTCAGCCCGGGCCTCGGCCACGAGCGTGGCCGTGCGGTGGAGGAGGTCGGCCACGCCGGCGCCGGTGACCGCCGAGATCCGCACGCCTTCCCACTCGACGCCATCGGCGGCGTCGGCCTTGGTGCCGACGACCAGCCGGGGCCGCTCGAGCAGCTCGGGGCGGTAGCGCACCAGCTCGCGGAGCAGGACCTCCTCCTGGTCGGCGGGCGAGGTGTCGTGGGAGGACGGGGCCAGGTCGACGAGGACGAGAAGGGCGCGGGCCCGCTCGATGTGGCGCAGGAACTGGTGGCCGAGGCCCTTGCCCTCGCTGGCCCCCTCGATCAGCCCGGGGATGTCGGCCATGATCATCTCGAAGCCGTCGACGACGACCACGCCGAGGTGGGGCTCCAGGGTGGTGAACGGGTAGTCGGCGATCTTGGGCTTGGCCGCCGACACCCGGGAGATCAGCGTGCTCTTGCCGGCGTTCGGGAAGCCGACCAAGGCCACGTCGGCCATGAGCTTGAGCTCGAGGTGCAGCCACCGCTCCTCGCCCTCCTCACCCTGCTCGGCGAAGGAAGGGGCCCGCCGGCGGTTGGACAGGAACCGGGCGTTGCCCCGCCCGCCCCGGCCGCCCTCGGCGGCCAGCCAGCTGTCGCCCTCCTTGACCAGGTCGGCGAGCACGTTGCCCTCGGCGTCCTTGATGATCGTCCCCTCGGGCACGGCCACCCGCAGGTCGGTGCCCGACGCGCCGTGACGGGCGCCGCCGGTGCCGTGGGTGCCGCTGGAGGCCCGGCGGTGGGGCCGGTCGCGGAAGGCCAGCAGTGACGCCGACTCCCGGTCCGCGTAGAGCCACAGGTCGCCGCCCTTGCCGCCGTCGCCGCCGTCGGGGCCGCCGCGGGGCACATGCGCTTCGCGGCGGAACGACACCGAGCCGGCGCCTCCGTCACCCCCCCGCACGTTGAGGTTGGCCTCGTCGACGAACCCGGACACGTTTGTTGATCCTCGTTGCGCCGGCCCATGGGAGGGCCGGCGGCGTTCTAGGCGGGAAGGACGTCGACCAGGCGACGGCCCTTGCGGGAGCCGAACTTCACCTTGCCGTCGGCCAGGGCGAACAGCGTGTCGTCGCCGCCGCGGCCGACCTGCTCGCCGGGGTGGAAGTGGGTGCCGCGCTGGCGGACGATGATCGTGCCCGGGCTGACGACCTGGCCGTCGTAGACCTTCACGCCGAGACGCTGGGCGGCCGAATCACGCCCGTTGCGGGTGGAACCGCCACCCTTGGTCTTCGACATGGCTTCAGGCCTCCTGGGCGCCGGCGGAGATGCCGGTGATCTCGATGGTGGTGTACTGCTGGCGGTGGCCCCAGTGCCGGCGCTGGTTGCTTTTGTTCTTATAGCGGAAGCCGACCACCTTGGGGCCGAGCGTCTCGCCGACCACCCGGGCCGTCACCTTGGCGCCGGTCAGGGCGCCGGTGCCGGCGGTGATGGCGGCGCCGTCGACCAGCATGAGGGGCTCGAAGCTGAGCTCGCCGCCCTCGGCGGTGACCCGCTCGACGTCGAGCTTCTGGCCCTGGGCAACCCGGTACTGCTTGCCCCCGGTCTTGATAACGGCGTACATGGCTGAACATCCTAGCTGGTCGTCACAACCCCCAAGCCGGCTCTGATCAGAGCAGGCTCTCGTCGAGGATGATGCCCCGGCCGTTGCAGTTGGGGCAGATGGCCGAGAAGGACTCCACCAGGCCCTCGGAGACCCGCTTGCGGGTCATCTCCACCAGGCCCAGCTCGGAGATATCGAACACCTGGGTGCGGGTCTTGTCGCGGGCCAGGCAGTCCTTGAACAGCTTGAGGACCGCCTCGCGGTTCTTGCGGATCTCCATGTCGATGAAGTCGATGACGATGATCCCGCCGATGTCGCGGAGCCGGAGCTGGCGGGCGATCTCCTCGGCCGCTTCCAGGTTGTTGCGGTAGACCGTCTCCTCGAGGTTCTTGGTGCCGACGTTCTTGCCGGTGTTCACGTCGATGACCGTCAGCGCCTCGGTCCGCTCGATGATGAGGGAACCACCCGACGGCAGCCACACCTTGCGGTCGAGGGCCTTGTGGAGCTGCTCGTGCACGTGCTGGCGCTCGAAGATGGGCAGCTCGGGGTCGTCGTAGAGCTCGATGCGGTCGGCCAGCTCCGGGATGAGGGCGGCGACATACTCGTGGACCTCGCGGTGCAGCTCGACATCGTCGATCAGCACGCCGCGGTAGTCCTTGTTGAACTCCTCCCGGATGACCCGGACGGCCAGGGGAGGTTCCCGGTACAGCAGGGTGGGGGCGTTGGAGCGGGCGGCGAGGGCCTCGATCTGGGCCCACTGGCGGAGGAGGCGCTCGACGTCGCGCCGCAGCTCCTCGGGGGTAGCCCCCTCGGCGGCGGTGCGCACGATGAGGCCCTGGCCGGGGGGCCGGACCTCGTCGAGGATGCGGCGCAGGCGCTTGCGCTCCTCGTCGGAGAGGCGCTTGGAGATGCCGTAGGTGCTGGAGTTGGGGATGAGGACCACGAAGCGCCCGGCCAGAGACACCTCCTGCGTCAAGCGGGCGCCCTTGGTGCCGATGGGGTTCTTGGTGACCTGGCAGAGCACGGTCTGGCCGGCCCGTAGGAGCTGCTCGATGCGCACGTTGTCCTTGGCGCCGCCGCCCTTCCCCTTGTCGTCGACGTCGTCGGAGTCGTACTGGACGTCGCCTCGGTACAGCACGGCGTTCTTGGGGGTGCCGATGTCGACGAACGCCGCCTCCATGCCCGGCAGCACGTTCTGGACCCGGCCGATGTAGATGTTCCCGTGGATCTGGGCGGCGTCGTCCGATGGGCGGGACACGTAGTGCTCGATCAGCGACCGGCCTTCGAGCACGGCGATCTGGGTGGCCTCGGGGCGGACGTGCACGCACATCTGGTAGCGCCCGACGGGCTTGCCCTTGCGCTCCTTCCCCCGCCGGCGCTCCAGCGTCTCCTCGTCGAGCTCGACGGGCGCCTCGGGCTCCGGCGTGCCCCCGAGCGCCTTCCCGCCGGGGCCGGCCCCTCGACCGCGGCCACCCCGGCGCCGGCGCTTGCGAGCCTGGCCGTCCTCGCCGGGGCCATCGTCGTCCTCGGCGCCGGCGGCGCCCACCCGCTCGACGGGGCCCCGGCGCGCCGGCGCCTTCGCCGGCGTGGCGTCGGCGGGGGGTGCGGTTGCCGAGGGGGCCGGGCGGGTGTCGCCGATCTTGGGCCCGTCGGCCCGGGGCCGACGGACGAGGGCCCGCGTCGACGCCTCGGGACTGGCCGTGCCTTCGCCCGGAGGGTCGGGAAGGTCGGGCGCGTCCGAGCCCAGGGCCACGACCCGCGGTGGGCGGGCCCGCTCCGGGCGGTCGGCCGCCCCTGCCGGGCTGTCGGTGCCGTCCTCGACATCGCCCGGGCGGCGACTGCCGCGACCGCCACGGGAGCCCCGGCGCCGGCGGGCGCTGGCGGTCCGAGCTTCGGGGCCGGCCGCGGGGGTGCCCGCGTCAGCAGCCGGTTCAGGAGTGCTGCGAGGACCTCGAGGTGTCGGCGGGGGGACGGCCGGAAGCCGGTCGGCAGGCTCGGCCGACGGGCTCGGAATGGCGTCGGACATCAGGGAGGTCCCTTCTGGAGGCGCACGCTCGGCGGCGTGCGACGCGCCCGTCGCGGGCGATGGGGGGTGTCCCCCAGCGCGCGCCGAGGCGCTCGATCGTGGGCGTCCCGCCGGAGGGCGGGACGAGACAGAGGCGAGGGCTGCGGCCACCGGCCGGCCCCCGTGGGCGAGAGATGTCGACAGGCTGGGCCCCCCGGCGACCAGCAACGTGCAGGTCACGGACACCACCGCAGACCACGCGCAGCAGGCCCTGCATCAGGGCGAGGAACGGCCGGATCCGGGGGTTCAGGAAGGGCATCAGGTGATCGCATACTAGCCGGCATCCCCAGATTCGCGTCAGGAAACCCCGGGACGTCCCGGTCGGGGCCCGGCTCGCCGGCGGGGCAGGGGCCCCCGCCGGCACGCGGCGGGCGTGGTGCGAAGCACCCGGGTGCCCGCCGCCAGGAACTATGAGAAGCGGCGCATGTGGACGTTGAGGACCAGGCCCATGCCCATGAAGCTGGTGATCATCGCCGAACCGCCATACGACATGAAAGGTAGTGGGATACCCGTGATCGGGGTGATACCCATCGTCATGCCGACGTTCTCGAAGATCTGGAACACCAGCATGGCCAGGACGCCCACGCACACCAGCCGGCCGAACTGGTCGCGGGCCAGCACCGCGGCCCGCCAGATCCGCCACACCATCAGGCCGAAGAAGCCGAGCAGGGACACCCCACCGACGAAGCCCAGCTCCTCGCCCACCGCGGTGAAGATGAAGTCGGTGTGCTGCTCGGGCACGAACGACAGGTTGGTCTGGGTGCCCTGGAACAGGCCCCGGCCGGCGACGCCGCCGGCGGCGATGGCGATCTGGGACTGGCGCAGGTTGTAGGAGGAGCGCTGGGTGTCGGACTGGGGGTCGAGGAACGCGGTCAGGCGGTCGCGTTGGAAGTCCTTGAGCATGCCGAGCTGCACGACCAGGACGATGGCGGTGACGCCGAGCAGGGACAGCACGGCGATGTGGCGGGGGCGGGCGCCGGCCACCAGTAGGACGGCGATCACCACTGCGGCGAACACCATGCTCGTGCCCAGGTCGGGCTGCACGAGGATCAGGGCCATGGGCACGAAGGCCACGCCCAGGGCCACGAGCAGGCCGGGGGTGTCGAGCGACCCCCGGGCGCCGGCGCACACCGCGGCCAGGGCCAGGACGAGCGCCACCTTGGAGACTTCCGACGGCTGGAACTGGAACGAGCCGATCTGGAACCACGCCTGCGTGCCCCGGCTCGACGTGCCGATAGGAGAGATCACGAGCAGCAGGGTCAACGCCGCGCCGGTGTAGAGGATGGGGACGAAGTCGCGGATGTGCCGGTAGTCGACCACGGCGACCACCGTCATGGCCAGCACCCCCAGGACCACGTACAAGGCCTGGCGCTTGAGGTAGAACGCCGGGTCCAGCCCCGCCGTCCCCTGCTTCTGGCGGGTCGACGAGTAGACCATCAGGACCCCGATCGCGGCGATGCCGACGGTCGACAGCACCAGGGTCAGGTCGAGGTGCCGCAGGGGCGCGGCGGGGTTACGGGCCGCCTGCATCAGCGCCTGCCCCCCGGCGACCGGGCCGTCACGTCAGTCGTGGCCGTCGACCCGGACAACGGCCCCCGGAGGGGCGGTGGCGATGCCCTCCTTGACGGCGATTGCCTCCAACACCCGCCGGACGACGGGAGCGGCGGCCGACGCGCCCAGGCCCGACTCCTCGAGGACCGCGGTGACGACGTAGCGGGGGGCGTCGGCGGGGGCGTAGGCGGTGAACAGCGACGTGTCCTGCTTGCCGGCGACCTCGGCCGTGCCCGTCTTGCCGGCCACGGGGAAGGCCCCCAGAGGGAAGCCGGCGAAGGCGTTGAAGCCCGTCCCCAGCGGATCGGAGACCACGCCGCGGAAGCCGGCGAGGATCGGGTCGCGGACGCCGGCCGGGAGATCGGTGCGGCGCACCACCTTGGGGTCGATCTTGCGGATCTCCTGGCCCTGATGGTTCAGCACCGCGCTGGCCACCCTGGGCGCGTACACCGTGCCGCCGTTGATGAAGGTGGCGTAGGAATTGGCCAGCTGCAGGGGGGTGATGGCGGTGTCGCCCTGGCCGACGGCGATGTTGAGGTTGTCACCCGTGTACCACTCGGGGTACGGGAACGCCTCGGGGTAGTCCTTGTGGAGCTTCTCCCGCCCCGCCGGGTCGGCGACGCGGCCGTTGGACTCGAACGGCAGGTCGATGTCGGTGTAGTCGCCCATCCCGAGCGAACGGGCCACGTCCTGGATGGCCGCCGTGCCGTACTTGGCCCGGCCGTCCCAGAAGCGCTCGCCCAGCCAGTAGAAGAAGACGTCGCTCGAGACGGTGAGGGCCTTGGTCACGTTCACCAGGCCGTTGCGGGCGCCTCGGGCGTTGGTGAAGGTCGACGAGCGCTCGTCGCCGGTGACGGTGTAGCTGCCCAGGTCGTTGTAAGTGTCACGGGGGGCGATCATGCCCGCCTTCAGGGCAGCGACCGACGTGGCCAGCTTGAACGTGGACCCGGGTGCGTAGAGGCCCTGGATGGCCCGGTTGTTCAGCGGGTAGTGGCCGGCGGGGTCGTTGAGCTGGGCGAAGCGCTTGACCGAGATCCCGTTGGTGAACTCGTTGGGGTCGAACGTGGGGTTCGACGCCATGGCCAGGACCGACCCATCGCGGGGGTCGGTGACGACGACCGTGCCCCCCGGCGCGGTGAAGACCTTGCCGGTCAGGAAGTCGGTGGACTTGCGGGCCAGCGTGAGCCCTTGCTCCAGGGACTCCTCGGCCACCCGCTGGATGTCGATGTCGATACTGAGGCGGATGTCGTTGCCCTGGACGGCGGGCTGGAGGCCGAGGGACCGTTGGACCCGCCCCACCGAGTCGACCTCGAGCTTGGCGATCTCCGGCTGGCCCCGCAGCTCGCTCTCGTAGGTCAGCTCGATCCCGGACTTCCCGATGGTGTCGCCGGCCTTGTAGCCCTGGGCCTTCCGGGGCGCCAGCTCGTCGTCGTTGATCTCCCCGACCGTGCCCAGGACCTGGGCGGCCAGCGTGCCGTTCGGGTACACCCGCTCGGTGAGCTGGAGCCCCTCGATCCCGGGGAAGTCGACCTGGTGCTCCCGGACGTAGATCAGCGTGTCCTTGGGCACGTCGACGGCCACCGGCACGGGCTTGAACAGCGTGTAGCGCTCGTCGGCGATGCGCCGGTTGATCTCGTCGACCGGGACACCGAGGAGGCCCGACAGGCGGTCGAGCACCTCGGGCTTCTTGGCCACCTCGTCCCGGTGGGCGACCAGGGCGAGGACCACCCGGTTGTCGGCCAGCACCTTGCCGTTCCGGTCGAGGATGCGCCCTCGGGGCGCCTCGGTGTAGACGACCGCGACGCTGTTGTGCTGGGCCTCCACCTTGAACGTCGGCGCGGCCAGGACCTGGAGGTACCACAACCGGGCCAGCAGCGCGCAGAACAGTGACAGGACCACCATGCCCAGGACGCCGAGGCGCAGGCGTGAGGAGTCCTGGGTCATGCGCCGCCCGTCACGGGATCACGTCGCGCCGGCCTTGAGGGGGCGGCGGCGGCGCTCCGAGCCCAGTGACCAGGCGACGAACCTGACCGCCACCGGCGCCAGCACGGCGTTGGACACCCCCACCACGAGGGCGATCGTAGCCAGGTGGCCGTCGATCATCCGTTCACCCAGCACCGAGCCCACCACGGCATAGAGGACGACGCCGGCGGTGCTGCCGGCGGCAGCGGTGAGCACCGAGATGTACCAGGCCGAGCGCAACACGCCGGTGTTGGCCACGCCCACGCCATAGCCCACGAGGGTGAACACGAGAGCCGACAGGCCCAGCGGTGTCGGCAGGAACAGGTCGATGAGCATGCCGGAGGCGAACCCGAGGGCCGCCCCCCGCGTCGGCCCCGCGGTGATGCCGCCGGCCACGGCCACGAGGAGCATGAAGTCGGGCATCACCCCCCAGACCCGCATCCGGGCCAGCACCGTCGTCTGCACGAGGAGGGCGACGATCAGCATGATCGGCAACCGCAGCCGGGGATCCGACCTCATCCGGTGGGCTTCCAGAGGAGCACGCGGACGAACTCGAGCCGGACGAGGTCGACCACCGGGTCGACGAGGATGTCCTTCTGCAGCGCGCCCGGGGGCTCGGTCACGCTGCGCACCCGCCCGACGGGGATCTGGGCCGGGAAGAGCCCCCGCTCCAGGCCGCTCGTCACGACCGGTTCACCCACGGCGACAGGCACCTCCGTGGTGATCAGGTCGACCGGGAGCGGGTTGCGGCTGCCGTCGCCCCGGGCCACGCCCGGCTCCCCGGAGTTGGCCAGCCGGACCCCGACGTTGGACTGGCGGTCGGTGATGAGCAGGACCGTCGAGCGGATCTTCGAGACCTCGGTGATGCGCCCGACCAGGCCGGCGGAGGTCACGACCGGCATCCCGACGTCGAGGCGGGCGTCGGTGCCCCGGTCGAGGGTAATGGTGAGCTGGAAGTTCGTGGGCGCGCTCGAGACCACCCGCGCCGGTACCGAATCGAGCCCCCCGGCATAGTCCAGGCCCTGCAACTGCAGGAGGCCCTGGCGTTCCCGGTCGGCGTCGGCGCCGCGGATGGCCTCGGCCCGCGCCTCGTCGAGCTGGCGGCGGAGGCTGGCGTTCTCCTTGCGCAGGTCGCCGAAGTCGCCCATGTTGCTGAAGAAGCCGGCCACGGGCGACACCACCCAGTCCGCGGCCGACTGCACCGGGGCGAAGGCGTCCCTGGCCGTACGGCGCACCGACTCCAGGGCGCCGTCGCCGCCGCCGCGGTAGTCCAGGGTCAGCACCGTGACCGACGTGAGGGCGAGCAGGACCAGGAAAAAGCGGCTTCGCCGGGAACGCCGGTAGACCGCCACCGCTACCGGTCGTTATTGCCGGAAAGCACCTGCCGTAGGACGTTGAACTCCTCGAGGCACTGGCCCGCGCCGAGGGCCACCGAGAAGAGGGGGTTGTTGGCGATCACGATCGGCATGCCCGTCTCGGCCCGGAGCCGCACGTCGAGGCCGTGGAGCAGGGCGCCGCCGCCGGTGAGCACGATGCCCGCTTCCATGATGTCGGCGGCCAGCTCGGGCGGCGTCTTGTCGAGGGTGACCTTGACCGAGTCGACGATGGCCGTGACCGGCTCGTCGATGGCCCGGCGGACCTCCTCGGTGGTGGTGACGATGGTCTTGGGCAGGCCCGTCACCAGGTCGCGGCCCCGGATCTCGGCCCGCAGCTCCTGCTCGAGGGGGTAGGCGGAGCCGAGGGCGATCTTGATCTCCTCGGCGGTGCGCTCGCCGAGGGCGAGGCTGTACTCCTTCTTGATGTACTGGATGATGGCTTCGTCGAGCTCGTCGCCGCCGATGCGGACCGACTGGCTGGTGACGATGCCGCCCAGGGAGATGACCGCCACCTCAGTGGTGCCGCCGCCGATGTCGACCACCATGTTGCCGGTGGGCTCGTGCACGGGCAGGCCGGCGCCGATGGCCGCGGCCATGGGCTCCTCGATGATGAACGGGGTCTTGCGGGCGCCGGCGTACTCGGCCGCCTCCTGCACGGCCCGCTTCTCCACCCCGGTCACGCCCGAGGGCACGCAGATCACCATGCGGGGCTTGGCCCACCGGCGCTGGTGCACCCGGGTGATGAAGTACCGGAGCATCTTCTCGGTGATCTCGAAGTTGTTGATCACACCGTCGCGCAGGGGGCGGACGGCCTGGATGTGGCCGGGCGTGCGCCCGATCATCCGCTTGGCTTCGAGGCCGACGGCCAGGGGCCGCCCGTCCTTGACGTTGACCGCCACCACCGACGGCTCGTTCAGCACGATGCCGCGCCCGCGCACGTACACCAGCGTGTTGGCTGTGCCGAGGTCGACCGCCATGTCGCGACCCAGGAATGCTGAAAAGAAGTTGTCGGACATGGGCAGGCTCCGCGCCAGGGGTCAGGACTGAGGCTACGCGTTGAGGGTGGGGGTCACAAGCGCGGGAAGAAAAGGGCGATCTCCCGGGCGGCCGACTCCTGGGAATCCGAGCCGTGGACCAGGTTCTCGGTCATCTCGATGGCCAGGTCGCCACGGATGGTGCCGGGCGCCGCTTCCTTCGGGTTGGTGGCGCCCATGAGCGTGCGTACCACCTTGTAGGTGTCCCCCGGGCCCTCGACGACGAGCAGGAGGGCGGGGCTGCGGGTGATGAAGCTCACCAGGCTGTCGTAGAACGGCTTGCCCTTGTGCTCGCCGTAGTGGGCGCCGGCGGTGTCGGCGTCGATGGTGCGCAGCTCGGCGGCGACCAGCTTCAGGCCCTTGGCCTCGAGGCGGGCGACGATCTGGCCGGCGAGCCCTCGCTCGACCGCGTCGGGTTTGCAGATGACAAGTGTTCGGTCCATGAGACCGGAGAGGCTAGTGGGGGATCGTCGTGTGCTTGAACTCGTTGAGGTTGGGCCAGCCGGTGACCAGGTCGAGGCAGCGCTCGACGGTGGCCCGGGCCTCGGCCGCGTCGCCGGCGGGGCGGTGGACAAGGCGGATGAACACGGCCTGGCCGCCGGCGATGACGGTCGGCACGCCGAAGACCCGGTGCTCGGCGACGGCGGCCTGGTGCTCGGCCCGGAAGGCGTCACGGGGACCGCCGTCGAGGACCTCGTTGAACACCTTGTCGGCATCGAGCCCATGGGTGGCCAGGACGCCGGCCACCACGTCGTGGTCACGGATGTCGAGGCCGTGGTCGTGGCGGGCGGCGAAGAGGGCCCGGTGCACGGCCGGGAAGGCGTCGGGCCAGCCGTCACGCACGGCGATGCCGACCTCGACGGCCATGCGGGTGGCCGCCATCTCCGGGTCGTCCCACACGTCGGTCCCGCCCTCGGCGACCTTGGTCTGGTTCAGCGAGAACGGCACCCACCGCACGCGCCAGTCGTCGTCGGCCTCGGTCTGGCCGAGCAGGACGTGCTCGGCGAAGTTCCGGGCGAACGGGCAGCGGTAGTCCCAGGTGACGGCGAACTCGCGCGCCGTCATTTCGCGGCCGGCGCCGGCATGAGGCCAGGGGCGGGGACGGCCGTCGCCGGCCACCGCTTGCGGGACCGGGCCGACAGCTTGCGCAGCAGGGCGATGGCGCCCGGGTCGTCGTCGCCGGGGCGGCCTTCGATGGTGCCGTCCTGGAGCATCTTGACCATGATCTCCCTCCCGAGGTCGGTGCGGATGATGGTGAGCGTCCAGTCGTTGAAGGCGCCGATGCCGCCGGTGGAGATGTCGGCGTGCTCGGCGGCGAAGTCGGGGCAGAGCTTGCAGCCCTCGCGCGTCCAGGCGTGGCACTCCTTGAGCGGCACCTCGTGGTAGCTGCCATCGCGCATCCAGATCTGGAACACGCCCTTGATGTTCATCTTGACCATGTCGCGCTTGTGGAGGCCGTACTTGGCCTCGAAGAGCTCCTCGAAGATGGCGTCGTCGAACGTCTTCGAGCACAGCAGGCCGATGTTGAGCACAAAGCGCCGGGCCGGCTTCCCGGCCTTGCGCACGGTCATGACCGGCGGCACCGACGACTGGCAGCTCATCCCGACCAGGGCCAGCTTCTCGGCCCCCCCCTCGACCGCCTCGGCGTAGGCCATGGTGTTGGCCGAGTAGGTGTACCGGCTGCCGGCGGCGGCCAGGATCTCCTCCCGGTTGCGGGCCACACCCGGGATGGCCTTCCACGACGTGCCGTCGCCCTCCAGGTAGGAGACGAGGGCGGCGTCGATGTAGCCGTGCTCCAGGGCCCAGATCAGGATGGCCGAGACCAGCCCGCCGTCCTGGCCCAGCTCGTGGACCTTGGGGTCGGCGGCGCGGGCGAGGATGATGTCCTTGGAGATCCCGTCGACCTCCTCGGGCAGCCGGGTGCGGCCGAAGAGGTGGGTGTCGATCTCGGTCTCCCAGCCCCGGAACCGGGGGCAGGCCCGGGTGCACGACGTGCAGCCCTTCTCGCCGTGGGTGCAGTTGTCCGGGCCCAGCTCCTCTTCGAGGTGGAAGGGCTTGTAGACGCCTTCGTCGTCGTTGTAGCCCAGGACGTCGTGGGGGCAGGCCACCACGCAGCCGGCGCACCCGGTGCACAGCCCGGAGGTGACCACCTCGGAGTACAGGTGCTTCCACTGCAGGATGTCGCGGGCCATCCCGACCACTCTACGAGGCCTCAGGAGGCGAGAAACCGCCTGACCACCTCCGCGGGCCGGGTACGGTCGCCGGGTGCCCGAACTGGCTGAGGTCGACGCCTACCGCCGGCTGGCGGCGCAGGCCTTGGGGCGGCGGGTGGCCGAGGTCGTGGCGCCCGACGCCTGGTACCTGCGGGGCGGGCTCGACGCCGGCACCCTGGCCGACGCCCTGGTGGGCCGGCGTTTCGTCGACGCCCGGCGGGTCGGGAAACTCCTGCTGCTGGACACCGACAAGGACGGGCCGGTGCTCGGGCTGCGCTTCGGGATGACCGGCCGGCTCCTGGTCGACGGCACCGCCGGCGTGGGCACGCTGCTCTACAGCAGTGACGCCGACCTGGAGAGCTGGGACCGCTTCGGCGTGCGCTTCGCCGACGGCGGCGACCTGCGTGTCCGCGACCCCCGCCGCCTCGGTGGGGTGGAGCTGGCGCCGGCGGAGGACCGCCTCGGCCCCGACGCGCTGACGATCACCGCCGAGCACCTGATCGCCGCCCTGGGCCACAGCCAGGCCCCGCTGAAGGCCCGCATGCTCGACCAGTCACGGATGGCCGGCGTCGGCAACCTGGCCGCCGACGAGATCCTGTGGCGGGCCGGGCTCGACCCGGGGCGCCCGGCGGGCACCCTCTCACCGGCCGAGGTGGCCCGCCTGCACGAGCACCTGGTGGGCACCCTGGCCGACCTGATCGCCCAGGGCGGCTCCCACATGGGCGACCTCCAGTCCGAGCGCCGGCCGGGGGGCACCTGCCCCCAGGATGGCGCTCCCCTGGTCCGCCGCACCGTCGGCGGGCGCACGACTTACAGCTGCCCCCGCCACCAGCGCTGACCTACGGCGGCGGCTGGGCCGCGCCGAGCACCTCCATCTTGCGGAGGACCACATCCTCGGTGTTGGTGATGTCGGTGGCCTCGCGGGTGTCGCTCCAGACGATGTAGGCGGCCTGGTCGGTGGAGGAGACCCCCGGCGGGTAGTGGTTCCCGAGCTGGCGCAGGGAGCCGGCCGGGCCCGAGTACCCCTTGGTCCGGTCGATCGGCGTCTCGTTCACCTGGCGGGCGATGAAGTTGTCGCCGGCGTCGGTGGAGTACTCCCAGTACACGTCGTCGAAGTTCTGGGCATCGGGCGACGGGGACGTGTGGTAGTAGACGACGTCGATCCGGCCGTTGGGGGCCACCGAGATCGACGGCGACCGGCTGGCGCCGGTGGCGTCACGGTCGGGAGCCAGCAGTACCGACCGCTCGCCCCAGCTCACCCCCTTGTCGGCCGACTTGCGGAAGAAGATCTGGAAGCGGCCGGTGCGCTGGTCGGCCCACACGGTGTAGAGGTTGCCGGTGAGCGGGTCGGCAACCAGCTTGGCCGCGTCGTACTGGACCCCGATCTGGATCTGGCGGTCGAGCAGGCTCTGGGTGAACGTCTTGCCGCCGTCGGTGGACTTGGCCAGGTACAGCTCGACCGGCCCGTCGTTGAACCGGACCTGGTAGGTCTGGAAGATCGTGCCGTCGCGGTCCATGGCCGGCTGCGAGGTGTTCTGCCCGGCCGGCGGGCCGTTGACGACGACCGGTGTGGAGTACGTGCCCCCACCGTCGTCGGAGCGGGCGAACAGGGCTCCGTCGCACTGGGTCCCCGCCGGCACCCCCGGGTGGCACGTCCACGCCGAGAGCAGGACGATGTCGGGGCCGTTGGTGCCGGGCACCACGGACATGAGGGGCCGGGCCAGGCCGATGTCGGGCCCGGTCGGCTTCATGGCCACCTTGGCCGGGCCGAAGGTCTTCCCCCCGTCGTTCGACGTGGCCACCAGGACGCTCTCCCGGCGGTTGTCGTCGGCGCTGGCCGAGCCGAAGACGGCGTAGATGCGGGCGCCGCTGCCCCGGGCGATGCTGCCGCTGGCCACGTGACCGCCCGACGGGGCGTTGATCCGGCAGCCGGTGAACCCGTTGGGGAGGTCGTAGTACCCGTCGATCCAGTCCTTGCCCCGGTTGAAGGTGGTGTGGAACCCGCACTTGGTGTCGAGCACGTTGGTGTCGGTGATGACCACGTGGTCGGGGTCGGCCGGGTCGGCGACGACGTACCCGCCCTCGTACCCCCGGGCCGGGACCGGGTCGGCCGACGCCCGGCACGGCGGGAAGATGCAGCGGGTGGCGGCGGCCGGATCGGTCTTGGTGGTGTCCCGGCTGGCGAAGGCAAGCCCGCCCAGCCCGAGGACCACGATCCCGAGCACCATGAGGACGACTGGGCGGCGAAGGAAGCTCATCGCCGGTCATCCTACGAAGTCGACCGTCGGCAGGGGGGAAGCACGTCGTTCGGGGCGGCGAAGACCGCAAATGCGTGTGATCGCTCGTTCCTACCTTGCAGATGCGGGTACGCTGCCCCGGCAATGGCGACGTTCCGGATGGGCCAGGCCGCCCAGCTCCTGGGGGTGAGCACCGACACGGTGCGGCGGTGGGCCGACGCCGGCCGGCTGCCGACCACCCGCACCGCCGGCGGCCGGCGTGAGGTCGACGGCGTGGCCCTGGCCGAGCTGGCCCGCACGCTGGCCACCGAGCCGCAGGCCGGCGACATCGTCGCCGCGTCGGCCCGCAACCGCTTCACCGGCATCGTCACCCGGGTGGTGAAGGACACAGTGATGGCCCAGGTGGAGCTGCAGGCCGGCCCCCACCGGGTGGTCGCCCTCCTCAGCCGGGAGGCGGCCGACGAGCTGGGGCTGGCGCCCGGCGTGCTGGCCGTCGCCGCCATCAAGGCCACCAACGTGGTGGTGGAGCTCCCGGCCCAGCCGTGAGACGGGCCGCTGCCGTCCTCCTGGCCGGCGCGGCCGCGGCAACAGGGTGTGGCGGCTCGCCGCCGGCACCGCGGACGGCCACGATCACCGTCCTGGCTGCGGCGTCGCTCACCGAAGCCTTCGACGACCTGGTGCCGGCCGCCCACGCCAGGTACAGCTTCGCCGGCTCCCAGCAGCTCGTGGCCCAGGTGACCGCCGGCGCCCCGGCCGACGTGGTGGCCACCGCCGACGCCGGCTCCATGGCCCAGCTGGTCCAGGCCGGCCTGGTCGACCCGCCCCGGGACTTCGCCCGGAACCGGCTGGCCATTGCCGTGGAGCCCGGCAACCCCCGGCGGGTCCAGGGCCTGGCCGACCTGGCCCGGCCCGACCTCAAGGTCGTGCTGGCCGACCCGTCGGTGCCCGCCGGCCGGTACGCCCGCCAGATCCTCGACCGGGCCGGGGTCACCGTCCGCCCGATCTCGTTGGAGCTCGACGTGAAGGCGGTGGCGGCCAAGGTTGCCGCCGGCGAGGCCGACGCCGCCATCGTCTACGCCACCGATGTCGGCCGGGCCGGCAGCGTGGCCATCCCCGACGACGCCAACGTCGTCGCCACCTACCCCGTGGCCGTCGTGAAGGCCACCACCCACCGGGCCGAGGCCCAGGCGTTCGTCGACCGGCTCCTCGGGCCGGCAGGCCGCGCCGTATTGGCGGCCCGGGGGTTCCTCGCCCCGTGAAACGGGTGGCGGTGCCGGCCGCCCTCGGAGTGGCGCTCATGGTGCTCCCCCTCGCCGGCCTGCTCCAGCACGCCCCGTGGTCGAACCTCTGGACGGAGCTGGCGTCGGACCAGGGCCTGGCCGCCCTGCGGCTCTCGCTGGTCTGCTCCCTGGGCGCCCTGGGCGTGGCCCTCGTCCTGGGTGTGCCGTTGGCCTGGGTGCTGGCCCGCGTCCCCTTCCCCGGGCGGGCGCTCGTGCGGGCGCTGGTGACCCTCCCCATGGTCCTGCCCCCCGTGGTCGGCGGGGTCGGGCTGCTGGGGGTGTTCGGCCGCCGGGGGTTCCTCGGCCGCCACTTCGGGTCGTGGCCGGGCTTCCCCCTGCCGTTCACCACCCGCGGCGTGGTCCTGGCCCAGGCGTTCGTCGCCATGCCGTTCCTCGTCGTGGCCGCCGAGGCCGGGCTGCGCCAGCTCGACGCCCGGTACGAGGACGCGGCGGCCACCCTGGGCGCCGGCCCGTGGCGGCGCTTCCGCACCGTGACCCTGCCCCTCGTCGCCCCGTCGCTGGCCGCCGGCGCCGCCCTGTGCTGGGCCCGTGCCCTGGGCGAGTTCGGGGCGACGATCACCTTCGCCGGCAGCCTGCCCGGCCGCACCCGCACCCTGCCCACGGCCATCTACGCCGACCTGCAGACCCGGCCCGACGCCGCCGTCGCCCTGTCGGTGGTCCTGCTCGGGATGTCGCTGGCCGTACTGGTCGCCCTCCGCGGACGGTGGCTGGGCGCCCGGTGAGCCTCTCGGCCGACATCGGCGTGCGGCTCGGGCCATTCAACCTCGACGTGGCCCTGCACGCCTCGCCCGACGAGGTGGTGGCCGTGGTCGGCCCCAACGGCGCCGGCAAGTCCACCCTGCTGCGGGCGCTGGCCGGTCTGGTCCGGCTCGACCGGGGCCGCACCGTCCTCGGCGGCGCCGTCCTCGACGACGTCGCCGCCGGCGCCTGGCTCCCGCCCGACCGTCGCCCGGTGGCCGTCGTGTTCCAGGACGGCCTGCTCTTCCCCCACCTCAGCGCCCTCGACAACGTCGCCTACGGCCTGCGGGCCCGGAGCGGGGGCCGGGCCGAGTCCCGCCGGCGAGCCGGGGCGTGGCTGGAGCGGGTAGGCGTCGACGCCGGCCATGCGGCCCGCCGGCCGGCGCAGCTCTCGGGCGGCCTGGCCCAGCGGGTGGCCCTGGCCCGGGCCCTGGCCACCGAGCCGGCGATGCTCCTGCTCGACGAACCGCTCTCGGCCGTCGACATCGGGGCCAAGGCCCAGCTCCGCCGGCTCCTGCGCGAGCAGCTGGCGGGTACCCGGGCCGTGCGGCTCGTCGTCACCCACGACCCCGTCGACGCCATGGCCCTCGCCGACCGGCTCGTCGTCATCGAGGCGGGGCGGGTCACGCAACGGGGCACGATCGCCGAGGTCACCACCCAACCCCGCTCGGCGTGGGTGGCCCAGCTCGTCGGCCTCAACCTGTTCCGGGGCCGGGCCGAGGCCGGCCGCCTCGTGCTCTCCGACGGCTCGGCGCTCACCGTGGCCGGCGACCTCCGCGGCCCGGCCTTCGCCCTCGTCCACCCCCGGGCCGTCACCCTGCACCGGGCCCGGCCCGAGGGCAGCGCCCGCAACGCGTGGGCCGGGGAGGCCGCCGGCGTCCACCTTGAAGGGGGCCGGGTGCGCGTCCAGGTCGCCGGCGCACCGTCGATCGTGGCCGAGGTCACGCCGGCCGCGGCCGCCGACCTCCACCTGGCCGCCGGCGGGCCGGTCTGGGTGTCGGTGAAGGCCACCGAGATCGACCTCTACCCCGTCTGACGGCGCCTACGCTCGGCGCCATGATCGTGCGCGACGCCCTGTTCATCGACGGCACCTGGCGACGGCCCGACGGCGAGGCGACGATCGAGGTGGTCAACGCCGCCACCGAGGAGGTCATGGGCGTGGTGCCCGACGGCGGCCCGGCCGACGTCGGGCGGGCCGTCGCCGCCGCCCGGGCCGCGTTCGACGGCTGGTCGCGGGCAACGGTGGAGGAGCGGGCCAAGACGGTCGAGCGGCTGGGCGAGGCGCTGAGCGCCCGGGTGCCCGAGGTCGGCGCCCTGGTCGCTCAGGAGGTCGGCATGCCCATCACCATGGCCACGGTGATCCAGGCCGCCCTGCCGGCCATGGTCATGGGGTCGTACGCGTCGTCGGTGCGCGAGATGGCGTTCGAGGAGCGGGTCGGCAGCTCGGTCGTGCTGCGGGAGGCGGCGGGGGTCGTCGCCGCCATCACCCCCTGGAACTACCCGCTCCACCAGGCCGTGGCCAAGGTGGCGCCGGCCCTGGCCGCCGGCTGCACCGTCGTCCTCAAGCCCAGCGAGGTCGCCCCCCTTTCCGCCTTCGTCCTGGCCGAGGCGGCCGAGGAGGCAGGGCTGCCCGCCGGCGTGCTCAACGTGGTCACCGGGCGGGGCCCCGCCGCCGGCGAGGCGCTGGTGGCCCACCCCGAGGTCGACGTGGTGTCGTTCACCGGCTCGACGCCGGCCGGCCGCCGGGTTGCCGCCCTCGCCGCGTCGACCATCAAACGGGTCACGCTGGAGCTCAGCGGCAAGTCGCCGAGCATCGTCCTCGACGACGCCGACCTGGCCGACGCGGTCAACTCGGCCGTACGCCAGTGCATGCTGAACTCGGGCCAGACCTGCATCGCCTGGACCCGGCTGCTGGTCCCCCGCCACCTGCACGACCAGGCCGCCGAGCTGGCCGCCGAGGTGGTGGCCGGCTACGTGCTGGGCGACCCGATGGGCCCGTCGACCACCCTGGGCCCGCTGGCCTTCGGTGGGCACCGCGACCGGGTGCGGGCCGCCATCGTGGCCGCCGTCGACGAGGGGGCCACGCTCGTGGCCGGCGGGCCGGCGGCGCCCGAGGGGCTCGACCGGGGCTACTTCGTCCGGCCCACCGTGTTCGCCGGCGTCGACAACACCATGACCGTCGCCCGCGAGGAGGTGTTCGGCCCCGTCCTGGCCATCCTCCCCTACGACGGCGAGGACGACGCCGTCCGCCTGGCCAACGACTCCATCTACGGCCTCTCCGCCGGCGTGTTCTCCGCCGACCGAGAGCGGGCGCTGCGGGTGGCCCGCCGGCTCCGGGCCGGCCAGGTCGACGTCAACGGCGGCGGCTTCAACCTGATGGCCCCCTTCGGCGGCTACAAGCAGTCGGGCTACGGCCGCGAGCTCGGCCGCCACGGCCTCGACACCTACCTCGAGACCAAGTCGCTCCAACTGCCGTGAGGGGTGCCGGCGGTCACGCCCGGTCAGCAGCCGGCGAGGGCACGAAGTGCCTCGCACATCGCCCGCCGGCCCGACGCACCGAGCGCTGCTCGCCCTGGGCTACCAGGGCTCGGCCTCGGTGAGAGCGATCGCACGCGCCATGGCCAAGGCGTCGTCCTGAGCCGACTGGGGCTCCCGCCGGTAGGAGTCGCCGATCGCCGCGCCGGCCCGAGCGCGCTCGACAGTCGTCACCAGACCAGTTTGTCGTCAGTGCCGATGTTCGGGTAGCAAGGCCCGGTGAGCGGTGGGGCCCAGCGCACGGTGACGCCGGCACTTCCGGTCGACCTACGGCTGAGCCTCTCCCCGCTGCGCCGGGGCCGGTCCGACCCGGCGATGCGGTTCGACACCACCGGCGTGTGGCGGGCCACCCGCACGCCGGCCGGGCCCGTCACCACTCACATTCGGGTCTCCCCGGCCGACGGCACGGTGACGATGGCGGCGTGGGGGCCGGGCACGGAGTGGGCCCTCGACGCCTTCCCGCAGCTCGTCGGGGCCGAGGACACCGAGGCCGACTTCGTCCCCGGCGCCGGCGTCGTCGGCCAGCTCCACCGGCGGCTGGCGGGCCTGCGCATCACCCGGTCGCTGGCCGTCGTCGAGGCCCTCGTGCCGACGATCCTGGAGCAGAAGGTGGTGGGCACCGAGGCCCGGCGCTCCTACGCCCGGCTGGTGCGCAGCTTGGGCGAGCCCGCACCCGGGCCGGGCGCCGGCACGCTCGTCGTACCACCACCGCCGGCGGTGTGGGCCGCCACCCCATCGTGGACGTTCCACCGGGCCGGCGTCGAACGCAAGCGGGCCGACACGGTCTGCCGGGCCTGCTCGTACGCGGCCCGGCTGGAGGAGACGGCGAACATGAGCCCCGACGATGCCCGGCGGCGCCTCACCGCCCTCCCCGGCATCGGCCCGTGGACCGCGGCCGAGGTGGCCCTCGTCGCCCTCGGCGACTCAGACGCGGTCAGCGTGGGCGACTACCACCTGCCCAACCAGGTGGCGTGGGCCCTGGCCGGCGAGGCCCGGGCCGACGACGCCCGCATGCTGGAACTGCTCGAACCGTGGCGGGGCCACCGGGGCCGCGTCCTGCGCCTCATCGGCGCCGGCGCCGGCGCCGCCCCCCGGTTCGGGCCCCGGATGCCCCTGCGGACGATCGCCGGCCATTAGCTGGCGTCAGGCCACGCCGCCCAGCGGGAACCACAGGAGGATGAAGGCGGCGAAGACCAGGTCGAAGACCACGCAGAACGGCGGGTACCAGCTGCGCACGGGCGTCGGCACCGCCCGGGGGTGGTGCACAAGGTCCCAGACGGCATGGGCGGCGTAGCCGGCGGCCAGCACCACCGGCGCGTCGGCCCACAGGGCGACCACCCCGACGAAGAGGAACACGCCGGAGGTCAGGAACTCGATGAGCAGCACGCTGACTCGACCGTCGGCGATGCCGAAGCCGAAGTAGATGGCACCGACGAACCCCAGCATGACGGCCGCGAACTGGAACCCGGCGAGTTTCGAGAGGAACAGGAGGGGTGCCCCCATCACCACCGCCAGCCCGAGGCCGACAGCGGCGCCGGCCGGCCCGCTCAGGTGAAAGTCGGACGAGGCATGGGTGCGATCAAGCAACATACAGACAGTATGTATGTGGGATGGCGACCAATGTCAAGGGCCGGCTGGCGGCCGAAGGCCATCGAGCAGCCGGCGCACGATCCCGCCCACCTCGGCCCGAGCCACCGCCGGGTCGTCGGCCGCGGCGATGTACAACGCCCCCTCGTGGAGGGCGCCCAGGAGCATGTGGGCCAGGGGCGCCGCCGGCTGGTCGGAGATCTCGCCGGCGATCATCGTCCACTGCAAGCCGGTGGCCATGAGCCCGAAACGGTGCTCGGCGCCGATGGCCCGCCACGCCTCCCACCCCAGGACGGCGGGCGCCTCACGGAGGGCGATGCGCTGCACGGCGGGGTCGAGACACGCGTCGAGGAAGGCCCCGCACCCCTGGACCAGCCCGTCGAACAGCTCGGGCTCCGCCATCGACGCCGCGGTCATGGCCTCGGCGACGGCCTCCTCGATCTCGGCCAGGACCGCCCGGAACAGGTCTTCCTTGTTGCGGAAGTGGTAGTAGAGGGCGCCCCGGGTAACGCCCGCCTGGACGACGATCTCCTCGGTGGAGGTGCCGGCGAAACCTCGCTCGGCGAAGAGCCGGCGCCCGACGGCCACCAGCTCGGAGCGGGTGGCGGCAGCTTGGCGGGCCTTCTGGGTGGCGACGGTCATCTCCGCCACCATTCTCGCCGGTTTTCCGCCCCATCATGTCGAGAACGCGGGGCCAGCTCCGACGTCAGGGTGTGAGGCGCCACCGGGCGCCACCCGAACAGGGAGGATGGAGCCATGAGGTTCATGCTGCTGCAGAACTACGGAGAGGTCGAGTCGCGCTGCACGCCGATGACGGAGTGGGCGCCGGCCGATGTCAAGGCCCACATCGACTTCCAGATCGCCCTGAACGCCGAGCTGGCCGAGCGGGGCGAGCTGGTCGACGCGCAGGGCCTGGCCCGGCCGGAACAGGCCAAGTTCGTGGTATCCGGGGGCGCCGGCGCCGCCGTGGTCACCGACGGCCCCTTCCCGGAGTCCAAGGAGCTGCTGGCCGGGTACCGGCTGATCGATGTCGAGTCGGCGGAGCGGGCCATCGAGATCGCGGCGCGGGCGTCGGCCGCCCCCGGGCCCGGCGGGGCACCCATCCTCGACCGCATCGAGGTCCGCCAGGTCCTGAGCGCCCCCGACCCCGAGGTGTGAACACGGCGGCGGCCACCGAGGGCCTGCTGCGGGAGCTGGCGCCGCAGGCCCTCGGGGCCGTGGTCCGCCGCTACGGCCACTTCGCCGACGCCGAGGACGCCGTGCAGGAGGCGCTCGTCGCCGCCGCCACCTCCTGGCCCGCCGACGGCCAGCCCGAGCGGCCGCTGGCCTGGCTGGTCAAGGTGGCGTCGCGCCGGATGGCCGACCAGTACCGGACCGACGAGGCCCGCCGGCGCCGGGAGGACCTGGCCGCCTCGTGGTCCGTCTCCCCGCCGGCACCCGTCGCCGCCGGCGACGACACCCTGGTCCTGATGTTCCTGTGCTGCCACCCGTCGCTCACGCCGGCGTCGGCCATCCCCCTCACCCTGCGGGCCGTCGGCGGTCTGACCACCCGGGAGATCGCCGCCGCGTTCCTCGTGCCCGAGGCCACCATGGCCCAGCGGGTCAGCCGGGCCAAGGCCACGCTCAAGACGGCGGCGGAGCCCTTCCGGCTGCCGGCGCCGGCCGAGCGGGGCCCACGGCTGCGCTCGGTGCTGCACGTGCTCTACCTGCTCTTCAACGAGGGCTACGCCACCAGCAGCGGGCCCGACCTGGCTCGCCCCGACCTCTCGGGCGAGGCCATCCGCCTGGCCCGGGCCGTCCACGCCGCCCTGGCCGACGACGACCCGGAGGTCGCCGGCCTGCTGGCCCTGATGCTCCTGACCGACGCCCGTCGCCCGGCCCGCACCGGTCCGGGCGGCGAGCTGGTCCCCCTCGCCGAGCAGGACCGCACCCGGTGGGACCGGGCCCTTATCGCCGAAGGGGTGGCGCTCATCACCGGCGCCCTCGGCCAGGGGCGGATGGGCGAGTACCAGGCCCAGGCCGCCATCGCCGCCCTCCACGACCAGGCTGCCGACCACGCCAGCACCGGCTGGCGGGAGATCGAGGCCCTGTACGCCCGCCTCGAAGCCATGATCGCCAACCCCATGGTCACCCTGAACCGGGCGGTGGCCACCGCCATGGCCCACGGCCCGGCCGCCGGCCTCGCCCTCCTCGATGGCCTCGACGCCCGCCTCGGCGGCCACCACCGCCTCCACGCCGTGCGGGCCCATCTCCTGGAACTGGCCGGGGACCCCGCCGGCGCCGCCGCCGGGTACCGAGCGGCGGCCGCCGGCGCCACCAACGTCCGCGAACGCGACTACCTCACCACCCAGGCCGCCCGGCTGCGCGGCGCGACGTAGCGGCTACCCGTCGGCGGCCCGCCGCAGCTCGGCCAGGTCGAGCTTGCCCATGCGCAGGACGGCGGCCATGACCCGCTGGCCGCGCTCGACGTCAGGGTCGGCCATCGACTCCTTCATGAGGCGCACCGGGACGATCTGCCAGGACAACCCGAAGCGGTCCTTGAGCCACCCGCACGGGCCCTCCTCGCCGCCGGCGGAGAGCGCCGACCAGAAGTAGTCGATCTCCTCCTGGGTCTCGCAGTCGACCTGGAGGGAGATGGCCTCGTCGAAGGTGAACTCGGGGCCGCCGTTGAGGGCCATGAGCTCCTGGCCATCGAGCTCGAAGCTCACCATCAGCACCATGCCCGCCGGCCGGGGCCCGGCCGAGCCGTAGTGGCTGACCTGCAGGATGCGCGAGTTCGGGAAGACGCTGCAGTAGAAGCTGGCCGCGTCCTCGCTCTGGGTGTCGAACCATAGGCACGGGGTGATCTTGTGCACGGTGGCCATGGGGGTCGTCCTCTCAGTGGGGAGCCGGGTCGCTCGTAGATGGAGACGCCGGCGGGGCGCCGGGCTCATCGGCCGGCGTCAGGTACCGGCCCAGCCGGCGTAGGAACTCGGCCCGCTGGGCCCGGAACTCCGGGTCGGTCGGGTTCATCCCCGTGATGAAGCGCGTCATCTGGGGGAACGCCGTCGGGTGGGCGGCCAGGGCCTGGAAGGACAGGAACAGCTGGCCGGCATCGAGGTCGGCGGGCAGGAGGCCGGCGGCCTGGTCGGCCCGGACGCTCGCCACCGCCCGCTCCATGTGGGCCCGGCGCTCGTCCTCGTTGACCGCCGGCCCGTCGCCGGTCTGCAGCGCCTCCCACTGCAGGAGCCGGACCCACGGCACGTCGTCGGTGGCCCGCTCGAAGTAGAACGGGAGACGCTCCTCGAGCGTGGGCGGCAGCTCGCTGCGGATCTGGTTGAAGCGGCTGATCATGCCCCGCATGGCCGCGTCGAACAGGCCCTCCTTGCTGCCGTAGTGCCGGTAGAGGAGCTGCTTGTTGGCCCCGGCCCGGGCCGCGATCCGGTCGACCCGCGCCCCGGCCAGGCCGTACTCGACGAACTCCTCGATGGCGGCGTCGAGGATGCGGTCCGAGGCGGCCTGGGGGGTCGCGGTGAAGCGATCCACATCCGCCCGATCACGCACTGGCATCCCTAGGGACTCTAACCAACCGGTTGGTTACGCACTCCGACCGCCCCGGTCGAGCGCCTCGGCGAAGGCGGCGGCCCAGTCCGCGTACCCGACCGCGCCCGGGTGGAAGCCGTCGGCGGCGAACTTCCCGCGCCATGGCGGGCCGGTGCGGGCCCACACGTCGGCCACGACCAGCCCGGCCGCCGGCGCCTCGGCCCGGACCACCCGGTTCACCGCCTCGGTCCGGGCCACGCCCAGGCCCTGGGGCAGCGTGGCCACGACCGCCCCCGCCGGCAGGCGGGCCATGATGGCGCGCACCTGCTGCTCCAGCCGGGCCGCCGGCGTGCGCCGGGTGATGTCGTTGGCCCCGATGGCGCAGGTCACCAGGTCGGGTCGCACGCCGAGGGCCTCGAGGGCCGGGAGCTGGCGGTCCAGCACGTCGGCGGCCCGGGCGCCCGACCTGGACAGGTTGACCACCCGCCAGGGTCGGCCGGCGCCCTCGTTCAGGCGGTCGAGGAGCTGGCCGACGTAGCCCTGGTCCCACGACGGGGCGCCGATCCCCTGGGCCGTCGAGTCGCCGAGCACCACCCACAAGGGGCCGGCGCCGGCCAGGGCCTCGGCGTTGGCCGCCACCCAGGCCCGGGCGTAGCGGGCGCCCTGGGCGTGGACGGCGCGCACCCCCGGGTGGAGGGCACGGACGACGCTGCCGAGCACCGACACCGGTCAGGCCCTCCGGTAGCGCCAGACGGAGAGAGGCACGAAGACCACGAGGATGAGGGCCATCCAGGCCACGCTCCGCACCACCTGGGTACCGGCGGCCTGGCCCTGGAAGAGCAGGCGGACGGCGTCGACGGTGATCGTCACCGGGTTGACCTTGGCGAAGGCCTGGAGCCAGCCGGGCATGGTGAGCACGGGCACGAACGCCGAGCTGGCGAACGTCAACGGGAAGACCCAGACGAACCCGGCCGACTGGGCCGCCTCGACGGTGTCGAGCGACAGCCCGATGGCGGCGGAGATGAACGAGAAGGCGAAGGCGAAGAGCACCACCAGGGCCAGCCCGCCGAGGATGGCCGACGGGCGGGCGTGGAACCGGAACCCGATCAGCAGGCCGACGACGGTCATGAGCACGACCACGAGCAGGTTGCGCAAGCAGTCCGACAGCGTGCGACCAGCCAGCACGGCGGAGCGGGCCATGGGCAGTGAGCGGAGGCGGTCGATGATCCCCCGCTGCTGGTCCTCGGCCAGGCCGATCCCCGTCTGGATCGACCCGAAGGCCACCGTCTGCACGAAGATGCCGGGCATCAGGTAGTCGAGGTACTTGATGCCGGGGATGGGGATGGCGCCCCCGAACACGAACCCGAACAGGACGACGAACATCACCGGCGTGATGGTGGAGAAGATGACCAGGCTGGGCACCCGCACGTAGTGGAGCAGGTTGCGCCGGGTCATCACCATGGCGTCGGAGAACGTGTGTGACCAGACTGTCCTGCTGGACCGGCCTCCCGGGCCGGTCACCCCACGTCCTCGGAGACCCGCCCGGTGAGGGCCAGGAACACGTCGTCGAGGGTCGGTCGGTGCACCGACAGGTCGGCGATGGCCACGCCGGCGGCGTCGAGGCGGCGGACGGCCTCGGCCACGGTCGGCGGTCCGCCGGGCAGGGCCAGCGAGATGCGGCCCTCCGCCGGGTCGACGTGCAGGTCGCCGCCGGCCATCGGCGCCAGGGCGGCGGCCCCGGCCATCACGTCCGACGCCGGCGCCACCATCACGTCGAGGCGCTCGCCGCCCACCCGGGCCTTGAGCTCGCCGGCCGTCCCCTGGGCGATGACCCGCCCGTTGTCGATGACGGCGATCGAGTCGGCCAGGCGGTCGGCCTCCTCCAGGTACTGGGTGGTGAGCAGCAGGGTCGTGCCGTCCTTGACCAGCTGGCCGATGAGCTCCCACAGCCCGATGCGGCTGCGGGGGTCGAGGCCCGAGGTCGGCTCGTCGAGGAACAGCACCCGGGGCCGGCCCACCAGGCTGGCGCCCAGGTCGAGGCGCCGGCGCATGCCGCCCGAGTAGCCGGCCACCCGCCGGTCGGCCGCGTCGAGCAGGTCGAAACGGGCCAGCACCTCCTCGGCCCGCCGCCGGGACTCGGCCCGGTCGAGGTGGTAGAGCCGCCCGACCAGGACCAGGTTCTCGCGGCCGGTCAGGGTCTCGTCGACGGCGGCGAACTGGCCGGCCAGCCCGATGACGCCCCGCAGGGCGCGGGCGTCATCCACGACGTCGAGGCCGGCCACCGTGGCCCGGCCGCTGTCGGGCTCGAGGAGGGTGGTCAGGATGCGCACGATGGTGGTCTTGCCCGCCCCGTTCGGCCCCAGCAGGCCCAGCACGGTCCCTTCGGGCACGGTGAGGTCCACGCCTTCGAGGGCGCGCACCTTCCCGTAGGATTTCCGGAGGGCTTCCACCTCGATCACAGCCCGCACGAACCTACCGGGGGAAATGGCCAGTTCACCGACGCTCGACATCCGGCGGGCCGCAGACCGCTTCCACACTCAGTTGCCGTGGCTGGAGTCGCACCACTCGTTCAGCTTCTCCCGCCACTACGACCCGGCCAACACCGGCCACGGCCTGCTCCTGGTCAACAACGACGACACCGTGCGGGCCGGCACCGGCTTCTCCACCCACCCCCACCAGGACATGGAGATCGTCACCTGGGTCCTCGCCGGCGAGCTCGAGCACAAGGACTCGACCGGCCACAAGGGCCTGCTGTACCCCGGCCTGGCCCAACGGATGAGCGCGGGCCGGGGCATCTGGCACTCCGAGATGAACCCCCGGGGCGACGCCGACGTGCACTTCGTGCAGATGTGGGTCATCCCCGACACCGAGCGGGTCGACCCGGGCTACGAGCAGCTCGACATCAACGGTGAGCTGGGGGCCGGCGGGCTGGTGCCCATCGCCTCCGGCCGAGGCCATGATGCGGCCATCTCGATCCGCCAGCGCGACGCCGTCCTCTGGGGCGGCCGCCTGCTGCCGGGCGAGACGGTGGCCGTGCCCGACGCCCGCATGGCCCACCTGTTCGTGGCCCGGGGCGCGCTCACCCTCGCCGGCGCCGGCCGGCTGGAGGCCGGCGACGCCGTCCGCCTCACCGGGGCCGGGGCGCCGGCGCTGGTGGCCGACGCCACCACGGGCGCCGAGGTCCTGATCTGGGAGCTCGGTCGGTGAGCAGCCTGCTCGTCGGCACCGCCGCCGGCCTGCACCGCGTCGACGACGGCCACACCGAGCTGGCCGGACGGGGGGTTACCGCCGTGGCCGGCGGGTGGGCGGTGGTCGAAGGCCGCAGCGTGTGGCACGACGGGCGGTTCGTCGCCGAGGCCATCGGCCCGCACGCCGGCACCTGCGTGCTGCCCGTCGACGGCGGCGCCCTGGTCGGTACCGTCGAGGGCCACCTGGTGCACGTACCCGCCGGCAACCGTGTCGCCTCCTTCGACGCCGCGCCCGGCCGCGACGCCTGGTACACGCCGTGGGGCGCCCCGGCCGATGTCCGCTCGCTGGCCGCGGCGCCCGACGGCACCCTCTACGCCAACGTCCACGTCGGCGGCGTCCTGCGCTCACTCGACGGTGGCGCGACCTGGGCGCCCACGCTCGACCTCGAGCTCGACGTCCACCAGGTGGTCGTCGCCCCCGACGGCACCGTCGTGGCCGCCTGCGCCCGCGGGTTGGCCGTCAGCACCGACGCCGGCGACACCTGGTCGGTCGTGGCCGACGGCCTGGCCGCCACCTACGCCCGGGCCGTTGCCGTCGCCGGCGACACCGTGCTCCTCTCGGTGTCCACCGGCCCCGAGGGCCACCGGGCGGCCGTCTACCGCCGGCCCCTCCACGGCGGCGGCCCGTTCCGCCGCACGGCCATCGGCCTCCCGGGCACGTTCCCCGGCAATGTCGACACGTTCTGCCTCGTCGCCGACGGCGACCTGGCCGCCCTCGGTACCTTCGCGGGCCGGGTCTACCTGTCAGCCGACGCCGGCGGGTCGTGGGCCACCGTCGCCGCCGGCCCACCGGTGGTCTGCATGGCCTTCACCTGACCGTTTGGTCAATCGGTGGTGCTATGCCGCCACCGATTGACCAAACGTGACGGGTTAGTCCGGCAGCTCGGTCGGTACGACCGGCACCGACTGGACCTTGCCCCGGCGGAAGACGTCGACGCCGACGGTGCGGCCGATGCGGTCGCCGGTCATGAGGCGCTGGAGGTCGCCGACGTTGGCGACGGGCTGCCCGTCGACACCGAGCAGCAGATCCTCGGGCCGCAGGCCGGCGACGGCCGCCGGGCTGCCGGCGACGACGGTGAGGATCTCGATGCCCCGCTCGCGGCCGGTGGCGGCGGCCGCCTTGGGCGGCAGGGGGCGCGAGCCGCCGGCGATGCCCAGGTAGGCCCGGTGGACCCGGCCCTCGGTCATGAGGGCCGAGATGATGCCCCGGGTGGTGGCGTTGATGGGCACGGCCAGGCCAAGCCCCTGGCCGACGCCGGGGCCGACCACGGCGGTGTTGATCCCCACCACCTCGCCGGCGCCGTTGGCCAGCGCCCCGCCCGAGTTGCCGGGGTGCAGGGCGGCGTCGGTCTGGATGACGTTCTCCACCATGCGCCCGTGGCGGCTGGCCGCGGCCGCGAACGACCGGCCCAGGGCACTGACCACGCCGGCGCTCACCGAGCCGGCGAAGCCCAGCGGGTTGCCGATGGCGACCACGAGCTGGCCGACCCGCAGCCGGTCGGCGTCGCCCAGGGTGGCGGTGGTGAGCTGGGCGCCGGCGGTGGTGCGGATGACGGCCAGGTCCGACAGGGGGTCGGCACCCACCACGTCGAACTCGGCCTCGGCGCCGTCGGCGAAGGTGGCCACCCCGCCGGCGGAGCGCTCGACGACGTGGGCCGACGTGAGCAGGAACCCGTCGGCGGTGATGGCCACCGCCGACCCCGACCCCTGGGGCTGGCGGCCACCCATCACCTTCACCATTACCCGCAGGCTGGCGACCGACGGGATGAGCCGGTCGGCCACCGCCATGACCACCCTCGAATAGGCGTCGAGGACGTCGACCTCGTCGTCGACCATCACGGGGTCAGGCCGAACCTTCCTCGCGTGCCCCGCCGCCGGCGAAGGTGACGCTGACGGCCAGCTCGTCGGCGCCCCGGACCACGGTGAGGGCCAGCGCCGCGCCGGCGCCCAGGCCGTCGACCGCCTGGTAGAGGTCGTCGATGGACGTGACGGGGGCACCGCCGGCGGCGACGATGAGGTCGCCCCGGCGCAGGCCGGCGTTGGCGGCCGGGCTGGCGTCCTCGACCTCCTGGATCAGGATGCCGTCGCGGTCGGGCAGGCCGGCGGCCCGGCGGATGTGGCGGGCGGCCCGGCCCGGCACCAGGCCCACGCCCAGGTGCGGGCGTACGGGCGACTCGCCCCGGCTCAGGGCGTCGACCCGCCGGCGCAGGTCCTCGTCGGCCGGGAGGGCGGCGTAGAAGCCCTCGCCCAGGCGGTTGGTGTTGAGGCCGACCAGCTTGCCGGCCGAGTCGAGCAGCGGGCCGCCCGAGGAGCCCTTGACCATGGGGGCGGTGTGCTCGATGGTGCCCGTGACCCGCCGGCCCCGGGGGCCGCGGAAGGTGCGGCCCACGGCAGCCACCGAGCCGAGGGTGACCCGCAGGCCCCGCCCGCCGGGGTTGGCGACGGCGAACACGGCGGCGCCCAGGCGGGTCGGCCCGTCGGCCCACTCCACCGGCGTCACGCCGGCGGTGTCGACGGCGATGGTGGCCAGGTCACCGTCGATGTCGTGGCCCGAGACCTGGCCCTCGACCGTGCGCCCGTCGGCGAAGATCAGCGTGACCCCGGGGTCGGACACGTTGTGGGCGTTGGTCAGCACGACGCCGTCGGCCACGACCACGCCTGACCCCAGCCCCCATCCGGCCCCGAGGCCGACGACGGCGGGGCCGACCCGCTCGGCGATGGCCACCGTGGCGCTCTCCAGCTCTTCCAGCACACCCATTTGCGTCCTCCTCGAACAGTGACTTGTAAATTGCAAGTTACTAGCTGCAACCCACTATGCCAACCGAGTGGGAGAATTCCCGCCATGGCCGGCACCGAGGGATCCCCGCTCGAGGAAGCGGTGGCCCGCGTCGGCGACCGGTGGGCCCTGCTCATCGTCTCTGCCCTGCTCGACGGGCCCCGCCGGTTCAACGACCTGCAGGCCGACGTGGCCGGTATCGCTCCCAACGTCCTCAGCCAGCGCCTGCGCACCCTCGAACAGCACGGTGTGGTCGTCGCCTCCCCCTACTCGGAGCGCCCGCCCCGCTTCGTCTACGACCTCACCGCCGCCGGCGCCGAGTTGGCCGGCGCCCTCCGCCTCCTGGCCCAGTGGGGCGCCGGCCAGTCGCCCGACTCGGTCGAGCCCCTCCGCCACACCCCTTGCGGCACCCCGCTGGAAGCGCGCTGGTACTGCCCGACCTGCAACCAGGTCGAGGGCGACACCACCACCGCCGAGGACGACGTGCGGTTCCTGTAGCCCCGATCGATCAGGCTGCAGCTACGTGCCTAGAGACCCGTAGCTGCAGCCAAATGCGTGGTCAGGCGGCGGCGGCGTGCTCCACGACCGGCTCGAGGGCCAGCGCCAGCAGGTCGGCGACGTCGTCGACCAGGTGGAACGTCATGCGCTGGCGGACGGCCTCGGGCACGTCGTCGAGGTCGGGGCCGTTGCGGGCGGGCAGGAAGACGGTGGTCAGGCCGGCCCGGTCGGCAGCCAGCACCTTCTGCTTCACGCCGCCGATGGGCAGGACCCGGCCCTGGAGGGTGACCTCGCCGGTCATGCCCACGTTGGCCCGCACCGGCCGGCCCGAGAGCAGGCTGGCCAGGGCGGTCACCATGGTCACGCCGGCCGAAGGGCCGTCCTTGGGCACGGCGCCGGCGGGAACGTGCAGGTGGTAGCGGGTGTTCGGGTCGACGGGCAGGTGGCCTCGCACGTAGGAGAGGGCGATCTCGGCCGACTCCTTCATGACGTCGCCGAGCTGGCCGGTGAGGGTCAGCGCCGGCAGGCCGGCGGCGGCGGGGAGGGCGGTGGCCTCGATGAACAGCACGTCGCCACCCATCCCGGTGACAGCCAGGCCGGTGGCGACACCCGGGACGGCGGTGCGGTCGGCGGCCTCGAAGAAGTACTTGGGCCGGCCCAGGTAGGTCCGCACGTCGTCACGATCGACCACCACCGGCGCGACCACGTCGCCCGACGCCAGCCGGGTCGCCACCTTGCGCAGCACCTTGCCCAGCTCCCGTTCGAGGCTGCGGACGCCGGCCTCACGGGTGTAGTCGGTGACGACCAGGCGCAAGGCGTCGTCGGTGACCGACGCCTCGTCCGGGGACAGCCCGTTGCGCTCCAACTGGCGGGCCAGCAGGTGGTCGCGGGCGATGCCGACCTTCTCGTCCTCGGTGTAGCCGTCGAGGGCGATGATCTCCATGCGGTCGAGCAGGGGCCCGGGGATGGTGTCGAAGACGTTGGCGGTGGCGATGAACAGCACGTCGGACAGGTCGAGGTCGACCTCCAGGTAGTGGTCCTTGAACGTGTGGTTCTGGGCCGGGTCGAGCACCTCCAGCAGGGCGGACGAGGGGTCACCCCGCCAGTCGCTGCCCAGCTTGTCGACCTCGTCGAGCATGAAGACGGGGTTCATGGTGCCGGCCTCGCGCAGGGCGCGGACGATGCGGCCGGCCTGGGCGCCGACGTAGGTGCGCCGGTGGCCGCGGATCTCGGCCTCGTCGCGCACGCCGCCCAGGGACACCCGGGCGAAGGAGCGGCCCAGGGCCCGGGCCACCGACTCGCCCAACGACGTCTTGCCCACGCCCGGAGGCCCGACCAGGGCGATGATGGCGCCGGCGCCCCGCCCGCTCACCGGCGACAGGCCCCGCTCGGCCCGCAGCTTGCGCACGGCCAGGTACTCGATGATGCGGTCCTTCACGTCGTCGAGGCCGGTGTGGTCGGCGTCGAGGATGGCGCGGGCCTCGGTCACGTCCAGGCTGTCGTCGGACTTCTTGCCCCACGGGATCTCGAAGACGGTGTCGAGCCACGTACGGATCCAGCCGTGCTCGGGGCTCTGCTCACTGGTGCGCTCGAACTTGTCGAGCTCGCGCTCGACGGCGGCGCGCACCGTGGCGGGCAGGCTGTCCAGCTTGGCCCGGTACTCGGCGACGACGCCCTCGCCGTCACCGTCCTCGCCCAGCTCCTTGCGGATGGCGGCCAGCTGCTGGCGCAACAGGAACTCCCGCTGGTTCTTCTCCATGCCGTCGGCCACGTCGGACTGGATGCGCTCCTTCAGCGTCAGGTCTGCCAGCGTGTCGCGGGCCCAGGCCAGGACCTTGGCCAGGCGCTCGTCGACGTCGACGGTCTCCAGCACCTCCACCTTCTGCTCGAAGGAGAGGTCGGGCGAGTAGCCGGCGGTGTCGGCCATGGCGCCGGGGTCGGAGATGCCCCGCAGGGCCTCGGCCAGGCCGCCGGCGCCGCGGTAGTCGAGGATGTTCTCGATCACGGCGCGGTACTCGCGGGCCAGCTCCCGGGCGTGGGCCGTCGGCTCGATGTCGCTGGGCACCGGCTGCGCCTGCACCCACAGCGCCGAACCGGTCGGCGCCGGCACGCCGGTGCCGACGAGCGCCCGGTGCAGCCCGCGCACGACCACGGCCCGGAGGCCGCTGGGCAGCTCGCCCGAGTCCTCGACCTTGGCGACCGTGCCCACCCGGGCGTAGCGGTCGTCGAGGCGGGGGACGAGGAAGACGCGGCCGACGGAGGACTCGGTGGCCTCGATGGCGGCCTTGGCCTCGTCGCTCTCGATGGCCATCGTCACCACCATGCCCGGGAGCACCACGCCGGTGGCGAGGGGCAGCAGGGGCAGTGCGGTCGTGCTGGCGCCGTTCGAGCCGGCGCCGTTCGGGCGGAGAGTTTCCATAGTGAGACCTAGAACAGCGGGCACCCGCCGCCTGTTCCCAGCTACGGTCAGCGTCATGGCCGACACCGAGTTCGCGCGCAAGGACAGGGTGGTGGCGGCCGAGGACCGGCCGGGGGTGCCCGAAGGCACCGGGGGTGTGATCGTGATGGTCGCCGGCCTGACGTGGATCCGCTACCGGGTCCGCTTCGACAACGGGGTCGAGCTGAACATGGTCGACGGCCATTACCTCAAGGCCAACGGCAAGAAGCACCGGCGGTAGCGAGCCACGACGGGGCGCCACCACTCCCAGCCGGCGGAACCGGGAGGGCGGCGCCCACACCCATACTGTCGGCCATTCATGCCGGGACTGAAGGGCAAAATCTCGGCCCTCCCGGTCAGGTCCGGTCGGTGGGCTCCGGGGCCGACGCCGGCCGCAGCATCAGGTCGAACGCGGTCCAGATGGTCTTTGACCACGGGTACAGGAGCACCGGCCCGACCACCGCCCCCACCAACCCGCCGACCACGAACGGGTAGATGGCGGCGTCGGGGTTGCTGGCCAGTCGCACGATGAGCGGCACGATGGCCAGGAGGATCACCAGCCCTTGGGCGATGGCCAGGTTGATCACGTAGGCGCCGAGGAAAAACCCCTCCTCCCGCTCGAAGACGTGCCCGCACCCCGGGCACCTCTCGGCCATCTGGAACCAGCGGGTGAACAGGCCGCCGTGCCCGCAGCGCGGGCACCGCTTCAGCAGGCTCCGCCCGAGCATGCGGGCCCGGCTCGGCGGCTGCTGGACGGGGGCCACGATGGGCGCGAGGTTAGGTCCATCCCCCGAGCGCCGGGGCCGGCGACGGTGATCGACGTTGCAGGGCGCCGGGTCCGCCGGTAAGGAGGCCGCCGCCCCACCTCCCGTCGCCCTGCAACGTCGTGGTCGCCGCCGCAACCAGGGATAGTTGACACCGGCGGGGCACCGCGTCGAAAGGGTGCTGGCCGGCCTCTTCTGGAAGTGGGGTTTTCACCACCGCAGCGGCTGTCAGGCCGGCGGCGGCGCCCATCGTTGCGGACGGTACCGGAAGTACGCCCACAGGCCGACCGAGATGGCCCCGAAGACCAGGAACAGGACGGCGACGGCGATGCGCACGCCGGCGGCCGTCTGGCCGACGTACCCGCTGTTCGGCGAGAACAGCACGTGGACGGTGGCGAAGACGCCAAGGAAGAAGAGCACCGACCACGCCACCCGGTTCCACGTGATGACCTTCTTGCCGTCGAGGAACCGCATGGGCAGCATGGCGACGGCCAGGCTCTCGATGCCCCAGAGGAAGATCAGCACGAGACAGGCCTCGAGGCCGATCCACCAGACGCTCGCCCCGGGCTGGGCCGCAGCGTCGGCCACTGGCGCCCGGGCCAGGAAGGCCCCGATGCTGACGATCAGGCTGAACGCCCAGTTGGCCGCGGTCACCCGGCCGACCGAGTCCTCCGAGAGCGCGCTGGTGAAGGCCAGGCCGGCCATCGCCCCGTAGAAGTACCCGGGCCGGAAATCGAGCGCCCGGGAGATGACGACCATGACGATCGACACCAGCAGGCTCCCGGGCAGGAAGTTGAGCGTGCCCCGCTCTCCGAAACGCCGGTAGATGGCGATGCTGGCCGGCAGGCTGAACACCACCGACATCACGAGCAGCGCGGCGAACATGCCGACGAGGAGGACACCGCTGTTGCGGTTCCACCCGAAGTCGGGGCTCAGGAACCCGCATGCGATGGCCGCGAGGAGGTTGAGCACGAAGAAGCCGACCGTGCGGCGCCGGCCATGGGCAGTCGCCGCCACGGCGCGGGCCGGGAGCCGGAACCAGTGGCGGATCTCGTCGTAGTTCTCCTCCACCGTCGAGTTGAACAGCTCGTAGGGGAAGGCGAACAGCAGGATGAACGCGACGGCAGCGATGGCGCTGGTGGCCAGAGCCCGGGCGTTGAAGGAGATCTGGTCGGGCTCGGGGAGGGCGGTCACGAACGCGCTCCGGTGCACGGCCGCGTCGGTCACGAGGAAGCTTGCCGTGGCCCGTACGGCGTCGCCCGACGGCGCGCACGACGTGGTGACGACGTGCTGGCCCGGTGCACTGTCGCCCGGGACTGACAGGCCGCCGCCGGTGATGGCACCGCTGGCATCGGGCTGGAGGGTACCGACCCGCGTGCCGTCGAAGAACACGTAGACGTTGCGGCACCCGAGGTACCCCGTGCCCGACACGTCGAGGCCGACGCCCGGTGGCCCGGACCGGTCTCCCTTGGGGTTGCGGGCGTCGACCGTGGCCGGCGGGGCGGGCACCGTTGTCGACGGGACCGTGGTCGGGGCCGAGGTCGGAGGCGCCGAGGTGGCCGGTGCGGCCGTCGTCGGCGGCGGGCCGGCGACCGAGGTAGCCGGCGCCGAAGTGTCGGCGGGTGCGGTGGTGGTGGCCGTGGTCGGGCCCGGCACGGTCGTGCCCACCGGTGGGGTGACCGGGATGGTCGTCGTGGTCGGCGCCGGCGCGGTGGTCGGCGGGACCGTGGTGGGCGGCGGGACGGCCGTGGTCGTCGCCGGCGGGACGGTGGTGGACGGTGCCGTCGTGGAGGTCGAGGTCGAGGTGGTGGTCACCGGCGGTGGCTCGACCGTGGGCGGCGGCTCGGTGTCGTCGGGAGGGAACGTGGTGGTGGTCGTCGGCGGGACCGTGCTGGAGGTCGAGGTCGAGGTCGAGGTCGACGTGGACGTCGTGGTCGTGGGCGGGACCGTGGACGTTGTCGTTGTGGGCGGGACCGTCGTGGTCGTCGTCGTCGTTGTCGGGGCCGTCGTCGTGGTCGGCGGTGCCGTGGTCGAGGTGGTCGTGGTGGGTGACGTCGTCGTCGTGGGTGCCGAGGTCGAGGTGGTGGACGTGGAGGTCGTGGTCGTCGGCGCGGTGGTGGTCGTGGTCGGCGGCACGGTGGTCGTCGTGGACGAGGTGGTCGTCGTCGGCGGCAGGGTGGTCGGAGGAAGCGTGGTCGGCGGCAGTGTGGTCGAGGTGGTGGTCGAGGATGTCGTGGTGGTCGTCGG
>JAHFUR010000038.1 GCA_023264995.1 Acidimicrobiia bacterium | reverse complement strand
AGATCTCCACGTCACAATATCGTATCGCGAAAGGTCGGGTACCTCTGGCCCAGGCGCGCATACCGCGCGTCCCAGAACCCGCCACGCCGACCGTCTTGGGGTAGCCACAGTGTGCCGGTCGGTGACAGGTGCCGCTTACGAACCCTGGGGCTCGCAATCGAACGTCCGTGCGGCAGTCTGGCGCCCCATAATGCTTGACCGTCCCCGGGCGCCCAGGACGATCCGGACCTCGCCGATTCGTCGGAACCATCCTGTTGTGGCTTCCCTACTGGCGCATACGACGAGCGCGCGCTCGGATCGGGCGTGGCGGCCGCTGCCAGGGGCGGCTGCGAATCATCTCTCGCCGGGCGACTGCCGGCCCCGGTGCCGATGTGAGCGCAGTCGAGGGGCACCAGCAGGACGGCGGGACAGCGCACGCGCTGAAGCGTCGCAGCGCCGGCCGTCGCCCACGGACCTACAATGAACGGCGGGGCGACGCCGAATGGGGCCGGGGCGACTTCGGTGGATTGTGAATGTTGCCACTCCATTTGCCACTCAACTCGGCAATACTAGGCGGACGGGGCGGACGCAGCGGATATGCTTACCCCGTTTGACCTGCACAAACGCACGAGGTGGTTCGTGGTGATATTGCCTGTCTCAGGCTTTCAAGGCGGCAGCACGGGTTCGAATCCCGTTGGGGGCGCCGGCAAGACCTCAATGCAGACGGGCCCCGGTCTTCGATGCTCCCGGAGGAGCTGATCGAACAGCGGATCCTGTTCTACGATCGTCGGGAACCCGGCGGCCTCTCGGGCACCACCCAGGACCAGGTAGCTCCGGCCCGCGGTGGTGGGGTTCGTAGGCTCGCCGTGGAAACCCTCGAGGAGGACGCGATGGAACAGGCACCCGAACTTCAGGGCACCCCGGCCGAGGTGGCCGAGCGGATCGCCGAGAGCCATGCCCGGGCGGTGGCCTTCCCCAAGATGCAGTTCACGGAGAACGCTCCGGTGGGGGAGATCGCCCAGCGGATGGTCGACGGCACGTTCGACATGGCGTTCCTCGTCAGCGAGATCGAACGGTTCACCGGCGTGACGGTGGACATCCCGTCGGCACCGGGCAAGATCCTGGCGGTCATCCCCGAGCACGGGTACTGGAGCTCCGAGCTGACCCTGCCCGACCGGGTGTTCCGGGCCGCCGGCTACGAGGTTGACTACGTCACCCCGCGCGGCAACCGTCCGTTCGTCTACCCGGTGAGCGTGGACACGACCTTCAAGGACCAAGCCTGGAACGCCACGCAGGTCTCCGCCGCCGAGGCAGGCCTCGGTGAGCTGTACAACGATGGCACCAGCGAGGATGGCCGGCGCCTGAACGCCCCCCGGAGCCTCGGTGAGTGGCTGCCGCCCACGCCCCGTCCGCACGACGGGGAGGAGTCGCGCGAGGCGTTCCGCCAGAAGCTGGCCGAAGGCCTGCGGGAAGTCACCGAGTACGCCGCCGTGTTCATCGTCGGCGGCGCCGGCGCGTACATGGACCTCGGGGGGAACACCTCGGTCCGCCCGCTGATCCAGGTCATGACCGAGCTGAAGCGTCCGGTTGCCGCGATCTGTTACGGGGTCGCCGTGCTGATCCAGGCCACCGATCCCGAGACGGATGTGCCGCTCGTCTCGGGCCGGCTGGTCACCGGTCACTCCGAGCAGGACGACTACACCGACTTCACCGCCGACGTGATAGCCGAGGGCCAGTACGGGCCGAACTACGGCTCGGCCGTGGTCACCCTCGAGCAGATGATCAAGCAGTACACGGGGCCCGCCGGCGGCTTCCTGTCCAAGGACGGCACGCCGTACATGGCCGTCGCCGATGGCCCCTTCATCAGCGCCCGCACTACCCCGGACGGGTACCCCGCCGCGCTGCTGACCCTGGCCCAGCTCCATGGGAATGGTCAGTTGCCGGGGCAGTTCGTGATCGACGGTGACGGCCGCGGCCACGAGCCGACGGCCGAAGAGGTGAAGCGGCCCAAGTTCTAGGGCCGGCCAAGACCGGGGAGCGCGCCGGCCTGGAACCGGCCGAGGGTTGGGTGCCCGGGACGGCCCGGGCACCCAACCCTCACCGCGTCAGTTGGTGAACCAGCCCTGCACGTCGGCCACCACCACGGTGGAGCCGAGGTTGTTGTAGATGGTCACCTTGCCGCCGGCGCCGATGCGGGCGATGACCAGGTTGGGCACGGTCTGGCCGGCCACGAAGTTGAGGTTCGAGGCCAGGGGCCGGGTGGTGCCGGTGGGGTAGACGGTGAGGTAGCTGTCGGGGCCGGGGGAGTCCGCGGCGGTGACGTTGAGGGCCACGGCGGTGGCGTTGGCCGGCACCCCGCCGGCCCCGGTGACCTGCACGTCGATGACGCCGGCCGTGCCCAGCTGGCCCATGGCCCCGCCCGGCACCCCGGTGCCGTCACGGGTGTCGAGGATGCGCGCCGGCGAGGCCGGGAAGTACACCGAGCCGGGCAGGGGGTTGCCCACCGCCACGGGGGCGGCGAAGTAGCCCTGGGTGTCGGCCACCACGTCGACGTTGCCCAGGTTGTTGAAGATCGACACCTTGCCCCCGTCGCCCACCCGGGCGATGACCAGGTTGGGCACGGTCTGGCCCCCGATGAAGTTCAGGTTCGACGCCACCGGGCGCGACGACCCCGAGGGCCACACCGTGAGGTAGCTCTCGGCCCCGCTCACGTTGGTGGCGGTGACGTTGAGGGCCACGGCGCTGCCGCCGGCGGCGGGCACCCCGCCGGCGTCGGTGACCTTGAGCTCGATGGTCCCGCCCGGCCCGACCGGCGTGGAGGTGCCGCCGGTGCCGTTGCGGGTGTCGAGCACCCGGGCCGGCGACAGGGGGACGTAGGTGGACCCGGTGGTGTCACCGGCGAAGTAGCCCTGCACGTCGGCGGCCACGTTGACCGTGCCCAGGTTGTTGTAGATGGAGACCTTGCCGTCGGTGCCGACCCGGGCGATGACCAGGTTGGGCACCGAGACCCCGGGCACGAAGTTCAGGTTCGAGGCCAGGGGCCGCACCCCGCCGGTGGGCCACACCGTCAGGTAGCTGGGCGGGCCCTGGGCGTCGGTGGCCACCACGTTGAGGGCCACGGCGGTGACCCCGCCGGCGGGGACCCCGCCCACGTCGATGACCTTGACGTCGATGGACCCGCCCGAGCCCAGGGGGTTGACCGCCCCGCCGGTGCCGGTGCCGTTGCGGGTGTCGAGGACGCGGGCCGGGCTGAGGGGGAAGTAGCTCGAGCCGGGGATGACGGGCACGGTGACGGTGAAGGGGCTGCCCGGGCCGCCCTTGGAGGTGTTGGCGCACACGGCGAAGGTCGTGTACTGGCCCGGCGCCAGCCCGGTGGTGTCCAGCAGCGGGCTGAACTGGCCCGAGGCGTTGGAGACGAACTCGGTGGAGCCGATGGGGTTGGCGCTGCCCTGGGTCAGGAACACCAGCCCGTCGAGGGTCTTGGCCGCGTCATGGGGGCAGCCGGTGCCCGAGAAGGCGATCTTGGTCCCTGCCGGCCCCGAGGTGGGGGTGAAGGTGAAGGCCACCTCCGGGGTGACCTGGGCCCCCGAGGGCCCGGCCGTGCCGAGCAGCCCCAGCACCATCGCTGCCGCGGCCAACGCGGTGAACACGTTGCGTTTCGTCATGCGTCTCTCCTTGTCGAGCCCTGGCTCTCGGGGTGTTGTAGCCCGCGCAGATGAAAAGACGATGAAAACACCCAGGACCGAAGGAAGAACGAGTGAAATGCCGATCCGGGATCGGTGATGTCGATACACTCCTGCTGCCCGACGGCCTGTCACCGTCTTGCGGCGGGGGTGAACCTGACTGGAAGCCCAGTGCTGGGCGACCACAGCAACGTGACCCGTAGCAGGAGGACCTTTTCGAAACGTGGACGGCCCCGGATCTCACACGACGACTGCCTCGCAGGCGAATGCCCGTATCGAAGTTTCGACCCGCCGGCCGACAAGCCGGGGCCCGTACGTGAAGGACGCCGGCGGCCCGCTCGTCGGCCCCGTCCGCCCCTCCGATGCCTTGGCCGAGAACCTGCGGGCCTACCGCATGCTCCGCCTGATGACCCAGGACCAGCTAGCGGCCCGCATGAACGACCTGAGCCACGGCTGGGGCCGTTCGACCGTGAGCGCGGTCGAAGGGCGGACCCGGAACGTCACGATCGACGAGCTGTTCGGGTTGGCGGTCACCCTCGGCGTGACCATCGGTGAGCTGCTCGACCCCACCGGCCCCGACAACAGCCGCTTGGTGAGCCTCGACGTCGGGTTGGAGTCCGGCACCGGGCACCCGCACCACGTCGCCCCTCGGTTGGCCCACCTGTGGGCTGCCAGCCGGGCCGTGGTCCGGTTCTTCCGCGAAGACGGGGCCCGGGTCGAGATCGAGCTCACCGAGCACCCGGGGCCAGGCAGACCGGACGCGGCGGATGACCGGCGCGCCGAGGTCGCCCAGCCCTAACCCCCACCGCCTCGGTTTGGGCGGGATGTCTATTTCTTTGCCGTTCGCTCATACGCGGGCCGGGCGTGATCCGTAGATCTTGACAACGGGAACCCAAGAACCCCGGCCCACCATTTCGCCGATGAGCGGAAGGAAGAGAGAACGATGTCGATCAAAACGAAGGCCTCGATTGCCGCGCTCGTCGGAGCGCTCGCTCTGGCCGGTGCAGCCTGCGGAGACAGCACGTCATCCACTTCCAAGGCGTCTGGCCCAGCCCAGGGCACGGCCGCGGGCGACAAAGTCACCGCTATCCCGAGCCTCTCCGGCGCCGGCACATCGGTAAAGATCGACGCCGGCACGGCGGAGGCGCTCAAGTCGCTCGGTGTGGCGCTGGCCCCCATCGGCTCGGCCACCTTCGACGGCCCGACCTCGACCATCACCTTCCCGATCACTTCGGGCTACGCCGAGATCCACAGTGACCCGGCGGCCAAGCCCGGCTACATCCAGGGGTCGATCGCCCACAAGGGCAGCGGCTTCAGCCTCAGTGCCGGCGCCACCAAGGTCGAGCTGTCCGACTTCGTGGTCGACCCCGGGAACTCGATGCTGTACGGCACTGTCGGCGGCGCCCCGAAGGTCCCGCTGCTCACTCTGGACGGCACCAACGTCAAGGTCGGGACCGACGGTGCCGGCAACGTCGTCCTCGACGGCACGGTCGCCAAGCTGACCGACACCGCCGCCGGCGCCCTGAACAAGGCGTTCAACGTCACCGCGCTCAAGGCCGGCATCCCCCTGGGCACCGTCCACCTGGTGGCCAAGGGCACCCCGACGACCTATGACGCGGTTGCCGACAAGACGGCCCGCATCTCTCGCCTGGACGGCAATGCCACCAACGTCACCCTCGACGCCGGCACGGCCAAGGCCCTGCAGTCCCTCGGCGTGTCGGTCGCCCCGACCGGCTCGGCCACCTTCGACGGCGCCACGTCGACGGTGTCCTTCCCCATCACCGGCGGCTTCGCGGCCATCCACTCCGACCTCGGCTACAAGCCCGGCTACATCGCCGGCACCGTGCTGCACGAGGCCAGCGGCCTGAAGTTCAGCAAGGGTGACACCTCGATCACGGTCTCGGACTTCGTGGTGGACCCGGGCAACTCGGTCCTGACTGCCTCCTCAGGTGGCAAGTCGGGCATCCCGCTGCTCTCCCTTGACGGTACCGCCGTCAAGGTCAGCATGGAGGGCTCCAACGTGGTCCTGCAAGGCACCGTCGCCAAGCTCACCGGCCCCGGCGCCGCCGCCCTGAACGCCACGTTCGGTGTCACGGCCTTCACCGAGGGTCTCCCCCTCGGGGTCGTCCGCCTGGTGGCGGCCTCGTCAGCCAGCTAGTTCTTACTGCCGCCGGGCCGGCACTTCGGGATCCCCCGAGGTGCCGGCCCGGCGGCGCGCCCGCCTCCGTTAGCTTGGGCGACATGATGGACCGCGCTGTGGTCTTGGGGGGCAGCGTGGCCGGGCTGCTGGCGGCCAGGGTCATGGCCGATCACGCCTCCGAGGTGGTCATCGTCGAGCGCGACGACCTCGCCGGCGCCGGGGTGGCCCCGCGGCGCGGCGTCCCGCAGGGCCACCAGGTCCACGGGCTGCTGGTCCGGGGCCTGATGTACTTCGAAGCGCAGTTCCCCGGGATCACCCAGGAGCTGTACGACGACGGGGCCGAGGTCGCCGACCCGGGGACCGACCTGCGCTGGTACATCGACGGCGTGGCCAAGCCTCCCTCGCCGGTCGGGACCGGGGTGGCCTGCACCAGGCCGTTCCTCGAGGCCCACCTGCGCCGGCGGGTCATGGCGTTGCCAGGTGTGCGGGCCCTGCACGGGCGGGCCGAAGGGCTGACCGCCACCGCCGGCCGCGTCGACGGTGTCACATTGTCCGGCGCCGCCGACGAGGCACACCTCGGCGGCGATGTCGTGGTCGACTGCACCGGCCGGTCGTCCCGCATCGACGACTGGCTGGCCGCCATAGGGTTCGACGCGCCACCCCGACGGTCGGTGCAGGTCGAGCTCGGGTACGCGTCCCGGTTCTTCGCCCGGTCGCCGGCCGAGCGGCTCGGCGACGGGCGGGCCATCATGTCCATCGACGAGAACCTGGACCGGGCCCGGGGTGTGGCCGCGTTCCCGGTCGAGGGCGGTCGTTGGCTCGTGACGATCGGTGGCTACCACCACGATCGGCCAAGCTCCGACCCGGCCGACTACGGCGCCCGTCTCGCCGCCGACCCGTGCGTGGCCCTGCACCAGTTCGCCGATCGCGACGACGCCATCGGCGACGTCATCACGTTCCGTTACCCGACGAGCATGCGCCGCGAGTTCGACCGGTGCCGGCAGCTCCCCGGCGGCTTCCTGGCGCTCGGCGACTCGGTCGCCTCATTCGACCCGATCTATGGCCAGGGTATGACCTCGGCCGCGCTCCAGTCGGCCACGCTGGGCGACTACCTGGCCTCAGGAGCGTCGCCCCACGAACCGGCGACGCGCTACTTCCGCCGGCTGCGGCCGGTGGTCAACTCGGTGTGGAAACTGTCCACGTCGGCCGACTTCCGGCTCCCGCATGTGACCGGCGACCGGCCGCCTGGCCTGTGGGCCACGCACCGGCTCAACGCGCTGTACACCAAGGCCACATTGCGTGACGCCGACCTTCATGGCCTGTTCCTGCGGGTGCTCAACCTTCAGGTCCGACCGGAGGTCATGGCCCGGCCCGACAACCTGGTCCGGGCCGTCCTGGCTGCTCGGCGCCCGTTGCCGGCGGCCTCCTCAGGCCGGTGAGCGGAGGCGGGTGATGATGAGGCCGGCGGCCACCGCCCACACGATGCCGAGGACGATCAGCAGGTTGGCCGTGTAGTTGTGGGGGAGTGAGGTGGGGTTGTGGGCGGCCAGGCCGTAGGCCCGCACCAACGGGTAGGAGAAGAGGGCGACCATGCCGCTGATAGCCAGGGCGCCCTGGACGACGGCCCTCGCTCGGCCCGGCACCGCCCGGGCCAGCGCCACGCCGGCCACGATGACCAGCGGGGCCACGAAGAGGTCGTGCAGCAGCGCCCCGCCGACCACGAACTTGGCCAGGTTGGCCGGTCGGGTGTCGAGGCTGTGCTGGAGGATGCCCCGGAGGCCCCAGGCGATCACCGCCCAGCCGGCGGCGGCCGAGGCCCAGAAGAGACGGCCCGAGGGCCCGGGCTCGCTCACAGCACGACGACCTTGGTGACCCACTTGGTCTGCAGGACGCCGGGCCGGTTCGGGGCGATCAGGCGGCAGGGAAAGCCGTGGTCGAGGGCCAGGGGCTCGCCGTCGAGCTCGGTGGCCAGCAACGTGTCACGGTCCGCGGCCTGGCCGGCGTTCAGTGTGGACGTGCGGTAGGCGCCGCGGGGCTCCAGCGATTCGAGGAGGACCGTGCGGTCGGGCTCGGCGCCGGCCATGGCCAGCAGGTCGCGGACCCGTACGCCGCTCCAGCGGGCCGAGTAGCTCCAACCCTCTACACAGGCGATAGGCAGCTCCGTGGTGTGCGTGGGTATGGCCCAGAGCTGGTCGAGGGTCAGCGAAAGAGGGCGGGCCACCCGCCCGGAGACCTCTAGCCGGTAGGCCGCCGAGTTGGCCAGGTCGACGACGCCGGCGTTGGCCGCTCCTCGGTTGACGGGCCGGCCCTGCGGGCCGGTGGCCGGGTCGCGGGGGGCCAGCAGCCCGAGCCGGCGGAGCGGGCGGATGGTCTGGCCGATCGTGGTGAGGGTCAGCAGGCCCGACGCCGCCCCCACCGTCACGAGCAGGCCGCGGCGGGAGAGCCCGTCGCCGGCGACCTCGGCCGTCGTGCCCAGCACGGGGTCGGCGTCGGCCAGTGCCGGCCGTCGCGACGGCCGGGTCAGGGCCCGCCGGGCGATGGCCCACTTGGCGCCGAGATGGGCGACGATCGAGCCCATGGTGACCCACGCCATCCAGTAGTGCGAGGCGGTGAAGGAGAACCGCCACGGGTACCACTGGGCGATGTTGGCCACGCCCGAGAACGTCATGAAGATCCCGCCCGCCACCAGCGGGAACAGGCCGATGCGCTCCACGACCTGGCTGGCCCGCTTGGCGACCGGGAACGACACGAACCGGGGCCAGACCAGCCACAGCTTGGCGATGAGCACCGGCACCGAGGCGATGCCGCTGACCACGTGCACGCCCTGGCTCAGCCGGTAGAGGCCGGCGGGACGGGCGGGTATGGGCAGCCACGACAGCGGGTGCTGTTGCAGGTGGGAGTACAGCCCGGTGACGAAGCAGACCGAGAAGAGGATCCCCAGCGACGAGCCGAGGATGGCGGCCAGCCGCTCGTCACGCAGGGCGGAGCGGTAGGCCCCCTGGCGCAGGGGCTGGTCGGAGTCGGTGGTGAACCGCTCCACCGGTGCGGGCAACTTGAGGCTCATGCCGGTTGCAGGCGGGCGAACCATCGTCCGGAGGGTGTGGCGCCCAGGTCGACGAGGTCGAGGCCGGCGGGCCCGGCCAGCTCGGCGATGGCGTCGGCGCCGACGACGGCCCAGTCGAACGGCTCGCTGCGCTCCCCGTCGCGCTCGAACCAGGCGGTGAGCCGGCGCCAGCCCGTCCCCGGCGCGTGGACCTCGGCGAGGACCTGCCCGTAGTCGGCTACGAGCGCCCGGCACCGGGCCAGCAGCCGGGCCGGGTCACCGCCGATGCCGACGTTGCCGTCGAACAGGAGCGCTGCTCCCCAGCGTCCTTCGCCCGGCAGGCGACCGAAGAGGTCACGCTGGAGGACGGTGGCGCCCCGCATGCGGGCCAGGGTGATGGCCGAGGGCGACGAGTCGACCCCGAGCGACGGCACCCCACGGGAGGCCAGGCTGGCCACCAGCCGGCCCGGGCCGCAGCCGAGGTCGATGACCGGGCCGTCGACGGTGGCCAGCAGCTCCTGCTCCTCCGCCGTGGCCGGGTCGTGCCAGCGGCCGAGGTCCATCTCGAGGGCTTCGCCGGTGTCGGCTCGCAGGACCACCGACGCCTGGCCGGCGGGGTGGTCGGTGCGCGCCGGTGCCCGGCGGACGGTGGCGGTGAGCACGGGCATCAGGCGCCGGCCCCGACGGGAAGCACACCAAGTGTTCGGCCCAGCGCAGCGGTGCGGACGGCCGTGCCCGACGCCGTGACCGCCGGGAGGTCGGCGATGGTGTCGAGATCGACGAGGGTGGGCAGCGGGGCGACGGAGTGGCCCAGCCGGCGCAGCCGGGCCAGCTGGGCCGCGCCCGTGGTGGCTGTGCTCATGGGGATGCCGGCGAAGACCCGCTCGTCGGCGGCGGGGAGGGCGATGGCCCACCAGCCCCCGTCGGCGGCCAGGCCCAGTGCCGCCCCGCCGCTGTCGAGGCTGGCGAGAGCGTCGTTGAGCAGCCCGGCGGTGACCTGGGGCGTGTCCATGCCGATCTGCACTCCGGGGCCGCCGGCCGCGGCCCACGCTGCGGCCAGCCGGCGGTCGAACGGGCCGCCGACCTGGGGGACGACCTCGAATCCGGGCGGGAGCCAGGGTCCCGGCGCCCCGTCGAGGGCGACGATGCGCCGGCCGGCGCCGCACGCGGCCACCGCGTCGAGGGTGTCGGCCAGGGCGGCCTCGGCCAGCGCCGCGGCCTCGGCCGGCGTGCAGGGCGGGCACAGGCGGGTCTTGACCCGGCCCGCCACTGGGGCCTTGGCCATCACCAGGACATGGCGGCTTCTCACTGGGCCACCGCCAGCACCCGGCTCATGTCGCGCACGGCGCGGACCGTGCCCGCGACCGTGCCCGTGACCTTCGACCGGCCGGTGCGGGGGGCGTAGGGCACCGGCAGCTCCTCGATCCGCCAGCCGGCGGCCGCGGCGCGCAGGACCATCTCCAGCGGCCACCCGAAGCGCCGGTCCGTGATGCCGAGGGCAATGAGGTCGTCGCGCCGGGCGGCCCGCATCGGCCCGATGTCGGCCAGGCGGAGACCCGTCCGCCGGCCGATCTCCCGGGCCAGGAAGCGGTTGGCCAGCCGGGCGTGGACGGGCCAGGCGCCGGCGGTCGTGGGCCGGCGGGCGCCGAGCACCAGGTCGCTGGCGCCGGCCAGGACCGGCGCGGCCACCCGGACCAGGTCGGCGGGGTCGAGCGAGCCGTCGCCGTCCATGAAGCAGACGACCCCGTCGCCCGGCGCGGCCGCGACCAGACCGGCCCAGCACGCGGCGCCGAAGCCACGCTCGGGCTCGTCGACGACGACGGCGCCGGCCCGGCGGGCGATGCCGCCCGAGCCGTCGGTGGAGCCGTTGTCGACGACGACCGCCGTGTAGCCAGGAGGCATGGCGGCCAGGAGTGCCGGCAGCGCACCCGCCTCGTTGAGGACGGGGATCACGACGTGAGGCATGGGGGGAGTCTTGCCCGGCGAGGCTTGCGAGGAACGGCCGAAGTGCTCACGATTCGATGAACTCTCCCGTGGCCGCGGCCGCCGCGCCTGAGGAGGGTGCACAATCGACCCGTGTCCCTCACCGCCTCTCCGCCCCGGATCCTCGTGGTGGAGGACGATCGTACCGTCTCGGAAGTCGTGACCCGGTACCTGGAGCGGGAGGGGTTCGTGGTCGAGGTGGCCTATGACGGCGCCGTCGCCCTCGACCGGGCACTGGCCGACCCGCCCGAGCTGGTGGTGCTCGACCTGATGATCCCGTCGCTCGACGGCTTCGAGGTGTGCCGGCGCTTGCGGGCTGCGGCGCCGGTGCCGGTGATCATGCTCACGGCCCGGGGTGAGGAAGCCGACCGTATCGTCGGCCTCGAGCTCGGGGCCGACGACTACGTGTCCAAGCCCTTCTCGCCCCGTGAGCTGACGGCGCGCGTCAAGGCCGTGCTGCGGCGGGCCAACGGCTCGGTGGCGTCGAGCGCCGAGGAGCCCACCATGCTGCGGGCTGGCGCGCTCGAGGTCGACACCGTCGCCCACGAGGCCCGTCGCGGTGGGGAGCTGGTGGCCTTGACGTCGCGCGAGTTCGACCTCCTCGTCCACCTCATGCGCCACCCGCGGCGGGCGTTCCGCCGCGAGCAGCTCCTGGAGCAGGTGTGGGGCTTTGCCTATGGCGACACGTCCACCGTCACCGTCCACGTGCGCCGGCTCCGGGAGAAGGTCGAGGCCGACCCGGCCGACCCCCGTCACGTGTGCACGGTGTGGGGCGTCGGCTACCGGTTCGAGCCGTGAGCGGGGGCCGCCGGCGGTTGTCGCTCGGCGCGGTCGTAGTCGTGGGTGTGGGCGTGGCCGCCGCCCTGGCGGCCGACGCCAGCATGGGCGCCGGTGACACTGTCGCCCTGCTGAGCTGGGCCCTCGGTTCCGCCGCGGTCGCCGCAGTGGTCGCCGCCGTGCTGCTGCGGGTCCTGCGCAACGCCCGGCTGGCCGTGCAGGCCGGCATCGCCGCCCTTGCCCCGGTGCTGGCGGTCACTGTGGCCCTCCTGGGGACGGCGGCCACCATGTTCCTCTCCGCCCACGACCGGCGGGCCCTCCTGGTCGTTATGGCGGCGGCCGGCACGGTCGGCCTGGTCATCGCCCTGAGCCTGGGCGAGCGGGTGGCGGTGGCTAGCCAGAGCCTGGGTGACCTGGCCCAGCGCATCGGCGAGGACGGTGCGGTCCGTGTTGCGGCGCCCCGGGCGGGAGGGCCGAGCGAGCTTGTCCGTCTCGCCGGCGAGCTCGACGCCGCGCTCACCCGGCTGGCCGAGACCCGGGCCCAGGCCGCGGCCGCCGAGGACAGCCGGCGCCAGCTCGTGGCGTGGGTGTCGCACGACCTGCGCACGCCGCTCTCGGGCATCCGGGCCATGGTCGAAGCCCTGGAGGACGGTGTGGTCGACGACGCCGAGACCGTCGCCCGCTACTACCGGACCATGGGCCGGGAGACCGACCGCCTGGCCGGGCTGGTCGACGACCTCTTCGAGCTGTCGCGGATCCAGGCCGGCGCCCTCAACCTCGACCTCGAGCAGATCTCCCTCGACGAGCTGATCTCCGACGCCGTGGCTGGCGTGTCCATCGCCGCAACCACCAAGGGCGTGGACCTGCGGGGCGAGGTCGCGTCCCCGACGCCGGTCGTGGAACTGTCGATCCCCGAGATGGCCCGGGTGGTCCGCAACCTGCTCGACAACGCCATCCGCCACACACCTCGGGGCGGCACCGTCTGGGTCGAAGCCGCACTCACCGACGACAGCCAGGCCGCCCTGGTGTCGGTGCGTGACGGCTGCGGGGGCATCCCTGCCCCCGACCTGCCTCGCGTGTTCGAGCTGGCGTACCGGGGCGACGCGGCCCGTACGCCCGGCGACGGCGGCGCCGGCCTCGGCCTGGCCGTCGCCCGGGGACTGGTCGAGGCCCACCACGGCGAGATCAGCGTCCAGAACGAGGGCCAGGGGTGCCGGTTCACCATCCGCCTGCCCCTCGCCGCGGCCCGGTAGATGCGGGCCCTGGTCACCGGCGGGGCCGGCTTCATCGGGTCGCACATCGTCGACGAACTGCTCGCCGCAGGTGCCGAGGTACGGGTGGTCGACAACCTGGTGGCCCACGCCGGCGTCCCCGACTACCTCGACCCCGCGGTCGACCTGGTCGTCGCCGACCTCGCCGAGCCGGGCGTGGCCGCTGCCGCGGTCGCCGGCGTCGACGTCGTGTGCCACCAGGCGGCCAAGGTCGGCCTCGGTGTGGATTTCGGCGACGTCGGCGGGTACGTCACCGACAACGACCTCGGCACGGCCCGCCTGCTCGAAGCCCTCTGGCGCCGGTCCTTCACCGGGCGGCTCGTGCTGGCCGGCAGCATGGTGGTCTACGGGGAGGGGCGGTACCGCTGCACGGCGCACGGCGACGTCCGCCCGGGGCCCCGCACAGAAGCCGACCTGGCCGACGGGCGTTTCGAGCCGGCGTGCCCCGCCGCCGGCTGCGCCGAGCGCGCCGGCTGGGCCACGATCGACGAGAGCGCCCCCGTCGACCCCCGCAACGTCTATGCCGCCACCAAGCTCCACCAGGAGCACCTGTGCGCCCTGTGGGCCCGGGAGGCCGGCGCCACCGCCATCGCCCTGCGCTACCACAACGTCTACGGGCCGAGGATGCCCCGTGACACGCCCTACGCCGGCGTGGCGTCGATCTTCCGCAGCGCGGTTGCTGCCGGGCGAGCGCCCGAGGTCTACGAGGACGGGGGCCAGACGCGTGACTTCGTGCACGTCACCGACGTGGCCCACGCCAACGTCTTGGCCCTCACCGTCCCGGTGGCCGCGGGCTCGCCGGTCTTCAACATCGCCAGTGGGACGCCCCACACCGTCGGCGACCTGGCCCAGGCCCTCGCCGGCGCCGGCGGGCCCGCTCCGGTCGTCTCCGGCAAATGGCGCCTGGGCGACGTCCGCCACATCGTGGCCTCGCCGGCCCGGGCCGCCGAGTTCTTGGGCTTCGAGGCCGAGGTGGGTTTCGCCGCCGGCATGGCCGACTTCGCCCGTGCCGCCCAGCGCGCCTGAACCGCGGTCATCGCGCAGCGCCCGGGCGCTGTCGAACGACCCAGGAACGACGGCCCTGGGTTGGGCGACCGGCTTCGCCTTCGCCGCCGCCGCCGGCGTTGCCCTGTGCCTGGTGTTCGTCACCAGCGAGCCGCTCCGCAATGCCCGTTGGGCGCTCCTCTGGCCGCTGGGCGCATGGGGGGCGGTGTGGGCGGCCGGCGTCGGGTGCGCGCTGCGCCTGCCCAAGCGGGTGGCCGTGCCGGCGGTCTTCGTGGTCGCCGTCGTCCTGCGGTTGGCGGCCCTCGCCGGCCAGCCCATCCTGTCCGACGACCTGTACCGCTATGCCTGGGACGGCCGGGCCCAGGTCTCGGGGACCGACCCGTACCGGTACACGCCCAGCTCAGCCCACCTCACCGGCCTCCACGAGCGCTGGCTGTGGCCCGACGCGGACGGGTGTGCCCGCCTGCAGCGGGAGCCGGGGTGCACCCGCATCAACCGGCCCCTCGTCCACACCATCTACCCGCCGGTGGCCCAGGCCTGGTTCACCCTCGTGTACCGGGTGGCGGGGATCGGCGCGCACCACAAGGCGTGGCAGGCCGCCGGCCTCCTGGGCGACGTCGCCCTCGTGGCCCTCCTCCCCTCCGTGCTGCGGGCGTGGGGGCGTGACGAGCGGTGGGCCGCGCTCTACGCCCTGTCGCCCATCGCCGTCGTCGAGGTGGTCAACAACGGCCATGTCGACGGGCTGGCCGCGCTGTTCGTGGTCGGGGCGCTGCTGGCCGCCGCCAAACGCCGGCCGGCGCTGGCCGGCGCGCTCGTGGGCGCGGCGACCATGGTGAAGCTCTACCCGGCCTTGCTGGGCCTGGCCTTCGTGGCCGTCGCCGGGCTGCACAGCCGAGGGCGGGCGTGGGTTGCCCGCTTCGTGGGGGCAGCGGCGGCGGTCGTCGTCGTCGGCTACCTGCCGCACGTGGTTGCCGTCGGCCTGCGGGTGGTCGGGTACCTGCCTGGCTACCTGCGCGAGGAGCACTACACCGAGGGGAGCCGGTACCTCCTGGCCGGCGCCCTGGGGCTCCCCGCCGGCCCGACAGCCCTGCTGGCCTTCGCCGGCGCCACCGCCGTCGCCGGCTGGGTGGTCGCCCGCCGGCCCGACGTCCCGATCGGCTGTGCCGCTCTCCTCGGGGGGCTCCTGCTGGCCGTCACCCCGGTCCAGCCCTGGTACGCCTTGACCCTCGTGGCGCTGGCCACTGTGGCCGTGCGGCCGGCGTGGACGGCCGTCGCCGTGGCCGGCTACCCGTACTTCTTCGCCGTCCTCCTCGACAACCCCCACGCGGTGGCGATCGGGCGCATTTCCTACGGCCTGGCCCTGGTCGTGGTGGTCGCGGCCCGGACCAGGGTGACGGGGGCGGCGCCGGTCGCCTAGGCTGGAAATTGTCATTGCACGGTCCTGTGGTGCAGCTTGGAGTGCACGCCGCCCTGTCAAGGCGGAGGTCGCGAGTTCAAATCTCGTCAGGACCGCGGTAGTTCGGTCGTCTACGTAGTTCGCAACAACCTGGTCGGGTAGCTCAGTTGGTAGAGCGCGCGCCTGAAAAGCGCGAGGTCACCGGATCGACACCGGTCCCGACCACTGCACGACCGCCCGGCCGGCGTCGCCTCTGCGTCCTCACAGTCGTACCGGCGAGGCGGAACGGGTACAGTCGACGCGATCCTTATGAGACTCCACCGCGCACCCGGCGTCCGTCCGCTCCTCACCCGCGCCGCTCTCCCGGTGGTGGTCGTCGCCGGCCTCAGCTTGGGCCTGACGGGCTGCGGCGGCCACCCCACCGCTCACCGCGACATCGCCGTCGAGTCGGTGTCGGGCCACATCGCCTTCGACCCCACCACCATCACCGTCGATACCAACGACAACGTGGTCCTGGCCGTGAGCAACACCACCTCCACGGTGCACGGGTTCAGCATCGAGGCCTACGGCCTCCAGGAGGAGATCCCGCCGGGTGGGGCCGAGGTCAAGTTCAAGGCCGTCCACCCGGGCACGTTCAAGATCTACTCGCAGCTCAAAGAGACGGACCAGATCGCCACCCTCGTCGTCCGCTAACTCCGGTTGCGGTCCGTCGAAGTAGCCTGCCGCTGGTGGATGTCTTCGACCGCATCGGGGCCGACGACTACGAGCAGGTCGTGTACTGCCACGACCGCGGCTCGGGCCTGCGGGCCATTATCGCCGTCCACTCCACCCGGTTGGGCCCGGCCCTGGGCGGCACCCGCTTCTATCCCTACGCCACCGAGGACGAAGGACTGGAGGACGTCCTCCGCCTGGCCCGGGGCATGACGTACAAGGCGGCGGCGGCCGGGCTCGACCTCGGGGGCGGCAAGGCCGTCATCTTCGGCGACCCGGCCCGGGACAAGTCAGAGGCCATGCTCCGCGCCTACGCCCGCTACGTCGACGCGCTGGGCGGCCGGTACCTCACGGCTGAGGACGTCGGCACCACCCAGGACGACATGGACCTCGTACGCCGGGAGACCCGTTTCGTCACCGGGTTCAGCCGGGAGCTGGGCGGCTCCGGTGACCCGTCGGCGGCCACGGCGTACGGGGTGCTCTGGGCCATGAAGGCGGTGGCCGTGCACCTCTGGGGCCACACGTCGCTGGCCGGCCGGCATGTGGCTGTCGCCGGCGTCGGCAAGGTGGGCCGGGCCCTGGTCGGCCACCTGGTCGACGAAGGCGCCCGGGTCAGCGTCGCCGACGTCACGAGCGCCGCCGTCGAAGCCGCGGTGGTCGACGCCGGCGCCGAGGCGGTGGCCGTCGAGAAGATCCACGCCCTCGACTGCGACATCTACGCGCCGTGCGCCCTCGGTGGCGCGTTGAACGACGTGACGATCCCCGAACTACGGTGCGCGGCAGTGGTGGGATCCGCGAACAACCAGTTGGCGCACGGCCGAGCCTCGGCTGAGCTCCTGGCTGACGCCGGCGTTGTCTATGCCCCTGACTTCGTGGCCAACGCCGGCGGCCTCATCAACATCGCCGAGGAGCTCGCTCCGGGCGGCTACCACCCGGACCAGGCCCAGGCCGCGGTCCGGCGCATCTTCGACACCGTCACGTCGGTCCTGCAAGCGGCCGACGTGGGCGCGGTGACCACGGCCGAGGCCGCCGACCGGCTGGCCGAGGACCGGATCGCCGCGCTGTCCGCTGTTCACCAGATCCGCCCTCCCACCTGAGGCGCCGGCGTTGTCCAAGGTCATGAAAGAGCGGGCAGAGGCCCGGCCGGTCCCTCCCGCCCGTCACGTCCAGCTCGGGCTGTCGGCCGACGACGTGGTGGGCATGTACCGCACGGTCCTGCTGGCCCGCTACGTCGACCAGAAGGCGTGGAACCTGACCCGCACGGGCAAGGCCCGCTTCTACATCCCCGCCGAGGGCCAGGAGGCGGCCCAGGTCGGCTCGGCCTGGGCGCTGCGGGCCGGTCACGACATCGCCCTGCCGTACTACCGCGACGTCGGCGTCGTCCTCACGCTCGGCATGACCCCCTACGAGATCCTCCTGGCCGTGCTGGCCAAGGGCGACGACCCCAACTCCGGCGGGCGGCAGATGCCCAACCACTGGGGCTCGAAGCGGCTGGGCATCATCACCGGCTCCTCGCCCATCGGCACCCAGTTCCCCCACGCCGCCGGCCTGGCGCTGGCGTCCACGCTCCGGGGCGACGACAAGGTCACCGTCACCTGGTTCGGCGAGGCGGCTTCGTCGAAGGGCGATTTCCACGAGGCCCTGAACTTCGCCGGCATCCACCGCCTCCCCGCCGTCTTCGTCTGCGAGAACAACGGCTACGCCATCTCCGTCGGCATGCGCAAGCAGTCGGCGGTGCCCGACGTGGCCGACCGGGCCGCGTCGTACGGGATGGACGGCCTCGTCGTCGACGGCAACGACGTCCTCGACGTCTACGCCGCCACCCAGGCCGCGGTGGCCCGGGCCCGGGCCGGCAAGGGCCCCACCCTCGTGGAGGCCAAGACCTACCGGCTGATGCCCCACACCTCCGACGACGAGGACCGCATCTACCGGTCCCGCGAGGAGGTCAAGGAGGCCCGCCGGCGCGACCCCGTGCCCCGGCTCGAACGCTACGTCGTCGAGCAGGGGCTGCTCTCGGCCGAGGAGGCGGCTCGCCTCGACGAGGCGGCGCGCGCCGAAGTGGCCGAGGCGGCCCGCCAGGCCGAGCTGGCCGCCGCGCCGCAGCCGCAGACCGCATCGTCCCGGGTCTATGCCCGGCCCCGCCCGGTCCGGGAGGCGCCGCCGGCACCGGCCGGAGGCGTCGAACGGAACGTGCTCGATGCCGTCCGCCAGACCATGCACGACCTCATGGCCGAGGACGAGCGCGTGGTCCTGCTCGGTGAGGACGTGGGCGTCTTGGGTGGCGTGTTCCGGGGGTCTCGGGGCCTGCTCGAAACCTATGGCGACGGCCGGGTCATCGACACGCCGCTGGCCGAGTCGTCCATCGTCGGCATCGGCATCGGGCTGGCCCTGGCCGGCATGCGGCCCATCGCCGAGATCCAGTTCGCCGACTTCATGCACTCGACCTTCGACCAGATGGTCAGCGAGGCGGCCAAGATCCATTACCGGTCGAACGGCGACTTCTCGGTCCCCCTCGTCGTCCGCACGCCGTGGGGCGGCGGCGGCCACCGCGGGCCGTACCACTCCCAGGCCATCGAGGCCTTCTATGCCCACGTGGCCGGCCTCAAGGTGGTCGTGCCCAGCACCCCGGCCGACGTGGCCGGGATGCTCCGCAGCGCCATCGAGGACCCCGACCCGGTGCTGTTCCTCGAGCACAAGAAGACCTACCGCAAGATCAGCGGCCTCGTCCCCGAAGGCCAGTGGCGGGTTCCCATCGGTCTGGCCGAAGTGGCCCGGCCCGGCGACGACATGACCATCGTCACTTACGGCCTCCACCGCCACCTCTCGCTGGAGGCGGCCGACATCCTGGCCGGGGAGGACTACTCGGTCGAGGTCATCGACCTGCGCACCATCTCGCCGCTGGACACGGCCACCGTCCTGGCCTCGGCGGTCCGCACCGGCCGGGTGCTCGTCGTCCACGAGGACAACATCAGCTTCGGCGTCGGGGCCGAGGTGGCAGCCGTCGTGGCCCAGGAGGCGTTCTACGACCTCGACGCGCCGGTGCGCCGCCTGGCCATGCCCGACGTCCCGGCCATGCCCTACGAGATCGGCCTGGAGCGGGCGTTGTCAGTGACGACGGCCGACATCGTGGCCGCGGCCCGCGCCCTGCTCGAGGAGTAGCCGTCGCCCGGTCCCGGGCCCGTGGGGCCCTGATCGGCGTCCTCGTGATCGCGCTCATCGGCCTGGCCGGCGCCTACGCGGTGTCGCTGGGGACCGCCGAGCCCGACCTCCATGCGGTCGCCGCCGGCACCTGGGTACCGATGCCCCCGTCCGGTCTCGCCGGCCGCGCCGGGCCGTCGGTGGTCTGGACCCGCAGGGCCATGATCGTGTGGGGCGGCGAGACCGACGCCGGCCCGGCGGCCGACGGCGCGTCGTTCGACGTCGACACTGCGGCCTGGACGCCCCTGGCGCCGGCGCCGCTCGCCCCGCGGCGGGGCCACACCGCCGTGTGGACGGGGACGAGGATGATCGTCTGGGGTGGGTTCGGGCCCGACGTGCTCGGCGACGGCGCGGCCTACAACCCCATCACCGATACGTGGACGCCGATCGCCCCGGCGCCGATCGACGCACGAGGCGACCACAGCGCGGTGTGGGTGCGGAACCGGATGATCGTCTGGGGCGGGGCCGGCGACGGCGGCGTACCGCTCGGCGACGGCGCGGCCTATGACCCGGCCACCGATACCTGGGCTGTCCTGCCGCCGGCCCCACTGGAGGCCGGCGCCGGTCAACGGGCCGTGGCCAGCATCGACCGCATGCTGGTGTGGGGCGGGCGGGCCGGCGCCATCTACAACCCGGCCGACGACACCTGGACGGCGATGGCCGCGGCGCCGCCGGCGCTGCTGGGCGGGGACGGCTTCGTCAGCGTGTGGACCGGGGCGCAGTTGCTGGTGTGGGGGGGCGGTGGCAGCGATGCGGGCGCGGCCTACACCCCGAACACCGACACGTGGGCCCCGCTCGCCCCGTCGCCGTTGCGCGGACGTGTCGGTGCCGGCGCCGTCTGGACCGGCCGCGACCTGCTCGTTTGGGGCGGCTTCGACGGCGAGGTCCGGTCCGACGGCGCCCTGTACAACCCGGCCGCCAACGCCTGGTCACCCCTTGCTCCGAGCCCGCTCGCCGGCCGCCAACAGCCGGCCATCGTGTGGACCGGCCAGCAACTATTGGTCTGGGGCGGCGCCGGGCAAGGTGCCGACCCCAAGCTGGCCGACGGTGCGGTGCTGACGCTCCGGGCGGCGTAAGTCGGCGTCTCGCGATGGTAGAATCGCTACCATGCAAACCACCATCGACGGGGCCGGCCGAGTGGTGGTCCCCAAGGCACTTCGGGACGCCTTGAAGCTCACCGGAGGGAGCGTGCTCGACGTTCGGGTGCGGGACGGTGTGCTCGAGTTCGAACCTGTCGCCACGCCGATGAGACTCGTCACCCGCGGGAAGGGTCTCGTGGCGACGACCGACTCGCCCTTGCCTCCGATTGGTCCCGAGGACGTGCGAGCGGTCTTGGAGTCCCTTCGGCGGTGATCGCGGTTGATAGCTCGGTGGCGGTCGCCGCGTTCGGTGATTGGCACCGGCTGAATTCGGCGGCATGTGCCGTACTCGACGAAGGGGCAGTTGTGCCCGCCCACGTCCTGCTCGAGACCTACGCCGTCCTGACCGGGTTCCCTCCTCCACATCGGGCCAGCCCCGACCTCGTTGGCCGTTGGCTCGTCGAGCGGTTCCCGACGGTCCTTGCTCCGCCGTCCCCGGACGAGCACCGTGCTCTGGTGGGCGAGCTTGCGAACGCAGGGCGGATCGGCGGGGTCACCTACGACGCGATCGTCGCCCTGACTGCCCGCGTCGCCGGCGCGCAACTTGTCTCTGCCGACGCTCGGGCGTTCCCCGTGTACGAGCTGGTGGGTGTGGAGGTACGGGTCCTGGAGTAGCCGCTGGGGCACCGGCCTCAGAGCTTGAGGAGGGCGCGGCCTTCGCCCTCCACGATCTCGCCGATGTCGACGGAGTCGTGGCCGGCGTCGCGGAGGAGGTCGTGGGCCCGGTAGACGTCGCGGGGGGCGACGACGGCGATCATCCCGATGCCCATGTTGAACACCTTGGTCATCTCGTCGGGGCCGATGTCGCCGGCGGCCTGGATCTGGTTGAAGATCTCGGGCACTTCCCACTTGCTCTGCTGGACGATGGCGTCGCAGTGGCGGGGGAGGACGCGGGCCAGGTTGCCGGGGATGCCGCCACCGGTGATGTGGGCCAGGCCCTTGACCTCCACCGAGTGGCAGAGCTTCACCAGCGCCGGCGCGTAGATCACCGAGGGCCGCAGCAGCTCATCGGCCAGGCTGTGGTGGGCCCGGGGCCACGCCGGCCCGTCGAGCGGGCGCCCGGCGACCTCGAGCAGGACCCGCCGGGCCAGCGAGTACCCGTTGCAGCGCAGGCCGGGTGACGGCAGGCCGATCAGCCGGTCGCCCGGCGCCACCCGGGCCCCAGTGACCAGGCGGTCGCGTTCGACGACGCCGACCCCGAAGCCGACCAGGTCGAAGTGCCCGGGCTCCAACATGCCGGGCAGCTCGGCCATCTCCCCGCCGATGAGGGCGCAGCCGGCCTCCTTGCAGCCCGACGCCACGCCGGCCACGAGCTGCTCCATCTGCACCGGGTCGATCCGGCCGGCGCTGATGCAGTCGAGGAAGAAGAGGGGCTCGGCGCCCTGGGCGGCCAGGTCGTCGACCGACATGGCCACCAGGTCGATGCCGATGGTGTCGTAGCTGTTGGCCAGCCGGGCGACGACGGCCTTGGTGCCGACGCCGTCGGTGGCGGCCACCAGGACCGGGTGGGTGTAGCGGGAGGGGTCGAAGGCGAACATGCCCCCGAACCCGCCGATGTCGCCGATGACCTCCGGCCGGAACGTGGAGCGCACCGCGGCCTTGATCCGCTCGACGGCTTCCTCGCCGGCCCCGATGTCGACACCGGCGCCGGCGTACGTCTCACCCATGTGGACGCTCACCCATTCGGGCCCACGAGGTCGACGGTGGGGAGGTCGTCGTCGACCCGGCCGAGGCTCACGGGCACCGGGTACGAGCCGGTGAGGCAGGCGGTGCAGAAGCCCCGGCTGGCCACGCCGGTGGCGGTGACCAGGCGGTCGAGCTCCAGGTAGGCCAGCGTGTCGCAGCCCAGGTAGTCGCGGATCTCCGAGACGGTGAGGTTGGCGGCGATCAGCTCGCCCCGGGTGCCGGTGTCCATGCCGAAGTAGCACGGCCAGCGGTAGGGCGGCGACGAGATGCGCAGGTGGATCTCGGCCGCGCCGGCCTGGCGGAGCATGGCGACGACGGCCCGGGTGCTGGTGCCCCGCACGATGGAATCGTCGATGACCACCAGGCGCTTGCCGGCGATGTTCTCCCGGATGGGGTTGAACTTCATCCGCACCTTCTGGCTGCGCTGGTCCTGGCCGGGGGCGATGAACGTGCGGTTGATGTAGCGGTTGCGGACCAGGCCCTGGCCGAAGGCGATGCCGCTGCGCCGGGCGTAGCCCTCGGCGGCAGGGATGCCCGACTCGGGGACCGGCATGACCATGGCCTCCCGGCCCGGCACCACGGTGTCGGGGGGCAGGGGAGCCTGCTCGGCCAGCTCCTCGCCCATGCGCTGGCGGGCGGTGTGCACGGTCTGGCCGTACAGCCGGCTGTCGGGGCGGGCGAAGTAGACGAACTCGAAGAGGCAGAGCTTGGGGTCGATGCGCTCGGCGTCGAAGGGCCGGAGCGACCGCGTACCGGTGGCGTCGATGACGACGATCTCGCCCGGGTCGAGCTCGCGCACGAAGTGGGCGCCCACGATGTCGAGGCCGGTGGTCTCCGACGACAGGACCCAACCATTGTCGAGGCGGCCCAGGCACAGCGGCCGGAACCCGTTGGGGTCGCGGACGCCGACCACGTGCGAGTCGTCCATGAGGACCAGCGAGAACGCCCCTTCCAGCCGGGGCAGCACTTCGATGAGGGCCCGTTCGAGGTCGCGCCCGTCGCTGCGCAAACCGGGGTCGGCTGCGACCATGGCCTGCTGGATGAGCTCGGCCACGACGTCGCTGTCGCTGGTGACGGTGCCGGGCAGGATGCCGGCGTCGGCAGTCAGGGCGACGGTGTTCGTGAGGTTGCCGTTATGGCCCAGGACGAACCCGGCGTCGCCCGCCTCCCGGTAGATGGGCTGGGCGTTGCCCCACGTGCTGGCGCCGGTGGTGGAGTAGCGGACGTGGCCGACGGCCAGGTGGCCCTGGAGGGGCGCCAGCGTGCGGTTGTCGAAAACGTGGGAGACGAGGCCCATGTCCTTGACGACGGTGATGGTGTCGCCGTCGCTCACCGCCATGCCGGCCGACTCCTGGCCCCGGTGCTGCAGGGCGTAGAGGCCGAGGTAGGTCAGCTGGGCGACCTGGTGGCCTGGTGCGTAGACGCCGAAGACGCCGCAAGCCTCCTTTGGGGAGTCGTCGGTGTCGTCGATCGCGGCATCCACCTCCACTGGCTTATCTTCCCACAGGGCTGTCAGATGCCGGTCAACTGGAGCTTGGCGGGGAGCGAGCCGGTCCAGGTGGCGACCGCCTCGGGCACGGCCACGTCGACCAGCCCGGCCACCACCAGCCGGTCGCCTCCGGCATGACCGAGTGGCGTGACGGCGACGCCGGCCTCGCCAGCTCGCCGGGTGACGTCAGCCACATGCGCACGCGGCACGCAGACGACGACCCGGGACGGGCTCTCGGAGAACAGGCCGGCATGGCCGGCCTCAACAACGACGTCGAAGCCGACGCCTGTCCGCACGGCCATCTCGGCCAGCGCCAGAGCGAGCCCGCCGTCGCTCACATCGTGGACGCCGTCGACCAGGCTGTCGGTGACCAGGTCGCGCACCACGTCGCAGACGGCGAGGTGGGCTTCGACGTCGAGCACCGGCAGCGCCCCGCCCCGGTGCCCATGGGCCGTCTCGGCCCATCGCGACCCGGCCAGGGCGCCGGCGCCGGCGGTGGGGCCGAGGAGGAGGAGGTGGCCGCCCTCGGTCAGGCCGGCGCCCGGCGGGCGGCGGACCAGCTCGTCGATCACGCCGAGGACGCCGATGACCGGGGTGGGGTCGATGTCGGCCCCGTCGGAGGAGTTGTACAGGCTCACGTTGCCGCCGACGACGGGGAGGCCCATGGCCCGGCAGGTGTCAGCCAGGCCGTCGACGGCCTCGGAGAGCTGCCACATGACCTCGGGGTGCTCCGGGTTGCCGAAGTTGAGGCAGTTGACGACGGCCAGCGGCCGGGCCCCGACGCACGCCACGTTGAGCACGCCCTCGGCCAGGAGCAGCGCGGTGCCGGCCCGGGGGTCGAGGGCGCACCAGCGGCTGTTGCTGTCCGTGGTCAGGGCCAGGCCCCGCCGCGAGGCGGGGAGGCCGGGGGCCTTGACCCTGAGGATGGCGGCATCGCCACCGGGGCCCTCGACGGTGTTCAGGAAGAGCTGGTGGTCGTACTGGCTCCAGACCCATGACGTGTCGGCCAGCATCTCCAGGACCGCCGGCCCGCAGTCGGCCGGCTCCGGCAGGTGGGCCGGGTCGTCGGCCCGGCGGGCGGCGAGGTCGGCCGGCGCCGCCAACGGCCGGCGGTAGCGGGGGGCGTCGTCGTGCAGGGTGGCGGCCGGTACGTCGGCCAAGACGATGCTGGTCGAGCCAGGGCCGGCCGGGCCATCGAGGATGCGGAGGCGGCCGCCGGTGGTGACGGTGCCGACCACGGTGGCCTGCACCTCCCACCGCCGGCACACGGCCAGCACGGCGTCGAGGTCGCCCGGCTCGACGATGGCCAGCATGCGCTCCTGGGATTCGCTGGTCATGATCTCCGCCGGCACCATTCCCTGCTCGCGCAGCGGGACGGTGCGCACGTCGACATCCATGCCCAGGCCGCCGTTGGCCGCGATCTCGCTGGTGGCGCAGCACAGGCCGGCGCCGCCGAGGTCCTGGATGCCGACGACCAGGTCGGCGTCGAAGAGGGCCAGGCAGGCCTCGATGAGGCGCTTCTCCTCGAAGGGGTCGCCGACCTGCACGCTCGGGCGCTTGGCTTCGTCGCCGTCGGAGAACTCGGCCGACGCCAGCACGCTCACGCCGCCGATGCCGTCTCGGCCGGTCGACGAGCCCAGGAGCACGGCCAGGTTGCCGACGCCCTCGGCCCGGGCCAGCACCAGGCGTTCATGGCGCATAAGCCCGATGCAGGCGACGTTGACGAGGGGGTTGCCGGTGAAGCAGGGACGGACGGACAGCTCCCCGCCGACGGTGGGTACGCCGACCGAGTTGCCGTAGCCCGACACCCCGCTGACCACGCCCTCCATGACCCACCGGTTCCGAGGGTTGTCGAGGGGGCCGAAGTGGAGCGAGTCGAGGAGGGCGATGGGCCGGGCGCCCATGGTGAAGATGTCGCGGATGATGCCGCCGACACCGGTGGCCGCGCCCTGGTAGGGCTCGATGGCCGACGGGTGGTTGTGGCTCTCGATGCGCAGGGCGACGGCGAGCCCGTCACCCACGTCGACCACGCCGGCGTTCTCGCCGAAGCCGGCGAGGACCCACGGGGCGGTGAAGGGGAGGCGGCCGAGGTGGACCCGGGACGACTTGTACGAGCAGTGCTCGGACCACATGACGGCGTACATGGCCAGCTCGAGGTCGTTGGCCGGCCGGCCGAGGAGGCCGGTGATGGCCTCTGCTTCGTCGTCAGTGAGGCCCAGCTCCCGGTGGAGGGCAAGCGGCATACCCGGCAACGTATCGGATGCGAGCCCGACCGGATAACTCCGGACGAGTGCATTGACTTGAAATCGCGCCTCCTTCGGACCAGAATATCGGAAATGGCTGCAAAAGCGGTTCCCTCAAAGTCAGTGCCTTCTACGGCGGAGTCGACAGCGAAGACGTCGTCGCGTACTCCAATGTCCGATTCCCACAAGGCGGCCCTGGCTGAAGGGCGGGAGCAGGGAAGGGCGGTGCGCCGCTATCTTGAGGCCCTGGAGGCCCATAAGCCCAAGCGGGGCCGTAAGCGCACCTCTGAGTCAGTTGAGAAGCGCCTTGCCGTGATCATTGAGAAGCTGCCCGAGGCGGATGCGCTGACCCGCTTGCACCTCGTCCAGGAACGAATGAACTTGGAGGAGGAGCTGGCCGCGTCCGACAATACGGTCGACACCCAGGGCTTGGAGGACGAGTTCGTTGCCGCCGCCGCGCCGTACGGAGCCCGGAAGGGCATCACCTACGCGGCGTGGCGCCAGCTCGGGGTCGACCCCGCCGTCCTGCGCCGGGCCGGCGTGAGGCGGGGCTCGGAGAGCTAGACGGGCAGCCGCCCGGCGGCCCACGCCAGCAGCGAGCCGAGGAGGCGGCGGCCGTCGTCGGAGCCGAGCAGCGGGTCGCAGGCCCGTTCCGGGTGGGGCATCAACCCGACGACATTGCGCTCGGCCGAGCACACGCCGGCGATGTCATCGACGGAACCGTTGGGGTTGTCCACATATCGGAGCACGACGCGTTCCTCGGCCCGCAATTCGGCGAGAACCTCGGCCGAGCAGGTGTAGTTGCCTTCGAAGTGGTTGATCGGGAGCCGAAGTACGTCGCCGACCGCCGTGCCCGACGTGAGGGCCGATTCAGCGCTGGCGACGACCAGGTCGGCGGGGGCACACAAGAACCGGGATCCTTGGTTCTTCTGCAGCGCGCCGGGGAGGAGACCGGCTTCAGTGAGGACCTGGAAGCCGTTACAGATGCCAAGAACCGGCCCGCCGGCGGCGGCAAATGCGCCGACCGACGCCATGATCGGGCTGAAGCGGGCGATCGCACCCGGCCGGAGATAGTCGCCATGGGCGAACCCCCCGGGGAGGACGACGGCGTCGACATCGCCCAGGTCGGTGTCGGCATGCCAGACGAGCTCGGCCTCCGCGCCCAGGCCGGCGAGGGCTTCGGCCACGTCGTGCTCGCAGTTGGAGCCGGGGAACACCACCACGCCGACACGGGTGGTCATCCGATCGTCACCGCCGTATCCTCGATGACCGGGTTGGCCAGGAGGCGCTGGCACAGCTCGTCGACCTGCACTCGGGCCGCGGCCTCGTCGGCCGCCTCCACGCTGAACCGGATGGCCTTGCCGACCCGCACCTCGGCCACACCCTCGTAACCCAGGGCGGGGAGCGCCCGCTGGATGGTGGCCCCCTGGGGGTCGGCGATACCGGGCCGTAGGCGGACTTCGACGAGAACCGGGAAGCGCATACCTGTCACCCTGCCACGGCGGCCGGCGAGCGGTCACCGCCATCCGGGAAAAAGGGCAGCCCGGTGAGGCGCTCGTAGGCCGCCACATACCGTTCGGACGTGGCCTCGACCACCTCCGGCGGGAGCGCCGGCGCCGGCGGCGTCTTGTCCCAGCCGGTCGACTCGAGCCAGTCGCGCACCGGCTGCTTGTCGAACGAGGCCGGCGTGGTGCCCGGCTCCCAGGCCGAGGCCTCCCAGAACCGCGACGAGTCAGGCGTGAGGACCTCGTCGCACAGGGCCAGCTTGCCGTCGATCCAGCCCAGCTCGAACTTGGTGTCGGCGATGATGATGCCGGCGGCCGCGGCCCGGGCCGCGGCCCGCTCGTACACGCGGAGGCTGATGGCGCCGGCCTCGGCGGCCACCTCTGCTCCCACCAGGGCCACGGCCTGGTCGAAGGAGATGTTCTCGTCGTGGTCGCCGATGGCGGCCTTGGTGGACGGTGTGAAGATCGGGTCGGGGAGCTGCTCGGACTGGCGCAGGCCGGCGGGCAGGGGCATGCCGTGGACCGTGCCCTTCTCGGTGTACTCCTTCCAGGCCGAGCCCGACAGGAAGCCCCGCACGATGCATTCGATCGGGAGCATCTCGGCCTTGCGGACGAGCATCGACGCCCCGTCGACCGAGACGAGGTGGTTGGGGACGATGTCGGCCATCTGGCCGAGCCAGAACTCGGTGAGCGCGGTCAGGACCCGGCCCTTGTGGGGGATGGGCTGGTCGAGCACCACGTCGAACGCGGAGATGCGGTCCGAGGTCACCATCAGCAGGCGGTCGTCGCCAGCGTCGTAGATGTCGCGGACCTTGCCGGAGTAGAGGAGGTTCACCCGCTGAACCTAGCAATCACAGGATGGGCTCCGGACGGTAGGTCGCCGCCTCCGGGTTGGCGGCGGCCAGCTCCCCGGCGCGGGCCACGAAGGCCGCCACCTGGGCGGTGGCCGCACCGGTGAACGTGATCGGGTCGGCGACAGCGGCCCGCAGGTCGTCCTCGGTCAGGTGGAGGCGCTCGTCGGCCGCCAGGCGGGCCAGGAGGTCGCCGCCAGCCGGTCCCTTCTCCCGCCGGGCCAGGGCCGCCGCCACCGCGTGCTCTTTCACCACGGCGTGGGCCTGCTCCCGGCCGACGCCGGCCCGCACCGCGGCCATGAGCACCTTGGTGGTGGCCAGGAACGGCAGGTCGCGGGCCAGTTCGGACTCGATGACCGCCGGGAACGGGGCCAGCTCGTCGAGCACAGTGAGAAAGCCCTGGTAGAGGCCGTCGATGGCGAAGAACGCCCCCGGGAGCGCCACCCGCCGGACGACCGAGTCAGACACGTCGCCCTCGTTCCACTGGTGGCCGCTCATGCCGGCGACCATGGCCAGGTGGCCGGCGAGCACCACGTTGAGCCCGTTGACCCGCTCGCAGGTGCGGGCGTTCATCTTGTGGGGCATGGCCGAGGAGCCGACCTGGCCGGCGGCGAAGCCCTCGGTGACCAGCTCGTGGCCGGCCATCAGCCGCAACGTGGTGGCCAGCGACGACGGGGCAGCCGCGGCCTGGACGAGCGCGGACACCACGTCGAGGTCGAGGGACCGGGGGTAGATCTGCCCGGTGGACCCAAGGGCCTGGTCGAAGCCGAGGTGGCGGGCCACGCTGTCCTGGAGCGCGGCCAACTTGACCGCGTCGCCGCCGAGGAGGTCGAGCTGGTCCTGGGCCGTGCCCATCGGCCCGGTGATGCCGCGGAGGGGGTAGCGGGCCAGGAGGTCGTCGACCCGGTCGAGGGCCACGAGCAGCTCGGCGCCGGCGCTGGCGAAGCGCTTGCCGAGGGTGGTGACCTGGGCGGCCACGTTGTGCGAGCGGCCGACCATGACCAGCTCGGCGTGCTCGCCGGCCAGCCGGCCCAGGCGGCCGACGGCGGCGACCATCCGGTCGCGGACCAGGCGCAGCGAGCGGACGACCTGGAGCTGCTCGACGTTCTCGGTCAGATCCCGCGACGTCATGGCCTTGTGGATGTGCTCGTGGCCGGCGAGGGCGCAGAACTCCTCGATGCGGGCCTTCACGTCGTGGCGGGTGACCCGCTCCCGGGCCTCGATGGAGGCCAGGTCCACCTGGTCGACGACGGCTTCGTAGGCCTCGACCACGCCCGCCGGCACGTCGACCCCGAGGTCGCGCTGGGCCTTGAGCACGGCGATCCAGAGCTGCCGTTCGAGCACCACCTTGGCTGCCGGCGACCACAGGTCGACCAGGTCGGTTGAGGCGTACCTCGACGCCAGCACGTCGGGGATCACGCCGAGGCGCGCCGCTCGTCGAGCCGGCGGGCCAGGCCGGCGTCGGTGATGGCCAGCATCTGCACGACCAGCAGGGCGGCGTTGACCGCCCCGTCGATGGCGACGGTGGCCACCGGGATGCCCCGGGGCATCTGGACGGTGGCGTACAGGGCGTCGACCCCGTTGAGCGCCCCGCCCGAGAGGGGGACGCCGACCACCGGCAGGGTGGTGTTGGCCGCCACTGCCCCGGCCAGGTGGGCGGCCATGCCGGCGCCACAGATGATGGCGGCGTACCCGTTCTCGCGGGCGGCGCGGGCGAACTCGGCGACCGCCGCCGGCGTGCGGTGGGCCGACATGACCCGCTCGTCGGCCTCCACGCCGAACTCGCCGAGCGTGGCCGTGGCCGGCGCCATCTTGGGCTGGTCGTTCGGCGACCCCATCAGGACTGCGACCTTCATGTGTTCCTCCCGTTTTGTGCGCTTCCCGTCGTGATCCGGGCCGAAATCGACGATTTCACGACGGGAACTGCACGCGTTCTGCAATGTCAGTGCGGTACTGCATCCCTGGCCACGAGATGGCCGAGACGGCGTCGTAGGCCGTGGCCCGAGCGGCTGTCACGTCGGTCCCCATGCCCGTGACGTTGAGCACTCGGCCGCCGGCGGTGACCAGGCGGCCGGCGGCGTCACGGGCCACGCCGGCCCGGAAGACGCTGACGCCGGGCAGGGCGTCGGCCTTGTCGAGGCCCTCGATGACGTCGCCGGTGCGGGGGTTGCGGGGGTACCCCTCGGCGGCCAGCACGACGGTGACCGCGGCCCGGTCGTCGAACTGCGGCTCGGTGACCAGATGGCCGGCGGCGGCTTCGGCCAAGAGGGCGGCCAGGTCGCCGGCGTAGCGGGGGAAGACGACCTGGGCCTCGGGGTCGCCGAACCGCACGTTGTACTCCAGCACCTTCGGGCCATCAGCCGTGAGCATGATGCCGGCGTAGAGGACGCCCCGGTAGTCGACCCCTCGGGCCCGGAGGGCGGCCAGGGTGGGCTCCACCGCCCGCTCCAGCACCTCGGCCACCACGGCGGGGCCGGCCAGGGGGACGGGCGAGTAGGCGCCCATGCCGCCGGTGTTGGGGCCGGCGTCGCCGTCGGCCAGCCGCTTGAAGTCCTGGGCCGGGGCCAGGGCGACGGCCCGCTGACCGTCGCAGACGCAGAGGAGCGACAGCTCCGGGCCGTCGAGCCACTCTTCGATGACGACCCGCCGGCCGGCGTCGCCGAAGGCCTCGCCCGAGAGCTTGGCCCGCACATCAGCCGCGGCCTCGTCGTAGGAACCGGTGACGAGCACACCCTTGCCGGCCGCCAGCCCGTCGGTCTTGACCACCCATCGGCCGGGCAGGGTGCCCAGGAAGGCCAGCGCCGGCTCGAGCTCGGTGAAGGTGCCGTAGCCGGCCGTCGGCACGCCGGCGTCGCGGAGCACCTCCTTCATCCACGCCTTCGACCCTTCGAGGCGAGCGCCGTCGGCACCCGGCCCGAACACGAGCTTGCCCTGCGCCCGCAAGCGGTCGGCCAAGCCGTCGACCAGCGGCGTCTCCGGGCCGACGACGAACAGGTCGGCGTCGACCTCCTCGGGCGCGGCGGCGGTGGACCGGGGAATGCCGGCGCTGCCCGGGGTGACGACCACGTCAGCCGTCCGGGCCAACGCCACGCTCAGCGCGTGCTCGCGCCCGCCCGAACCGACGACACAGACCTTCAACGCCTAGAGGACCAGGATGCCCGGGCCGACGAACCCATCGTCCTCTTCCCAGCCGCCCCCGGGGTCGCTGGATTGGGGCGTCTGGTCGCTGAACTGCACGAACTGCTCCCGGCCCGGCCCGACGCCGACCAGGCCCACCGGTACCCCGCAGGCCTCGGCCAGGAAGTCGAGGTAGTCGCAGGCGGCCTGGGGCAGGTCGGCGAGGGTGGTGGCGCCGGTGAGGTCGGTGTTCCAGCCGGGGAGCTCCTCGTACACCGGCGTGACCTTGTGCAGGACCGACTGGTGGTAGGGCGGGTGGCTGTAACGCTGCCCGTCGGCCTCGTAGGCCACGCACACCTTGAGGGTGTCGAAGGCATCGAGCACGTCGAGCTTGGTGACGGCCAGCTCGGTGAGGGAGTTGAGGCGCACGGCCTGGCGGAGCATGACCGCGTCGAACCAGCCGGGCCGGCGCCGGCGGCCGGTGTTGGTGCCGTACTCGTGGCCGCGGTCCACCAGGGCGTCGCCCGTCTCGTCGAGCAGCTCGGTGGGGAAGGGGCCGGCGCCCACCCGGGTGACGTAGGCCTTGGCCACGCCGACCACCCGCTGGATGTGCATCGGCCCCACGCCGGCGCCGGTGAGCGCGCCGCCGGCGACCGGGTTCGACGAGGTCACGAACGGGTAGGTGCCGTGGTCGAGGTCGAGGAAGGTGGCCTGGGCTCCCTCGAAGAGGACGTTGCCGCCGGACTCGAGGGCGTCGTGCACCAGCCCGACCGAGTCGGCGATCATCGGCTCCAGCCGGGTGCGCAGCTCGCCCAGGTAGAGGTCGGCGATGTCGTCGGCCGACAGGGGCAGGCGGTTGAAGATCTTGGCCAGGACCAGGTTCTTCTCTTTGAGGACGATCTCCAGCTTCTCGCGGAAGATCTTGGGGTCGAGCAGGTCCTGCACCCGCAGGCCGACCCGAGCCGCCTTGTCGGCGTACGCCGGCCCGATGCCACGCTTGGTCGTGCCCAGGCTGTTCTTGCCCAGCTTGCGCTCGGTGAGGCGGTCGAGCTCGGCGTGGTACGGCATGATCAGGTGGGCGTTGCCGCTTACCCGCAGGCGGGAGCAGTCGATCCCTCGGGCCTCCAGCCCGTCGACCTCGGCCACCAGCACCGCAGGGTCGACGACCACCCCGTTGCCGATCACCGGGGTGACCCACGGGTACAGGATCCCGCTGGGCACCAGCTGCAGGGCGAATGACTCCCCGTCGACGACGATGGTGTGGCCGGCGTTGTGACCGCCCTGGTAGCGGACCACGACCTGCATCTGCTTGGTGAGCAGATCGGTCAACTTGCCCTTGCCCTCGTCGCCCCATTGGGTGCCGACGATCACGGTACCGGGCACGCGCGTCTCCTCAGAAATGTTCTACGGCGGTCTGAGCAGTGTACCTCCCGGTTTGTCCTCAAGGTTCGGAGTTCGCTGCCGACAAAGAGAGTGCGGCACCCCGCCAAGCCGCAACAGGGAGATGGTGAGGCCGTCAGGTACTGGGCCCCACCCCGCCAGGGCGCTCGGTCCGGCCTCGCCATCCCCTACCTTTCGAGGTGTGCCCTCGCCGCCCCGACGCCTCCTCCTCCTCCGCCACGGCCAGTCGACGTGGAACGCCGAAGGTCGCTGGCAGGGCCACGCCGACGCCCCGTTGTCCGACCTTGGTGAGGCCCAGGCGCTCGACGCGGCCCGGCGGGTGGAGGCGTTCGGTTTCTCCCGAGTGGTGTCGTCGGACCTGCAGCGGGCCCGGCGCACGGCCGAGGTCCTGGCTGCCGCCGCCGGGCTGGCCGTCGAGGTCGACACCGACCTGCGCGAGATCGACGTCGGCGACTGGACGGGGTTCACGCGGGCCGAGATCGAGGCGAAGTGGCCCGGCGAGCTGGCGGCATGGTCCGAGGGCCGGCGCGAGTCGACCGTCGGCGGGGAGACCCGCACCCATCTCACCGACCGGGCCCGGGCCGCGCTCGTGCGGGCGGCCGCCGTCGCCGGCGCCGGCGACCGCGTGCTGCTGGTGGCCCACGGCGCCCTGATCCGCCACCTCGACCGCGCCCTCGGCCTCCAGCCCCAGGGGATCCCCAATCTTGGTGGCCGCTGGTACGAGTGCGACGCCGACGGGTCGCTGGCGCCGGCGGAGCTGGTCTCGTTGATCGAATCGCCGACGCTCTGAGCTGGGCGCTCTAGCCGGGCATCTGCCCGAGCTGGGCCATCATCGTGGGGATGTCCATGATCACCTTGTGGCGGTAGGCGCGTCCGCCGCGGAACTGGCCGACGTTCAGGCTGTCGAAGTCGACCGAGCGGCCGGTCGGCGCCAGGCCCATGAACTCGCCCGTGTGGGTGCCGGTCGCCCGCACCGACCACGCCACCCGGTCGCCCTCGGCGATCACGTCGGACACCTCGCAGTGGATGTCGGAGAAGCCGGCGCGCCACGCGGCCACGAACCCCTTGAAGGCGGCCAGGTCGAGCGTGCCCTGGGCCGTCACCGACTCGAACTCCGGGTCCCACAGCTCGTCAATGACCTCGAGCTGGCCGAGGTTCACGACCTCGTCGAACATCCGCCGCACCGTCTCCCTGTTGTCTGCCATGTCAGCCCTCCGTTGTCGTGGTGTCGGGTTGAGCATGTACCGGCCGGCGCTTCAGGTCATCGGGAGAACTCCTGATATTCGTCGGGCCGACCACCGCAGCGGCAGAGCGGTACGCCCCCACCTCGCGTGCGGCCTCTGTCGTAGCTTGGGACCGACCGGGTGCGAAATGGCGGAAGGGGTTCGTCTTGGTGCTGTCATGGGATGACGAGTGCGTGAGCAACGTGCAGAAGGTGAAGGGGGACCTGCTCAAGCAGCTCTTGACAGTTGATGCTGTATTGCTCACGTTTGGTGTGGCTTTCGTGAAGGACATGGCTGCCGGGAGCGGGCCGAGGGGTGTCGCCGAGAGCGCGATCGTCTTTCTTCTTCTCTCCATCTACTGCAGCGTCGGAGGGCTCTGCGCGCTGGCCGGCATTTTCAAGCACACGACCTTCTGGGTAGACCTGAGCGTGGTGTTGTTCCTGCTCGCCCTAAGCTCGCTCGCAATCTTTGTGATGTTCTCGTAAGCCCTCGGACCCGCGCCCGCCCTTTACCCGAAGAAGGTTGTGACGTCGGCCCGGTCTCGGGTGCGGCGCATCGGTGGGAGGGCGGCGAGGATGGCGGGGCGGTAGGCGGCCTCGGCCAGGCGGGGGTCGAGGACGGCCACCACGCCCCGGTCGGTGGCGGTGCGGATGAGGCGGCCGGCGCCCTGGGCCAGGCGCACGGCGGCCTGGGGCACGTCGACGATCGAGAACGCCGCCGGCCCGGCCCGCTCCCGCCGGGCCTCGGCCACCGGGTCGTCGGGGCGGGCGAACGGGAGCCGGTCGATCACCACCAGCGAGCAGGCGTCGCCGGGCACGTCGACCCCCTGCCAGAAGCCCATGGTGGCGAACAGGCACGACGTCTCGTCGGTGCGGAACGCCTCGATGAGCGCCGGCTTGGGCAGGTCGTCCTGGCCGAGGACGGTGAAGGCGACGGCGGCCTCCATGGCGGCGCGGGCGGCGCGCATGGCCCGCCACGAGGTGAACAGAGCGAGCGTCCGCCCCCCGGCGGCCCGGATGAGGAACTCGAGCTCGGCGTGGGCCTCGGCCTCGTGCTTCGGGTGGCGGACGTCGCTGAGCCTGGGCACGTACAGGAGCGACTGGGTGCGGTAGTCGAACGGGCTGCCGACGTCGAGCTCCACCGCCCGGTCGGCCAGCCCGAGGCGAACCGAGATGCCGGGGGGGATGGTCGCCGAGGTGAGGATCGGGGTGGCCGACGACCACAACACGCTGGCCAGCTCCTCGCCCACGTCCACCGGCGCCACCCGCAGCGACGGGACGGCCGAGGCGCCGGAGGACTCCACCCAGGTCACGAAGTCGTCGGCCGCACCGAGGACCGTGTCGATGTCGGCCGCCAGCGAGTCGAGGGCCTTGGCCGCCCGCTCCCGGCGGGCCTTGGCGTCGGCGTCCTCACCATCGGGGGCGACCCGGAGCCCGCCCCGCTCCTCCCGCACCACCTGGGCCAGGTCCCCGAGGGCGGCGGCCACCGTCGGCTCACCCTTGGCGCCGGCGGCCAGGCGCCGGCCGATGACAGGGGTGAGGGCGCGGTCCAGGGCGTCGCGGTGGCGCACCAGGGCGCTGCCCGGCACGAGGCGGGCCACGGCGGCCACCCGGCCCGGGTTCAGGGTCACGCCGAGCGAGGCCGACAGCACGTCCTCGGTCTCGTGGGCCTCGTCGACCACCACCACGTCGTGCTCGGGAAGGATGAACCCGCCGGAGGCCACGTGGGCGCCGAGCAGGTGGAGGTTGACCACCACCACGTCGGCCTCTCTCGCCCGCTCGTAGGCCGCCTCGGCCAGGCAGACAGGCCCGCTCGGGCAGGCCTGGGCGCCCGGGCACTCCTCGGAGCCGACGCTGACCGACGACCAGGCCGCCGGGCGGGGCTCGAAGTCCAGCTCGGCCCGGTCGCCCGTCTGGGTGGTCTTGGCCCACGCCAGCAGCTTGGTGACCTCGGCGCCGATGCCCGTCCGGTCGAGGCCGAGGGCCAGCGTGGGCATGTCGGCCTCACGCGAGGCTTCCGCCGCCGCCTGCCGGCACAGGTAGTTGCTCCGCCCCTTCAGGATGGCCCAGGTCAGGTCCTTCTCCACCTCGGCGACGGCGGGCAGGTCCTTCCCGGCCAACTGGTCCTGGAGCGCCTTGGTGGCCGTCGCCACCACCAGCCTTGTCCCGCCGGCCCGCAGGCTGGGGACGACGCCGCACAGGTAGGCCAGGCTCTTTCCGACGCCGGTGCCGGCTCGGACCACGAGCGGGCGCCCGCCGGCCACGGCCTCGGCCACGGCCCGGGCCATCTCGACCTGTTGGGGCCGAGCCTCGCGCTCGGGGAGCCCGGCGGTCACCTTCTCCAGCAGCCGCTCGGCCCGGTCGGCGGCGGAGCGGCGGGTGGTCACGGGGGCCAGCCTCTCACTCGGCATCCACCGGACCGGTGACGGATCTGGGGGCCCAGGCCGGCGTCCGTGTCACCGGTTGGCCGGCGAGGCGGCCATGATGGGCCGGTGAGCGAGGCGGCCGTGCGGACCGAGGGCCTGACCAAGCATTTCGGCGACATCCGAGCCGTCGACGACCTCGACCTGGTGATCGAGCGGGGCGAGGTGTTCGGCTACCTCGGCCCCAACGGCGCCGGCAAGACCACCACCATCCGGCTCCTGCTCGACTTCCTCCGGCCGACCCGGGGGACGGCCACGGTGCTGGGCGGGTCGGGCGGCGACCCCGAGATCCGCCGGCGCATCGGGTACCTGCCGGGCGACCTCCACCTCGACCCCACCTACTCCGCCGCCGACGTGATCGAGTTCTTCGGGAGCCTCCGGGGCGGGGTCGACCGGGGATGGGTCGACGGCCTGTCGGAGCGTTTCGGGCTCGATCCCACCCGCCCGGTGGGTGAGCTGAGCACGGGGAACCGGCGCAAGGTGGGCCTGGTCCAGGCCTTCATGAGCCGGCCCGAGCTGCTCCTGCTCGACGAGCCGACGTCGGGCCTCGACCCCTTGCTGCAACACGAGTTCAACTCCCTGGTGCGAGAGGTGGTGGCCGAGGGGGCCACCGTCCTGCTGTCGAGCCACGTGCTACCCGAGGTCGAGGCCCTGGCCGAGAGGGTGGGGATCGTGCGCCAGGGGCGGCTGGTGGCCGTGGCCGGCGTGGAGGAGCTGCGCCAGACCGCCCGCCAGCGCCTCGACCTACACGTGGCCGGCCCGGTGACCGACGCCGACCTGGCCCGGTTCCGGGCCGTGCCTGAGGTGGCCGAGGTGACGGCCGGCGCCGGCGTGGTCCACGTCGTGGTCGTGGGCTCGGTCGACGGGGTGGTCAAGGCCGCGGCCACCCTGAACGTCCAGCGGATCATGACCCACGAGAGCGACTTGGAAGACGTGTTCCTGAGGTACTACACGTCGTGATCATCGCCGCCCGCCTGCTGCGCGACCGCCGGCGTTCGTTGCTCTGGTGGTCGGTCGGGATCGTCGGGCTGGTGCTGTTCACTGTCGCCCTGTTCCCGTCGCTCAAGGGCGAGACGTCGCTCAACGACGTCGTCGACCAGATGCCCGAGGCCTTGCGGTCGATGTTCGGGATCGACAAGGCCATCCCGTTGAGCTCGGCCCCGGGCTACCTCCAGGGCCGGCTCTTCGGCAGCCTGCTCCCCCTCCTCCTGCTCGTGTTCGGTATCGGCCTCGGCGCTCGGGCCATCGCCGGCAGCGAGCAGGACGGGACCTTGGAGCTGCTACTGGCCAACCCGGTCACCCGCCGCTCGGTGGTGGTCGAGCGCTACCTGGCCCTGGTGGCCATGCTCGGCGTGCTCACGGCCGTCCTCGCCGTCTCCCTGGTGGTCCTGGCCCTGCCGTTCGGCGCCCTCGACGGGGTGTCGATGACCGGCCTGGCCGGGGCGGTGGTCGCCACCTTCGGGATCGCCCTCCTCCACGCCACGCTGGCGTTCACCGTCGGCGCGGCCACCGGCCGGCGGGCCTGGGCGCTCTCCGCCGCCAGCATCGTCGCCATCACCGGGTACCTGCTGCAAGGCCTCCTCAGCTTGAGCGACGCCCTCCGCCCGGTGCGGTTCGCCGTCCCCTGGCACTGGTACCTGGGCCGCAACATGCTGGCCCAGGGCGTGGCCCCCGACGCCATCGTCGTCCCCCTCGTCCTTTCGGCCGTCATCTTCGCCGCCGGCGCCGGCGCCTTTGTGCGCCGCGACCTGCGGTGACCCAACCCGAACCGGTGACGGATCGGGGGGTCAGGACCGGCGGATCTGTCACCAGTTCCGGGGGGGGGGGGGGGGGGGGCTACTTGAGCGCCAGCTCGTCGCCGGCGACGTCGACCCGCACGGTGTCGCCTTCGGTGTAGCGGCCTTCGAGCAACGCGAGGGCCAGCGGGTCGGCGATCCGGCGCTGGATGACCCGCTTGAGGGGCCGGGCGCCGTATGTGGGGTCGTAGCCGGTCCGGGCCAGCCAGGCGGCGGCGTCGTCGCTGACGTCGAGGCCGAGCCGGCGGGCGGCCAGGCGGGCGGACAGGTGGCGGAGCTGGATGTGGACGATGCGTTCGATGTCGGCCTCGGTCAGCGACCGGAAGCGCACGATCTCGTCGATCCGGTTGAGGAACTCGGGCCGGAAGAAGCCGGCCGGGTCGCCGGCCAGGTTCGACGTCATGATGAGCACGACGTTGCTGAAGTTGACCGTGCGGCCCTGGCCATCCGTCAACCGACCGTCGTCGAGGAGCTGGAGCAACACGTTGAAGACCTCGGCGTGGGCCTTCTCGATCTCGTCGAGGAGCACCACGGCGTACGGGCGCCGGCGGACGGCTTCGGTGAGCTGGCCGCCCTCGTCGTAACCGACGTACCCGGGGGGCGCGCCGATGAGCCGGGAGACGGTGTGCTTCTCCTGGTACTCGCTCATGTCGATGCGGACCGTGGCCCGCTCGTCGTCGAACAGGAAGTCGGCGACCGACCGGGCCAGCTCGGTCTTGCCCACGCCGGTGGGGCCGAGGAAGAGGAATGAGCCGATCGGGCGGTTCGGGTCGGAGAGGCCGCTGCGGGAGCGACGGATGGCGTTGGCGACGGCCGACACAGCCTCGTCCTGGCCGATGACCCGCTCGTGGAGGACCTCCTCCATGCGGACGAGCTTGGCCACCTCGCCCTCCATCAGCTTGGACACGGGGATGCCCGTCCAGCGGCTGACCACCTCGGCCACGTCCTCGGCGTCGACCTCCTCCTTGAGCATGCGCCGGCTGGCCTGCAGCTCGGCCAGAGCGGAGGACGCGGCGTCGAGCTCGGCCTCCAGCTCGGGGATGCGGCCGTAGCGCAGCCGGGCCGCGGCCTCAAGGTCGACCTCGCGCTCGACCTGCTCGCGCACCGTCTCCAGCTCCTCCTTGAACCCCCGGATGCGGGCGATGGCCTCGCGCTCGAGGTTCCAGTGGGCCTTCATGCCGTCGGAGCGCTCCCGCAGGTCGGCCAGCTCGGCGTCGATGGCGGCCAGGCGCTCGCGGCTGGCCGCGTCGGTCTCCTTCTGCAGGGCCACGTGCTCGATCTCCAGCTGGCGCATGCGGCGCTCGACCACGTCGATCTCGGTCGGCATGGAGTCGATCTCGATGCGCAGCCTGCTGGCCGCCTCGTCGATCAGGTCGATGGCCTTGTCGGGAAGGAAGCGGCCGGTGATGTAGCGGTCGGACAGCACGCCGGCGGCCACCAGGGCGGCGTCCTGGATGCGGACGCCGTGGTGGACCTCGTAGCGCTCCTTCAGGCCCCGCAGGATGGCGATGCTGTCCTCCACCGACGGCTCGCCCACCATCACCGGGGCGAACCGGCGCTCCAGGGCCGCGTCCTTCTCGATGTGCTTGCGGTACTCGTCGAGGGTGGTGGCCCCGATCATGCGCAGCTCGCCCCGGGCCAGCATGGGCTTGAGCATGTTGGAGGCGTCCATGGCCCCCTCGGCCGCGCCGGCGCCGACCACGGTGTGCAGCTCGTCGAGGAAGGTGATGACCTGGCCCTCGGAGTCGGCGATCTCCTTGAGCACGGCCTTCAGCCGCTCCTCGAACTCGCCCCGGTACTTGGCGCCGGCCACCATCGAGCCCAGGTCGAGGGCGACGATGCGGCGCTCCTTGAGCGACTCGGGGACGTCGCCCTCGGCGACGCGCCGGGCCAGGCCCTCGACGATGGCCGTCTTGCCCACGCCGGGCTCGCCGATGAGGACCGGGTTGTTCTTCGTCCGCCGGCTGAGGACCTGGATGACCCGGCGGATCTCCTCGTCGCGGCCGATGACGGGGTCGAGCTTGCCGGCCTTGGCCGCGTCGGTGAGGTCGCGGCCGTAGCGGGCCAGGGCCTGGTAGGTGTCCTCGGGGTTCTGGGTGGTGACGCGGTGGCTGCCCCGTACGTCGCGCAGGACGCCCAGCAGCTCCTCTCGGGAGACGCCCACCAGGTCGGTGAGGGCCAGGAGGATGTGCTCGGTCGACAGGTACTCGTCGCCGAACTGGGCCCGTTCGCCGTCGGCGGCATCCATGACCTCACGGGTCTCTCGCGACATCCGGGGCTCGCCGCCGCCGTAGGCCTGGGCCAGCTTGGCCAGGGCGGCCTCGTTGCGGCTCCGCAGGGCGGCGGCGGGCACGCCGGCCTTGGTGAGCGACGGCAGCACCACCCCGTCCTCCTGGGCCAGCAGGGCGGCGAGGAGGTGCTCGGGGGTGACCTCGGCGTGGCTGCGGGCCCGGGCCAGGTCGAGGGCGTCGGCCACGGCGTCCTGGGTCTTCTGGGTCCAGCGGTTCGGGTCGAGGGGCATGGGCTTTGGCTACCTCACAGCAGGAAAGTTGATATCAACCTACTCAACCTTGACCGGGCCCCGGCATTCCCAGGTTCAACCGGATCCTGACGGACGGCCCCGCCCACTGCGCCGCGACCGGCGCCGGCGGGCCCGGTCGGCGGCTATGCGGGCCTGCTCGTCGCGGGTCGGTTTCGGCCCGTCGACGCCGGCGGTGCCGGTGGGGGCTGGCGCGTCGTCCTCGTCGTCGTCCTCGTCGTCGCTGTCCGGCGCCTCACGACGGGCGAGCGCCGCCGACCGGGCATCGTCGGACAGGAGGTCGTCGATGACCAGGTCGTCGTTTGCCGACCCCGGCCGGGCCCATTGGGTGTCGGCCGAGGCTCGGGAGCCCGTCGGCACTGGCCCGTCGAGGAGCTCGGCGATGACGATCTCTGCCTCCGGGGGCCGCGGCGGCCGGGCCGTCGGCAGGTCGAGGACGGCATCGAGGGCGGCGTCGAGCCCGGGCTCGGGCGGGGCGTGGCGCTCGGGCGCGTTCGCCGGCCCGTCGGGCAGGGCGACCGGGGCGCCGGCGACGAGGTCCTCGGCCGGGAACGAAGCGGGCCGAGCCGGGGGCAGATCCTCCGGGAAGAGGTCCCAGAACGACAGCTCCTCGGCCGGCACCGGAGGGAGCGCGACCGTCGGCTCGGCGGTGGGCGCCGGCCCGACGGCCGGCGTGGAGCCGGTGTCGAAAGGAGCCCACGCCGGCTG
>JAHFUR010000037.1 GCA_023264995.1 Acidimicrobiia bacterium | reverse complement strand
CCAGGCCGAGCGCGGCCGCGGGAAAGAAACGGCGGAAAGTGGGCACGTGGTCGGGACCGGCGTCGATCCGGTGACCTCGCGCTTTTCAGGCGCGCGCTCTACCAACTGAGCTACCCGACCGTGTCTCCGTTCACCGTAGCGCCGGTCATGATCCCCCGGCGAATGGACTCAGGGTCGCGGTAGAACAGGGCCTCGTCGACGCGGAAGAACACGGCACACGCGGCCAGCTCGTCGCTGGAGATGCGGGTCTTGCCGGTCAACCGTTCGGAGATGCTCTGCTCGGAGAGCCCGAGCGCCTCGCCCAGGCTGCGGGCGGGCTGGTCCGAGACCGCCAGCAGGATCCGGATGACCTTCGGGATGTTCCTGCGGGCTTCGGCGGCGCGCTCCAGGGCGGCCACGTTTGTTGTCATAGTCCGGGATCGTAGGAGCTAGCAAGGACAATTACCAGAGACGACCGCGATACATCTTGACAACTCCGGCTTTGCCGTAGATACTTCGGCCGATGTCCGAACCGTCTAGCCCTACAGCCTCACTCACGCCCACTCACCAGCTGGCGGATCTGTTGCTCGACGAAGGCCTGCGCGAGTTCGTCTTCTCCCGCCGGCGCGCAGGTGTCGCGTGGAGGAAGGTCGCCCGCGACCTCTACGAGCGGACCGACAAGCGCATCGACGTTGCCCACGAGACCCTGCGGAACTGGTTCCCCGACGCTTCCCCCGACCCCGACACGCCGGCGGCCCGGGCGTCATGAGCCGCCCCGTCCGCTTCGCCCTGGTCCTCGCCGGCGCCGGCGCCGCGGCCTTCGCCGTCACCCTGGCTCTCCTGGGCTACGTCGTCGACGCCGTCGACCGGGCCGAGCAGGCCGACGATGCCTAGGGGCGTGCCCTCCAAGCCTCGCGACACCGGCGGCTCGCCGGCGGAGCGCATGCTCCTGCGCCGCCTGCTGCGCCGGCTGGAGTCGTGGGAAGACCCGACCCGCACCGACGGCGTCGCCCTCACCTACCGGGAGCTGCTGGTCGAGGTAGACCGGGCCGTCCTCGCCGGCGGCGGCAAGGTCGCCGTGCAGGCATGGGGCGCCTCGGGTGAGTTCGGCGACCCCCGCAAGCAGGCGGAGCGGGCGTCATGAAGCGCCCGCCGATGACCCGCCACCTGGCCAGCGTCGATCCCGGTGTCGCCCACCGCCGGCGCTGGGCCGCCTCCTGCAGCTGCGGCATGTGGAGCACCCACCGGTGCCGGAGCCGGGCCGAGGCCTACCGGCGGCACCGCCTCCACCTGGCCCGCATGGTCGGCCACCACGCCGCCGGCTACAAGCCCCGCCCGCCCACCCCGATCGACCAGCTGCCTGACGAGTTGGTCCTGCCGGTGGCGCTGCTGGCGCTGCGGAGCGCGTCGTGACCATCACCGAGGCCAATGCCGTGTTAGCGCTGCTGGACTGGCTCGCCGGCAAGCCCAACTCGGCCGGCCGTGTCATCACCGCCGGCGAGGCCGCCTCCCACCTGGAGCTGCTGGCCGACAGGGCCGGGAAGGCGCTGCAGGTGGCTCCCGACCGCTCCATCCCCGCCCGCATCGTCGAGCGCCTGGCGGCGGCCGACAGCGACGGCGCCGCCCAGGCCGTGTGCCGGGCCATGGAGGCCCACACCACCCACGGGGGCTCCATCCCCTGGCCCTCGGTCGCCAAGCCCCTGGCGGCGTGGCGGGCGGCCCAGGACGGCCAGCTGGCCCGGCGACTACGTGACCAGACGGCGGCCGACGCCTGATGGGCATCGCCGATGACCTCGCCCGCCACAACGCCGAGACCGCGGCCCAGGTCGCCGATCGCCTGCGCCACGAGAAGCTCCACGTAGGACCCCCCCCCCAGCCGGTCCGGAGCTGCCGCCTGTGCCGGTACGCGACGGAGCTGGAGCGCATCGACGCCATGGTCCGGTCCGGGAAGATGGTGAAGGGGTGAGCGAGATGGAGGCCCTGCGGGCCGAGCGCGACGCCCTCCTGGCCTTCGCCGTCGAGCTGTACGGCGCGCTGGTCAATGAGTTCGACCAGAACCCGGGCATGCCCGGCGACTACGTCCTCGGCGAGGAGGCGGCCGTCGGCGCCGCCCTGGTGACCGAGGCCGCCGCCGACCTGCTGGAGGACCTGGGCATCGAGGCCGAGCGCCCCGTCGCCGACGTGGCCACCGCCGGCGGCAGATTGTGACCCCCACCCCGACGACCTCTGCGTCAGCACCACCGGTCCGGCGTTCCGCCGGCGCTGGGCCTGGTGGTGCTCACGGAGCGGCCGGCGCTGGTTGGCCGTCCGCCGTGGCTGACAGCCCGGCCGCTCCTCTCTGGCCGGCGCCGGCGCCGGCCGTGCATCACCCCGTGCTGACCCCTGCGTCAGCGGCATCGGTCACCCCTTCGGGGAAGTGGGGGCCGACGGTGCCGTTGACGGAGCGGCCGGCGCTGGTTGGCCGTCCGCCGTGGCTGACCGCCCGGCCGCTCCCTCACTGACCCAAGGAGGTCCACATGAGCCTCAGCGCTCCCGCGCCGGAGCCCCGGCGCGACGCCAAAGCGGGCTACTGCGGCATGTGCCGCCAGGGCACCCACGCCCTGTGCCGCTCCGACATCTGCACCTGCCACGAGGTCGTCCATCTGTCCCGGCCCAAGCCCAAGCCCAAGCCCAGGCCGGTCGCCGGCCCGCCGGCGGCGGCGGCCGAGCCCTTGGCGGTGCAGGACCCGGCGCCGGCTCCCTGCGGCTACTGCCTCGGCGGCAATCACAAGCGGTGCCGCTCGGCCGCCTGCGGCTGTACCAAGGGCCACCACCCGAACCGGCTGGAGGCGGGCGCCTCGAAGCCAAAGGCGGCCAGGACGGTCCCCGTCTTCGAGCTGGTGCGTGAGGACCCCCCCGCTCCGCCGCCCAAGCCGCCCAAGCCGCCCAAGCTCACACCGGCCCAGCAGGTCCAGCCCCTGCTGGAGGCCATCGTCGAGGCCGGCGAGCAGTCCTCCTGGCACCGCATCGTCCGCTGCGGTCACATCACCGGCACCCACCGCATCGCCAGGGTCCTGGCCGGCGAGTTCACCGAGTGGGATTTCAAGGGCGCCGTCGACCAGGCCGGCCACCCGGCCATCTTCGTCCGCCTGCGCGACCAGACGGCGGCCGAGTCGTGAGCATCACCAGCCGGAAGACCGTGCTCCGCCGGGCCGGCGAGCTGTGCCGGGCGGCCGAGCCCCATGGCCACTTCGGCAGCGGCGGGACCTGCGTCCGCCACCTGGCCGAGGCCCAGCGCCAGCTCGCCGGCCCGGACGGGGTGTGCCGCGTGTGCGGCTGCACCGACGAGGCGGCCTGCGCCGGCGGGTGCAGCTGGGCCGAGCCCGGCCTGTGCTCCCAGTGCGACCTGGTGGCATTCGTCGGCGCCCTCGAAGAGCTGGAGGCCAGCTAGGTGGCCGCTCGGGTGCTGCAGGTCGCCGGCGCCGTGCTGTGGGTCCTCAGCGCCGCCGTGCTGGCCGCCCGCCAGCGGGTGCTCAGCCGGCGCCTGAGCCGCATCGAGCGCCTGGCGGGCCGCCAGCCTCGCCGGCGTGGTCCTGGCCCGGTACAGGCCGCGCACGGCGTCGGCCCGGTGGCAGTTCGACCCGAGCCCGGGAGGCCTGGCCTGCCGCCGCCGGGCTCGGCCTGGGCCAGAGCAGCGGCGAGAGCCGAGCGGCGAGCCGTGGCCGCCGGCCGGTGAGCCCCGAGGACCCCCACGTCCACGCCCTGGCCCTGGCCCAGCTCACCGCTGACGCCGAGGCTCTGGACCGTCTCGACGTCGCCTACGCCCGCCTGGAGCGCCGGGTCGATCGCATCGCCGCCTCCCTCGCCATCATCGAGGACGGGCCGGTGCCGGCGCTGCCGGTGTCGCCCGGTCAACTGCGGCTGGCGGCCGGGTGAGCTCGGAAGCGGTCGGCTGGGTGTTCCGACACAGCACGATGACGGGCACGGCGCTGACGGTCCATCTGGCTGTGGCTGATTCGGTAAATGACCAGAACGGCAATGAGTTCTGGCTTAAAAAGGAGACCCTGGCGTTCAAAGCCAGGGTCGGTATGTCATCGGTGAAGCGGACCCTTCAGCGCCTCGTGGAGGATGGGTTCCTGGAGGCATTGGAAGAGAGCCCGGGCCGCCACCCGTCGCGCTACCGGTTCCTCTTCCCGGAGGTGTCGGTCGTGTTCGACTCCCGATCGCCAACCGGTCCACGGTGGACCGGTTCATCTGGGCCCAACCGGTCCACCAGTACTCGCCAACCGGTCCACTCGTACCCGCCAACCGGTCCACCAGTACCCGAAAAGCACGCGCATAAGGAAAGATCCCAAGAGATCCCAAAGAGTCAACCCAACGCGGTCAGCGAGTCGACGTCGAGCCTCGCTCCTGGCCCCAGGACTCCGGCGCTGGCGCCGGAGGCGCAGAGACTCTGTGCCCTGCTGGCCGACCTCATCGCGGCCAACGGCTCCAAGCGCCCCACCGTCACCGACACCTGGCTCATCGAGTGCGAGCGCCTTATCCGCCTCGACGGTCGGAGCCCCAGCCAGGTCGAGAAAGCAATTCATTGGTCCCAGTCCGATCCATTCTGGAGGTGCAACATTCTTTCGATGCCCAAGTTGCGGGCCGGCTACGACAAGCTCCGCCTGGCGGCGCTGCGGTCGGCGCCGGCGCCGGCCCCCCTCAACCGCACGGACCAACGGGTCCTCGACGCCATGGACTGGGCCGCCGGCCGGGAGGCCGGGTGAGCCCGCCAGCGGTGGCCCGCCTGGTGGCCCGCCTCTTCGCCGCCTCAGGTCGCGACTTCGGCCGGTCCCACCTCGAGGTCTACGCCGAGGCCCTGGCCGACGTCGACGACGAGATCGGTGAGGCCGCCGGCCGCCGGCTGGTCCGCCACGTCGACTGGGAGCGCCCGCCCTCGGTGCGCCTGGTGCTCGACGAGGTCCAGGCCGGCCTGCGCCGCCGTGACGCCGAACGGCCGGCGATCGCCGAGGCCACAGGCGAGCCGCTGGCGCCGGCCGAGTCGCAGGCAGCGCTGGCCCTGGTCCGTGAGCGCCACAGCGCCAGGCTGGCCGACTCGCTGCCGGCAGCCGAGTCCGGCCAGGCCCGCCCCGCCCATCTGCTGGCCGCGGCGGCCGGCGCCGCGGTCATGTCCGCCGTCTGCCTCGCCGTCCTGTGGGCCTGCCTGCTCGTTGGCTCGGCCCTGGCCGTCCGATGAAGCGCGCCGCCCTCGCCGCCGCCGGCGCCGTCCTGGCCGCGTGCTCACCCCCGCCGGCCCCGGCCGTGCGGGCAGCCTCGCCGGCGCCGACCACCGTCGCCGCTCCGGCGCCGGCTCCGGAGGAGGGGGGCCCGGCGACCCCCCCGCCCCCCGCCCCTCCGGAGCCCACCACCACCAGGGCCACGGAGCCGACCCCGACGACCCCGACGACCTCGCCGACGACGGTCCCCGCTCCGCCCCGCACCACGGTGGTGCTCCCCGTCGACCCGCCCCTCAATCCGCCCGAGGTCGCCGGCGCCACCGCCCGGGTGTCCTGGTACGGGGACGAGTCGGGCAGCCACACGGCCAACGGCGACCGCTACGACCCCGACGGCCTGACCTTCGCCCACCGCTCCATGGCCTTCGGGACGGCGGTGCGATTCTGCCGGAATGGCACCTGCGTGGTGGCCACCTGCACCGACCGCGGTCCGGCGGCCTGGACAGGCCGCGACTTCGACCTGAGCCGGGCCACCTTCGCCGCGCTGGCGCCGCTGTCGGCCGGCGTGGCCACCGTCAGCTGGGCGGTGGCGGCATGAGGCTCCCCGGGTTCCGCTGGGCCGGCCCCATGCCGATCATGGGCTCGGCGCCGGTCGGTGAGATCAGCCAGCGCTGCGCCGGCTGCGGCGGCCGGTTCGTCTCGGGCGAACCGGCCATGGCCCGCATGGTCGGGCCGGTCCACATGGGCTCCTTCGTCCACCCCGGCTGCGTCGACGTCGCCGAAGCCCGGATCGGCGCATGACCCGCAACGACTGCCCCACGCCGAGCTGCTCCCGGACCAAGCCCCGGGACAAGGCGTTCTGCCTGCCGTGCTGGCGGACGATCCCGTTGTCCGTGCAGGAGTCCGTCGACGCCAGCTACCGGGCCTGGCAGGCCGGCGAGCCCGGACACCTCGGCTTCCTCGTCCGCCTCGGCGAGCGCATCGCCGCCGGCGCCGGCGACTGGCCGACGCCATGAAGGCCGTGCTGACCACCTGGACGTGCGAGGCGTGCCCCGACCGGCCCGTGTTCCGGTCGTGGTTGGCCGCCGAGCGCCACGCCCGGGCTGCCCACCAGGGCGCCCGCATCTCCGTGGCCGTGCCGGCGAGGAGGCGGCCCGACGTCGAGCCCGACGCCGAGCCCAACCCCTACGACCTGATCGAGGCCTACGCCGGCGAGGGACCGACCCAGCTCCACCGGACGGTCCTGGCCGTGACCCTGGCCGTCGTCGAGCCGTCGCTGCGCAACACCTGGGGCCGGTTCGACGCCCCCGACGTGGTCCGCCACTACGCCTACCTGGCCAGCCTGGGCTACACCCCGAGCACCTGGGAGCAGGAGCGCCTCGACGAGGCGGCCGAGGCCGAACGTGCAGCCCACGCCCCCGACGACGAGGAGGACGAATGACGTTCAGCCAGGACGTCACCGCGTCGGATCACTTCTGCGGGGCGGGCGGTGCCTCCATCGGCCTCATCGCCGCCGGCGTCCGAGTCCTCGACGCAGCGAACCACTGGCAGGCGGCGTGCGCCGTGTACAACCGCAACAACCCCGACACCCGGGTCCACTGCGGCGACCTGGGCCTCATCCACCCGGAGCGGTTCCCCCGGACCGACATCGGGTGGTTCAGCCCGGAATGCCGCACGTTCTCGCCCTCGGCCCCAGCCGACCGGCTGCCCGAGTTGTTCGACGACACGCCCGACAGCAACGTCGCCCGGAGCCGGGTGTCGATGGCCGATGTCGTGCGCTACACCGACTGGCACCGCTACGAGCTCGTGATCGTGGAGAACGTGATCGAGGTGACGCGCAAGTACCCGATCGACGAGTGGTACCGCCAGATGGTTGGTCTGGGCTACGACTTCCGTGTCCTCTCGATCAACAGCATGGTGTGTTGGCCGACGCCGCAGAGTCGGGACCGCTGGTACGCGTGCTTCTGGCGCACCGGAAACCCGCCTCCTGACTTCGAGATCCGCCCGCGGTGTTGGTGCCCGACGTGCGAGGTCGAAGTCGAGGGCTACCAGTGGTGGAAGCGGGAGCCCAATGGCGACCCCCGGGCCCAGTGCGGCAAGTACCGCCGGCAGTACCTCTACCGGTGCAGCCGGTGCCAGCAGCAGGCCCTCCCCCTGGTGTGGCCGGCCCTTGCCGCCCTCGACCTGTCCCTGCCGTGCCCGCTGATCGGCGACAAGGCGAGGGACCAGTGGTACTCGCCCGACTCCCCCTACGCGCCGGCCACCATGCGGCGCATCGAGATCGGTCTCGAGCGCTTCGGACCCGGTGCGATCGTCCAGGGCGCCGGCAACTTGTTCGAGCGGCCCGGCTACTACCGCACATGGCCTCTTTGGCAGCCGCTCATGACCCAGACGGCCACGCTCCAGCACGGCCTCGCCCTCGTGAATGCCCACCAGTCGGGCTCCGACCCGCGCTACGACGCCAACCGTGTGACGGCCGCGTCGTGGCCGATGAACACCCAGACCGGCCAGCTCGACCACGGGGTGCTGATCCCGATGCGGACCCACAACGGCCCGAAGGGGCTCGGCGAGCCGCTGGCCGCACTGACGACAGCGCACGGTGGCGGCCAGGCCCTCCTCGCCTTCGTCGACGGCGGCAAGGGCGCCCACCCGATGCTGCCTGCCACCTTCCCGGACCACACCGTCACGGGCGAGGGCTCGCAGTTCCTCGTCACCCTCCGTCAGCGTAATGAGGCCAGGTCCGACCAGGAGCCGCTCGCGACCCTCTGCGCCAGCGGCGGCCACCACGGCGTGGTCACCGCCGTTCCCTTCCTGGCCCCGTACAACCGCACGGCGACGGCGACCTCTGGTCTGGAGCCGGCGCCGACCCTCACAGCGAAGGACCGCGCCGCTGTCGTCGAACCCTCCTCGATCGACGTCATGGACTGCGGCTTCCGCATGATGGAGCCGCACGAAGCCGGAGCGGCCCAAGCGTTCCCGGCCTCCTATGAGGTGCACGGAAGCAAGCGCGTGCGGGTCAAGCTCTACGGCCAGGCCGTCTCGCCGCCCGTTGCCGGCGAGATCACCGGGAGGGCCATCGCCTCCCTGGGACCGGCATGACAGGGCGGTCCGTCGTGACCTGCCCCCACTGCGGCGCCGGCCTCGATCCCGGTCCCACCGGCCTGGACGTCTGCATGAGCTGCGGGGGCGTGAGCCGGGCCGGCGCCGCCCTGCCCTCGGACCTGCCGTTCCGGACCTTCGACCAGCCTCGGATGGCCTACGTGCCCTACGTCAGGGCGCACGGCCTGATCGTCAACTCGGCGCTGGTGGACGGCGAGCCGGCGGTCGGGCTCACCTTCGTCGGGCCGAGCGGTCGTCAGCTGCGGATGATCGTCGTCACCGGCGAGCTCGCCGGCCGTCTGCCGGGCATGGTGGCCGAGGTCATGGCCGCGGCCGAGCGCACCCGGAACTAGAGCTGGCCGAGGCGCCGGCGGTAGACCCAGCGGCCGAGGTCGGTCCAGCACACCACCTCCCGCCCGCCCCAGCGATCGATGGTGGCCAGGCCGGCGTCCACGAGCCAGTCGGCGCTCTGCCAGTAGACGAGGCCGGCATCGAGCGACGTCGAGTTCGACCGCCACGCCCCGGTCCAGCCAGCCTCCTCGTCCGCCCTCGCCATCACCTGCATCGCCCTCCACCGCGCCGGCGTCAGCTGGCGGACCAGCGCCTCGGCCGCCTCGACGTCGTCGGGCAGGAACCCCTGCTCGTCGATCACGCCGGCAGCTCCGACGCCGGCCGGGCCACCACGGCCATGAGCCGGGCGCCCAGGCTGAACAGCTCCAGGACCCGCTCGTGGTCGACGACGCCCCGCCGGCGCTCCAGCTGCTCCCGCAGCTCCCGCTGGACCACCTGGCACACGCCGGCGATCGTGTGGGCGTTCGGCCGGCACCCGTCGTCGACGGCCGCCAGCTGGTCGGCGCGCAGGCTGACCCAGTGCAGGCCACCGGCGCGGGCCCGGACCACCAGGAAGCGGTCGAGCATCTCCCCGGTCTCCGGATCCGGTGTCGACGCCGGGTCGATGTGGACGACCACGCCGCCCCGGGGCGTGTAGGAGGTGCCATCGGGCGACCGCTCCCACACCGACCAGCCCACGCCCACCTGGGCGGTGGTGGGCGCCGGCGCGGCCAGGAGCGGCGTGTCGCCCTTCTCGGCCCGCAGCTGGGCCAGGCGCTCGGAGGTGGTCATGCTGGCGTCCCGGGCAGTCCTGCCGCCCGCCGGCGGCTGGGCCGGTGGGCGAGGATCGGGCAGCCCTGGGCGTCGTCCCCGTGACAGAGCACCAGGAGGAACCGACGGGCGTGAAGCTCACAGCAGCGCCGGATCGTCGCGTTCGCCTGGTTCCGTACCTCGTGGGTGGCATCCTTGGCGCATGTGGGTTCGGCGCACTGGCCGACCACGCGGACTACGTAGCCGCTCATGCCGCCGGCGTCCCGACCGTCTCGACCACGAGGGCGGCGCGCTGGTGGCTGATGCACCACAGCGAGTCGCCCAGGGCCAGGCCGTCGATCCGCCGGCCGCCACCAGGGATCACGTCGAGGACGCACCCGCAGGCCAGCACGAGCCGGACGGCGGTCACGCCGCACCCCTCGATCCGGCCCGGGCGGCGTGGGCGCCGTCGAGGTTGGCCATGAAGGCCCGGGCCCGCAACGCCTGCTCGGCGGTGAGCTCGGGGTGGATCAGCGGCGGCACGCCGTTGTCGCGCAGCCAGGCCACGAAGGCCTCCCGGCGCTCGCCGGCGAGCTGGCGGGCCATGGCCAGGACCTGGGCGCGCTCGGCGTCGCCGACGAGCCCGGGGTAGGCCACCGCCAGCCGGCTGGAGGTCCCGCCGGCTGCAGGTGCGGCGGTGGGCGCGGCCGGCGGTGCCTTGGCCGGCGCCGTCCGTGACGGGGTGTGCGCCGGCGCCGGCGGGGACGCCTCGGGGCCCGGCCCCAGGTCGGTGATCCACTCGCACATGCCGACCTTGCGCTGGCCGTCGGCCGTCGCCTCGATGCGCTTGCCGATGCGCACGTGGCGGCCGACCAGCGCCCGGGCCCGGGCGGCCATGGCCGCGCCCTCGGGCTCGTTCAGCCAGGGCGTGCGAAAGTCCTCGCTGTCGCGGTTGCCCATGGTCGGCCGGGTGGTGATGACGGCCCGGCCCGACACGTCCCGCACCGAGACGATGACGCCGGTGACGGGGTGGCAGGCGGCCAGCACCGCCGCCCGCTCGACGACGTCGGGGACCATGCGCAGCAGGTCGAAGGCCACCGTGCGGACCTCGCCCTCCCACGATGAGCGGGCCTCGGGCCCGGGCGGGCAGGCGCCGACGACGTCGGCCGCGGCCACGATGAGCGCCACCGCAGCGGAGGGCTCGAGGGGGGTGTGCTCGCTCATGCCTCACCGTCCTCGTCGAGCTCGCAGGGCAGGTCCAGGCCGCAGGCGGCCACGAAGGCCCGCTGCAGCGCCACCCGCCACTCGGCGTGGGCCAGGAAGCCCATGCCCCCGCAGGTCCCACAGCCGGCGCCGGCGCCGGCACAGCCCGGGCAGTCGATGGGCTGGGGCGCGGCGGCCACGGCCTCGAAGGCGCTGCGCTCGGTGGTGGTGGTGGTGGTGACCCATGTCGGCTCGCTCGGGCGGGGGCGGCGCTGGGACCGGTAGGGGTGACGGCCGCTCATGACGCCGTCTCCAGGATCGCAGGGACCTGGGACAGATCTGCGGAGCGCTCCAGCGACAGCGACAGTCCGGGCCGGTCGGGGTGGGCGGGGGCGGGGTTGACGAGCACCGCCCATGCGACCACGGCCCAGCGCTGGCCGGCGTCCATGGCCGGGCCCAGGCGACCGGCCAGGCCGGCGGGCAGGTGGCCGAGCGTGCTGTCATCGGCGGCCACCGCCACGGCCACCGCGTTGGTGTCGTAGGGGTTGGCCGGCTCGCGCACCAGGACCAGCTCCCAGGTGATGCCATCGGCGGCCTGGCCGGCGATGCGCTGCAGGTTGGCCGGGTAGTCGGCCTCGAAGGACACGCCGACCACGGCGACGTCGAAGCGCGCCGGCACCCGGATCACCCGGGAGGGGGCGTGGTGGACGACGGAGGCCGACGCCTCGTCCATGCACCAGAAGCCACACGAGGGGCACTGGTAGCGGCGCATGGGCCTGTAGTCGCCCGCCTCCCGACGCCGGCCGTGGGCGCCGGCGTCGGGGCACTGCTCGGGGCGCACGAAGACATCGTCCATCACGCCACCCGCCCCTCGGCCAGGCCGACCAGGCGGTCGTCACGCTCGACGTCGTAGTCCTCGTCGTCGACGTCGGGCGTCCACACCGCGACCTGCTCGAGGACCTCGGCGTAGCCCAGCTCGGCGACCACGGCGAGGGCCGGGCGGTCGGCGACGCCGTGCCCGCATGCCCGGCAGACGACCAGCCAGCCGGCGGCGCGCAGCTTCATGCAGCTGCAGGTGAACGGGGTGGTGGCGTCGTGGTCGACGAGCGCCGTAACGTGCTCCATGTCAGGACCTCCTAAGGGTCTTCCTGGCCGGGTCCCGGGCAGTTGACGCTGCGCCGGGACCGCTCTTGTTTGTGTAGGTCCATCTTCGCGCATGCCGGGTCTGCTGTCAATACCGCCGGTATGTTAGGCAAGTGCTTGCTTTCCATACCGGCGGGCGTAGAGTGGCAGGCATGGCCGACCCCGTTGGACTCCTCGAGATCGCTGCCCGGCTGGGTGTCGCCCGCCAGACGGCGAAGGGCTGGCGCCTCGAAGGGCTGCTGCCTCCGCCCCGCTGGACGGTCAGCGGGTACCCGGCGTGGGAGTGGAAGGACGTCGAGCGCTGGGCACGGAAGACCGGCCGCTTGCACGAGCAGACCTCGTCGACGGCGTAGATCGACACCGCGCGTTCTTTCGCGCCGTGTCGATCTACGAGCATGAGACCCATTCTTGACACGGGGCCCTATCCTTTAGAGCGAAATGCAGTCCGCCGATTGGGCCCTGGAGGCCGCCTGCCGGGGCCAGGACCCCGACCTGTGGTACCCGCCCGCCGGCGTCGAGGCCGCCGAGGCCAAGGCCATCTGCGGGACCTGCCCGGTGAGGGCGGACTGCCTGGAGGACGCGCTGGCCCGGCGGGAGCGCTACGGCGTGTGGGGCGGCCGCAGCGAGGACGAGCGCCGGCAGATCCTCCAGCACCGCCACGGCCGCCAGTCCTACATGGCCCGCAGCGTCATCCCGGCCGGCCCGACCCGGGAACTGCTCGAGGACCTCATGGCCCGGGGCTTCGGCCTGGACTGGCTCGGGGGCGAGCTCGGGCGACGGCGGACCCGCCTCGTCCCCGGCCGCTACGTCGAGGTGGCCTACGCCCGGGCCGTGGCCGACCTCCACGACGGTCTCGCCGGCCGCCGGCCGCCGGGCCCGAGGGGCGTTCGCCCCGCGGCTGACCGCCGGCGCCAGCCGGCCTAGGCCATGCAGGTCACCTAGGCCATGGAGGTCACGCCAAACCCCCATTGCGGGGCGCGCACGAGAGCCGGCGACAGCTGCGGCAACAAGGCCGGTTTTCGGACCGACCACGTCGGGTTCGGCCAGTGCTATCTCCACGGCGGCGCCACCGAGACCGGCAAGAAGCACGCCAAGGCCATCCGCGACGACGCCTTCGCCCGCATCCTGGAGATGACCGATCCGGCCCTGGCCCGGATCCGGGCCCTGATCGACTATGCCGAGTCCGAGGCCGTGGCCCTGAGCGCGGCCCGCGACATTCTCGACCGGGCCGGCCTCGGGGCCAAGCACGTGCACGAGCACACGGGGCCCGACGGCGGGCCCATCCCCCTCGACGTGCGCGCCGGCGACCTCCTGGACCGGGCCCGCAAGCTGCGGTCGCCGGCCAAGGCCAAGCCGGCGACTCGAAAGAAGGCGTCAGCGACGGGCAAAAAGGCGTCGCCGCCGGCGAGAGGTAAAGCGCCGGCGCCGAAGGTGGACAAGGCCGCCGGCAACATCAAGCCGGCGTGACGTCCAGTAGCTATTGGATCGGTGAGCGGTGACCCTCACCGAACCCGCCGCCGGCACCGACGTCGACGCCCTCCTGGAGCTGGGCCGGGAGCTGGCGGCGATGACCGAGGCCCGCCTGGCCGCCTACCTCCGGGGCTGCTCGGCCGAGGAGCTCGACGTCGTCGAGGAGGCCATGGCGCGGGCCGAGGGCGCGGCCGGCGCCGAGACCGAGGCCGCCCGCATCGCCCGTGAGCGCGAGACGATGAACGCCCGCTACAGCCGGTGGTGGTCCGACCCCGTCGCCTTCGCCCGCGACGCCATGGCCTGGCCCGAGGGGAAGCACCTGCACGACTACCAGGTCGAAGCCCTGTCCACCCTGGCCCGCCGCCAGCGCCTGGTGCTGCGCAAGCTGCGCGGCGCCGGCGGCTCGGCGATCGCCGCGGTGGCCGTGCTGTGGTTCGCCGCCACCCGGGAGTACTTCGGCACGGACTGGAAGATCGCCACCACGGCCACGGTGGCCCGCCAGCTCGATGACTACCTGTGGCCGGAGATCCACAAGTGGGCCCATCGCCTCCGGTGGGAGGAGCTCGGCCGGCCGCCGTGGCTGGCGCACCGGGAGCTGCTCGACCAGGGCATCAAGCTTGGCTACGGTGAGGCCTTCGCCGCCGCGCCGGGCGACGCCGGCACGATCGAGGGCCTGCACGCCAGCCAGGTCCTGGTCGTCCTCGACGAGGCCAAGGGCATCCGCACCGCCGTCTTCGATGCCATCGAGGGCGGCAGCACCCGCTACGGGCCCGAGACCGGCGCCAGCTTCTACGCCCTGGCCGTGAGCTCGGCCGGCCGCCCTGAGGGCCGCTTCTACGACCTGGCCCGCGGCGCGGTCGGCCCCAACTGGGCCCGCCAGCACATCACCCAGGCCCAGGCCGTGGCCGCCGGCCAGGTGTCAGCCTCCTCCCTGGTCGACCTGGCCGAGCTGTGGGGCGTCGACAGCACCCTCTACCGCAACCACGCCCTCGGCGAGTTCGCTGATGACTCGGCCGACACCGTCGTGCCCCTGTCCTGGGTCCAGGCGGCCAACGAACGGTGGCTCGCCCTCAGCCGGGCCGACCAGGCCGGCGTGGCCACCGACGCCGGTATCGACGTGGCCCGGGGCGGGACGGACCGCTCCGTGCTCGTCGCCCTCGCCGGCGACGTCGCCGGGCGCCCGGTCGAGCTGGCCCGTGGTGACGGCCCCACCACCGCCGCCAGCGCCCTAAGCCACGTGGGCATGGGGCCGGCGGGCCCGCTCGTGCTCGTCGACTCCGAGGGGGTGGGGGCCAGCGTCTATGACGCCTTCCGCCGCGGCTACCGCGACCTGGGCCGGCGCACCCATGCCTTCCGGGCCGGGACGGGCACCACCTGGACCGACAGCTCCGGGGTGCTGCATTTTGCGAATCTGCGGGCCGGAGCGTGGTGGCACCTGCGCGAGCTGCTCGACCCGGCCCTGGGCGCGACGCTGGCCCTGCCCCCCGACGACAAGCTGACCGGCGACCTGACCACACCGAAGTGGCGGGAGAGCCGGACTCGAGAGCGCCACATCGTCATCGAGTCCAAGGACGAGATTCGCAAGCGCCTGGGCCGCTCCACGGACGCCGGCGACGCCCTGGTGATGGCGGCCTGGGGCCGGGTCGTGCGCCGGGGCCTGGCCCTGCGGCCGTCGATCGCCAAGGTGGTGGCGCCGGCGGGCCGGCGGGCCGGCGACGACGACGGCGGGTGGTTGGCCGGCGACGTGTGGACCGAGGGGACCTAGCGCTCAGTCGCCACGGCGGCCACCGTCCGGGTCGTCGAGCGGAGGGCGGGGCCTGTCGGGCGTCATGGCCCCACTCTGCCCGCCGGGTGTGACACCGTCGTGGACAGGGAGCAGAGGTCGGGCCCGCCGTCGAGGCGCCCCGAGGTCGGTTGCGTGAGCGCCCCTTGATCGAGCCGGGAGCGTGCCCGGACTGCTCCCACCTCCGCAGCCCCGCCGGCGCCGGCTCCTACCGTCGGCGCTCGTGGCCACCCAGTCCGAGGTCCCCACCGCCGAGCGGGGCTACGTCAACGCCGGCTATGGGACGGGCCCGGGCTGGGGCCGGGGTGTGCCCGACGACCAGGCCGAGGAGACGGCGGCGTGGGTGTGGCCCGAGAGCGTGCGCACCGCCACCCGGATGCGCCGCAACGGCACCGTCGGCATGATCTACCGGGCCGTCACCGGGCCCATCTGCCGGCCCGGCGTCTTCGCCCTCGATCCCCAGGACGCGGACCCTGCGCGCGTCGCCGAGCTGGCCGACAATCTCGACCTCCCCGTGCTGGGCGCCGATCGCCGCCCGCCGCTGCGCCGGCGGGGACGGTTCTCCTTCAGCGAGCACCGGCGCCTGGCCCTGCTGAAGCTCCTCTACGGGCACATGGCCTTCGAGCAGGTCGTCGACGCCGAGGTCCTGGCCGCCACCGGGATGGCCCGCCTGCGCAAGCTCTCCCCCCGCTTCCCCCGCACGATCGCCGAGATCACCGTGGCCCGAGACGGCGGCCTGGAGTCCATCACCCAGTACGCCATCGGCACCGAGCGCCCCGAGCCGATCCCGGTGGCGTGGCTGGTCTGGTACGCCCACGAGCGAGAGGGCGCGTCGTGGCAGGGCACGTCGATGTTCCGCGACGTCTACGGCAACTGGCTGCGCCTCGACCGCCTCCTGCGGGCCCGGGCCTACCTCATGGAGCGCCAGTCCAGCGGCATGCCGGTGGGCATGGCCGCTCCCGGCTCGACCCAGGACGAGATCGACGTCATGCGCGACATCGCCGTGGCCAGCCGGGCCGGCGACCAGTCCGGCGTCGGCATCCCTGCCGGCTCCTCGCTCACCTTCGAGGGCGTCCGCGGCACCCTGCCCGACATCGGCGCCGCCATCGCCGATGAGCGGGCCCAGATGGCCGACGCGGCCATGGCCGCCTTCCTGCGCCTGGGCACGGCCGAGGCCTCGGGCAACCGGGCCCTGGGCGAGACCTTCGTCGACCAGTTCGCCGCGTCGGTGGACTCCGTCGCCGGCGACCTGGCCGACGTGTTCACCGGGCATGTGATCGAGGACCTGTGGGACTGGAACTACGGCCCGGAGGACCCGGCGCCGGCGCTGGTCACCCGCCCCGTCGACGCCGAGCGCGACATCGACCCCAAGGATCTCGTCGAGCTGGTCAAGGCCGGCGTGGTCGTCGCCGACTCCTCGCTCGAGGACCTCCAGCGGGCCCGCTACCGGCTGGGCCGGCGGGTCATTCCGGCGGAATCGCCGCCCGCTCCGCCCGCCCCCACCACCGCCGCAGCGCGGGCCTCCCGCCGGCGCTCGGCTCACCTCAGCGCCGCCACCGCCACGGCCGCCGTCGAGTGGCGGGCCCGGGTGGCCGAGCTGCTGTCTACGCTCGTAGACAGCGAGGCCATCGCCACAGCGGTGGCGGCCGGCGACGACGCCTCCACAGCGGTGGCCGCCGGCCTGTCGATCGAGGAGACGGCGCCGCTGGCCGAGCTGCTCGTCGAGCTGTGGAGCGACGCCTACGACACCGGGGCCGAGTCGGCCTCATCCGCGGTCACGAAAGCGGCACGCCCTGGCCGGCGCCCGACGGTGGTGGTGGCCAGCCTCACCGACATAGTGGCCCGGGCGGGGGAGATCGCCGCCGGCATCCTGTCGTCGCTGGCCGACCGCCTGGCCGCCTCGCTGGGCTGGGGCGAGGCCGAGGAGCCGGCGCAGTCGGTGGTGATCGAGATCCTGGCCTCGACCGCTGCGGACACGGCGGCCGCCGAGCGCATCGCCTTCACCGAGTACCACCGGTCCACGATCGCCGGCGCCGTCGACACCTGGGCCGGCATGGGCATCACCGAGACGCGCTGGGTGCGCTACTCCGGCGACGACACCGACGACGACTGCGGCGACCGCGACGGGGAGACCTCCTCGGACTGGGGCGACCTGCCCCCGCTGCACCCCAACTGCCAGTGCCTGCTGGAGCCGGCATGACCGACCTCGCCGCCGGCCCGGCCCCGCTGCTCACCACGATCCCCGACGTCGAGCTCGTCGACGCCGGCCTGCACTGGCCGCTCATGTGCGACGGGACCGAGGACGGCACCTTCACCGTCGAGGACATCGCCGCGGCGATCGCCGCCCTCGACGACCCGTCGATCCGGGCGCCGAAAGTGATCTTCGGCCACCGGGAGCCGACGACGGCCGCCGCCTTCGGTCCCGGATCGCCGGTGTGGGGCGGGGGCACCAACCTGCGCACGGCCAACGACGGCGCCACCCTGGCCTGCGACCTGGAGGGCGTGCCCTCCTGGCTGGCCGAGCTCATGCCCTACTGCTGGCCCTCGCGCTCGATCCAGGGCAGGCGCAACGTGACCAGCGAGACGGGCCGGACGCACGCCCTGGTCATCGACTTCATCAGCTTCCTCGGCGTCGAGCTCCCCGCCATCTCCACCCTGGCCGACGTGCGCGCCGTCTATGCGGCCCGGACCGCGGCCGAGGCCCAGGTCACCCTCAAGGAGGACACCATGCCCACCACCCAGGCCGGGCGCAGCGCCCAGGTCCTCGCCGCCAACGTCACCGAGGAGGACGTCCGGCGTGCCTTCTACGACGCCCCTCCCGTCGTCGGCGACTGGCCGTGGATCCGCTCGATCGAGCTGGAGCCCTTCGCTGCCATCGTCGACGACGACGACGGCCACCTGTGGCGGGTGCCCTTCACCATCGCCGGCACCACGGTGACCTTCGGCACCCCCGAGCAGGTCCGCGTCGAGTACGTGGCCGCCGGCGCCACGCCCACCTCCGCAGGCCGGCACGGCGGTGGGTCCATTGTCTTCGCCAGCCGGACCGAGAGCCGCCAAGGAGTCGCCGGAATGGATCCAGTCGAACTGCGCACGAGCATGGGGTTGGCCGAGGACGCGACCGACGAGGCCGTGATGGCCCGGGTCGTCGAGCTCGCCGCCCGCCCCGAGCCCACCGACACGCCGCCCCCGGCGGGCGACCCCCCGCCCACCCCCACCGGCACGGGCACCGCCCCGACCGGGGTCCCCACGCCCACCCCGTCGCCGGCCCCCACCGGTACCGCAGCGCCGGCGGGCACCGTGGTCGTCGACGCCGACCAGTGGGCCGAGGTCCAGCGCCAGGCCCAGGAGGGCTCCCTGGCCGCCGGCCGCATCCGGGCCCAGGAGCGGGACCGCTTCCTGGCCGACGTCCGGCGCGAGGGGCGCCTGGCCGCCAGCAACACAGCGCTGCGCTCCACCCTGGAGCGGGAGTGGGACCGTGACCCCGTCGCCGCCCGGGCCCTGGCCGACACCTTCGCCCGGGTGGTGCCCACCATCGAGCGGGGCATCGACGCCGGCGGCGAGGAGGCCGACGGCGCCGGCTGGGACGCCTGGGAGGCCCAGCTGTCCCCCGACGTCGCCGCTGTCCGGGCCGAGCGGGCCCGCAAGGGGGGCGCTCGCTGATGGGCGCCTACTCCGTCCCCAAGTTCCCCGCCGGCGACTCGATCACCGGCCACGCCAGCGCCGCCCTCACCGTGGGGCGCTTCGTCAAGCAGACGACCACCGTCCCCAACGGCGGCTGCCCGGTGGTGGGCGTGCCCGCCGCCGCGGCCCGGGTCGCCTACGTGACCGGCGAGGACGCAGCCTCGGGCGCCAAGGTCCTGCTCCACCAGCCCAGCCAGAAGGTCTGGGTGGAGGCCGGCGCCACCCTCGCCCCCGGCGACCTGGTCGAGACCGACAACGCCGGCAAGGCCATCGTCCACTCCGCCGGCATCGTCTGCGGCGAGGTCATTCAAGGGGGCGCCTCGGGCGCGGCGTGCCTCATCGACTTCCGGCCGGCGTTCCTCTAGGAGGCGACAGAGACCATGCCCTTCGACCCCAGCCTGCCGCCCCCTCCCCCGACCATCTCGGGCTCGACGATCAGCGTCGACGCCTGGCTCAACAACCCGACCCGGGTCACCCGCTTCCTGAACGACCTGGTGGCCGGCTACTCCATCGCCGATGCCATGCTCATGCAGGGCCCCGACGTCCCCAGCGGCGCCCTGGTCTATGACCAGCTCACCTCCACCGACTGGTTCACCGCCAGCGACGTCGAGGAGATCCGGCCCCTGGCCGACTTCCCCGACCTGACCGACACCGCGCCCAACCCCAAGGTCGCCGCCTCGGCCAAGTACGGCGGGCAGATCACCATCTCCCGGGAGGCCCGCCGGCGCAACCGCTGGGACCTGGTCATACAGGAGCTCACCAAGCTCCGCAACACCGTGGTGCGCAAGAAGGACACCATCGCGGTGGCCGCCATCGACGCCGCCCCCATCCTCACCGCCTCGGGCGTGGACCTGACCTCGGCCACCTCGGCCCAGATCATCACCATGCTGGCCGCGGCCAAGGGCGCCATCGACAACTCCGAGATGGGCTACGACGCCGACATGGTGCTGTGGAACCCGACCCAGGGCGTCGAGCTGATCGGCAACGAGAATCTGCTGAAGGTCCTCCAGTCCGACGGCCCCGGCCCCGGCAGCGGCTCGCCCCTGCGCACCGGCCGCCTCGGGCGCATCCTGGACATGGAGATGGTGACCTCGCCCCGCATCACCGCCGGCACGGCGCGCGTCGTCGCCTCCCACCAGCTCGGCGGCATCTCCCAGGAGGAGGGCTCGGGGGTCCTCACCCGCACCTACCTCAAGGACCGCTCGGGCCCGGAGGACACCGTCGTCCAGGCCTGGTGGCCCGGTCTCGTCTACGTGAGCGACCCCAAGGCCGCTCTGTCGCTCTCGGGGGTCTGACATGGGAACCGTCAAGGTGAACACCGACCTGTTCGTGTACAAGGTGCCCAACGAGGAGGCGGGCCAGCCGCCGCTGGCCAAGGCCGCCTACCGGGGCGACATCATCGACATCGACGACGCCCAGGAGAAGCGGGGCCGGGCCCTGCTGGTCAACCACGACTACCCCTTCGGCACCACCACCGTGCGGGCGGTGGAGCCGGCGCTGGTCGACGTCGACCACGACTCGGAGCTGTCCGCGGCCGAGGCCGCCCGCCAGGCCCGCATCCGCCAGCTGAACGAGCAGCTCGCCGCCCTGGGCGCCGGCGACATCCCCGACGACGTGCCGACGCTGGCCACCGACGACGGCTCCGGTGCCAAGAAGGCCGGCGGGCCGGCCAAGAAGGCCGCCGCGCCGCCCTCGGCGTAGAGGGGCACCATGACGGCCTCGCTCGAGGCGTGGCAGCCGGCTGTGCAGGACATAGCGAACCTCGTCCCCCAGCGCACCGGCGACCGCGACGGCGACGCCCAGGGCACCTTCACCGACGACGGCGCCACCGTGCCCAGCGGCGCCCAGGTCCAGGGCCTGGTGCGGGGCGTGCAGTCCGAGGTCCTCGCCGTGGTCGGGGCCATGCCCGAGGCTTTGTGCGTCGTCCCCGCCAACGGCACCATCGGCGAGTCCCCCGCCGGCCACGTGGTGGCCCTGGGGGCGGCCGCCCTGGTCGAGTCGCAGTTTTTTCCTGATCTCCAGGCCGGCGCCGACTCTGCCGCCGCGGTGCTGGAGCGCCGCTACCGGGCCGCCCTGGCCGCCCTGGCCGCGGCCGTGAGAGACCTCGACGCCGGCACCGACCCCGGCGGCCGGCCCATGGCCTCGGCCGCCTTCCCCGCCACCGTGGCCCTCGGGCTGGCGACCACGCCATGGGAGGCGTGGCACCACCACCCCCTGGGAGCTATTGGTAGTACCCTGGGGTATGGACGCCAACGGGTTCTGGGCACGTGTCGACCGATCGGGAGGCCCTGATGCCTGTTGGCCGTGGAAGCTGTCGGTCAAGGACACCGGGTACGGCCAGTGCTTCTGGGAGGGCCGAGTCCAGCTCGCTCATCGGGTGGCCTACGTGCTAACCCACGGGTCGCTCCCGTCCTTCCCCGGTGGCCGTTCGCTACCCCTCGATCACGCCTGCCACAATCGCGACCGGTCCTGTCCTGGTGGCCCGTGCCGCCATCGGCGGTGCTGCAACCCAGCGCACCTCGAGGCGGTGACCCACCGGGCGAACTCGCTCGCGGGTCGGGGGCCGGCGGCCGAGCGTGCGATCGCCACGCACTGCGAGAACGGTCACCCCTTCACAGCCGAGAACACCTACTACCGGACGGACGGACACGGCCGGCGGGAATGTCGCGCCTGCGGGCGGGATCGGGACCGAGCTCGGGCCGGCTACACCGACCCGATTCCGATGGCCCAACGCACCCACTGCCCCGCCGGCCATCTGTACGACGACGAGAACACCTACCTCAACGCCGGCAGGCGGTCCTGTCGCACCTGCAGGCGCGAGCGGGCCAGGAGGTCGCTCTAGTGGCCGTCACCCGCTACGGACCGGGCGGGGTCAACGTCGCCCTGAACCGCATGATCGCCACGCTGTCGCTCCTGATCGACAACCTCATCGCCGCCCTCGCCTCCAGCCCGGGCGGCGGCGGGGCGGTCGACTCGGTCAACGGGCGCACCGGGGCCGTCACCGGCCTGGCCGAGCAGTCGGCGCTGACGTCGGAGGCGACGGCTCGGGCCGCGGCAGACACCACGCTCACGACGAACGTGGCCACGAACACGGCGGCCATCAGCGCCGAGACCACGGCCCGCACCAGCGCCGACAGCGCAGAGTCGACCGCACGCACGAGCGGGGACGCAGCCAACGCAGCGGCCATCACGGCCGAGGCCACCACCTCGCTGCACAAGATCATCGGGCTCGGGGCGACCAACAACCTCGCCGCCATCCAGGCGTCGCTGAACGCCGGCGGCACGACGACTCTGAGCGGTACGCACACGGTCCGTGCCCCCATCGTGGTGCCCACCGGCGTCCGGTTGACTGGCGAGCGGGGAGCGAAGGTCCAGAAGCCGGCGGCGGTGGCGACGCTGCTCACGGCCAACATGACCGCGGGCCAGACCTCCTGCACGGTGACCGACCCGACCATCGTGTCGGTCGGTGACGGTGTGACCATCTGGGACACCACCAACGACGGCAACAACGGCAACGTCACCATCGGCGTGGTGACGGCCAAGGTCGGATCGGTCATCACCATCGACACCCCGGCGTGGGCCGCATACCAGACCAACCGTGCGGCCAAGCTGGTGACCACCTTCCCCCTGGTCCGCAACGCCACCGGTGCCACCGACGCCGAGATCGACCACCTCATCTTCGACGGGCAGGCCAACTCGGCCGACATCCTCGGTTCCTTCGAGGGGTCGACCATCTCCCTCATCGGTGCGAAGCGGTTCAACACCCACGACTGCCGCTTGCTCAATGCCGCCAGTGATGCCTACTCGGACCAGGGGAACGACCGCGCGTGGAACGGCACGACGAAGACGGTCGCCGACAACCACTTCCACCACAACACGATCCTCACGACGAAGCAGCACGGCGTGCATCTCGGGACCGGCCTCGACGGTGGCCGGATCGCCTTCAACATCATCGACGGATGCCCCAACGAAGGCGTCCACTACTCCAACACGATCGAGAACACGCTGGTCAGCGGGAACACGATCCGCAACTGCGCGCTGGGTGTGGCGTCGCTCGACGGCCTGAGCCCGTTCAATACCATCTTTGGCAACACGATCACCGGCGGGGCAACAGGGATCGAGGTCGGGGCGGCGCGCAACTGCACCATCGCCCTCAACATCCTGCGGAACCAGACGTCTCGGGGCATCCTCATCAGCTTCGGGACGCAGAACATCATCGTCGGCAACATCATCGACGTCCTCAACAATGGCATCGAGCTGACCCAAGGCACCCACCGCAACACCATCACCGGAAACATCCTGCGGGGTGGCAACGTCGGCGGGGCGGGAGTCAGCGTCGACCGCTGCAACGACACCCAAATCGACGGCAACTCTTTCGACACCAGCTATCGCGGCCTCTACCTGTATGGGTCGAACGACCTCGTGGTCCGGGGAAACACCTTCGCCAACATCGCCACGTCGCCGATCTTTTTCGAGGGTGGGCAAGCCTGCGTCGACCCGGTCCTGGAGGACAACCACCTTGGTGGCGGCACCATTGCCAACCTCGGCACCTGGACCACCCGCGCCGTGGTCAACGGGATGGGCGACAACGGCGCGAGCAACCCGGCTTCGGCCGGCGACTGGAACGGCGTCACCGGCTCCAAGCACACCGGGCGCATCGTCCGCTGGAGCGACGGCACCGAGCACTTCTCGGTGTTCGTCTCCGGCGTCGGCTGGATAGCGAGCGGCGGCGGCAGCGTGGCCGACGCCATCGTCGACGGCGTGACCACGGTCGCCCCGTCGCAAAACGCGGTGTTCGACGCCCTCGCCCTCACGGCGCCGCTCGCCTCCCCCGCACTGACCGGCAACCCGACCGCCCCGACCGCCTCGCCGGGTGACAGCGACACGTCCATCGCCACCACTGCGTTCGTCGCTGCCGCGGCCGATGCCAAGGTGACCGACGCCATCGCCGACGGCGTGACCACTGTGGCTCCGAGCCAGAACGCGGTGTTCGACGCGCTGGCGCTCAAGATGGGCGCCCTCACCCGCACGGCGGTCAAGACGGGCAACTACTCGGCCGCCGCCGGTGACCTCGTCCCCGTCGACACGACGGCCGGCGCCGTGACCGTCACGCTGCCGACCGCCCCGGCCAACCGCTCGCTCATCTGTTGCAAGCACATCATCCAGGGCGGCACGAACGCCGTCACCATCGCCTGCGGCGGGTCGGACGTGTTCAACCGCGCCGGCGGGAGCGCATCGGCCACGTTGCCGTTGGCGGCTCAGGCGATGCTCATGCAGTACGACTCGTCCTCTGCCGTCTGGACGATCATCGCAGACGACATCCCCCTGTCGCAGCTCGATCTGCGCTTCGCCAACCTGGCCTCGCCCGCCTTCACTGGTACGCCGACTGCGCCCACCGCCGCCCCCGGTACCAGCACGACGCAGCTCGCCACCACCGCCTTCGTGTCCGCCGCTGCCAGCCCTGCCAGTTCCTATCTCTTCCTGACCGCCCTGCGATAGGAGACATCATGGCCACCACCCCCGCCTTTGCCACCGCCCCCCGCCTCGGGTTCGGTTCCATCAGCACGGCTAACACCAACCGGGACGGCACCGGCACCATCGTCGACATTCTCACTGGTGCGGCAGGGGGCACGAAGATCATCGAGGTGGTGTTTCAGGCCACCGTCGACCCGGCCGACTGCACCTACACCATCTACCTGTACGACGGCACGGCGTATCGCCTGTTCGATGAGGTTGACCCGAACAACCCCGCCACGTCGTCGACCACAGTGGTCGGCGATCGTCAGCGCCGTTTGTACGACAACCTGGTACTCCCCTCCGCGTCGTGGAAGCTGGCCGCTGCCATCACTGTCGCTCCAACATCCGGCGTCGTCAACGTGTTCGCCCTCGGGGCCGATCTGTGACCATCCTCAACGGGGTGATCGCGTCCGCCGCCTCGTCGTTGGCTGGTCAGGAAAAGGCGGCGTTTCGGGGCTTCCGCATCGACCCCGGTACTGGCGAAGTGGCCTTCGATATCACCGCCAGAGCACCAACAGACTCGATCTCGCAGAGTCGGGTGTTGGGGGACAAGTTCCCCAGGTTCACTGTTGCTGCCAACGGCTCCATGGCGTTCGGCAACGGCACTATCGTTCCGACCCGGCTGACTATCGTTCCGAACGTTGTAGTTGCTGGGGCAGACGAGCGACTAGAGGTCACTGCCGACCAACTGTCCTTGTTCGGCATCCTTTCGTTTTCTGGCAATGGGACCATACAGCGAGAGGCGAGCACTGGCGACCTGGTCATATCGCCGCAAGCACAGATACGACTCAACTCTCAGGTGGTCGGGGCAAACGCCGCTGCGGTCCCATTGACGGTGCGCGGCAAGGCATCGCAGACAGGTAACCTCCAAAACTGGCAGGACAGCGCCGCCGCGATCCTCTTTTCCATCGACGCCAACGGCTTCCCCAAGTGGATCGCCGGCAAGGAGCAGACGACAGTCGGCGCCGCCGGCGGCGCCTCTGCCCTACCAATCACCCCGACCAAGTTCCTGCAAGTCAAAGACTCAGGGGGAACCACCCTGGTTATTCCGGCCTACGCGGCCGCATAGGAGACCACATGGCCGCCGTCAGTATCGACATCCCGACTGCTGCAACCGCCCGCATCAAGACGATGGTGCAGAAGTTCGGCCCGCAGACCGTCGCCGCGTCGCTCCTCCCCGCCGGCAAGACGCCCGACCAGTGGACCAATGCCGAGGCGCTGGACGTGCTCCGCCAGATGCTCCGCCGATTCGTCACCGACCTCGTGAAGCAGATCGAGGCCGAGGTCGCCGCCGAGACAGCTCGGCTCGCGGCTGTCGCCAAGGTGGACGCCGACGGGCTGGTGGGGTGACCGAGTGCTCGGCCCTCATCCGCCTCCTCCTCGGCCTGCTCGACACGACGGCCGGCACGTGAGAAGGGCGCACCCATGTCGGTGATCCAGTACGGGCCTGCGGGCCTCGACGACGACTCCGAGGCGTCCGTCATGGCCGGCGCGATGGCCCTGCTCGACACCCTCATCCAGCGCCTCCTCACGGGGCCGGTCCCGGCCGACGGGTCGGTCACCGACATCAAGGTGGCCACCGGGGCGGGCATCGCCCAGTCCAAGATCGCCGGCCTGGTGAGCGCCCTGGCCACCCTCACCGCCAACCTGGCCGCCGAGGTCACCAACCGGACGGCCGACGTCAACACCGAGGAGGCCGCCCGGATCACCGCTGTGGCCGCGGTCGTCGCCAACCTGGCCGCCGAGGTCACCAACCGCGCCGCCGACGTCGACGCCGAAGAGGCGGCCCGCATTGCCGCTGTCGCCGCCGAGGCCAGCACCCGAGCCGCGGCGGTCTCCACCCTCACCACGAACCTGGCCACCGAGGTCACCAACCGGGCCGCCGACGTCGACGCCGAGGAGGCGGCGCGGGTGGCCGCGGTGTCGACCCTGACGACCAACCTGGCGACCGAGGCCACCACCCGCGGGGCGGCCGACGCCATCCTCACAGCGGGCCTGGCCGCCGAGCTGGTCGCCCGGGCCGCCGACGTCGACGCCGAGGAGTCGGCGCGTGCCACCGCGGTCTCCGCCGAGGCCACCACCCGCGCCGCCGCGGTCTCCACCCTAACCACGAACCTGGCGGCGGAGGTCAGCAACCGCGCCGCCGACGTCGACGCCGAAGAGACAGCCCGAATCGCGGCCGTGGCAGCGGAGGCATCGGCCCGGGCGACCGCCGTCAGCACCGAGGCCAGCACCCGGGCGGCGGCCGACGCCACCCTGACCACCAACCTGGCCACCGAGGTCACCACCCGGGTGGCCGACGTCGACGCCGAAGAGACCGCCCGGGTGGCTGCGGTGGCAGCAGAAGCATCGGCGCGTGCCACCGCCGTCAGCACCGAGGCCACCACCCGGGCGGCGGCGGTATCCACCCTCACCACGAACCTGGCCACCGAGGTGTCCCGTGCCCTGGCGGCCGAGTCGGTGCTGGCCGGTGACTTCGCCGGCCTCGATGCCGACGTGGGCATCATCGACACGGCGCTGGCCGCCGAGGTCACCAACCGTGGGGCGGCCGACGCCACCCTGACCACCAACCTGGCCGCCGAGCTGGTCGCCCGGGCCCTCGGCGACCTGCGCCCGGCCAACGCCCAGACCACCGACTACACCCTGGTGCTGGCCGACGCCGGCAAGTCCGTCGACCTCAACGCCGCTACCGCCAAGAACGTCACCGTCCCGCCCAACGCCTCGGTGGCCTTCCCGATCGGAGCGCTGGTCGAGGTGGCCCAGGCCGGCGCCGGCGCTGTGACCCTCGTGGCCGGCGGGGGCGTGACGATCACCGGCGACACGGTGACGCCGGGCGAGGGCGGGTCGCTCCTGCTGCGCAAGACGGCGACGAACACCTGGTGGTCGTCCATCGGGGCGCTGCGGGCGGGCATGGTCATCACCGAGGGGAAGCCCTGGTGGAACGTCGAGTCGGTGGCGGAGCTGACTTCCGCCATCACCGCTGCGGTGGGCGCCGGTGGCGGGCTCGTGCGGGTGGCCGTACCGATCGCCCTCGGAGCGACGGCGGTGACCGTGCCGGACACCGTGGACCTGTGGTGCGCCGGCCGAGGTCGGCTGACGTCGACGACGACGGGCGTGGCCCTCACGTTCGACTCGCAGCAGGCCGGCTGCCATAGCCGCGTTCGCCTGGTGCGGGTCACCCAGCAGTGGGGCTCGGGGACCGACACGACCTCGATCGGCGTACGGCTCAAGAACTGCGAACATGCGACGTATGACCTCGCCGAAGTAGCTCAGTTCGAGACGGGCGTTGAGCTTCGCGGCGACGGTGCGGCGGGTGACGCCGGCACGGCCTACTGCACTCTGCGGCTGGGACAGATCAAGAACAACCGCCGCAATATCCGGTTCTCGGGCGTCAATGGGGTCGGCTTTGGGTTCGCCAACGGCAACCTGTGTGAGGGCGGCGCGGTGCGCCACGACAGCGGCCTGGGCGACTACACCGGCACGAGGGGCATCGACCTCTCGGCAGCCGGCAACGGCAACCAGTTCGTCGGGATCAACCTGGAGGGGGGCGCGACCGAGGAAACCGTCTCGATCGCCGAGAGCTTCAACGACTTCCTCGGCTGTCGGCTGGAGGCGGTGCAGCTGTTCCACTTCCTGAGCACCGCTGCCGGCAACACCGTCATTGGCGGGTACGGCAACTACGGCCCCGGGTCCGACTGTTTCCAGGACGACTCCACCAGCAAGGCCAATACGATCGTCGGTTCACGAGGCATGTCGATCACCGGCGACAGCGCCAGCGGGACGCCGGCCAACGGCGGCCTGGCCTCCTATGAGCACCGGGCGCTGACCAGCAACGCCGACGTGGGGTACCGCACCCGCCGTCTCGATGGCTCGTCCGGCTGGGAGGCGCTGTCGGACGGATCGTCCCAGGGCTTCGCCGCCGGGGAGGCGTATCCCCGGTTCAAGGTCGTAGTGGCCGGCGGGCCCGGCGGGTTCATGGCCCTGCTGGGCGGGCGCGGGAACATCTACCCGGACGCGGCGTTCGGCCGGGGGTCGGGAAACGCTCCGGTGTGGAAGTCGTCGTGCCCGATCGTCACGACCGTCACGGATTACGCCAGTGGTGCTGGCGTCTCGGTCAGCCCCGGAGCCGGCGAGGTCCATCGGGTCACGCTGACCGCCGACGTCGGGATGGCCGTCGGCACCGGCACCGAAGACAGCCAGCGGGTCATCATCGAGGTGCTCCAGGACGGCACCGGCGGGCATGTGCTCAGCCAGGTGGGGACGAACGTGATGTGGGCCGGTGCGGTGGCGCCGGTGGTGGCGACCGGGGCGGGACGCATCTCGAAATGGGCGCTGTCGTGGAACAACGCGCTGGGCAAGTGGGTCGAGGAGTGGCGTTGCCTGAACATCGGGTGACCTCGTGAGCTACGCCACCGTGCTCGACGTCGAGGCCGAGTGGCACGGCCTGGACCTCAGCGCCGACGGCGTCCCCGCCCTGGAGAAGACGGCCGGCGGGCCCTTCGACATCGTCACCCCTCACCTGCGCCGGCTCTCCCAGGCCCGGCGCCAGCTCTTCCTGACCCACGGCAACGACCGTGACGTCCCGAGCTCGAAGTCGACCCGGCGCACCGAGCACGAGGTCCTGGCCCTGGTGTTGTGGCCGGCGGCTGGCGCCGGCGCCCGGGCGCACGAGGACCAGGCCGTCCTGGGCGAGGCGGTGGCGGCGGTGGTGGCCCGCGTCCACGGCCCCGCCGGCGACATCGGCCACGGCAATCGGTGGTTCCGGACCGGGCCGACCAGCGTCGAGCCGGCCGGGCCGCTGGAGACGCTGCGCTTCGCCGATGCCATCGGCTCGGCCGGCGCCGCCTACACCGTGATCGTGCGCTACAGCGTCGCCGAGATGACCGACCGGTAGCGCCGGCGACCTCCGCAGGCGGGCGGAGGGCCGAACGTATGGTCGGCGGCCATGCGCACCAAGTCCCGCACCGACGTCGGCCCCTTGGACGTGAAGGTGGGCGACCGGACGGTCAGCGTCGAGGTCCTGGCCGACGGGTCGGTCTCGGCCCCTCCGCTGACCATCGCCGAGCACGACGCCCTGGGCCGGCGCCTGGGCTCGCTCGCTGACCCGGCCGAGGCCGGCACCGGCACTGAGGGCGCCTGATGGCCACCGGGATCAACGGCTCGACGATCCTGCTGCAGGTCCGCACCGCCCTGGGCCCCGACGTCTACACGACAGTCGGCGGCCAGCGGGGCGCGAAGATCAGCCGCGAGCGCACCGAGATCGAGACCTCGGCCAAGGACGACGGCGACGCCACGTTCCTGGGCGGCCGCCGCAACGCCATGGTGACTCTGGAGGGCCTGGTCATCGCCTCCGACGCCGGCCGTGCCGCCCTCATCACCGCCTTCGACGGGACCGGCGCCGGCCGCGTCCGGCGCACCGCGGTCGCCGGCTACACCCTCGTGCAGGCCGACGTCATCATCACCAAGATCGAGGAGGACTTCCCCGACGACGCCGAGTCGACCTGGACCGTGGACCTGCGCGTCACCGGCCCCTGGACCGCAGCCATCTAGTGGCCGAGGTCTCCGTCGTCTGGCGGGGCGACCAGGTCCTGGCCGAGATCTCCTCGGCCGTGCTGGGAGCCATGACCGCGGCCGGCCAGGCCCTGGCCGCCGGCGTGGTCTCCTCCATCTCGGCGCCCTACCCGCCGGCCTCCAGCCCCGGCCAGCCCCCGCACCGCCGCAGCGGCGGCCTGCGGGCCGAGGTCACGTCGCGCACCACCCGCGCCGCCGGCGCCGTGACCATGACGGTGGGCGTGCCGTCGGACTCGCCGGTGCGGACCCAGGCCCAGGCCCTCCAGGGCGGCACCGCCCGGATGGCGGCCCGGCCCTTCGTGCCCACCGTCGAGCGGGCCACCGCGGTGGTGCTCGACCACGTGGCCGCCGCCGTGCGCGCCGCCCGCTGATGCCGGCCCAGATCGCCAACGACGTCACCGGCGAGGCCGTACTGACCGATCCCGAGGGGCGGGAGTACCGCATCATCTTCGACCTGTCCGCGGTGATGGACGTCGAGCGCATGTCCGGGCACTCCGCCGTCGACATCATGGCCGGGCGCCCCAGCGTCACCGACTGCGTGTGCATGATCATCGCCGGCGCCGCCGGCTACCAGCGCCGCAACCCGGCCGGCGCCAAGAAGGTCAACCCCAACCTGGCCCAGCGCATCCTCATCGACTGCGGCGGCCTGGTGCGGGTGGCGCCCGTGCTGGCCGAGTCGATGTCCTGCGCCGAGGGCCTGGGGCTCGGCCCCGATCCCGACGAGGACGACGGCGGGGGCGAGCCGCCCGGCCCTTTAGTCCCGCCGGGCTCCTAGAGGCGGCCGTGACGGCGGGCATCCCGCCCTGGCGCCTGTGGTCCTGCACCCGCTCGGAGGTCATCTGCACCATGCGGGCCACCCGCCGGCGTAGCCGCCAGGACCACGAGCTCGCCATCTTCGGGGCCTGGCGCACGGCCACCCTGGTCCGGGCCCGGACCATCCCGACGCTGTCGCGCCTGCTGCGCCGGCGCCGACGCCTCGACGCCGCCACCCAGGCCGAGATCCGCTCCGAGGTCGCCGCCCTGGATGCCGAGTTCGCCCGGCTAGAGGCCCAGGCCGTCCGAAGGGAGGCACCCGATGGCCGCTGACGGCGGTGCCATCGAGCTGACCTTCCGGGCCAAGCTCGACCAGCTCGACAAGGACATGGCCACGGCGCGCACCAAGGCCACCCAGGCCGCCTCGGACATGGGCGACGAGATGGCCACCAAGGTCGGCTCGAAGTTCGCCGGCCTGGGGGCCCGCATCTCCGAGGAGCTGACCCCCCAGCGCCTCATCGCCGCCGGCGCCAGCATCGGCGTGGCCGGCGCGGCGCTGACCAAGCTGGCCGATGAGGGCAAGCAGGCGACGGGCCAGCTCAAGCAGGCCATCGAGAACGCCGGTGGCTCCTACGACGAGCTGGCGCCCCGGATCGGCAAGGTCTCCGAGAAGCTCATCAAGCTGGGCATCGACGACGAGGCCACCGCCCGGGCCATGGCCATCCTGACCACCGCCACCCAGGACCCGGCCAAGGCGCTGGACTCCATGGGCCTGGCCAGCGACATCGCCGCGGCCAAGCACATCTCCCTGGAGTCGGCGGCCGACATGCTGGCCAAGGCCTACAACGGCAACGCCAAGGCGTTCAAGGCGTTCGGCATCAACTTGGCGGCCAACGCCACCGAGGAGGAGCGCTCCGCGGCCATCACGGAGCTGAGCAACCGGGTGCACGGCCAGGCGGCCGTCCAGGCCGACACGTTCGGCAACAAGCTGGACGTGCTGCGGATCCGGGCCGAGAACTTCGGCGAGGCGATGGGGGCCAAGGTCGGCCCCGCCCTCACCGTGGCCGGCCCCCTCATCGGCGGCCTGGGCGCCATCATCCAGTCGGGCCTGGTCCCGGGGCTCATCTCGGGCATCGCCTCGGCCTGGAGCTTCGCCGCCGGCATGGTCGGCGCCGGCGTCTCGGCCGCCGGGGCGGCCATCCCCATCCTCATCGCCTGGGCCCCGATCATCCTGACCATCGCCGCCATCGGTGTGGCCGCCTACCTGCTCTACAAGAACTGGGACGAGGTGTGGGGCTTCATCACCGGCATCACCGGCGCCGCCTGGTCCTGGATCAAGGAGCACCTCGACCTGATCGCGGCGGTCGTCCTCCTCCCCCTGGCGCCCCTCATCCTGCTCGTCACCCACTGGGACGAGGCGTGGGGCTTCGTCAAGAACATCACCGGCGCCGCCCTGAGCTGGCTGTGGGACACCGTCTCCGGCGGGCTCGCCGACCTGGTGGGCCTGTGGTTCTCCCTGCCCGGACGGGCGGCCGACGCCCTCTCCAGCCTGGGCGGGATGATCGTCGACGTCGCCGCCGCCGCCATGCGCTGGCTGTGGGACACCATCTCCAACGGCTTCGGCGACGTGGTCAACCTGGCCGCCGAGCTGCCGGGCCGGATCGCCGACGCGGTGGGCGACCTGGGCGGGCTGCTGTGGGACGCCGGCGTGGCGGTGGTGCGGGGCCTGGTCAACGGCATCCTCTCCATGGGCTCGTGGCTGTGGGACCAGGTCACCGGCTTCATCAGCCGGAACATCCCGGGCCCGGTGAAGCGGGTGCTGGGCATCTCCTCGCCGTCGAAGGTGGCCATGGCGCTGATGATGGACTTCGGCCGCGGCCTCGACATCGGCCTGGACCGGGCCGGCGACATGGTGTCGCGCGCCGCCGCCGGCTCCGTCTTCCCCCTCACCGACGCCGGCAACTACGACGTCGGGACCAGCCCCGCGCCCGGCGCCATGGACGCCGGCGGCCTGGCCTCGGCGCTGCGGACCGCTCTGGCCGGCCAGGGCATGAACATGACCTTCAACACCCCGATCGACCCCCTGCACGTGGCCCGCGAGATCGCCTGGGCCCAGGGCGCCTGATGTCCGTCGTCATCACCCTCGGCGCCCTCAGCCTGGGCAGCGGCCCCGACGGGGACGGGAACACCTGGAAATGGACCGAGCTCGAGGGCTGGGACTCCCCCGAGCTGCGGGCCGCCATGCTCGACCTGCCCGGCCAGCACCGGGAGGCCCCGGGCCCGTTCTTCTTCGGCCGGCGGGCCCTGTCCCTGCAGGGCAACGTCTCCTGCCCGAGCCTGGCCGCCTACTGGTCGGCCCGCACCAAGCTGGCCACCGCCACCGCCCTGACCGCCACCCCGGGCAGCCTGACGGTGGCCGAGACCGTGGCCAAGAAGATCGCCGTGCGCCGGGGCGGGCGGGTCCTGCAGCGCCCCTTCGAGACCCTCAACGGCTTCACCTTCGACGTCCCCCTCATCGCCCCCGACCCCCGCATCCTGGCCGCCACCGCCACCACCATCACCCCGGGGGGCACGGCCACCAACACCGGCAACATCGGGGCCTCCCCGGTGCTGACGGTCACGGGCTCCGCGGCCGGGCCCATCGTCATCGCCAACACCACCGCCGGCCGCACCGTCACGGTGGCCACGGCAGTCCCCGGCGGCCAGCAGCTCGTGATCGACTTCCTGGCGCGCAGCATCCTCCTCAACGGGGTCAACCGCTACGACCTGGTCAGCGGGACGCCCCAGTGGTTCGACATCGCCCCGGGGGCCAACACCATCACCTACAGCGGGGGCGGCACGCCGTCGCTGAGCTGGAACGACAGCTGGATCTGATGGCCACCTACCTGGGCGCCGAGTACCAGCTGCTGGTCACGAACATGGCCGGCGTCCCCTACGCCGAGATCGCCAACGCCTCGATCGACGAGGTGACGTGGGAGCTGAACGGCTGGGGCGAGCTGAAGTGGCGCCTGCCCACCACCGACGCCCAGGCCTGGGCCGAGCTGCGCCCGTCCTACCAGACCCGCCGCGAGGTCCAGCTGTGGCGCAACGGCGTGCTCATCTGGTGGGGCGTCTACCTGACCGCCAGCGCCGGCGAGTCCGAGGTCACCTTCACCGCCTACGGGCTGCTGTGGTACTTCAGCCGGCGCTACTTCGGGCCGGTGCACAGCAACACCATGCCCCAGCTCATCACCAACGGGAACATGGAGTCGAGCCCGGTGACCACCGGCTGGACGGTGGTGTCGGCCACGGCCAGCGCCGGCACGTCGCGCCGGCGCGGCGGGTCCCAGTCCATGAAGCTGGTGTCGAGCGCCGGCGCTGGCACCGAGTGCTACATGGGCCAGAGCGTGAGCGTGCCCAGCCCGGCCCGCGCCCGGCCCCTGCCCATGACCGTCTCGGGCTGGCTGCTCGTCGAGACCCTCACCACCCCCCACCCCATCGACAACGCGCTGGTCATCGGCCCCCCCGGCAGCACGTCCCTCAAAGCCACCCGCCTCGAGGCCGACGACGTCAAGGGTGTGTGGCTCTACAAGGAGAACACCTACATCGTGCCGGCCGGCTCCACCGCCGGCCTGTCGGTGGTCTTCTACGTGCCGACCTCGGGGACCGTCTACTGGGACGACGCCCGGGTCACCTACCAGCAGATGACGGGGGCGATCGAGGGCGAGGACTGGTCGGAGGACTACCTGCGCCGCATCGTGTCCCTGGGCGCCGGCATTACCGGGGGCGGGCCCGGGGCGGTGGGCTGGGGGGCCCCGGTCAACAAGGGCAGCCTGAACATGACCTACACCGGCTCGGGGCTGGCGTCGGGGCCGATCCTGGCCGACCTCATGTGGGACCACGCGGATGAGGCCCAGATCTGGGCGGCGATGGTCGAGCTCGTGGCCCGCAACGTCCTGGACTTCGAGATCACCTGGCCCGCCGACGGCCGGTCGCGCACCGTCACCACCTACCCGCCCCGCAAGGGCGCCACCAAGGCCGGCCTGGCCGCCGAGCTGGGCCGCAACATCACCGCCTTCCGCTACGACGTCGACGGCCGACGGCGGACCAGCGACGTGCGGGTGGTCGGCCGGGGCGCAGGCGAGGTCAAGGAGGAGGGCCAGGCCGGCGGCCCGACGGTGACCGACGTCCCCCAGCTCGAGGACATCATCTCGCCGGCCTTCGAGCTGAAGGGCCAGGCCCTCGTCGACCGGGCCGTCACCGAGTTGGCCCGGCTCAGCGAGCCGGTGCGCACGCCGACGATCACGGTGGCGGCCGGGCCCTACATGGGCGACATCAACCCCGGCGGCACGGCCGAGGCCGGGGCGCCACTGGTGGTCGGCGACACCATCCCGGTGCGCATGGACCACGGCTTCGTCCAGGAGGCGAGCAACCGCCGGGTCGTGAAGATGACCCTTCACCCCGCCACGGAGACCCTGGACCTGGTGCTCAATGACGGCTAGCTCCACCGAGGCCGACACCGGCCGCCGTCTCAAGGCCCTGGAGGAGGCGATCTACAACCTCCAGCGCGAGCGGCGCCCGGCCGACGACACCCTCGACAACGTGAAGACGGGCACCGTCGCCGGCTTCCTGAGCTCGAGCGTGCCCCAGGGCTGGCTGCTCCTCGCGGGCCAGACCATAACCGCCGCCGACTTCCCGGCCCTGGCCGCCTTCCTGTCCAGCCACGGCCTCAGCCTCACCCTGCCCGACTACGTCGACCGCGTCCCCATCGGCGCCGGCAACCTCTACGCCGTCACCGCCACCGGCGGCGGGGCCGACGCCGTGGTGGTCAGCCACACCCACTCCGGGCCCTCCCACACCCACCCGACTGGCCACCACGCCAGCGCGGCCGAAGCCGCCGGGTTCGGGCTGACCGCCTCGGCGTCTTTCACCGACCGGGTGCGTGTGGACGGATCCGGTGATGTGTCCGGCGCCGGCGGCACCGCGGCCACTGGCGCCACCGGTGGTTCGGGGACCGGCGCCAACCTCCCGCCCTGGCGGGGCCTATACTGGATGATCCGCACGTGAGGGGCCGGCCATGATCTTCGGGCCCGACGTCTCGGACTGGCAGGGGGCCGTCGACTGGGCCGCGGTGGCCGGCTCGGGCCGGCGCCTCGGCATCGCCAAGGCCACCGAGGGGACCAGCTACGTCGCCGACACCCTGGAGGCCAACCGGTCCGGCATGGCCGCCGCCGGCCTGGTGCTGCGCGGCCTGTACCACTTCGCCCGGGCGGCTGCGGGTGGCGCCGGCGAGCAGGCCCACCACTTCCTGGCCGCCGTGAGCACCCTGGCCCCCGGGGAGGTGGCCGTGCTCGACCTCGAGGACGACGCCATTGGCCACGCCGAGACCGGAGCGTGGGCCCTGGAGTGGCTGGAGGCGGTCGAAGCGGTGACCGGCCGGGCGCCCTGGCTCTACTCCTACGCGCCGTTCCTGGCCGGCATCGACACCTCCCACCTCACCCGCTTCCCGCTGTGGATCGCCGGCTACGGCCACAACGACGGTCAGGTCCCGGGCGAGGACTTCCGGCCCCCCACCGACCGCTGGGCCCGGGCCACGCTGTGGCAGTACACCTCCGCAGCGACGGTCCCCGGCATCGACGGGCCCGCCGACGACAACCTGTTCGAGGGCACCGTGGCCGAGCTGGCCGCCCTGGCCGGCGGGCCGCCACCGCCGGCGCCGCAGCGCCGCAGCGGCTGGGCCGAGATCGACCGCTACCTCCTCCAGGAGGGCGTGGAGATCAACGTCCCCCCCGAGGAGTGGCAGACCACCGGCGGCGTCCACACCCCCACCTCGCTGCACTACGCCGGCCGGGCCCGGGACTATTCCGCCGGCATGGGCTGCGACGAGGCCGGCGTGGTGGCCGCCCTCCTCCCCCACGCCCGGGCCGGCGTCATCGTCGAGCTCTTCCACGCCCCCACCGACACCTGGTGGAAGAACGGCGTCGAGATCCCCGGCGCGGCCGTCGGAGGCCACACCAACCACGCCCACGCCGGCATCGCCGCCGGCGCCACCCTGCCCGACCGCACCCCGTTCCCCCTGCCTGACCTCCCACCGAAGGAGCCCGAAGTGGCCAAAGTCGTCCTCCCCGTCAGCATCGTCTCCGGCGAGAGCCGGCGCATCCCCGTGCCCGCCATCGGCGGCGGCTTCGGCTGGCTGCGCGCCGCGGTTACCTACTCCTCCCGCGGCGTCCGGGTCCTGCGGGCCGTCGTCGGGCCCAACGAGCGCACCATCAAGGACATCCACGCGGCCGACGGCTGGTCGGGGCGCGACTACATCGACCTGGTGCCCGGCGACGAGTGGCTCGACATCGAGCTGGCGCCGGCGCCCGACGGCACGTTCGAGCTGCTCATCGAGGCGGCCGACTGATGGGCCCCCCGGCTGATGGCGAAATGTCCAGCCCTGAGCGCCAGGGTTGGGAGCTGGCCCAGCTCAAGCTCAGGGTGGAGCAGGGCTTCGCCAACATCGACGCCCGCTTCGACCGCCTGGGCACCCAGGTATCGACGCTCCAGTTCGTCGACGTGCGGCTCTACAACTCCGAGCAGGCCACCCAGGACCGGGCCATCACCAACCTGGCAACCACGATCGAGGCTGTGGAGAAGCGGATCGGCGCTCGCTGCGATGCGGCCGAGCACGGCAACCGGGCCACGCTGGTCCTCCTGCTCGGGGTGATCCTCACCGCCCTCGCCGGCGGGCTGATCAGGCTGGCCCTCGGATGACGTCGACCGGCGCCCGCCTCGTCGCCTGGGTTCGCCGCCACCTGTTCCTCGTGGTCACCACCGTGGCCACCGTCGCCCTCATCGCGTTCATGGTGGTCGCCACGTTCCGCCTCTACGACGAGCGACAGGCCCGGCTGGACGCCGTCGAGGACCTGGCCGACGCCAACCGCCAGCTGGGCGTCGAGCAGTGCCAGGGCATCAACGGCATCAACGCCACCGTCCGCTTCGTCCTCGACTCCGGCCTGCGAAACCGGCCGCCCGGCTCGCCGGCCATCACCGACGCCACTCGGCGGCTGTACGTCGACACCTATCGCCGCCTTCCAGCCACCGACTGCGTCACCGGGGCGAAGACCTACTTCGACCCCCCGTTCCCCGACTGAAAGGCACCCCATCCCATGATCTTCAACACCGAGCCCGCCCTCATCCTCGGCGCTGTCGGCGCCATCATCGCCCTGGCCGTCGGCTTCGGACTCAACTGGACGGGCGAGCAGGTCGCCCTGACCATGGCCGCCGTGCAGGCGTTCCTCAGCCTGATCGTGCGGGCCAAGGTCACCCCGGTCCCGCCGGCCCTGGACACGCCGTGAGGCGCCCGCTGATCCTCGCCGTCGCTCTGGCCCTGGCCGGCGCGGCGTGCAGCTCGAGCGAGCCCACCGGCCCGCCGGTGGCCGCGGTGGCCGAGGTGGCCATCCCCGGAGCTCCCTCCGCCGTCACCCATGGCGACGACCCCCGCCAGCCCACGCCGCCCGGACTTGTCGCCCAGGTCCGCCCGGAGGTGGCCTGGCCCTGTGAGGGCGACGGCACCACCGGCAGGCGGGTGCAGATGCTCTACGTCCACGGATCGGGCGCCAGGAGCCTCAATCAGCTGCGATCGGGCTTCGAGAGCTACGTCCGCCAGATCGAAGGTGTGTTCGCCTTCTCGTCGGGACAGGGCCGGCTGCTGCGCATGGTGACCGACGCCTCCTGCGCCCTCGACATCCGCGACGTCAACGTGTCGCCCAACGCGCTGGCGAGTTTCGATTCGATGGTCGCCGAGCTCGTGGCCCAGGGGTTCTCGGCGCCGAACCGCATCTACCACTCCTGGGTCGACGCCAGCGCGTACTGCGGGCTCGGCACCATCTACTACGACGACCAGGCCGGGCCCGCCAACGCGAACGAGACCCACTCCCAATACAGCCGCTCCGACGCCGGCTGCTGGGGCTACGCCGAGGCGCATGAGCTCGTGCACAACCTCGGTGGCGTGCAGAACAGCGCACCCCACTCCACCGGCGCCAGCCACTGCAACGACGAGTGGGACAAGATGTGCTACTCCGACGGCGGGCCGCGGGGGACGATGACCTACCCATGCAGCGACGGCGCCCTCGACGACCGCCTCGACTGCGGGGGTGATGACTACTTCTCGACCGCCCCGCCGGCGGGGAGCTATCTGGCCACCCACCTCAATACGGCGGACTCCTCCGCCCTGTCCAGAGGCCCGATCGTCACCACCATCCCGCCCTCGACGACGTCGACCACGGTGCCACCGACGACATCGACGACCACCGGGACGGGGAAGACCTCCACCGCCCTGACCGCCCCGGCCTCGGTGGACTCGGGGGTGCCCTTCAGCCTCAGCGCCCAGGTGACCGGCGCCTGCACGCCCACCGGCACGGTGTCGTTCCTCGTCGGCGGGGTGCTGCTGTCCCGCCAGGTCCTGGCGTCGGGGCGGGCAACCGTCAACCTCACCCTCACCGGTGGGGTCAGCCGCCCGACGATCCGGGCCGACTATGGCGGCTCGGCCAGCTGCGCCCCCTCCACCGCCAGCGTCCGGGTGCGGGTGCGGTAGAGCGGTGGGCACCTGGGAGGGCGACCCCCTCCAGGCCGCGGCCCGCTTCCTGGCCGAGCACGAAGCCGTGACCGGTCTCGACGACAACGACACGTTCAGCATCGAGACCGGTCACGGCGGACTGCTGCCGCCCTGGCCGCCGACGGTCAACCTCCCCGGCCTGGTCGTGCCACTGGCCGCTGAGCCCGAGCTAGAGCGTTCGACCTGCGCCGGCTGCGGGACGCCCGTGGCCAAGCGCGAGGGCGAGTGGCGCCACGAGCTCGGCCTGTCCGAGCGGGGCGGGTGCACGGAGGCCGAGGGATGATCCCCTGGGCCGACGACACCCCGATGCACGAGCCCGACCGCGCCGAGCGGTGCTGGGGCGATCGCAAGGGCGAGGAGTGTGGGGAGCCGTCGTCGACGTCGCCGGTGGGCCTGTGCGGGGACTGCCTGTGCCGGCTGACCGGCGAGCGCCCCATGCACCTGGTCCCCACGCCGCCGTCGCCGTCCTACCTCACCGGCGCCGGCCGGCGGTAGGCCCGGCTACGTCAGGGCGAAGAACGCCCCCGAGGCGGTGATGTTGCCCTGGGCCCGCAGGCGCAGCCCGGCGCCGGTGCCGTCGGGGATTTCGAAGACGGCGAAGCCCCGCACCGCCCCGCCGGCGGGAATCTCTCCCGACGGTGGCCCAGGGGTGATGGTGGTGATGGCCACGTCGTACTGGCGGTTCGCTCCGTCGACCAGATGGAAGCCCAGCAGCGACGAGAACGCCAGCTGCTTGGTGCCCCGGTTGGCCACCTGGACGTCGACGGCGACGTAGTGCATGCCGGCCTTCGGCTTGTCGAAGGAGTTCGTCGTCACCGCCGCCGGGTTGACCCCGTAGACGGTGACCTCGACGTCGCCCGTCTTGGCCGTCTCGCCGATGGCGTAGGAGGCCTTGGCCGCCGTCGAGCTGGCCGGCGCCGCGGTGCCGCCGGTGGCAGCGGCGCCCCCGGTGGCAGCGGCGCCGCCGGTGGCGGCCACCGGCTTGTCCTTGTCCCCTGAGCCGGCCGCCGCGGCGATGGCGATCACCACGGCGACGGGCACGGCGATCTTGGCCCACAGCGGGATGCCCGCCAAACCGGAGCGCCTCGGCGTCGAGGGCTGGGCGGCCGGCGGGAGGACCGATGGGAGCGGGCCTCGCTGCGCCGGCGGAGGTGGTGGAGCGACGTAGGGGTCGACGGCCCTCTCGCGCTCGGCGGTGAGGACGTGGTCGGTCCAGGCCGTGCCGTCCCAGTAGCGGCCGGCGAAGCGGCCGGTGGGGTCCCGCTTCCATCCCGCCGCCCGCGGGTCCACCGCATCACCTGTCATTCGCCGCCCCCCTCGATCGCCGGAGGCGGCCAGCCTAGGCGCCGGCGGGCCTACCACCCGACGTCGTCCGGATCGAAGAGGGATGGGTGGGCGGCCGCTGCCCGGCGGGGGGCCCGTTCCCCGAGGTAGTCGACACTCATCATCGCCTCGTACATGGCGGCGTCGGTGGTGCGGGTGTAGCCCGATGTGGTCTCCGGTCGGGAGTGGCCGGCAAAGGTCATGACGGCCCGGAGGTTGCCGGTGTTGTCGTGCTGGGTCGCAAGGCAGGTGTGCCGCAGGGTGTGGGGGGTGACGTGAAGCCCGGCCTCGTCGCCGAGGCGGCGAATCCAGCTCCACACTGTGGCGGGGGACACGTGGCCCCCGAAGCGGCCGGGAAAGACGAACTCGCCCTGGGGATCGACCCCCTCCAGCTTGGCCCGGACGCTGGGGTGCAGGTGGATGTTGCGCTCCTTGTCGCCCTTGCCGACTACGCGTAACCGGCGGCCGATCGCCGACCACGGGAGGGTGGCGATTTCTTCGCGACGCATCGCCTGGTACATGCCGAGGCTCAGAGCCAGACCGCCGGGATACGGCGACACCAGGGCCACCTTCGCCAGCTTGTGGGCGTCGTCCTCGTCGAGGGCCTTGCAGACCATCGCCGGCTTCGGTGGAACCCGGATGAACCCGAGGGGCGGATCCTTGCGCTTGACAATGACCCAGTACCACTTCAGCGCGGCCCGCAGCTCCTTGCGGGTCGACCACGATCGGGGCAGAGAGTCTGCGTACCGGGCGATTATGGGCCCGGGGACCTTGGCCAACGTCGTGCCTCGGCCCGAGCACCAGCGCTCGGCGCTCTGGATGCGCCGGTAGTAGATCGTGACGGAACGGGGTGCGAGGCCGAGCGCCTGAAGCTCGGATCGGAGTGTGAGTGGGGTCGCCATACCCCTTGGCCGTGGTCTCGGGGCCTCCGGTGGGATGGCGGCCCCGACGAGTCGCAAAGCGGGTGCGGCCAAAGCGACGAGATTCAGGCTGCTGCTGCTGCGAGGCCGGGGATCACGCGTGCCGACGCCGGGACACGGGGCCTCTGACCTGCTGACGCGCGATACCCGACCGGGGTCTGGATTACCGTAGCGCCCCGGAAGGCGGCGGCGAAATTGCGGTCCTGACGAGATTTGAACTCGCGACCTCCGCCTTGACAGGGCGGCGTGCACTCCAAGCTGCA
>JAHFUR010000081.1 GCA_023264995.1 Acidimicrobiia bacterium | reverse complement strand
GGTGCACCGCGGCGGTCACCGACACGGTGCAACCGTCGCAGCTGCCACCGACCATCCAGATCAGGTAGATCTTCTCCAGCGGCCCCAGGCGGATGCGGCTGGAGTCGGGCTCGATGGCCCGAGAGCGCACGCCGATGGGGGCCATCGGGTCGAGGGGGTTGTCACGCCAGTTCTCGATGCCGGGGGCGCCGGCGGGGACAACAGTGCCGGCTTGGCCGAAACCGGGAACAACTTCACGGCTCGTCGAGGTTGAACGACGTGTCCTGATCTCGGGCATTCTCGATCTCCTGCAGCTCGGCTGAGCGTCCGGTACGGGTCCTCGGCCGGTGTTCCCGACCTATAGGTGTACGCTACATCTACTGAACGGGGATTTCAGGTAGAAGTTTCGGATCTGGAACGAAGTTTGGATGAGACACTGGATCCCGTGGCTGACATCGCACAGGTGATCGGGACCGAAGAGCCGGCGGCCGGCCCGGGAGGCCGGCCCAGGGAGGCGGCCGGCCCGGGAGGCCGGCCCAGGGAGGCGGCCGGCCCGGGAGGCCGGCCCCAGGAGCCAGGCGACGAGATCGCCGGCGTGGCCGACGATCTGGCCCGGGCCTCGCTGGCCCTCGCTCGCCGGTTCTCCGCTGGCGCCACCATGTGGTGCGCCTCGCCCAACTGGCCGTTCCACGCCCACCATGTGGCCGTCGAGTTCGTCCACCCCGTCATCATGGGCAAGCGGGCCCTGCCGGCCGTCACTGTGCCGCCAGCGGCCGACATGGTGGCGTCGCTGCGGGCGTCGGTCGTCCCGGGTGACATCGTGCTCGTGCTGGCCGACGCGGACGACCCCCGGGTGGTCGACACCATGCGCCGCGGCGCGGCGTGGGGCGTCGAGACCGTGTGGATCGGGGCTGGGCCTCGGCGGCCCGAGCCCGGGTCGGCCAACCACGTGATCTGGCTCGGCACCGACGCGCCGCTCGAAGCCTCCGAGCTGTTCGTCCGCATCTACCACCTGCTCTGGGAGCTGACCCATGTGTGCTTCGAGCACCCGGGCCTGATGAAGCCCGAGCCGGCGTGCACCGATGAGGTCTGTATCACCTGCTCCGATGAGGGCCGGCCGGCCGAGGTGGTGTCGGTCGAGGGCGACGAAGCCCTGGTCCGCACGCCCGACGGGCACGAGCGCATCGACGTCTCGCTCATCGACCTCCCAGCCCCGGGCGACCTGGTGCTCATCCACGCCGGCTTCGCCATCACGGCCAGCTGAGCCCATGCCCGAGACCACCGACTTCCTGTACCCGTTCATCGAGGGCGACGAGACGGACTCGGCCACCCTGCTCGAGGACTTGGCCCGCTCGGCCGAGGGCAAATGGCGCCAGAGCTCGCGGCTGCGCCTGGCCACGCTCGATCGCTCGGCGGCGCACCTGCACGCCACCGCGGCGGCGATGGCCGGGCGGTTCGGCGCCGGCGGGCGGCTGTTCACCTTCGGCAACGGCGGCAGCGCCACCGACGCCGAGGCCGTCGCCCACCTCTACACCCAGCCGCCCTGGGGCCGGGCCCTACCGGCTCGCTCCCTGGCCGAGGACCAGGCGGTGATGACCGCGCTGGGCAACGACGTGGGGTTCGACCTGGTGTTCTCCCGCCAGCTCATCGCCCACGGCCGGCCCCACGACATCGCCATGGGCTTCTCGACCAGCGGCAACTCGGACAACCTGATGATGGCCTTCGCCGAAGCCCGCAAGCAGGGCATGCTCACCATCGGCTTGGCGGGCTACGACGGTGGGCGCATGGCGGCCGAGGGCACACCGGTCGAGCAGTGCCTGGTGGTCCGCTCCGACAGCGTGCACCGCATCCAGGAGTCTCAGGCGGCCCTCAACCACGCCCTCTGGGCCGCCGTCCAGGAGGCGCTGGCCTGACCGTTTGGTCAATCTGCGGCGGCTCTCCCGCCCCCGATTGACCAAACGCCGCCGTCACGCCGGCTTGCGACCGATCGTGAGCGGGGTACGGCAGGTGCACAGAGCTTCGTCGCAGCGGTGCACGCCCTCGTTCTGGGCCAGCCGGTCGAGGACGCCGTGGAGGGTCCCCCGGAGGGACTGCAGGTCGGCGATGCGCTGCTCGGTCTCGGCCAGCTTGCCCTCGACCAGGGCCGCCAGCTCGGGGTGGTGGTCACCGCAGCAGCCCTCGGCGACGTGGAGGAACTCGTTGGCCTCGGTGAGGGTCAGGCCGAGCACCTTGGCCCGGTTCACCAGCTCGATGCGCCGCAGCGCCTCGTCGTCGTAGAGCCGGTAGCCGGCGTCGGTACGGGTCACGGGGTTCACCAGCCCCAGGGCCTCGTAGTGGCGGAGTGCTTTCCGGGTGAGGCCGGTGCGGCGGCTCACCTCGGCGACGCCCAGCAGACCTTCGGGGCCCATGTCCGCCATTGTACAACCTGGCCCTAAGGGTCCGCGAGTGAACTAAACGCGCGGCCTAGGCTCCGGCCGTGCAGATCACGAGCGAGGCACTGACGGCGTACTTCCGGGTGATCATCCCGCTGCTGGACGAACGCCAGCGCCGG
>JAHFUR010000002.1 GCA_023264995.1 Acidimicrobiia bacterium | reverse complement strand
TGTCACCACGCTGGGTGCGGCGGACGGCAACGCCGCCGGCGCCGTCAATGCCGTCGTCAAGTACCTCGACGGGCGCGCCACGGCGCCCGGAGGCATCCACCCCAGCTCGTTGCCCGAGCTGCCGAGGCCCGACGGCACCACCGGCATCGTCGGCTACTACGCCGACTCTGTCGAAGGCCCCGGCCGCTGGCTCGGCCGGGGCATCACCGGGATGCGCGTGGGCGGTGAGGTCCATCCTGAGGAGTTCCGCCGGGTGCTGCTCGGACAGCACGCGGTCACCGGTGAGCAGCTGGTGGGGGCGCGTGGCTCGGCGGTGCGGGCCGAGGGGGCCGGCCGGGAGGAGGCGGCGGTAGCCGCCCACGGCGAGGCTGACGAGCTGCTCACCCTGGCCCAGGCCGCCGGGCTGCTAGGAGTCAGCGACCGCTACCTGCGGCGGGTGGCCACCGAGACGGCGGCGCGGCGGTCCGAGCAGGCCGCGGCCATGGCCGCCGGCGAGGTGCCCCCCGAGCTTCCGAGCACCTACCTCACTGCCAGCCACGACGGGGACGGGAAGCACTGGCGGGTGGCCCGGGGCGAGGTGGAGCGCTTCGCCCTCGAGCGCAAGGTCCCCGCCGCCGTGGTGGGCTACGACCTGACCTTCTCCGCCCCCAAGTCGGTGAGCATCCTGTGGGCCCGGGCCGACGCCGCCGGCCAGGCAAAGATCCTGGCCGCCATCGACAAGGCCGTCGCTGTGGGCATGGACTACATGCAGGAGCAGGCGGCCTGGGTGGGCCGAGGCAAGCACCACCGCCGAGCCCAGGGCCTGGTGGCCGCCGACTACGTGCACGCCACATCGCGCGCCCTCGACCCGCAGGTGCACCACCACGTGGTCGTGGCCAACATGGCCGAGTCACCTGCGGGGAACGTCATGGCCCTCGACGGGCGGCCGTTCTTCGCCCATGTGAAGACGGCCGGCTACCTCGCCGCCGCCGAGCTGCGCCATGAGCTGGCGTCGACCATGGGCCTGCAGTGGGAGGCCGTCGAGCGAGGACTGGCCGACGTGGCCGGGGTGAGCGAGGCCGCCATCTCGGAGATGAGCAAGCGGTCCAAGGAGATCGACTCCTACACCGAGGCGATGGCCCTCCACTCGGTGGCCGCCCGCCAGGTGGCCACCTTCGCCACCCGGGCGGCCAAGGACCACGCCGTGGATCCCGAGGCCCTGCGCCCGGCGTGGAAGCGCCGCCTCGACGAGGCGGGGTTCGACGCACGCGCCGCGGCTGCCTGCTATGGCCGCCAGGCCGCCCCCCTGCTGGTGACCGAGGAGGACCGCGACAAGCTGTTCCGCCGCCTCGGCGGTGAGCGGGGCGTGACCGAGATGGCCTCGACGTTCGACCGCCGCGACGTGCTGCAGTTCGTGGCCGAGTGGTCCGGCGACCGCCTCGACGCAGCTCAGATCGCCGACCTTGCCGACGAGTGGATCACCACGGAGGCCGTTGTCACGCTCCACGCCGCCAACCGTGAAGGCCGCACCGCCGATGTCATCCGCCTGGGCGACGGGCGGGTGGTGAGCGCGGTGGCCGGCGAGGCGCTGTACACCACCCGCCAGGTCCTCGAGGTTGAACAGCGGCTGTTCGCCGTCTACGGGCGCGGCCGCCACGCCGGCGCCGTCGTCGTCCCCGAGGCCACCGTCGAGGCCGTGCTGGCCCAGCGCACCCGACTCGACGACGAGCAGCGCGCCATGGTGCGTTCCATCACCCGCTCCGGCCACCGGGTCCAGTGCGTTCTGGGGCCGGCGGGTTCGGGCAAGACCACGGCGCTGGAGGCCGCGGTGGCGGCGTGGTGCGACGCCGGGTTCACGCCCCTGGCGACCGCGGTGCAGGGCACCCATGCCGAGGTCCTCGGCAACCGCACCGGCGTCGAGGCCCGCACGGTGGCCAGCCTGCTCATGGCGGTGGCCAAGGGCACCGTCAAGATCGACGCCCGCACCGTCGTGCTGGTCGACGAGAGCTCCACCCTGGGCAACCGAGATCTTCTTCGGCTCATGGAGGCGGTGGAGCGCGGCGGCGGGGCGCTGCGGCTCATCGGAGACCCGGCCCAGCACAGTGCCGTCGCTGCCGGCGGGGCGTGGCGGCGGTTGCTCCAGGACTACGCCGCCGACCGGGCTGAGGTACGAACGCTGCACCGCCAGCAGGGCGAGGACATGGCCGACGTGCGCCTGGCCCTGACCGACTACCGCCAGGACCGGGTGGCGGCGGCCATAGACCGCCTCCGCCGGGGCGGCCGGGTCGTCGAGGCCGACTCGCCCGAGGAGGTCATCGACGCCCTGGTCGCCGACTGGTACCACGACCGCCAGCGCCGACTGGCCGACCCCACCCTGGCCGTCAGCACCATGACCGCCGACCACCACGCCGAGCGCCGCGAGCTCAACCACCGCGCCCGGGCGCTGTTGGCGGCCGACGGCACCCTGACGGGCCCGTCCCTGGACCTGCCCGGGATCAGCTTCCGGGCCGGCGACGAGGTAATCGCCGTCCAGGGCGACTACCGCCTACGGGCT
>JAHFUR010000065.1 GCA_023264995.1 Acidimicrobiia bacterium | reverse complement strand
ACCGCCCGTTCCTTCAGCTCAGGCGGGTACCTGCGCTGCGACGGGGACTGCTCTGTCGTTGATCCCATGCTCCATCCTCGTTCCCAAGGTCAGGAGTGTCCGCGAAACCCAGGGCGGTTCATACTGACGCCGGCCAACCAGTCCTCGGGCCGTTTGGCCAACCAGTCCTCGACAACCTTGGCGCTGCGACCAGCGACGATGTCGAGCAGTCGGCCGGCGACGATGTCGACGAAGCCGGTGACGAAGGCGGTGTGACGGGTTGCGTTGGCCCGTTGCCAGGCCGTCTCGTCCAGGCCCAGGGCGCTCACGGCGCCGATGCGGTCGGGGTCGTCGACCATCGGTGTGCCGTAGTCACGAACCGCGCCCATGACGGTGGCCCAGCCGACCCCCAGGGACCGGGCCACCTGGGCCACGGCGTGGTTGTCCCGGCCCACCCTCCGGCACGCCTCGGCCCGGGCCCGCTCGGTCAGCGACGCCCTCGGGGCGATCAGCGGGCTCGACTCGCTCCAGCCCTTCACGTCGCAGTCGGTGTCACCGCAGCGCCACAGGCGCTTGGCCCATACGACCACGACGGGGCGCCCGCCGCGGGACAGGTCACGGACCTTCGTCTTCCTCCGGCCCTTGGACAGCGCCCGTCCTCCGCATCCCGAACAGCCGACGGCGCTGGCCTTGGTCTCCACCAGTTGCTGAAGCTCGCCGTCGACTTCGACGGCGGCCAACAGCACGAAGCCCTCCAGGCCCAGTACGGCGACCGCGCTCTCGCTACTCTCGAATCCCACCAGGGGCCTCCTTGGTTCTCGGTTGCCTTCGACAGCTCCAAGAATCACCGAGGTCCCTGGCCTCAGGGGTGGATGGTCAAGCCTGTAAGGGCCGGGTACTTCACGGCCGCACTCCCCGCTTCATCGCGAATACCCCGATTCCTCCCTACCATCCTTCAATGCCGGATGTCGTGCGGCCGCCACATCGCGGCACCCCTCCGGTATCACGCTGCTACTCGCTACCCGGGCGCTGTTGAGTAGCAGGTTCGTGTCCAGTCGGGGTCGCTGCCCGGGCCGGGCGCCGGCCCGACTTGCCTTGCCAGGCGCCCGTGACGGGAGTCCTCGACTCTGCACCGGGAGAAACGCCTTGCCAGCCCGAGGACGAGGATGTCGGTCCTTGACGTGTCACTTCGTAGGCGTAGCCGGTGCCCGGCTCAGTCCGACCCATGACGCATGATGGGTAAACATGGTCGGCATGCTTGCAGTGGAGAACCAGATCCAGTGGGGAGATGTCGCCACTTGGCTGGCGTCTATCGGTACCTTGTTGGCTTTTGCAGCTGCCCTCTACGCCATTTGGTTGCAGCGCCGGGATTTCAATTTGTCGCAAAGGCAAGGAAAACAGTCACAGGCTTCGGCTATTTCGATCGAGGCTAGCCACATACCGAGAGAGACTGCTCGAGGCCAGGCCGTGTACGACGTAACAGTGCACAATGCCTCAGCAGCCCCCATCTTCGGCTGTACAGCAAATCTGCTGCTTCGACAATCGACCGCGAAGAACGAATGGACTCATATTGGAGTAGGTACCGTCGCAGCCGGACAGTCGCGCGCCTTTCATGTAATGTCCGAACCGGCTACTCCATACGTGGAGGTCGGCTTTACCGACTCCGACGGTAGGCATTGGGTTCGACGATGGACAGGCAGTCTTATCCCCGTTCCGCTGCCGCCGAGCGCCATCATTCTTGGTGGTCCGCAAGGCTTTGAACTCGCTGAATACCTCGACCCCCAACCAAGGGGCGTACCGAAGGACCAGTCTTTGGTGGAGTCCGTCGATGCATGGGCGCGGGAAACGAAAATGTTGAATGTGCGCGTGGCCCGGAAAAGGCGAGCCGCCGGGCATATCCCCGAGTAGCGTCCGAGGCGGTCACGGGCATCCCACAATGCCGGTTGAGGAGCGCCAAGAGGGCCAGCGGATCGCTCGATAATGGGGAGCCCGCGCCACTGCCAAGGGATGATCGACCGGCGGCCGCGACGCAACCGCTTCGGCGGTGCGGGGTGGTCAGCCGGTCGTCGAGGGATCACACGAGTAGGGTCGAAAGCCGTGTCGACCCTCGCGGAGCGCATCCTCGACAAGCTGGCGGCGCAGGGGGTTCCGCTTGACGACGATGACCTCGCCGCGCGCCTCGGCGTCGTTCGGCAGGCGGTCAACCAGGCATGCCGCCAGCTCGTCAAACGGGGTCTTGTGGTTCGCGATGTCGGCGTCGGTGGAAAGATCGTCAATCAGCTCCGGCCTGGTGGGGCGGAATCACCCCTCGTCAGCGGGTCCTCGGTTTCGCTCACGAAACCGCCAGTGGTGCCGGGCAGCGCCAGCCTCGTTACCGAGGATGAGGTGAAGCAGGCAGTCAAGGAGCATTTGGAGGCCCAGGGCTACGACGTGAAGGTTGCCTGGGCGCGGACTCGAAGGATTGATCTTGACGCGACCAAGATGGGCGGCCGCGTCGTCGTCGAGGCAAAGGCAGCCGTCGCCCTCCAACCACAGCAGGTGAACTACTTCCTTGGCGCGCTCGGTGAGCTGCTGCAACGAATGACGGACCCATCCGCTCGGTATGGGCTCGCCCTGCCTGACAACAAGCAGTATCGGGGCCTCGTAGCCCGTTTGCCGGAGCTGGCCAAGACTCGACTGGGCCTAATCGTGTACTTGGTGCGCCGAGAGGACACGGGATGGATCGTTGAGGAGGTGGACTGACGCGGTTCCGAGGTGCTCAGTCTCGGGTGCATCCGACAATGCTGGTTGCTGAGCTAACTCAGATAGTCCAGTCAGCTCGGCAACGCTCCGCCGCCCCGCAAATGTGGCCCACGTTGAGACCGTCCCGGTACGAGGCCGCATGGCGGAAGCGGACCGAGATGCCGCTGTCAGTAGCCGTCGCCTTCCCAACCCGCCGCCGTGCCCATGCCCCGCAGCTAGGCTGGAGCCATGGCGGATGCGGCCAGCGGTGCAGAGACAAACCCCCACGAGGAATCTGATCACCTGTTAGAGGAGCTTGGTCCCCAGCACGACGGTGATGGCCTGTTCATCGCCCGAATGCGGGCCCACCAATCGTGGTGGCGCGCGACGCGCTTAGGGGTGCCATGCGGCACCGGACCGACGGCGACGAGCACGACGCGCTACGGGAACTTCTTGACGGCCGAGGACGGTCGGCGCGGAATGAACTTCCTTCGCCCAGGGATCCTCGACGTCGTCCGCTCCCGCATGGCTGCTGGGCCCGGCGTCGAGGAGTTCCGCTGTTTGCATAACCTGCTCTCAAGCCAGCCGCTCTGCTTCAACCTATTTGCGCCCTTGGTCAACGACAGCGAGGCTGCGACCCGGTTCTTGTCGGCGCTGCTGCCAGACGAGATCGGTCAAGTGAGAGGCGTCTGGATCGAGCATTCTCCGAGTCCGAAATGGGAATATCTCAACGACGCCACCGCCTTCGATGCATTCGTGATCTATGACCGTCTCGATGGGATGCCGGCGTTTCTTGCGATTGAGACGAAGCTGTCTGAGCCCTTTTCGGCCCATGTGTATGACACGCCCCGGTACCGCGAGATAGCAAGAGCATCCGCAGCGTTTCGCGATGCGGATGACCCGAACCTCGCCGACATCAGCTGGAACCAGCTTTGGCGCGATCACTTGCTTGCACAGGCCCTTCTCCAGCACCCTTCGGCGCCAGAGGCTCTCACCGGACGCCTGGTGGTGGTTCACCATCCGGCAGACAATCGGTGTCTGGCCGCCCTCACCGACTACCGGGCATTGCTGGCATCGGGAGTCACTGTAACGAACTGGTCTCTCGACTGGCTGACCGACCAGTGGCGGGACGTGGCAGTCGAACCGGATGAGGAAGGGTGGGTCGCCGCGTTGTCTGACCGCTACGTCGATCTGCCCCTCAGCGAGGGCGCGTGGTCGAGGTTGAGCGCCTCGACACCAACCTCATCTCCGATAACATCCACCCTCCCGACCGAGACCAATCCGTAATTGCCGGTTATAGCGCTCCTCCTCGCATGCCGAGTGCTCGGAATCGCGGGATGATGGTATGGCGAATCTGACTATCAATCCCACGGTTGGCTAAGAATGCACAGCGAACCCTCTGCCAGTCTCGCCCTCGAACGGTTGTCGTTTCAGGGAGTTCGAACGCATGCGGAGCCGTAGGCTGGTACGACGCACGCAGAACTGCGGGAACCACATCGCCCACCACGCCTTCCCGATGGCCCGTCGAACCGGCCGGCCGCCCCGACCGAACTCACGGGCCGGGCGCCGGCGCCGGCGCCCGAGTCGCCCGTAGGGAGGCGACCACCGACGTGGCCAGCACCACGGCGATGACCAGCAGCGACGCCCACACGGGCAGGTGGTAGACGTCGGACGCCAGCATCTTGGCCCCGACGAACACCAGCACCGCGGCCAGGCCGAGCTTCAGGTAGACAAACCGGGCCATCATGCCGGCGAGCAGGAAGTACAGCGCCCGCAGGCCCAGGATGGCGAACGCGTTCGAGGTGAACACCAGGAACGGCTCGCCCGTCACCGCGAAGATGGCGGGGATCGAGTCGACGGCGAAGAGGATGTCGGTCGTCTCGATGGCGACGAGGACGGCCAGCATCGGCGTGGCCAGCCGGCGGGCGCCGGCCCTCACGAAGAACCGATGCCCGTGGTACTCCGGCGTCAGCGGCACGAGCCGGCGCATGACCCGCAGGACCGGGTTGCGGTCGGGATGGACCTCGCCCCCGTCGTGGCGGGCCATCTTCACGCCAGTCAGGACGAGGAACGCCCCGAACACATAGATCGTCCACGAGAACGTCTCCAGGAGCGTGGCGCCGGCCAGGATGAAGGCGGCGCGGAATACCAGCGCACCCAGCACACCCCAGAACAGGACTCGGTGCTGGTTCTCCACGGGCACGGCGAAGTACGAGAGCAGCAGGGCGAAGACGAAGATGTTGTCGACCGAGAGGCTCTTCTCGATCAGGTAGCCGGCCAGGTACTCCCCGGCCGCCGTGGCGCCCCACGCCCACGCCACCACGCCGGCGAACGCCAGGCCCAGCGTGATCCAGACGGCGCTGGTCGTGGCCGCCTCGCGCATCGTCACCTCGTGGGCCTGGCGATGGAACACGAACAGGTCCAGCGCCAGCATGCCCAGGATGACGGCCACCGCCGCCACCCACGCCCAGATGGGCACATCCATGATCAGGTTCTCCCTTCGGCTGAACGTTCAGGTCAGCCGAAGGTCTTCTCCGCCTCGTGACGAGGCCGGCGTGCCCGGGCCGGAGCCGTGATGACGGGCACGCTGTTTGGGAGTACTCCCCTTCGGTCCCGCCAGCGTAGCGGGTCGGGGACCGCTCGCGGCGGCGGGCGGGGCGGGCTAGCCCCGCCGGTCGTCCACCCGCACCACCAGCGGCTTCCGGGCCAGCAGCGCGCCGGCGGTGGCGCCGGTCAGGACTGTGGTGGCCACCGCGATGGCGGCCCGGGTCACGGTTGCGATCAGGCTCTGGTTCCTCATGCCACGATCCTCGGCACCGAACCTGTGAGCCACCTGTGGGCCGGCGGGGAGTCGGCACCCAGGTCCGCGGCTACGGCAGGCGACTTTCGCCGGCGTGGACCGCGACCGGGACCGGCCGGAAGCCCCGAGCCGGCCGCGTCAGCCCGAGGGCGACCGCCAGCCCGATGAGGAGGATGTCGGAGCGGAACGGGAAGTAGAACTGGGCGGGGATGGCGAACGTCCCGTTGAACAGGACCCACGCCAGCATGAGGTTGAGCGACTGGTTCGGGTAGCGCCCCTGTTCCACCGGGGCCAGGAGCCGGCGGAGGAGCGCGGTCCCCCAGCCGACGAACATCCCGGCCAGCCAGGACCAGGCCACCGCCCCCGGGTACCCGAAGGACGCGTACCCCCAGATCGGCGCCGGCAGGCGCAACCCGCCCGAGGCCAGCTCACCGACGTCGGGGAGCCCGGTGCGGGTCCGCAACGCGTAGTCGGTCGGGTCCCAGTACCCCTTCGACAGGCGGAGGCTGTACCCGGCCTGCAGCGTCCGGGCCCCGACCCGCTGTGACCCGGTCAGCCGGTATCCGTTGAGGAAGCCCAGGTGGTCGACGATGTCGGGCGCGGTGTGGCTCACCCGGACGGCAAATGACTCGCTGGCGACGGGCGCCGGGCCGGTGGGGAAGAGGAACTCGTTCACGAAGATCGAGCCGAAGAACGACATCGACACGATGGCCAGCAGGACCAGCGGCCGCCACCGCTTCTGGATCCCCCAGGCGATCACGAACGTCAACGGCCCGACCAGCGCCTCGCCCCGGCTCAACGTCGCCGCCAGGCCCACCAGCAGCACGCCGGCGAGGACGATGTCCACCGTGCGCCGGCGGACGGCAAGGAACGCCAGCAGCACGCCGGCCAGCGCGCTGGCCAGGCCCATGGCCAGGTGCAGGAGCTGCGCCCCCCGGTCGAACCCGGCCCGGTAGGGACCGATGCCGTACTTGGCCGCGAGGCGGTTGCTGGCCAGTGCCGGCACGTACCCGAGGAGGGCGAACGCCCCCACCAAGGCCACGATGGCGATGACGGCGACCACCCGGGCGCGGACCGCCAGCCGCTCCGGCGCCGCCTGGAACACCCGGGTAAAGGTGACGCTCGGGCTGCGGCAGGTGTGGCCGATGCCGGCGCCGTAGACCAGGCCGAGCAGATAGGCGGGGGCGCCCACGGCCAGGATGCGGGCGTACAGGGCGACGACCTCCGGGTCGGCCTGGTCGAGCACCGCCGTGCCCAGCACCGGGACGAGGACCGACGCAATGAAGAGCCCGGCCTGGAAGTAGCCGAACACGTTGTCCCGCCGGCGCCAGACCAGGATCTGCCCACAGGTCAGGACCGCCAGCGAGGCGATGATCTGCAGCTTTAGCAACCGGCCGCTCCTATCGCCCGCTCTTCGTCCCAGGGCGGGAATGGATGGGCTGTCGACTGCTCTCGTGTGGTGGTGCGCCCCCAGGGACTCGAACCCTGAACCCGCAGATTAAGAGTCTGCTGCTCTGCCAGTTGAGCTAGAGGCGCAAGAGAAGATGCAAACTACCGACCGACGCCCCGAGGGTGACCGAGGGGACTTGAACCCCCGACCTCCAGGGCCACAACCTGGCGCTCTAACCAACTGAGCTACGGCCACCACGCGGCAGACCAAGCATGGCATACCGCAACGGCCCGCCGCGGCGGGCTACCGGCCCGCCTCAGATCAGGCGGCGTTCGGTGGCCCAGCGGGTGAGGTCGTGGCGGTTGGACAGCTGGAGCTTGTGCAGGACCGAGGACACGTGCGTCTCGACGGTGCGGGCCGAGATGACCAGCTCCTTGGCGATGGCCTTGTACGGGTACCCGCGGGCGATCAGGCGCAGGACCTCCTGCTCGCGGGCCGTGAGCTGGTCGAGGTCCGGGTCGTCGGAGGGCCCGGGACTGGCGGCGAACGCGTCGAGGACGAAGCCGGCCAGCCGCCGGGAGAACACCACGTCGCCGTCGGCCACCCGGCGGATGGCGTCGGCCAGCTCGGGCCCGGAGATGGTCTTGGTGACGTAGCCCCGGGCACCCGCCCGGATCACCCCGATCACGTCCTCGGCGGCATCGGACACCGAGAGGGCCAGGAACCTCACCTCCGGCGCGGTCGGCACCACGCCCTGCACCACGGCCCGGCCCCCGCCGGCGGGCAGGTGGACGTCGAGCAGGACCACCTCCGGCCGGCGCTCGAGGATCATCTCGATCGCGGCACCGACCTCGGAGGCCTCGCCGACCACGTCGACCGCGTCGCCGAGCTCGGCCCGGACCCCGGAGCGGAACAGCTCGTGGTCGTCGACCAGGAAGACCCGGGGGCGGCGACCTCCTGGCTCGGTCATATACGCAGCTCCACTTCGGTGCCCTCCCCCGGCGTCGAACGGACGAAGGCCTGGCCCCCATGGCGGTGCATGCGGTCGACGATCGACTCACGCACGCCGTGGCGGTCGGCCGCAACCGCGTCCGGGTCGAACCCGGCGCCCCAGTCCCGCACGAACACCGACGCCTGCCCGTCGCGCACCTCGGCGTAGACCGACACCGTCTCGTCGCCCGACCACTTCGCCGCGTTCACCATGGCCTCCCGGGCCGCGGCCACCAGAGCTCGAGCCCGGTCGTCGAGCGGGAGGTCGCCCACCGCGACCACGTCGATGCTGGCTCCGTGCAACCCCTCGACCTCCTCGCCGGCGCGGGCCAGGGCGGCCGCCAGCGTCTCCGCACCAGGCACATCCTGGTCGTTCTCGAAGAGCCAGCCTCGCAGCTCCCGCTCCTGGCGGCGGGCCATGGTCACGACGGCCCGGGGGTCGTCGGCGTTGCGTTGGATGAGGGCCAGCGTCTGCAGCACCGAGTCGTGGAGGTGGGCGGCCACCTCGGCCCGCTCCTCGGAACGGATGCGCTGCCGGCGCTCCGACGCCAGGTCGCGGCCCATGCGGACCCAGAAGGGGCCGGTGATCAGGGCCAGGCCCCCGACGATGCCGGCGGTGGCCAGAACGCCCTGGCGGACGGCGGAGAACGCATCGCTGGCGGCCAGGAACGCCCCCACGCCGCCCACGACCAAGGCGACGCCCAGGACGACCCGGGCCAGCGCGGCCCGCCGCAGCCGGAGGTCGGGCGCCGGCGCCGGAGCCGTCCCCGGGCGGGGCAGGCGCTCGACGACCCGCAGGAACGAGGACCGGTCCTCGTCGCCCGCCTGCCGCCAGATCACGGCCAGGCCGATACCGGCGAGCAGCAGCGGCCAGACCAGGGCGTCACTGAACCAGATGCCTGTCGCCCGCACCAGGAGCAGGGCGCCGAGGACGATCGACGCGATGGCCAGCAGCTCGCCGAGGTCCTTCCCCCGGTCGACCGACGCCGCCTGGGCGATCGAGCGGTCCTTGCCCTCCTCCGGGAGCAGCAGCCACGCCACCACGTACAGCAGGGCGCCGGTGCCGCCGGCGACGGTGAGGGCGACGACCGCCACACGCACCACCAGGGCGTCGATGCCGACGGCCGCGGCGACACCGCCGCAGACCCCGCCGAGGACCCGGTCGGACCGGCTACGGCGCAGCCGCCGCAACGGCTTGGTCGTCTCGCTCGTCACCGTTGCGATGATCCCATGAGCCCGCCGGCGCGACCACGGGGCCGGCGCCGGAGCCGAGCCTCCGTACCCCTACGGGACCGATCCGGGACGTCCCGGATGGATGAGGCACTGTGAGAGGCGCACGATCAGCCCATGGACACCATGAACGACACCAAGCCCCCTTCCGACACGCCCCCGTACCAGCAGCCGGGCCACCGCCTGACCAGGTCCACCGACGACAAGGTCGTCAGCGGCCTGTCCGGCGGCCTCGGCCGGTACTTCGGCATCGACCCCGTGGTCTTCCGCATCGCGTTCGTCGTGCTGACCCTGGCCGGCGGGTCGGGGATCCTGCTCTACCTGGTCGGCTGGCTGATGATCCCCGACGACGCCGGCGGCACCGCGCTCCGGCGGGTCGGGCGAGAGCGCCATTCCAAGCTGATCGCCGCCGTGCTGGCCGGCGCCGGCGTGATCCTCCTCCTCGACAACCTGTCCGGCGGCCACGACGACATACCCTTCGGTCTCGTCCTGGTCGGCCTCGGGGCGCTGTACCTCTGGTCCCATCGCAACCCGTCGGGCGCCAGCCCCATTGGGGGCAGCGGGCCGCCCCCGCCTCCCGCGCCGCCGGCCCCACCTCACCCGCCGGCGCCCGTGGCCGGCACGGCGCTCGCCCTGCCGGTCGCAGCCGGCCCGGACGAGGGCCCCGGCACGTCCC
>JAHFUR010000005.1 GCA_023264995.1 Acidimicrobiia bacterium | reverse complement strand
GCTGGCGCCGGCCTTCTTGGCGCTGGCGCCGGCGCCGGTGCCGGTAGGCCGACCTGAGGCCGGCGGCGAGGCGCTCGACCTCGGTCGGGCGCCGCCGCCCGCCGGCGCCGGCGAGCGGCGGCGCAGGATCACGGTCTGCAGCCCGGCGGCCAGCAGGAGGGCAAAGGTCACGAAGCCGAGGATCTTCACCCGGCGGTCGTGCTGGCTGGAGGACGAGGAGGCCAGCGCCGGCGCGGCGGCGACGCTGGTGGTGGGGGCGGCGGCGTCGACCAGCTCCAGGCTGGCGACGAACGCGTCGCCGCCGGTGGCGGGCCGCGAGCCCTGGACCGGCTTGACCGAAGGGAAGTCAGCCGAGCCGGTCAGGCCGACGACGTGGACGCCGCCCTGGTTGTCGAGGGCCACACCGGTGCCGGCCTCCGACTCCCGACCGCCGAGGAAGGTGGAGAAGAGGGGGCCGCGGCCGGTGGAGTCGAGCTTGAGCACGAAGGCGTCGTCGGTCCCTCCCTTGGTGGCCTGGACGGGCTTGACCGTGGCCCAGTTCGCCGAGCCGGTGGTGCCGACGAGGATGGCTGCCCCCGTCTTGTCGACGGTGATCCCGTTGGCCCCATCGGCGCCGGCGCCGCCGATGTAGGTGGAGTACACGAGGGAGGTGCCCTGCGGGTCGATCTTGACGGCGAACGCGTCGGGCTCGCCGCCCTTGGCGGCCTGGAGCGGGCTCACCGTCGGGAAGTTCGGGGAGTTGGTGTTGCCGGCGACGTAGGCCGCGCCGGAGGCGTCGACCGCGATGGCGGTGCCCTGGTCGAAGTCGCTCCCCCCGAGGAACGTGGAGTAGAGCAGGGTGGAGCCGGTGGGGTTGTACTTGGCGACGAACGCGTCCGGGACCGTCCCGGCCGCGCCGCCGGCGCTCGCCCCGAACGTGGCCTGGAGCGGCCGTACGGTCGGGAAGCCGGGCGAGAGGGTGTCGCCCGTGATGATGGCGTCGCCCTGGCTGTCGACGGCAACGGCCAGGGCCCGGTCGTCGTTGCTCCCGCCGAGGCGGGTGGCGAAGCCGAACGCACCGCCGGTGGCCGGCACCTTGACCAGGAAGGCGTCAAGGTCGTCGGCCCGGAAGGGCCCCTGCTGCTGCGGGTTGACCGCGGGGAAGTCCGTGGAACTGGTCGAGCCGGTGAGGTACGCGTTCCCGGACGCATCGAGGGCCAGGCCCCGGGCCCGGTCGGTCCCGCTGCCGCCGACGACCGTCGAGAACTCGACCGCGGTCCCGTTGGGGGTGATCCGGACGACGAAGGCATCGCTCGGGCCACCGCCGTAGACGTTCTGGGCCGCTCGGGCCACCGGGAAGTCGGGCGACTCGGTGACGCCGCCGACGTAGACCGAGCTGTCGGCCGCCACGGCGATGGCATAGCCGGTGTCGCGGCCCCGGCCGCCCAGGTAGGTCGACCAGATCAGCCGGGAGCCGTCGGGGCTGATCTTGCTCACGAACACGTCGCTGGACGGGGTCCCGGCGACGAGCTGGGTGGCCTGCAGGGGCGTGTTGGTCGGGAAGTCGGTGGACTCGGTGGACCCCGTGACGTAGGTGTTGCCCTGGGCGTCGACGGCGATGGCGTAGCCGGCGTCGGTCCCGATGCCGCCCAGGAACGTCGACGTGACGAGGGTCGGGTCGATCACCAGCGGCAGGCCGGTGTCGTAGGAGCCGACCTGGAAGCCGATGCTCGACGGGCCGGGCACGGTGAACGCGCCCGCCACGGGGCGCCGCCGCCCGCCGTCGTCCTGGTACACGACCGGCCGGGCCAGCACCGCGCTCGTGGTGCCAAGGTCCAGGGTGAGGTCACCGGCGGGGGACAGCGTGATGGCCCGGGCACCCTCGACGTCGAAGGTGACCACCGCCGGGTCGGCGCCCGGGGCCACCACCATGTCGTGCTCGAGGCGGCGGCCGTCGCCGTGCCACACCATGTCGATGCCCGGCCACACCTGCCGGGCCTCGACCCGAGCGAAGGTGGGCAGCCCGGACTGCCACTGGGCCGGGTCGTTGCCGGTCAACCGGCTGACCGTGCCCGCCAGCGGCTGGTCGCCCACCAGGGTGGCCGCCGGGTCGGCGAGCGGCCCGGCCGGGCGAAGCCGGAACGACGCCCCGCCGACATCGATGGAGGCGGCGGCACCCGTGAGGCGGAGGGAGTAGCCGGGGCCGCGAACGGCGAACCCGTTGTCGCCCGCAGGCTCGAAGGAGAGGGGGAGAGTGGCGAGCACGTCGTCGGCCCGGGCGGCGGTGGCGGCCGGCGCACCGGGGCGCCGGAGGAGGGAGAAGGTGGTGACCGTGGCCGGGGCCAGGACCAGCCCGAGGAGCAGCAGAACGACGGCGCGGCGAGGTAGACCCGTTCGACGCATCCCCTGATCCTCTCGCATCTGGCGGGGTGGGGGGTGCACACCGGCCGGGCCGGGCCCCCGCCGGCGGGTGCGGCTAGCGCCGGGGCTTGGTGTAGGGCGCCGGCGTCTGCTTGATCGGCACCAGCTCCCGGCGGTACTGGCGGTGCACTCGCTCGACCGCGTCGCGGGCGTCGGCGATGACGTCGTTGAGCTGGCGGCGGAGCCGCACGACCTCGTCCTCCAGCTCCATCACCGCCTTGACCCCGGCCAGGTTCAGGCCGGCTTCGGTGAGCTCGTGGATGCGGCGGAGCCGGTCGATGTCGCGCTGGCTGTAGCGCCGGCTGCCCCCGCCCGTGCGGGCCGGGTCGAGCAGGCCCCGGCGCTCGTAGATCCGCAGGGTCTGGGGGTGGACGCCCGCCAGCTCGGCCGCCACCGAGATCACGTAGACGCCCCGGTCGGGCGCGCTGCCGAGGGCCGCCATCTCAGGCACCCCTGGTCTTGGCGTCGAGGTGGGTCCGCGGCGAGCCGGTGGACGCGGAGGCCAGCGCTTCGATGGCCTCGCGCTCGGCCGGCGAAAGCTTGGTGGGGACGCTCACCTCGACGGTGACGAGCAGGTCACCCGCCCCCTTGTCGTCAGCGACACCTCGGCCTTTGACTCGGAACGTGCGGCCCGAACGGGTGCCGGGGGGAACGCGGAGGACGACGGTGCTGTCGATGGTCGGGAGGGTGACCTCGGCGCCCAGGGCGGCCTCGGCGAAGGTGATGGGCACGGTGAGCGTGAGGTTGCGGCCCTTCCGCCCGAACATGTCGTGGGTCGCCACCCTGACCGTGACCCAGAGGTCGCCGGGCGGCGCCCCGGTGCGGCCCGGGCTGCCCCGGCCCTTCACCCGGATGCGCTGGCCGTCGTCGACGCCGGCGGGGATGCGGACCTTCACCTGGCGAGGTCGCGTCTCGACGCCGCCGCCCCGGCACGTCGGGCACGGGGTCTCCACGGTCATCCCCCGGCCCGCGCACTGCGGGCAGGCTCGGCTGAAGGAGAACAGGCCCTGGTTCTCCGACGTCACGCCCCGCCCGCCGCAGCGCGAGCACACGATCGGCGTGGTGCCCGGGGCGGCGCCGCTGCCGTGGCAGGTGCTGCAGGTGGCCTCGCTGGTGACGTTGACTGAGGTGGTCACCCCGTTGAGGGCGTCCAGGAAGGACAGGTGCAGCTCGGCCTCCACGTCCTCGCCCCGCTGGCCGGCGGTGGCGGTGGGACGGCCCCGAGCGCCCCCGGGGGCGCCCCCGCCGAAGCGCCCGAGGATGTCGCCGAAGATGTCGCCCAGGTTGTCGGTGCGGAAGGTGTCGGAGCGGACGTTGAACGGCGAGCCTCCGGGACCGCCGGGGCCGCCGGGGCCGCCGGCGGCCATGGGCCCGAGCCGGCGGACCTCGTCGTACTCCTTGCGCTTGGCCGGCTCGGAGAGCACGTCGTAGGCCGCCGAGATCTCCTTGAAGCGCTCCTCCTTGCCCGGGTTGGCGTCGGGGTGGTTCTCCTTGGCCAGCTTCCGGTAGGCGCGGCGGATTTCGGTGTCGGAGGCCGACTGAGGCACCCCGAGCACCTTGTAGTAGTCCTTCTCGAACCACTCCCGCTGCGGGGCCATGGTGCGGGCCTACCCTCGGACCTTCACCATGGCAGGCCGGAGGACCCGCCCCTTCCAGCGGTACCCGGGCCGCAGGACCTCGGCGACGACGGGGCCACCGTCGCCGGCCTCGTGGGCAACGGCATCGGCCTCGTTGGGGTCGAACGCCGCGCCCGCCGGGTCGATGCGTTCCAGGCCTTCCTTGACCAGGGTCGTGACCAGCATCTCGTGCACCTGCTCGAAGCCCTGGCCGTGGGCCACGGCCAGCTCGAAGGTGTCGAGGGCGTCGAGCAGCTTGACCACGAGGGACTCAGCGGCCCGCTCCTGGTGCTCGGACTGCTGCTTCACGATGCGCTTGCGGTAGTTGTCGAAGTCGGCGCGCGTCCGCAGGAGCTGGTCGAGGTAGTCGTTGCGCTCCGACTGGAGGCGGTCCATGTCTTCCAGCAGCTGCGCTTCGAGCTCGGAGATCTCGAGCTCCTCGTGGTCGAGGTCGTCCTCGGTCACTTCCTCGCTCCCGGCGGTTTCCACCGGCGGGCCCGTGGTGATCGACGCGTCCGCCGGCGGCGGAGACGCGGGAGCCTCGGGCTCCTGCGCCTCCTCCGCCTGGGGGACGTCAGAGGGGTCGGGCACGGGCGATCACGCCCCTTCGTCGACGATTTCCGCGTCGACTACCTCGTCGTCGTCGGAGCCGTAGTCACCGCCACCGCTGGAGTTCTGGGAGGCGGCTTCGGAGTAGAGGCGGGTGGTGATGCCCTGGTTGACGCCCATCAGCGCCTCGGTGTCGGCCCGGATCGAGCCCATGTCGTTGCCCTTGAGCGAGCTCTTGAGGTTCTTCACCGCCGACTGCAGCCGGTCCTTCTCGTCCTCGGACATGCGCTCGCCGTGCTCACGGATCATGCGCTCGGTCTGGTAGACGAGGGTGTCGCCCTGGTTGCGGGTCTCGGCCTCTTCCTTGCGCTCGCGGTCTTCCTCGGCGTGGGCGTCCGCGTCGCGGATCATCCGGTTGATCTCGTCCTTGTTGAGCGCCGACTGACCGGTGATGGTCATCGACTGCTCCTTGTTCGTCGCCCGGTCCTTGGCCGACACGTGGACGATGCCGTTGGCGTCGATGTCGAAGGTGACCTCGATCTGGGGGATGCCACGGGGGGCCGGCGGCAGGCCGACGAGCTGGAACTTGCCCAGCGTCTTGTTGAACGAGGCCATCTCACGCTCGCCCTGGAGCACGTGGATCTCCACCGAGGGCTGCATGTCCTCGGCGGTGGTGAACACCTCGGTGCGGCGGGTGGGGATGGTGGTGTTGCGCTCGATGAGCTTGGTCATGATGCCGCCGCGGGTCTCGATGCCCAGCGACAGGGGCGTGACGTCGAGCAGCAGGACGTCCTTGACGTCGCCCTTGAGCACGCCGGCCTGGACGCCGGCGCCGATGGCGACCACCTCGTCGGGGTTGACGCCCTTGTGGGGCTCCTTGCCCGTCATCTGCTTGACCAGGTCCTGGATGGCGGGCATGCGGCTGGAGCCGCCGACCAGGATCACGTGCTGGAGGTCGGCGCCGGTGAAGCCGGCGTCCTTCATGGCTTGCTCGAACGGGCCTCGGCAGGCCTCGACCAGGTCGGCGGTGAGCTCCTGGAAGGTGGCCCGGGTGAGCTTGTAGTCGAGGTGGAGGGGGCCGGCGTCGGACGCGGTCACGAAGGGCAAGTTGATCTGCGTCTCCTGCGTGGTCGACAGCTCGATCTTGGCCTTCTCCGCCGCCTCCTTGAGGCGCTGGAGGGCCATCTTGTCCTTCGACAGGTCGACCCCGTGGTCGCCCTTGAACTGGGCAACCAGCCAGTCGATGACCTTCTGGTCCCAGTCGTCGCCGCCCAGGTGGGTGTTGCCGCTGGTGGACTTGACCTCGAAGACGCCCTCGCCGATCTCGAGGATGGAGACGTCGAACGTGCCGCCGCCGAGGTCGAAGACGACGATGGTCTGCTCCGCACCCTCCTTGTCGAGCCCGTAGGCCAGGGCCGCGGCCGTGGGCTCGTTGATGATGCGCATCACGTCGAGGCCGGCGATGGCGCCGGCCTCCTTGGTGGCCTGGCGCTGGGCATCGTCGAAGTACGCCGGGACGGTGATGACGGCCTCGGTCACCGTGTCGCCCAGGTAGGCCTCGGCGTCCCGCTTCAGCTTCTGCAGGATCCGGGCCGAGATCTCCTGGCTCTTGTACTTCTTCTTGTCGATGGTGACGGTCCAGTTCGTCCCCATGTGGCGCTTGACCGAGCGGATCGTGCGGTCCGGGTTGGTGATGGCCTGGCGCTTGGCCACCTCGCCGACGAGCACCTCGCCGGTCTTGGAGAACCCGACGACCGACGGCGTCGTGCGCCCGCCCTCGGCGTTGGGAATGACTGTGGGCTCACCCGCCTCCAGCACGGAGACGACCGAGTTGGTGGTACCGAGATCGATACCTACGGCCTTGGGCATGGGATCTTCCTCCCGAAACGTGGTCTAGACGGATGCGCTGCTGGTTCTAGTGAGAACCGACTGTAGCAAAGTTGAGTGCGTATGCATCAAGTCAGATGATGGACAGGGTATTCCTGTCTTCGCCGCTGGACCGGGCCCCGGATGGGGTCGCGCTGGACGCCGGCCGGGATTCGTCGCATGCTTCGGGCCGTGACGAACCTGCGGGTCAAGCTCACCTTCCCTGAGCACCTCATCAAGCAGCCCCTCATGGGCCGCCTCGTGCGCGAGTTCGACGTGCTGCCCAACATCCGGCGGGCCAATATCGAGGACGAGGTGGGCTGGATCGTCTGCGAGCTGGCCGGCGAGCCCGGCTCGGTCGAGCAGGCGCTGGCCTGGCTGGCCGACGCCGGCGTCCAGGTCGACCGCCTGGGCGACGTCGTCGAGAGCTGAGCTCTCGCCATGACCACCGTCGAGAGCTGAGCTCTCGCCATGACCACCGTCGAGAGCTGAGCTCCCCCTCCTGCGCAAGCTCCTGCTCCTCGCCGTCGTCCTGGGCCTGGTGGTCGCGGGCGACGTCGGTGCCCGTTCGGTCGCCGAGACCCAGCTCCGCCGGCGGGTCGAGCTGGCTGTCTCACCGGCCGGCGCCGCCACCGCCCGCATCACGTCGTTCCCGTTCCTGGCCCGGCTGGTGTTCTCCGGCCGTGTCGCCCACATCCATGTGGCGGCTGCCGGCGTCACCGTGGAGGGGTTGACCTTCGACCGGGTGGCGCTCGACCTCGACGGCGTGACGTTCGACCGAGACCGCCTTCTTTCCGAGCGCAAAGTTGTGCTGCAGACCGTGACGCAGGGGACGGCGACCGCCGAGATGACCCAGGAGCAACTCTCAGCCCGGCTCGGCGTACCGATCACCTTGGCGCCCGGCCGGGCTCAGGTTGTGGTCGGCGGCACCACGCTCACCGGAGGGGTGTCGGTGAGTGACAACAACCTTCGCGTGGTGGCGGCCGGGCTCACGGTGCCGCCATTGCGAGTGCCCACCCTGGCGCTGGTGCCCTGTGTCTCCGACGTCCAGATCCTCGCCGGACGGGTCCGCCTCACCTGCACCGTCCACGAGATCCCCGCTGAGCTCCTCGGGCGCCCGCTCGACGAGGTGAGGTTCTAGGCGCGGGCGAGCGACTCGGCGACGACCACGTCGCCCACGGCCGTCGGGCCGAGCAGGTACAGGTGGACGGCGACGACGGCGATCGACCCGTCCTTGCCCTTCTTCTGCTCGTTGAACACCAGCTTGAACCGGTCGCCGGTGTTGATCGTGCCCGTCATGGTCAGGTTGGCCTTGGGCGCCGCCGGCACCGCCTTGGTGGTCTTTGGGTTGCCCTTGGCGTCAAAGGCGGTCACGACTGCGCCCTTCGTGATGGTGGTGGACCCCTTGACCCCCGATTTCGCCGCCGTGGCCGTGCTCTTGACCGCCGTGGCCGTGAACGGCCCGGTGGCGACGTTCTTCACCGTGGCCGTGCTGGTCACCGTGGTCGTCCCCTTCGTGCTGACCGACATGGCGCCCGACCGAGGGATCGTGTTCGTGCCCGTCGGCGTCTTGCCCCCGAAGAGCACGGCCGGGCCGTACTGGGCCAACGCCCCGTCGGCGTCGGTGGCAGTGACGGCGGTGGCAGAACCCGCCGCCGGCAGGTCCACCGACGGGCTGGCGCTGTCGGGGCTCCCGGGCGGGATGCTCTGGCCGCACCCTCGTCGCTCGGCCGGGCCTCCGAAGAGACTGACCTCGGTGTAGTACCCGCACGCACCGCCGGCCCGAGTCGGCGCCGGGCCGTACCCCTTCTTGGCGGCCGGCGCCGGCGCCACGGTCTGGTCATCGATGGCCGCGTCGGCCGCCAGTGACTTGACCGCCCGGATGCCGGTCATGGCCGCGGCCTTCGTGTTGTACGCCTCGCTGGTGGCGACGACCTGGCCGTTCGTCGCCACCAGGTTGAAGCGGAACTTCCCCGTCGAGCCCTTCTTGACAACGAACTTGCCCGCCATGCCAGCTCCTCTCGTCCCGCTCAGGGTACCCAACGCCCTTGCCGGGCGCCCGCACGCTTCTTTGTCCGCTGAGCGACCGAGGATGTCGTCGAGGGGACAAAGAACGGCAGAAGTGCCGGGCCTACCAGCCCATGCTGTCGGGCTCGCCCTTGAACGGGCCGACCACCTTCGACGTGATCCACCCGCCGTAGAACCCACCGGGCTGAGGCAGGACGAGCTCGGTGTTGACAATGCACGCTTCCATCAGCGCCGGGTAGAAGGCCAGGTAGCCGGCGAGCGCTTCGTAGCCGGGGAGCGGGTCACGGTAGGTCCAGACGGCGTCGGCCACCGCCTTGCCCCGGTGGACGACCGAGTAGTAGTTGGCCAGGCCCTTCCACTCGCACCAGCTCGTCTTGATCGACGCCCGGAAGATGCCCGGGATCACCGTGTCTGGCGGGAAGTAGTAGTTCGGCGGGTGGCTGGTCTCGAGTACCCGGAGCGCGGCCAGCGTGACGGCGATGGTCACGCCGGCGAACACGACCTCCACCTGGCTGCGGCACGGCTCGACCCGGGGTGGGCGGGGATAGTCCCAGACCGATTCCTGGCCCTCGCCGGGCGGGATGGGCTGGGGGCGGGCAGACATGCCGGTGGCGCTCCGTACGATGGGTGGGTGGAGCCGCATGCTACGGCGCTGGCCGACGCCGTCGTCGTCGCCCTTCCGGGCTGGGTGGAGCGGTCGGTGCGTCGGATCCTCTCGGCGTGGCAAGGGGCCGACGTCGGCCCAGCGGTCATCGACGCCGCTCGCGCCGCGGGGCAGCGGGCGGCCGTCGAGGTGGGCGCCGAAGTCAGGGCGCTGCTGGCCGCCGACCTGGACGACCAGTGGACAACGCCGCTGAGCCTGCTGCGGGCGGCGGTGCGCTTCCCGACCGACGTGCTCCGGGCCGCCGGCGTGCCTCCCGTCGAGCGGGATCCCTTCCAGGTCCGGTTGCTGCCCGACGACCTCTACGATCTGTGCCCAGCCAGTTTCGCCGACGTCGACCCTGCCCTGGCCGAGCCCGGGCTGGTGTGGGGCGCGGCCAAGGCCCTCGCCCACCGCCGGAGGCACACACCGTGAACCGCATCGTCGCCTATGTCCCCGACCTCATGGACCGATCGAAGGTGGCCGCCGCCGGCGATTGCATCTTCGTCTCGAAGCCGGCGGACCTGGCAGCCTTGTGCCCGTCGGCCGACATCGTGGTGGTCGACCTGACCAAGGCCGGCGTGGTCGAGGTGCTGGGCGACCTTGACGCCCGCGTCATCGCCTTCGCCAACCACACCGCCCGCGAGGCCATGGACGCCGCCCGGGCCGCCGGCTGCGAGCAGGTCCTGCCCCGTTCCGACTTCTTCGCCCGCATCGACGAGCTGCTGGCCTGAGCGCCCGCTCCGTCAGCGGTTGTCGGGCGGGGGGCGGTGCCAGCCGGCGTCGTCCAGCGGCCGTGGTTCGAAGAACACGCAGTCGTCCGGGCAGGCGAACGGCATGGTCTGGGCCACATCGAGGCGGCACCGGTCGACGGTGTCACCCGTGGGCAACGACCGGCTGGAGTAATGGCGGCAGTCGGCTCGTACCCCCACCCGCCCATTGTCCCAGATGGGACGGGTAGCGTTTCACGCAGTGACCGCACCTCCGGATCTCCTGCGGTGGAGCGAAGCGCTTGCCGGGATCGCCCGGACCGGCCTGGCCTTCACGGAGAACCTGTACGAGCGCGAGCGCTTCCAGGAGGTGCTCCACGTGGCTGCCGACATCCGGGCGGCGGCCGGCCTGGCCGCCGGCGAGGAGCTCGAGGCCGGGCCGCTCGTGCAGGAGTGGATGCGCCAGGTGGGCGCCGGCGTGGCTGGTTACGTGACGCCGAAGGTGGCGGTGGGTGCGGTCGTCGGGAACGAACGGGGTGAGATCCTTCTCGTCCAGCGGGCCGACAACGGGGTGTGGCTCTACCCGACCGGGTGGGCCGACGTCGGCTACTCGGCCTCCGAGGTCGCGGTGAAGGAGGTCCTCGAGGAGACCGGCATGGAGGTGGAGCCGATGCGGCTCATCGCCGTGCTCGACGGGCTCCGGCTGGGCTTCACCCAAGTGCCCCTCTACTCGCTCGTGTTCCATTGCCGGGTGGTCGGCGGCGAGCTGCGCCGCCACCCCCTCGAATGCCTCGATGTGGGCTGGTTCGCCGAGGCGGGCCTGCCCGAACCGCTTGCCGGCGCCAGTCGTTGGAGCGCCCCGGCGTTCCAAGCCATACGGGGCGAGACCGTCGATGTGGTCTTCGACCGACCCCGTCAACCGACGTGGCGCCGTCACGACGAGCTACCTTCCCGATGATGAGGTGTACATGGCCCTGCTGAAGCGCAAGCGAATTGGTCTGAACGATGCGATGTCGGTGGTGACGAGGTTCGTCAACGCCTGCAACCGCCACGATGCGGATGGCATCGCCGCCTGCCTCCATCCCGACTTCGACAGCATCCAGCCGATGTACCCGAGCCGGAACTTCCGCGGCGCCAACCAGGTACGCCGCAACTGGCAGGCCATCTTCGACGCCGAGCCCGGCTTCCGGCTGACCGTGCTGCGCTCGGCCTCGGCCGACGACACCGTCTGGCTCGAGCTGCACGGCGCCGGCGACGACGCCGAGGTCGCCGGCATCTTCGTGATGGGCATCCAGGGCGACCGCATCCGCTGGGCCCGCATCTACAGCGCGCTGGTCGACCCGGTGCCGGCGCCCGAGGAGCAGCCGGCGGTCCTGCGCGAGGTGCCCCCGCTCGACGACGCCGTCCCTGGCGAGGTGGCCGAGGCGGTCGTGGAGCAGGATCTCATCGCGCCGGTGGTCGATATCGAGAGGTCCGCCCGCCGCCGCCGCGACGGCGACGAGCCGGCCGGACAGGCCGCTGACGAGGCCGCCGAGCGGATCGTCGAGGAGGAGGCGGTCGCCGACACTCAGGGCGTGGCCGACGCAGCCGATACCGCCGACGACGGCGGGCCGCCGACCGAGGCCGTCGACATGGCCAGCTTGCCGGACCTGGACGACGATGCCGGCGGCCCGGACGACGCCGGCAGCTCGGACGACGACACGGGCTCGGACGACGACGCCGGCGACGCCTAGCCGAGCTGGGCGAGGAGGGCGGTCACGATCGACGTGGCCCCTCCGGACCGCTCCCACTCGTCGCCGATGAGGTCGTGGTCGGCCAGCCCCGCGGCGTCGGGCGCCATGCCGAGCGACGCGGTGCAGGCCGCGGCCAGGGGGGCGGGCTCGATCTCGTCGTCGTAGGCGGCGAAGGCTTCGAGGCCCTCCCACAGCCGGTCGAGCGCCACCGGGGGCTCGCTCCCGCCGGCGAGGGCGGCGGTCACCACGTCGAAGACCTCCTCGGTGGCCAGCCCGGCCGGGCGGCGGTAGCCGGCCACGGGGTGGAGCCGCCATTCCAGGGCCTCGCCGGCCGGCCCGTCGTCGCGGAGCCAGACCTGGGAGCCGTTGACATAGGTGTCGACCGGCTCGCCGAAGCGGGCGTCGAGGGCGAGGAGCAGGTCCGGAGTGGCCTTCCAGACGCAGGTGGGAACGAGGTGCGGCACGCGCTCCACCCTACGGCTGGCACCATGGCGGGATGACGAGGAGGGCCGGCCTGCTCCTGCTCGCCCTGCTCCTCACCGCGTGTACGGAGGGCGATACGGCGCAGACGGCCCGCCCGCCGGCGACGACCGCCCCGGCCCCCGCCACGGCGCCCCCCACGAGCACGACCACGGCGTTGCCCGCAGCCACCGTCGCCGGCTGCCCTGCCGTCCCCGCCCGGGCCCAGCCGGACCCCGCTCGGCCCAAGTACATGCTGCGGGCCGACGTGCACCCGGTCGAGGGTACGGTCGACGGGCAGCTCAAAGTCGTGTTCACACCGGACCTCGACACCGACCGGCTGGTGTTCAGGTTGTGGCCCAACGGGCCGAAGTCCGGGCCGGCGGCCGCCTCACTGGAGACCGGCCCGGTGACCATCGGCGACCGCCCGGTCACCTCCACCCTCGACGACGCCACCACCCTCGTCGTCCGGTCGGGCGGCACGTTCCGGGCCGGCCGCCCGCTCGAGGTGGCCATGACCTGGCAGCTGCGGATGTCGGGGCCGGCCAACGACCGGGTGTCCAAGAACGGGGACTCGATGCGTCTCGGGTCGTTCTTCCCGATCCTGCCGTGGGAGCCGGGCGTGGGTTGGGCCACCGACGCCGCGGTCGGCGGGTTCGCCGAGTCCTCCACCGCCCCGACCGCCGATTTCGACCTCACCGTCGTCCTCCCCGACGGGTTCAATGTCCTGGCCAGCGGCGCGCCCGACCCGGCCCGGCCTGGCCATTTCATCGCCGCCGGGATGCGCGACGTCGCCCTGTCGGTCGGCCGGTTCGACACCGTCTCCGCCGTGGCCATGGCCCCCCAGCCGGTGCAGGTGACCGTCGGTGTCCAGAAGGGTGTGGTCGACACCGAGACGCCGAAGGCCTACCTCGACCGGGTCGTTGCATCGCTCGAGGACTTCGGCAAGCGGTTCGGCCCGTACCCCTGGCCGGCGTTCACCATGGCGATCACCCCCGAGCTGGGCGGCGGCATCGAGTACCCCGGCCACGTCATGCAGGGCCAGAACACCTTCGGCGTCACCAGCCACGAGGTCGGCCATCAGTGGTTCTACGGCCTGGTCGGCAACGACCAGGGCCGCGACCCGTGGCTCGACGAGGGCCTGGCCACGTGGGCCGCGGCCCGCTTCGAGGGCCGCCTCGACCGCGTCAAGGCCCGGGTCATCCCCCCGGCGGTCCGCCACAGGGTGGGGGAGCCCATGTCGTTCTGGGCCGACAAGTCCCAGCTCTACGACGACGGCGTCTACACCCAGGGCGCCCAAGCCCTGGCCGCCCTGGGCGACCCGGCGCTGGTCGACTGCGCCCTGCGCGTCTACGTGGCCGTGAACGCCTACCGCATCGCCCGCCAGCCTGACCTGGTGCGAGCCGCGGCCGCCGTCTTCCCCGACGCCGCCGCCACCCTGGCGTCCTACGGCGTGAAGGGATAGGGCGCCGGCGCCTCAGGTGGTCGAACGTCCCCCTGGGCGCCGGCGGCAATGGGTCTTCAGCGGGGCTCGGGCAGGTCCTCGGGGTAGGTCACCGCGATCTCGGCGATCAACTTCGGGAAGTCTCCCTTGTTGTTGGTGAGGAACCGGTCGGCGCCCGCGCCCACGGCGGTGGCCAGATGCACGGCGTCGGCAGCCCGAAGCCCGTAGGACGCGCCAAGCGCCGCGGCGAGCTCGGAGGTGGCGGTGTCCACCGGGCGAAGGTCGAGCCGGACAAGGAGCGCTCCGAGCTCGTCGAGCTCGGAGCGTGAGCCCTCGCGCAACGGCTTGGTGAGCAACTCGGGGAGGAGCAGCACCGATCCGACGCCGGCAACGACCTCGGTACCTTCCACCGGACCGGCCGGGAACAAGGCCCGCACTCGCCGCCCGAGCGGATGATCGGCGACGGCCGCGTAGATGAGCACGTCGGCGTCGAAGGCATCCATGGCGCTCGCCGCTATCGGCTCACGCGAGCCTGGCGTACCTCCTCCGCCAGCGCCTCGGCACGCTCCGGGCTCAGTGTCGGACGGACAGGGAGGGGCTTCCCGCGGCTCCGATCGAGTGCCTCGTGCACCGCCGCCGCGGCGGCGAAGGCGGCGTCGGCCCGCCGGGCCCGGAGGCTATCGGGTCGGACGACCACGGCAACGGGCTTGCCGTGCCGGGTGATGGTGACCTCCTCCCCGGCGACCACGCGGTCGAGCACCTGGGGCAGCGCGGCTCGGGCCTCGCTCACCGTCATGGTTGACATGCCTTGATTGTACCGGGCCGTACACTGATGTACACAGGCCCCCACCCGGCCGCGGCGCCTCAGTCGCCCCGCTGCTCCCGGAGGTAGCGCTCGAGCTCGTCGGCGAGCGCCTCGCCGGTGACCATCTCCATATCGGCCAGGTCTTCGTCGTCGGCGCTGGTCTCGAGCCGGCGCACGTACGCCGTCACGTCGTCGTCGGCGGCCACCACCTCGCTGACCTGGCGCTCGTAGTCGGCCGCCGCCAGCTTGAGGTCGTCGGTGTCCACGGTGGTCGAGAGGAGCTGGGTGGTCCGCTCGACGAGGGCCAGCGACGCCTTCGGCGACGTGGTGGACGCCACGTAGTGGGGCACCGCGGCCCACAGCGACGCCGACGGGAGGTGAGCCTTGCTGAAGGCGTCGTGGAGGACGCCAACGATGCCGGTTGGCCCTTCGTAGGTCGACCGGCCGAGGTGCAGGCGGCGGACCAGCTCGGCGTCCGCCGCGGTGCCGGTCACCCGGACCGGCCGGGTGTGGGCCACGTCGGCCAGGAGGGCGCCGAGGATGACGACCATCTCGATGCCCAGGTCGATGGCCACGCCGACGACCTGTTCGGTGAAGGTCCGCCACTTGAGCTGTGGTTCGTGGCCCAGGAGCACGACCACGTCATGGGCGGTCCCGGGCAGGGCCGCGTAGGACAGCTCCGTCGCCGGCCAGTCGATCTGGCGGGTGATGCCGTTCACCAGGCGGACCTGCGGCCGGGTGGCGGTGAAGTCGTAGAAGTCCTCGTGGTCGATGGTGGCGAAGGGCTGCGCCGACCACGCGTCGCGTAGGTACTGGACCGCCGCCGACGCGGCGTCGGCCGCGTCGTTCCAACCCTCGAACGCGGCGATGAGGACCGGCTGGCGCAACTGGGGCCGGTCCTGCCAGCGCACGTAGTCCATTGGCCCCACGGTACCGGCGGGCGCGGGCCGTGCTTGTCCCACCCCCGCCCTACCCTGGTCCCCGATGGCCTCACTGGAGCGCTTCTCGCCGGCGGCCCGGGCCTGGTTCGAGGCCGCGTTCGCCGCGCCGACCAGCGCCCAGGAGCAGGGGTGGGCGGCGATCAGCCGGGGTGAGCACACCCTGATCCTGGCTCCCACCGGGTCGGGGAAGACCCTGGCCGCTTTCCTCTGGACGCTCGACCGGCTCATCACCGAGCCCACGGTCAACACCTGCCGGGTGCTCTACGTCAGCCCCCTCAAGGCCCTGACCTACGACGTCGAGCGCAACCTCCGGGCCCCCCTGGCCGGCATGGCCCTGGAGGCCGAGCGCCGGGGCCTGCCCGTCCCGTCGGTCCGGGTGGGCACCCGCACCGGTGACACGCCGGCGGCCGACCGGCGCGACCTGGTCCGCCACCCGCCCGACATCCTCATCACCACGCCGGAGTCGTTGTACCTGCTGCTGACGTCGCAGGCCCGGGAGATGCTCCGGTCGGTGGAACACGTGATCGTCGACGAGATCCACTCGGTGGCCGGCACCAAGCGGGGCGCCCACCTGGCCCTGTCGCTGGAGCGGCTGGAGCGCCTGACCGAACGGCCACCGCAGCGCATCGGCCTGTCGGCCACCCAGCGCCCCCTCGACGAGGTGGCCCGGTTCCTGGGCGGCCGGGCCGGCGGCGCCCCTCGGCCGGTCACCGTGGTCGACGCCGGCGTCCGCAAGACCCTGGAGCTCCAGGTCATCGTGCCGGTGGAGGACATGGCCGAGCTGGGCCGGCCCATCGACGAAGGCGACGGCCCGTTGCTGTCCGGCCCGGCGGCCGGCAACCCCGAGGCCCGCCACTCCATCTGGCCGGCCATCCACCCGGTCCTGCTCGATCTCATCCGCACCCACCGGTCGACGCTGATCTTCGTCAACTCCCGGCGGCTGTCCGAGCGCCTGGCCGCCCGCCTGAACGAGCTGGCGGGCGAGGACCTGGTGCGGGCCCACCACGGCTCGGTGGCGCGGGAGCAGCGGTTGGAGATCGAGGACGCCCTCAAGGCGGGCAAGCTGCCGGCGCTGGTCGCCACGTCGAGCCTGGAGCTGGGGATCGACATGGGGGCCATCGACCTGGTGGTGCAGGTGGAGTCGCCGGCGTCGGTGGCCAGCGGTCTCCAGCGCATCGGCCGGGCCGGCCACCAGGTCGGCGAACCGTCCCGGGGGCGGATCTTCCCCAAGTTCCGGGGCGACCTGGTGGAGGCGGCGGTCGTCGCGCAGCGCATGGTGGCCGGGCTGATCGAGGAGACCCGCGTCCCCAGGAACCCGCTCGACGTGCTGGCCCAGCAGATCGTGGCCATGGTCGCCGTCGAGGATCTGACCGTCGAGGAGGTGGCCGAGGTGGTGGCCGGCGCCTACCCGTTCGCCGACTGCTCGCCGGCGCTCCTCGAGAACGTGCTCGACATGCTGGCCGGCCGCTACCCCTCGGACGAGTTCGCCGAGCTGCGGCCCCGCATCGTGTGGGACCGGGCCACCGGCATGCTGCGGCCACGGGCCGGCGCCCGGATGCTGGCGGTGGTCAGTGGCGGCACGATCCCCGACCGGGGCCTGTACGGCGTCTTCACCCCCGAGGGCAACCGGGTCGGCGAGCTCGACGAGGAGATGGTCTACGAGAGCCGGGTGGGGGAGACCTTCCTGCTCGGGGCCACCACATGGCGCATCGAGGAGATCACCCGTGACCGGGTCGTCGTCACGCCGGCGCCAGGCCAGCCCGGGAAGATGCCGTTCTGGCACGGTGACGGGCTGGGGCGCCCGGCCGAGCTGGGCCGGGCCATCGGCGCCTTCCTGCGGGTGGTCGACGGGTGGTCCGACCAGAAGCTGGTCGATGAGTGCTCCCTCGACCCACTGGCCCTCTCCAACCTGCGGGCCTACCTGGCCGAGGAGCGCCTGGCCACGGGCGGCGCCCTCCCCACCGACCGCCAGATCGTGGTCGAGCGCTTCCGTGACGAGCTGGGCGACTGGCGCATCTGCGTGCTCTCGCCCCTGGGCGGCCGGGTGCACGCGCCCTGGGCCCTGGCCATCGAGGCCCGCTGCCGCGACCGCCTCGCCGTCGAGGTGCAGACCATGTGGAGCGACGAAGGCATCGTGCTCCGCCTGCCCGAGGCCGACGAGTCCCCGCCGATCAGCTCGGTACTCCTCGAGCCCGAGGAGATCGAGGCCCTGGTCGTGGGGGAGCTGGCCAACTCGGCCCTCTTCGCGGCCCGCTTCCGGGAGAACGCGGCCCGGGCCCTGCTGCTGCCTCGCCGGCGGCCCGGGTCCCGCACGCCGCTGTGGCAGCAGCGCCAGCGGGCTGCCGACCTGCTGGCCGTCGCCTCCCGCCACGGCGACTTCCCGATCCTGCTCGAGACCTACCGCGAGTGCCTGCGTGACGTCTTCGACCTGCCGGCGCTCACCGACCTGATGACGGCCATCCGGGCCCGCACCGTGCGAGTGGTCTCCGTCGACACGGCGTCGCCGTCGCCCTTCGCCCAGTCGCTGGCCTTCCAGTACGTGGCCAACTTCCTCTACGAGGGCGACGCCCCGCTGGCCGAGCGGCGGGCCCAGGCCCTCACCCTCGACCGGACCATGCTGGCCGAGCTGCTCGGCGCCGAGGAGCTGCGGGAGCTGATCCACCCGGAGGCATTGGAGGCCCTCGAAGCCAACCTCCAGGCCCTCGAAGAGCGGTGGTGGGCGCGCGACGCCGACGAGGCCCACGATCTGCTCCGCCGGCTCGGCGACCTCACCGGAGCGGAGCTGCGCGCCCGGTCCACAGCTGACTTCGCGCCGGCGCTGCTCGCCGAGCGGCGGGCGGTGGAGGTCCGGCTGGCCGGCGAGGTCCGGCTCATCGCCGCCGACGACGCCGGCCGCTACCGCGACGCCCTCGGCATCCAGCCGCCGGCCGGGCTCCCCGAGGTGTTCCTGGCGCCGGTCGACGATCCCCTCGGCGCGCTGCTCGGCCGGTTCGCCCGCACCCACGGGCCGTTCCGGACCGAGGAGCCGGCGCGACGGTTCGGCCTCCCGGCCGGGGTGGTGGAGCCGTTGCTGGCGGCCCGGGCCGACGCCGGCGTCGTGCTCCGGGGCGAGTTCCGCCCCGGCGGCAGCGGTCGGGAGTGGTGCGACCCTGAGGTCCTTCGTCAGCTGCGCCAGCGGTCGCTGGCCGCCCTGCGCCGGGAGGTCGAGCCGGTCGACGCCGGCGCCCTGGCCGGGTTCCTGCCCGCATGGCAGGGCGTGGGCAGCGAGGCCCGTGGCCTCGACCGGCTGTTCGAGGTGGTCCGCCAGCTCCAGGGCGTGGCCGTCCCTGCGTCTGTCCTGGAGCGCGACGTGCTCCCGGCCCGCATGGCCGATTACTCGCCCCGCCTGCTCGACGAGCTGGCGGCGGCGGGTGAGGTGGTGTGGATGGGCGCCGGCCCGCTGGGCCGCGACGACGGCAAGGTCACCCTTTTCCTGCGCGGCCACGCCGCCCTGCTGCGCCCGCTGCCGGTCGGAGACCGGCCCGACGGCCCCGAGCACGACCGGCTGCGGGAGTTCTTGGGCCGGCGGGGCGCGTCGTTCTTCCGGGAGCTGGCCGGCGGTGACGACACGGCGTCGCTCGACGCCCTCTGGGACCTGGTGTGGGCCGGCGAGGTGACCAACGACTCCTTCGCCGCCCTGCGGGCGTTTGCCGGCGGCGCCGGCAGCCGGTCCTGTGGCCCGGCCGCGCGCACCGGCCGGCCCCGGGTGGGGTCGCTGACCGTGCTCGGCCCGCCGCGGGCCCAGGGCCGGTGGTCGCTGGTCGACGCCGACCTTCCCGTCGACGAGGTGGGGGCCACGGCCCGGGGCCATGCCCTGGCCACCGCGCTGCTCGACCGGCACGGCGTGCTCACTCGGGAGGCGGTGCGGGCCGAGGGCCACGCCGGCGGGTTCGCCGGCGTCTACCCGGTGCTGCGGGCCATGGAGGAGACCGGCCGGTGCCGGAGGGGCTACTTCGTGGCCGGGCTGGGCGGCGCCCAGTTCGCCCTGCCCGGCGCTGTCGACCGTCTCCGCGCCGACCGGCGCGACGGTGGGAAAGGCCCGCTCGTCCTGGCCGCCACCGACCCGGCCAACGTCTACGGGCTGTCGCTCCCATGGCCCGTGAGCGGCCCCCGGCGAGTGGCCGGCGCCTACGTCGTCCTCCTCGACGGCCTGCCCTGCCTCTACGTGGAGAAGGGGGCCAAGGGGCTCGTCGCCCTCCGCGGGTTCGACGGCACGTGGGAGGACGGCGCCGTCGCCGCCTTGAGCAGCCTGGCCAGCAGCGGCCGGGTGCGCCGGCTGAGCGTCGAACGCTTCGACGCCGAGCTCGGGCCCGTCCTCCGGGCGGCCGGGTTCGTCCCGTCGCCGAAGGGCCTCGTCCGGTACGGTGCCTGAAGGCGACGTTCTCCTCCGCACCGCGGCCACGCTCCAGACCTGGTTGGCCGGCCGCGAGGTCACCGCGGCGACGGCGGCGGCCGCACCGATGGTCGGGCGCACCGTCGAGCGGGTCGACGCCAACGGCAAGCACCTGCTCATCCGGTTCGGCTCTGGTCACGTCCTCCACACCCACTTGCGCATGACCGGGTCGTGGCACGTCTACAGCGCCGGCGACCGCTGGCAGCGCCCGGCGAGCCAGGCCCGGGTGACGTTGACCTGTGGTCGGCGGCTGGCGGTCTGCTTCAACGCCCCGGTCGTCGAGCTGCTCGGGCCGGGAGGCGAGCACCGCCACCCGTCGCTGGCCGGCCTCGGCCCCGACATCCTCGTGCAGCCGCTCGACCTGGCCGACGTCCGCCGGCGGGCCCGGCAGCGACCGCCGGCGACGGCGCTCGGCGAGCTCCTGCTCGACCAGCGCATCGTGGCGGGCATCGGGAACATCTGGCGCTGTGAGGCCCTGTTCCTGGAGGGCCGCAGTCCCTGGGCCGCCGTGTCCGCGCTCACCGATGGCGAGCTCGACGCCCTGGTCTCGACCGCGAGCCGGATCATGAGGCAAAGCCTGGCGCCGTCCACCGGTCGCCCGGCGCGGTGGGTCTACCGGCGTGCCGGCCGCCCGTGCCTCCGGTGCGCCACGACGGTGCGGTCGCTCGGCCAGGGCGAGCAGTCGCGCGTCGCCTACTGGTGCCCGGCCTGCCAGCCGGGCTGACGGGCGCGGGTCGGCGCCCCCGACCGTTTGGTCAATCGGAGGCGAAATGGCGGCCCCGATTGACCAAACGCTGCGGTGGGTCGGGCTCGTCGGTCGTTCCGGTCCTGCAAGGATGCGGCGTGAGCTGCGACGCCCGTGCCGGCTGAGCCCCGCCGCCGGCTGCTGGCCGACCTGACCCCGTTGCGCGTCTCACGCGACTACCGGCTCCTTTTCGCCGGCTCAGGCGTGTCGTACCTCGGGCGGCAGCTCACCGTCGTCGCCATCCCGTTCCAGGTGTTCACGATCACCAGGTCGTCGCTGGCCGTGGGCATGGTCGGGCTGGCCACAGTCGTGCCGCTCGTCACCCTCTCGCTGGCGGGCGGGGCCATCGCCGACGCGGTGGACCGGCGCAAGCTCCTCCTCGTCACCCAGGTGCTGTCGGCCAGTACCAGCGCCGGCCTGGCCCTGAACGCCGGCTCGTCGTCGCCCCGGCTCTGGCCGATCTACGTCCTGGCCGCCCTTTCGGCCGGCCTGGCGGGCGTGGACCTGCCGGCGCGGAACGCCACGATCCCCCGGCTCGTCGGGCGGGAGCTGTACCCGTCGGCCGCCGCACTGGCCCAGATCCAGTTCCAGATCGGCCAGGTGCTCGGCCCGGCCCTGGCCGGCGTCGTCATCAGCCAGGTCAGCCTGGCCGCGGCGTACTGGGTCGACGTGGCCAGCTTCACGGCGGCGGTGGTGGCGCTGACGATGATCGCCCCACAGCCGCCAGAAGGGGGCGGCACCCGGGCCAGCCTGGCCTCGATCGGCGAGGGCCTCCGGTACCTCAAGGGCCGGCGCCTGCTCGTCAGCACCTTCCTGATCGACATCGACGCCATGGTCTTCGGCATGCCCCGAGCCCTGTTCCCCGCCCTGGGCACCGGCTTCTTCGGCGGTGGCGCCGTCACCGTCGGCCTGCTCTACGCCGCGCCCGGCGCCGGCGCGCTGCTGGGCGCGCTCTTCACCGGATGGGTGGGCCGGGTCCGCCACCAGGGCCGGGCGGTGATCGTCGCCGTGCTCGTGTGGGGCGGGGCGATCGCCGCGTTCGGCCTGGTCCCCTGGCTCCCGCTCGGGTTGGCCATGCTGGCGCTCGCCGGCGCGGCGGACGTCATCTCCGCGGTGTTCCGCAACACCATCCTGCAGCTCTCCGTGCCCGACGGGCTGCGGGGCCGGCTGACGTCGGTGCACATCGCCGTGGTCACCGGTGGCCCCCAACTGGGCGACGCCGAGGCCGGCGCGGTGGCCGCCTTGACGTCGGCCCGGTTCTCGGTTGTCTCGGGCGGGCTGGCGTGCATCCTGGGCGTCGTTGCCCTCCTTCGGCTCGTCCCCGAACTGGCCCGGTACGATGCCGTGGCTGAAACGAGGAGGACGGATGGCTGACGGAGCCAAGGTACGCACGGTCGCCGAGGTCATGACCACGGATGTCCTGACAGCTTCGGCGTCGGACCCTTTGGCGAAGGCGTCGGCCCGCATGATCGAGCGGGGTGTCGGCTCGATCGTCGTCGTCGACCCCGGCACCCCGGTGGCCATCCTCACCGAGCGCGACCTGGTCCGGGCCGGCGCGGCCGGCGCCGACCTGTCGACGGCCAGGGTGTCGGACTGGATGACGCCCAATGCCAACACGGTGGGCCCCAACGACGAGGTCCTCGCCGCGTTCGACAGCCTCAACGCCCACGGCTACCGCCACCTGCCCGTCGTCGACGCCGGGGCGCTGGTCGGCGTGGTGTCGATCCGCGACATGCTGAAGCTGGCCCAGGTCCTGCGCATCGAGCACCCGGGGGCCATCGAGGCCCGGCGTGGCCTTGAAGGGGTGGTCGTCGCCGAGACCGAGGTGGGCGACGTTCGGGGCCAGGAGGGCTTCTACCACTACCGCCAGTACAACGCCGTCGAGCTGGCCGAGAAGCGGTCGCTGGAAGACGTGTGGCACCTGCTCTACGAGGGCCACCTCCCGACCCCGGCCGAGCGGGAGACCTTCGCCGAGGAGATCCGGTCGCTGCGCACCATCCCACCGGCGGTGAAGGGCCTGTTGCCCGCCATCGCCACCGCCGGCGACCACTTCGTGCCCCTCGACGCGCTGCGTACGGCCTACTCGCTGCTGGCCTACGCCCTCGACTTCAGGTCGTGGCTGGATATCGACAAGGTGACGCTGCGGGCCAACGCCATGCAGACCAGCGCGGTCATGCCGACGCTGATCATGGCGCTGTACCGGCTGAACCAGGGGCTCGACCCCATCGACCCCCACCCCGACCTGGCCTACGCGGCCAACTACCTGTACATGCTCACGGGGGAGGTCCCCGAGCCCGGGCATGCCCGGGCCATCGAGCAGTACCTGATCTCGACCACCGACCACGGGTTCAACTCGTCGACCTTCACCGCCCGGGTCATCACCTCCACCGGCGCCGACCTGGGCTCGGCCGTGGTCGGCGCCATCGGGGCCCTCTCCGGGCCGCTGCACGGTGGCGCCCCCAGCCGGGCGCTCGACATGCTCGACGCCATCGGCACGCCCGACAAGGCCGAGGAGTGGATCCGCAACTCGGTCATGAAGGGCGAGCGGATCATGGGCTTCGGCCACCGCATCTACAAGACCGACGACCCCCGCTCGCTGATGCTCCGCGGCGTGGCCGAGCGCCTGGGCGGCGACATGGTCGACTTCGCCAAGCAGGTCGAGAAGACGGTGGTCGACGTGCTGGCCGAGCTCAAGCCGGGCCGCAACCTGTACGCCAACGTGGAGTTCTACGCCGGCGTGGTCATGGACAAGGTGGGCCTGCCCCGCACCCTCTTCACGCCCACGTTCACGTCCAGCCGGGTGATCGGCTGGACGGCTCACATCCTCGAGCAGGCTGCCGACAACCGGCTGATCCGGCCGAGCGCCCACTACGCCGGCCCGCCGCCGCCCGTGCCGGTGCCCGAGCTGTAGTGGCCGGCCCCGGAGGCCCGACCATCGAGCATGCACTGGGACGCACTCCCCTCGGGAGCGCGTCCCAGTGACCGTTCTCGTCGAGGAGGCCAAGGCGGTCACGCCCGAGCTGGTGGCCGCCTTCCGGCTGCTCACCCCCCAGCTGTCGCGCTCGGCGCCGGCGCCGAGCGGGCAGGTGCTGGCCGAGATGGTGCGGTCGCCGGCGACGGTGCTGCTCATGGCCCGTGACGACGAGAAGGGCCTGATCGGCAGCCTCACCCTGGTGCTGTTCCGGATCCCGACCGGGCTCCGGGCCTGGATCGAGGACGTGGTGGTCGACGAGGGTTCGCGCGGCCGGGGGGTGGCGGAGATCCTGTGCCGGGAGGCGCTCAACCGGGCCTCGGCCGCCGGCGCCCGCACGGTCGACCTGACCTCCCGGCCCACGCGGGAGGCGGCCAACCGGCTCTACCGCCGCCTCGGCTTCGTCGAGCGCGACACCAACGTCTACCGCTGGTCGGGCTGACCCAGGCCGGTCAGCGCGTCGGCGGGTCCGGGGTGGTGAGGCACCCCGACTCCTTGCCCAGGATGCGCAGGCCGATGAGGTCGCCGGCGTGGAACACGGCCTCCCCCTGCTGGACCCCCAGCTCGGGGAACAGGATCTCGTCGGAGCGGGCCACGTGGCCGAGCCCGACGATGTGGGCCAGCTCGTGGATGAAGACCCGGCCCCACGTGGCCCCTTCGCCGAACCCGTTGGCCGGCCGGGACCGGCCGTGGTCCTGGGCGGTGGCGTCGACGTTGATGATGAGCACGCCGCTGACCCGCACGCCGTCCACCGGCACCGACTGGCCGCCGGCCGGGTTGGTGGGTTCCATCCGGTACTGGGCACCGTGGTCCCAGACGATCAGGATCGGCGCCCAGCGCTTCCCGTAGCGCGGCACCTGGGCGGCCGGACGGTTCATCGTGGCCGGCTCGTCGGTGGGCCCGTCGTTGACGAAGGTCAGCCCGGTGGCCGCCTCCACCCGGTGGATGGCCTCCTGCAGGTCGTCGAGCGCACCCGGCGGGGCGAGGGCGCTGTTCACCACGTAGTGGACCGGCTCGCAGGGGTTGAACCGCAACGGGACGCAGCCGCCGGGACGCGTCTCGAGGAACGCGTAGTCCACCGGCATCTCGACCCCGATGCGCTGGCGGCCGTTGAACTCGGCAGCCAGGTGGTTGCGGGCCGGGCAGTCGGCGGAGTCGGGGCCTGGGGTGGTGACCGCCGTGTCGGCGTCTCCCGGACCGGACGAGCCCGACGACCCTCGGCAGGAGACGAGCAGAGCGCCGGCGAGCAGCGCAACCCCCGCCCGCGGGAGGCCTCGGCGTGCCATGGCCCGGACGGTAGTCGAACCCGCCAACCGCCACCCGCCTACGTCCGGTCCGGCGCGCCGCCGACGTAGACGCCGGCGATGACATCCTCGATCAGCGGCTCCTCGATGGTGAGGTCGACGACGGCGGTCGTCGACGCGATGGCGGCGATGAGCTGGGCCGCGGTCGTCCGATCGCGGTGGAACCGCAACCATTGGCGGGGCCCGTCGACCCGTACGACCTCCGCCCCGTCCACGACAAGCGGCTCGGCGGGACCTTCGAGGTCGACCACAAGGGTCCGGTACTGGCCGTGCCGGGCCTTCAGGTCGTCGACCGTGCCGTCATAGACCACCCGCCCGTGGTCGATCACCATCAACCGGGAGCAGAGGCGCTCGACGTCGGAGAGGTCGTGAGTGGTCAGGACCACCGTCACACCGAGCTCGCGGTTGACCCGGGCCAGGAACTCCCGGGCCCGGCTCTTGGAGACCACGTCGAGGCCGATGGTGGGCTCGTCGAGGTAGAGGATGCTCGGCCCGTGCAGGAGCGCAGCGGTGATCTCGCCCCGCATCTTCTGTCCGAGGGACAGTTGGCGTACCGGGGTGTCGAGGAAGGAGCCGAGGTCGAGCAGCTCGACGAACTCGGCCAGCCGGCGGCGGTGGAGGTCGGCGGGTACCCGGTACATATGGCGCAGGAGCTCGAAGGAGTCGCGCAGGGGAAGGTCCCACCACAGCTGGTTGCGCTGGCCGAACACCACGCCGATGCGCATGGCCAGCTCGGTGCGCGACCGCTGGGGGTCGAGCCCGGCAACCCTGACCGACCCCGCGGTCGGCACGAGGATGCCGGTGAGCATCTTGATGGTGGTCGACTTCCCGGCGCCGTTCGGCCCGATGTAGCCGACCATTTCACCCGCCTCGACCGTGAACGAGACTCCGTCGACGGCGCGGACCACGTCCCGGTGCCGGCGGACCCGCCCCACTCGCCGGTGCACGACGAAGTCCCGCTCGACGCCGTCCAGCTCGATCAGGCCCACGTCAGCTCCCGGTGCTGCGGTAGTGGCGGATGCCCGAGAACCAGACGGCGCGGGCGACCAGCACGGTGGCAAGAGCGACGAGGGGGCCGGCAAAGGCGAACCAGGCCGGCGAGCCGTGGGGGTCGCGGCGCCCGAGCACCCACAACGTCGGTTGGTAGCTCACGAAGGCCAGGGGCACGACGGTCACGAGCCGGCGGAGCCAGCCCGAGAAGATCTCCAGGGGGTAGTGCGTCACGAAGTTCCCCCCATAGGTCACGGAGTTGGCCACCTCCCGAGCCTCGACGGCCCAGAAGGCGATCGACGAGGTGAGGACCCAGAGCCCGCCGAAGATCACGAAGCCGACGGCGACCATAGTCACGACCATCGCCGCTTTGGGGAGGTCCCAGTCCACCGGTACCTGGGTCAATGCGACGGCCAGCACCAGGACCGATTGGACCACTTTGCCCGCTCGGCGGAGGGCGAATTCCTGGCCGCAGAGCAGGAGGAGCGGCCCGACCGGCCGGAGCAGGAACCGGTCGAAGGACCCGGCCCGGATGTGGTGAGCCGCAAACTCCGCCTCGCTCACGAACACGTCGCTCAACGCAAAGGAGAGGTTCGACGTGCCGTACAGGAGGGCCACTTCGGCCACCGACCAGCCGGCCAGCCGGTCGACGTTGGAGAACAGGATGACGATCGCCACGATGTCGAGGAAGCCGGCCACGAACTGGCTCACCATGAACGTGATGAACGAGGTCCGGTACTGCCAGTCGGCCCGGATCCTTGCTCCGACGAGCCGGCGCCAGATGACGGCCTGTTCCGCGACGGTCGGGCCGCCGTGGGTTTCAACCACCCTGCACGACCACTCGGCGCCAGGCCCTGACCATGACGACCCGCCCGGTGCCGACGAGGACGGCCAACCACGCGGCCTGGTGGGCGACCACGCCGAGGAGGTCGGGCAGGGCGCGGTGCTTGGACAGGAAGACCTCCACGGGGAGCTCGACGACGGCCGCGAAAGGGAGCACGTTGGCCACGTCGCGGAGGGCCGGAGGGAAGAACGGCAGCGGGAGGATGAACCCGGCGAAGAACATGAACACCAGTCCCATGAGCTGCACCAGGCCGCGCACTTCGAGCAGCCAGAAGGCACTGAGGGACATGGCGAAGCGCCACGCGAACCCGACGGCAAGGGCCAGGCTGAGCGAGACGGCGAACCCGGCCCAGACGCTCGGGCCGGCGGGCAGGCGCAAATGGAACGCCACCGCCCCGACCGCGAACGGTGGGATCCCGCGGAACATCAATTGGAAGCCAGCCCGGCCGATGTCCTGCGCCAGCCACCACGACTGAAGGTCGAGGGGGCGGTAGAGGTCGCTGACCACGTCGCCCGAGGTGATCCGATCGGCCAGCTCCAGGGGGCCGAACGCGGCCACGATCGCCAGCAGGCCCTGGGTGACGAAGGTGAACGTGACCGCGTCGACGACATCGAGGCCCCCGATCGTGTCGCGCCGGCGGAACACGGCGAGGAGTACGTAGGCCTGGATGAACCCGAACACCGTGTTGGTGAAGGCGCCGGCGAAGGTGGCGCCCCGGTAGGTGGAATAGCGCCGGAACGAGCGCCGGGCGACGGCCCAGTACAGAGAAAGAGGGGCGCCGCCGACGTGTGCCATCGGCTCAAACTACGAGCAAGTCCTGCTCGAATCAAGCGAGTATTGCCGCGCCAAAAAAGCCTCTATGCCATCGGCCTAGTACAGCGGTCCGGCCCGAAGCAGAGGCTTCGAAATCATGATAATCGAGCGCGATGGCGGCGGCAAGGGCCAGGGCGGCCACGAACGCGACCCTGGCCCGGCCCCGCTGCGGGAGTTGCAGAGCCACGCCGCCGGCCTACGTGCGCGCCTGCTCTGACGTTGATCAGAGAGCGGTGAGCGGCGCCGGCGCGACCGGGAGGATGGGAACGAGCGGGCCAGCGCCGGCCAGCGCCGTGTGGGCCAGGGTCACGGCCGCGGCCGTGTACGTGCTGCGCTCCTTCGGCGGGAAGTGGTGGCGTTGCGGGTGGACCATGCCGGTGAACCACCGCCCGTCGTCGTCGCGGAGGTGGCCGGCCCACTCGAGCAGACGGCCGGCCGTGCCCACCTCGCCGGCGGCCAGGTGGGCCATGGCGCACTCGGCTGTCTCCGCCGCGGTCACCCAGTCCTTGTCGGCGACACAGCGAACGCCGAGGCCGTCCAGCACGAAGCGGTCGTAGCCGGCGGCGAGCCGTGCCCGGGCCGCGTCGCCCGTCACGACGCCGGCAAGCACCGGGTAGTACCAGTCCATCGACCACCGGTCCTTGGGCAGGAACGCGCCCGGCTCCTCGGCGATCACCCGCCCGAGGCGGGCGGCGGCGGTCTCCCATTCGGGCCGGGCGTGGCCGAGACGGTCGGCGATGGCACCTGCCGCTCGCAGGCTGGCGAAGGTGCTCGACGACGCGGTCAGCAGGGCGAAGGACCAGGGTGTCCCATCGGCATGGCGGGCCCAGATGACCTCGCCCCTCGGCGCCTGCAGGTCGAGGACGAACCCGACGGCGCGCCGGACGGCCGGCCACATGGTCTCGAGGAAGCCGGCGTCACCGGTAGTCAGGAAGTGATGCCACACACCCGTGGCGACGTAGGCCGTCACATTGGCGTCGAGGGTGGCCTCCTCGACCTGCCCGTCCCGGTAGTACTGGTGCCAGGCGCCATCGGCCCGTTGGGTGGAGAGCAGCCAGTCGTAAGCCCGCTCGGCTTGGGCGCGGCGGTGGCCGGCGTCGAGGGCCATGGCCGCCTCGACGTGGTTCCACGGGTCGCCGTGCCCGCCGGGGAACCAGGGGATCATCCCGTCGGCCTGCTGGACGGCGGCGATGTGGTCGACGGTGCCGGCCAGCTCCGCCGGCGTCACGAGGCTCCGCCCCGTGAATGTCCGCTGGACCGGCCTCCCGGGCCGGTCACGAGGCTCCGCCCCGTGAATGTCCGCTGGACCGGCCTCCCGGGCCGGTCACGTGGCTACGGCCGGCTTGACGGCGTAGAGGACGAAGCTCTTGCCCAGCACGGGGTTCAGGGCCCGGTCGAGGGCGCGGGTCAGCGCCGGCCGCTTGGTGATGTCCCACAGCAGGAAGCGGTGGTAGGTGCGCACCGGCCAGCGGTCGGGGCGGTCGAGGCCGAGGGCGCACTTCAGCCACCAGTACGGCGAGTGGAGGGCGTGGGCATGGTGCGACCCCCGGGGTTCGAGGCCGGCGCCGGCGACGACGCCGGCCAGCCCGCGCCGGCGGTAGATGCGCACGTGGCCGTCGGGTACATGGGGGGCGTGGTATTCGTCGGCCAACGCCCAGCACACCTGCTCGGGGAACCAGCGGGGGACGGTGACGGCCAGGGTGCCGCCGGGGCGCAGGACCCGGGCCAGCTCGGCCATGGCGGCACCGTCGGCGGGCACGTGCTCGAGCACCTCGGCGGCGATGACGCGGTCGAAGGCGCCGTCGGCGAAGGGAAGGGAGAGGGCGTCGCCGTTCACCGCCGTGCCGAGGGCGCCGGCCGGCGCCTCACCGGCCAGGCGCATGGCGGCCAGCATGGCGGCCGCGTCCTTGGTGTCGCCGGCGTTGCGGTCGAAGGCCACGGTGTGAGCGCCCAAGCGGTGGGCCTCGAAGGCGTGCCGCCCACCCCCGCAGCCCAGGTCGAGCAACCGGTCGCCCGCCCGAAGGCCGAGCCGGGCGAAGTCCACGGTCAACAAGAGCCAGCGGCCTCCCGGTACACCTCGACGGTGGCCTCGGCCGTGGCCCGCCACGTGAACTTCCGCAGCACGCGCTGGCGGCCGGCGGCGCCGAGGCGGGCCCGTAGCTCGGCATCGTCGAGGGCGGTCACGATGGCCGACGCCAGCGCGCCGGGGTCGTTGGGCGGCACGAGGAGGGCGCACTCGCCGTCGGCCCCCACGACCTCGGGGAGCGCCCCGCCGGTGGTCGTGACCAGGGGGAGCCCGCAGGCCATGGCCTCCACCGCCGGCAGCGAGAAGCCCTCGTAGAGCGAGGGCACGACGGCCACCTCGGCCTCGGCGTAGAGCTCGATCATGCGGAGGTTGTCGACGATGCCGGCGATGGTGACCGCACCTTCGAGCCCCAGGCGCTCGATCGTGGCCGGCACGATGCTGCCGTCGCGTGGCGCGCCGACGACGACCAGCTCGGCGTGGCGCTCGGTCCGCACCTTGGCCAGGGCCTCGAGGAGGGGCACCAGGCCCTTGAGGGGGACATCGGCGCTGGCCGTGGTCATCAGCCGTCCCGGCACCCGGGCGATGTGGGGGAGGGGCCGGAACAGGCCGGTGTCCACGCCGACCGGCACGACCGACATCCGGTCCCGGCGCACGCCCATCTGGGCGGCGATGTCACCCGCCGACGACTCCGACACGGTCAGCACCCGGTCGATGCGCCGGGCCACCCGCTTCTGCATGCGGACGAACCCGTACCAGCGGCGCACGCTCATCTGCCGGCGCCAGCCCTCGGCGCCGGCCAGCTCGACGGCCCGGTCGACGGTGATCGGGTGGTGGATGGTGCCCACCACCGGCAGCCCGTCGCGGGCGATCCCGAGGATGCCGTAGCCCAGGCACTGGTTGTCGTGGACCACGTCGAAGTCGGCCCGGCGGCTCCGCAGGGCCCGCCGGGCCCGCAGGCTGAACGTGAACGGCTCCGGGAAGCCGCCGGCGCACATGGTGGCGAACTCGGCCACGTCGACCAGGTCGCGGAACTCCTCCAGCGCCGGCGTGCGGAACGGGCTCTCCGGCCGGTACAGGTCGAGGCTGGGCACCTCGATGACGGGCACCCCGGCTGCGAGCCGGGGGTACGGCGGCCCGCTGAAGACCTCGACGTGGTGCCCGAGCGCGTGCAGCTCGCGGCTCAGGTAGTGGACGTAGACGCCCTGGCCGCCGGAATGGGGGTTGCCCCGGTAGGCCAGCAGGGCGACTCGGAGCGGCTCGGGCACGGTGCAGGAGCCTGACCGCCCCCGAGCGTGGAATCAAACAGGGCCGGGCGGCCCGTCAAGGAGGGCGTCCACCAGGAGCCGCCCATCTTCGCCACAGGGGACCGGTCGTACGCTCACGACGGCATCGATCGGCAGCGGTCCGTAGATGTGCGGGAACAGGTTCTCGGTCCTGATCTCGGCCGGCACCCTGGACGGGTCGATGGTCAGGAGGAGCACGTCGGCGTGTCCCTGGTAGAAGCGGTCGGCCACCCCTTGCACCTCGTCCCGGAACGAGCAGTGGATGAAGCCTTCCTCTTCGAGCGAACTGTCGATCGTGGACCGGCGGTACCCGTCCCCGGCCGCGCATGCCGCGGCCCACGCATGCTCGAGTGCGAGGTGGTAGATGGGCTGGTGCATCGCAAGAGTGTGGCCGGTCGTCAGGACGACGTTTGGTCAATCGGGGGTGCAATGTCACCACCGATTGACCGAACGGTCCGGGGTCTCAGCCAGCTGGCGGCGAGGGCGAAGAGGGCGCCGGCCACCCATGGCGCCGGCCCGAGGGCGACGAACAGGGTGTGGCCGGTGCGGAGGTCGACGCTGGCCTGGAGCACCGCCGGCCCGCCCAGCCCGCTTTGCACCCGGGCTCGGCCCCGCTGGTCGATCACCGCGCTGTACCCGGTGGGCGCGGCCTGCACCACCCAGCGACCGGTTTCCAGGGCGCGCAGGCGAGCCACGGCCACTTCTTGGGACGGGATCTGGGCGTCGCGGTACGACGACGCGTTGGTTGGCACCAGGACGACCTGGCCGCCGGCCCGCACCGCGGCGCGGGCCCGGTCGGGATAGAAGACCTCGTAGCTGATGACCACGCCGAGCTTGCCGGCCGGCGTGTCGAGGACGGCGGGCCCCCGCCCGACCAGGGCGTCACGGGGCACGGCGGAGACGTCGGCCAGGCGGGCGAAGAACGAGCGGGCCGGGATGTACTCGCCGAAGGGCACCCGGTGCACCTTGTCGTAGCGGGGGAGGAGCGTGCCGTCGGGGCCCCACGGCACCGCCGAGTTGCGGAAGCGCCGGCCTGGCTCGTCCTGGACCACGCCGGCGACCAGGGTGGCGTGCAGGGAGCTGGCCAGTGCGGCCAGCCGCCGGCCCTCGGGCGTGGTGGCGATCTCGTCCTCGACGTCGACCACGTCCTCCGGCCACAGGACAAGGTCGACGGGGAGCCGCACGCCGGCGGTGGCGGCGAGGTGGCGTTCGAACACGAGAGCCGGGTCGCTCGAGATGGCCCTCGTGCCCCGGGGGCCCCCGCCCTGGACGGCGGCGACCGCCAGCCGGCGACCGGTCGGGGAACCGTCGGGCGCGACGACCCCCAGGCCGGCCACGACGGCCACGGCTGCGGCCCCGGCCAGCGCCATCCGCCATCGGCGCCGGCCCAGGCTGGCGAGGGCCACGCCACCGATGCCGACCAGGGCGACCAGGAGGAGGCGCCCGCCGATGCGGGCCGCCGGCGCCAGCGGTCCCCCCACCTGGCCGAGGTCGATCCCGGAGATGGGCAGACCGCCGAAGGGCCACGCGCCCCGGACGGCCTCGACCATGACCAGGGCGGCGGGGAACGCCAGTGCCCGCCGCCAGCGCCCCGCCGGCGGCACGAGGGCCACGCCGGCGGCCAGGAACCCCGCCTCCATGAGGGTGGCGACGACGTACCCGGGCGCGCTGAAGTCGCGCATCCACCACAGCCCGGGGAGGTAGAGGCCGAGGCCGGCGGCCATGCCGGCGGCCAGTCGACCCCGCCCATGGCGACCGTCGAGCGCCACCAACACCAGGGCGGCGCCGGCCAGCCCGAGTGGCCAGGCCCCCGTCGCCACCGGCCATGGCGGCAGGCTGGCGGCCAGCAGCAACCCGCCGGCCAGCGCCGCCCCAATGCTCCCTCGCGGCCTGATAGTGCGCTCCCTGTGCTTACCTGGACCGATGGCCGTCACCGATCTGGCCGCAGCCCTGGCCGAGGCCAACCTCAGCAGCCCCATGCTGCCCGAGAACCGGGGCGACCCGTACGGCATCTACCGGTTCATCCGGGAGCGGGAGCCCGTGCACCACGCCCCCGATGGCAGTTGGGTCCTGACCCGGTACGACCATTGCGCCGCGCTCCTGCGCGACCCCCGCTTCAGCACCAACCCGGCCCGGCTCACCGAGGGCCCGGACCCGGCGGCCATGGGCCCCATCCGCCAGGTCGGCTCCAGCCTGATGATGTTCCTCGACCCGCCCGACCACACCCGCCTCCGGTCGCTCGTCAGCCAGGCGTTCACGCCCCGCATGGTGGAGTCGCTCCGGCCCCGGATCCACCTGCTGGTCGACGACCTGCTCGACGCCGTGGTCGAGACCGGCGAGATGGACGTGCTGGCCGACCTGGCCTACCCGCTGCCGACCGTCGTGATCTGCGAGCTGCTGGGCGTGCCGGCGGAGGACCGCGACAAGTTCAAGGGCTGGTCGGCGGACGCCTCCCGGCTGCTCGACGGGTACCTGGACAAGGCGGCCATGGACAAGGGCATGGTGGCCGGGATGTACCTGTTCCAGTATTTCACCGACCTGGTCGAGGCCCGCCGGGCCGAGCCCCGCGACGACCTGCTGTCGGCGCTGCTCGCCGCCGAGGCCGATGGCGAGCACCTGACCCACGCCGAGCTGTTGAGCACGGCCACCCTGCTCTTCGTCGCCGGCTTCGAGACCACCATGAACCTGGTCGGCAACGGCATCCTGGCCCTGCTGCGCAACCCGGCCGAGCTGGCCCGCATGCGCGACGACCCGGTGCTGGTCCGCACCGGCGTCGAGGAACTGCTGCGCTACGACGGGCCGGTGCACGTGACCGCCCGCATCGCCACCGAGGACGTCGAGATCGGCGGGGAGATCATCCGGGAGGGCGAGCAGGCCGTCGCCATCCTCGGGGCGGCCAACCGCGACCCTGACCAGTTCCCCGACCCCGACCGGCTCGACGTCGGCCGCACGCCCAACCGCCATCTCGGCTTCGGCGGCGGCCCCCACTTCTGCCTAGGCGCGGCCCTGGCCCGCATGGAGGGCCAGATCGCCTTCGACACCATGCTCCGGCGCCTGCCGGGCATGGAGCTCGTCACCGATGCGCCGACCTACCGTGACCACTACGTGATCCGCGGGCTCGACGAGCTCCGGATCCGGTTCACTGCGCAGCCCGCGCCCTCCAGGGCGTAGCCTCCACCTCGTGCCAGCGCCCAAGCGCGAGAAGCCGCTCGTCCACCTCGTCATCCCGAAGTGGGGCGGCACCGGGATCCATCAGACCTTCGGCCACCGCATGCCGCCGATGGCCCTGCTCGTGCTGGCCGCGCACGCCCGCCGGGCCGGCTGGGAGCCGCGGGTCATCGACCAGAACTACCAGAAGATCCCCGACGAGACGCCCGACCTGGCCTGCCTGACCGTGTGGACGTCGATCGCCCCCCAGGCCTACCGCCTGGCCGACGCCTATCGGGCCAAGGGTGTGCCGGTCGTCCTCGGCGGTGTCCACGCCTCGCTGATCCCGATCGAGGCCCTCCGCCACTGCGACTCCGTCGTCTCCGGCGAGGCCGACACCATCATGGGCACCGTCCTGGCCGACGCCGCCGCCGGCAACCTGCAACGGCTCTACAAGGGCAGCTTCCAGGACATGGAGGCCGTCCCCATGAACCACGAGTGGATCGACATCCTCAAGAAGTGGCCGATCTACCGGTACGCCCCGCTCAACACCCTGCAGACCACCCGGGGCTGCCGCTTCAACTGCGATTTCTGCTCGGTCATCCGCATCAACGGCCGGGGCTCGCGCCACAGCTCGACGGACCGCATCCTCGAGGAGATCAGGGTCCTCAAGAAGGCCGGCCAGCACCTGGGCGAGTTCGCCTACGTGTTCTTCCTCGACGACGACCTGGCCGCCGACCTCGACTTCTGCGGGTCGCTGTCGGAGGCCATCCTCTCGTCGGGCGTGAAGGTCCGCTGGGGTGCCCAGGCGTCGATCGGTCTGGCCCGCAACACCGAGCTGTTGGCGATGGCCACCCGCAGCGGCCTGCGGACGATGTTCATCGGCTTCGAGGGCATCGACCGCGATGCGCTCGTCGAGTGCAACAAGAAGAACCGGCCCGGCGAGTACGGCGAGCTGGTGGCCAAGGTGCACAAGGCCGGCGCCGGCATCGAGGGCGGGTTCATCTTCGGCTTCGACAGCCAGGGCCCCGACTGCTTCGAGGAGACGGCGAGGTTCGTCGACAACATCAACGTCGACGTGGCCCACTTCTCGATCCTCACGCCCTACCCGGGCACCGCCACCTACGCCCGCATGCTGGCCGACGACCGCATCACCACGTTCGACTGGAAGCGCTACAACATGTACAGCTGCGTCTTCGAGCCGGCCCAGATGACGGCCGAGCAGCTCGAGACCGGCCTGGCCACGGCCTACCGCACCTTCTACTCCGGCTCGCGCCGCCTGGCCCGCTTCCGGCGGAACTTCAAGGGCCGCGAGACGGTGTTCCACCTGGCCCTCAGCAACGCCAACCAGAACTACGCCCACCGGTACAAGAACCCCCACGTGTCGCCCGAGCCGGGCTACGAGGCGGCCAAGGAGGACATCTCCGCCCTCATGGCGGCCAGCCAGGCGCCGGCGCAGGAGGCCCTCAACGTGGCCTTCCTCAAAGCCAAGGTGGCCACGACCTAGCATCAGGCGCGAATGGGTGTTTCCCGGCGGGCAACGGGCGTGGTACGCATGCCGTTGATGGATCAGGTACGGCGTAGTTCGTTGGGAGGACACGGATGAGGGCAGGAACAGGTAGGGGCCGGCTGGCCGTGTGGGGCGTGGCGGCGACGTTCCTGGCCGGGACGACGCTCCTGGGGTGCGGGAGCGACAAGAAGGACAGCACGTCGTCGACACCGACGACCGCCGCGGCCGGCGCCGCCGGCACGATCAGCATGCAGGCCGGGCTCAACGACCCGAAGGACCCGAACATCGCCGTGCTGGCCTTCCTGCCCCAGGCGGTGACGGTCACGGCCGGCAGCACGGTCGAGTGGAAGATGGCCGGTCCTGAGCCGCACTCCGTCACCTTCTTCCCGCCCGGGAAGACCGCGCCGGCACCGGGGACCGACGAGACGCTGTACGCGCCCACCCCCCCGGTGAACGGCACCTTCGACCCGAGCCGCCTGATCAACTCGGGTCTCCAGCCGCTTGGCCCCGCCGCCGCCCCGCCCTTCCGCGTGACCTTCCCGACGGCCGGCACCTACTCCTACGTCTGCGTCATCCACCCGCAGATGACGGGCACGGTCAACGTGGTGGCCGCCGGCGGCAAGGTCGACACCCAGGCCGCCGTCACGGCCCGGGCCGACACCGAGTCGAACCAGTGGCTCACCGAGGGCCGCGCCGCCAAGGCCACACTGTCGTCGACGCCGCCGGTGAGCACCAAGAACGCCGACGGCACCACCACGTGGAAGCTCCAGATGGGGACGACCACGGCCCACACCGACGTGCTGGCCTTCGCCCCGCCGTCGGCCGACGTGAAGATCGGCGACACCGTCACCTTCGTCAACAACAGCGGCGCCCCGCACACGGCCAGCTTCGCCGGCAAGGGCACCCTCCCCCAGAACCCGCTCGACCCGGCGGTGGGCAAGCCGGCGCCGGGGGCGTCGCCCCAGACCCTCAACGCCACCGACTTCTTCAACACCGGGCTCCTGCCGCCCAACGCCCCCCCGGGCGCCGGGCCCCCCGAAGTCGCCCGTAGCTTCTCCTTCGTGGTGAAGACCGCCGGCACCTACACCTACGTGTGCCTCCTCCACGCCCCGAGCGGCATGGCCGGCGCCCTCAAGGTGGCGTAGCCGGCACCAGATCGCGGCCCAGTGTGGGCGATTCGGACCGCTATTTCAGCGCGAATCGCCCACACTCGGATCAGGTCGAGGCGAAATCGAGCCCGACGGTCGACTCCAAGGTGGCGCTCAAGGCGTGAAGTGACGCGGCCCACGTCTGGTCGCCGACGACCCCGTCGGCGGCCACGCCGGCCCAGGCCTGGAACCCCTCGACCGCGGCCTTGGTGAGCGGCCCGAAGTGCTCGTCGATGGGGCCGGGCGCCGGCCACTGCCCGCCGGCGCCGTTGGTGAGCACGTTCTGGAGGCGGGCGACGACCAGGCCGTGCGACCCCTCGGCCAGGGTCGGCATGGGGCCGCCGTTGGGGAGGGCGTCCCAGGTGAGCGGGCCGACGATGCCGTCGGCGACGAGGCCGGCGCCGGTCTGGAAGCCCTTCACCGCGGCCTCGGTCAGCGAGCCGAACTGCCCGTCGACCGTCAGCCCGAGGTTCGGGGTGCGGCGGAGGGCACGCTGGGCTCGCCGGACGGCGTCGCCGCTGGCGCCGAGGCCGATGGTGGGTTGTCCCGGGTTGGGCACGCCGATTCCCCCTTGTCATGACCGCCGAACAGGCCAAACGCTAGCGCCGGCGCTCCTCAGCCGTCGCCGCTGGCCTCGAGCGACGGGTCGACTGATGTCACCGTTCGGCTGTGGACACGACGACCGCTAGCCACAGGGCCCGCATCTCGCTCCGGTCGGGAGCCAGCAGCATCGCCATTCACGGCAACCTCCTGGCCGTCGCCGCCAACGCCGGCCTGGTGGTCATCAACCTGTACCCGCCGGCCGGCGCTACCGTTCGGCCATGAGCGACGCCGGCCCCGAAGCGCTCGTCGGCCTGCTGGCCGAGGAGAGCCGGCTGAAGGTGGTCAGCGCCGTCGTCCTCGGCGCCACGTCGGACCAGGCCGTCGCCGGCGCCACCGGGCTCGACCTCAAGACGGTCCGGAAGGCCCTCGAGCGCCTGCTGCGGGGCGGGCTGCTGGAAACCATGGCCGAGGGTCACCTCCGCGTGGCGACGGAACGGTTCAAGGAGGCGGCGCAGCGGGCGGCATCGGCCCGGCCGCAGCCGCGGCCTGAGGAGCTGGGGGCGACGGCCGACCAGGCCAACGTCCTGCGGCACTACCTGGTGGACGGGAAGCTCAGCCACATCCCGGCGAACCGCACCAAGCGGCTGGTGGTGCTGGACTTCCTGGCCGGGCAGTTCGAGCCGGGCCGGATCTACCCCGAGGAGCAGGTGAACTACACCATCGGCCGGTTCCACCCCGACTACGCCGCCCTCCGCCGCTACATGGTGGAGGAGGAGCTGTTCGAGCGCCGGGACGGGTTCTACTGGCGCACGGGCGGTACCTTCGACTTGGGCGTGGAGTAGAAGGCAGCGGGGACGGGCGAACGGGTCGTGCTGGCCGAGCCCGACGATTACGTGATCGACAACGACTGACCCACTACCAGCGCCGCTCGGCCACGGCCAGGATGTGCTGCACGTAGCTGTCGGCGAAGCGGCGGGCGGCGTCGGCGCCGAACAGGCGGCGGGGGTAGCGGAAGGTCAGGTGCAGGCGCCCGGCCACGGTGACGGCGCCGATGCACAGGCTCTGCGGCATCCGGGCGGGCAGGGAAAACCACACATCGGTGGTCTCGCCGGCGTCGGGCCCGAACGATGGGGCGTCGACCAGCCAGCCGGCGTTGGCCAGCAGGGCGGTGTCGACCTCCCGGTTGCGGGTCAGGGGCTGGAGGACCACCAGGGACTGCTTGGCCCACAGCGGGAGCAGGCCGTTGCGTTCCAGGGCGGCCAGCAGGGCCACGCCGGTGCGGAAACGCTTGTTGCGGGTCTTCTGGGCGGTGATGGCCTTCAGCGCGGCCCGTGCCCCCGAGCGGTGGCGCCGGCTGGTCGACACCCGGGCCGTCACCGAGAAGTTCCCCACCAGGTCGTCGGCCCATTCGGGCGGGCGCAGGTCGACGGGCACGAGCACCCCGATGCGCCGGCCGGGCGTGCCGTGGTCGAGGTTCCACTCGCCGATGGCCAGGTGGAGGCCGGCCAGCAGCACGTTGCGGGCCGTGCCCTGGCGGTGGATGTTGGCCACCCGCCGGGTGTCGGCCACCGAGAGGGCCACGAAGTGGAAGCCGTAGCCGGGGAGGTCGTCGGGCTGCTCGGGGGCCAGTCGGGCCGGGTTGGCCAGCAGGTCGCGTACCCGCTCGACGGCGGTCCGGTACCACGCCTCCAGCGCCGACACCGGGGCCGACGCCGGCCGCACGGGTAGGTCGCGGCTGGCCAGGAAGTCGAGGGGGCCGGCGGCGTCGTCGCCGGCGTAGGCCGCGGCCAGCGACTGGAGGGCCCGCACTGCGCCGAAGGCGTCGGCGGCGCCGTGGTTGACGTTGAGGAGGAGGGTGTCGCCGGCGGGGTGGTGGGCGACGCACGCCCGCAGCGGCGGCCACGCGGTCACGGCCAGCGGCTCGGACAGGAGGTCGGCGCGGGCCCGGTCGAGCGACGCGTCGTCGGGGCAGTCGGCCACGGTGACGGCGTCGTGCCCGGGGGGCCGGGGGCCGAGCACCGTGGCCAGCGCCTTGCCCAGCCGGGCGTCGTCGAGCACCCCTTCCACCCGGGCCTCGATGTGCACGCTCCATGCCGACGGTTCCAGCAGGTGGGTGGGGTCGGGCGCCGGCTGGACGCCCTGCCAGACCCACCGGCAGTCGAGGTGCGACCGATGGTCGCCCTTGCGGCCCCGCAGCAGGCGCACGAGGTCCTGGGCCGCGCCGACCACGTTGTGAAGGGCGGCCCGGGAGACGGAGTACCTCGTCGGGGCGTCGGGCCGGGCGTCGAGGGGCGAGACGCGGTCGACGTGGGCCGAGATGTGGTCGCCGTGGACGACGATGTGCAGGCTGTCGGCCGGCGCGTTCTCGCGAAGCGACACGCTGCCCGGGTGGTAGATGCGGCCGAGGCCGCCGTCACGGTGGAACCGGCCGCTCGACGCCAGCCGGCGCAGGAAGGCCACCGGGTCGGCGATCGTGGGCTCGCGGGCGGGGGCGTAGCCGGCGTCGGCGCCGTGCAGGCGGGACTGGAGCGACTGGGTCACGGCGCCTCGGCCGCAGCGCGGAGGGCGGCGGCGGCTTCCAGGCGGACCCGGAAGTCGGGATCGTCGGCGTGGGCGACGATGGCCGCCCGGCTGGGCGCCGGCCCCAGCTCGGCCAGGCCGCGCAGGGCCTTCCAGCGCACCCAGGCGTCGGCGTCGCCGAGGGCGTCTTCCAGCAGGGGGCGCAGCTCGGGGCGGCCGGCGTCGACCATGGCGTCGACCGCCGCCCGGCGCACCGCCCGGACCGGGTCGACGACGAGCCGAGCCCACTGCTCAAGGGCGGTCGCCGGCTCGGCCTCGCGGAGCAGGTTGGCCGCCACCTGGCGGTGGGCCGGGTCGGCGCCGCCGGCGGCGGCGAGCAGCGTGGCCAGGTCGGTCGGGACGGCGGGCCGGAGGGAGCCCAGCTCCTGCCACGCCTGCTCGAGGCGGGTGAGCCGCCGCCCGTCGCCCATCGTGGGCGCCGGCCCGGCGCCGCCCAGCCACGCCGGCCCCCCGCCGGCGGAGGGAGCCGGTCGGCCGCTCTCGTCGTCGGGGTCGGCGAACTCCTCGGTGACCACGGCCAGGACGGGGGCGAGCAGCGGCTCCCAATCGTCGGGCCGGCGCAGGCCGACGGCGACGAAGTCGGGGCCGACCAGCACGTTGGCCACCCGGTCGAAGTCGGCGAAGAGGCGGGACACCCGGGGGTCGTCGCCGGCGGCTGCCGCCGACTCGTACCAGCGGCTGGGCCCGTCCTGCACGGGGTGGCTGAAGCCGAACCGGATGGTGCGGGGGTTGGGTGTGGCTTCGGGGACGACCGGTCCGTCGAAGCTGGCGTCGAGGGCTGCGACCGGCTCGCCGGCCGGCGACCGGGGGCCGAGCGACACCTGGAAGCGCCCGCCGGCCCACCCGAAGCGCAGCGGCACGCCGGCGTCGAGGTCGCGCTCCCACCAACCGTCGCCGGCGCCGACGGCCAGGGCCAGGGCGTCGTCGTCGGCCTCCGACCACGGGCCGGCCGACAGGAAGCGCTTGAGGAGCGTCTTGACCGGCCCCAGTGCTTCGAACGGGAGCCCCATGACCGCTTCGGTGAGGTGCCCGAACGCGGCGCCGGCCAGGCCCCGCTCGACGACCAGCCGGCGGGCCTCGTCCTGCTCCATGGGGCCGACCGTACCGGCCGGCGCCCATGCATGGGATCATGCAGGGGTGGCGCCGTCGCCCGCTCGGGTGGTCCGTGACGCCGACCGGCGAATGCTGGCCGGCGTGGCTGCCGCGCTGGCACAGGTGGCGCTCGGTGCAACGCTGGTCGTCACCGGCGTGGCCGTGTTCTTCATCACGACGCCAAGCGTGGAGTCGCCCAGCGCCGGCATCCTGGCCTCCGCGGCCATCGCCGTCGGCCTGGTCATGGTGTTCGGGCCCTGGTGGTGGCGGCTGACCCACGACCTCGGCATCGAGCGCCAGGAGCGCATCCGCACCCAGGAGCGGGCCGAGGTGGCCGCCCACATCCACGACTCGGTGCTGCAGACCCTGGCCCTGATCCAGCGCAACGCCACCGACGCCCGCAAGGTCAGCACCCTGGCCCGCTCGCAGGAGCGGGCGTTGCGCAACTGGCTGTACGGCGCGCCGGAGGTCAACCCGGGCGACAGCCTGGCCGCGTCGCTGGAACGGGTGCGGGACGAGATCGAGTACCTGCACGACGTGGCCGTGGAGGCCGTCGAGGTGGGTGACTGCCCGGTCGACGACCGCCTGATCGCCCTGGTCCTGTCGAGCCGGGAAGCACTGGCCAACGCCGCCCGCCATTCGGGCGCACCTACCGTGTCGGCCTACCTGGAGGTGGAACCCCACCAGGTGACCGTCTACGTGCGCGACCGGGGCACCGGCTTCGACCTCGAGAAGGTCCCCCGCCACCGCCGGGGCATCGCCGACTCCATCGTCGGGCGCATGGACCGCCACGGCGGCAAGGCCACCGTGCACAGCGAACCCGGCTCGGGCACCGAGGTCGAGCTGGTCATGCCTCGATGACGGCGCGGCCCCGGGTCTTCTTGGTCGACGACCACGCCCTCGTGCTGTCCGGTGTGCGGGCCGAGCTGGGCGACTCCGTGGAGGTGGTGGGCGAGGCGTCGGAGGTCGACGCCGCCATCGAGATGATCGGCGAGCGGGTGCCCGACGTGGTCCTGCTCGACGTCCACATGCCCGGCGGCGGCGGCCGGGCCGTCATCGAGGCCGTGGGCCTCACCCACCCCGAGGTGAAGTTCCTGGCCCTGTCGGTGTCGGACGCCTCCGAGGACGTCATCGCCGTCATCCGGGCCGGCGCCCGGGGGTACGTCACCAAGACGATCTCGGGCCCCGAGCTGGTCGAGGCCGTGCGCCGGGTGGCCGAGGGTGACGCCGTGTTCTCGCCCCGCCTGGCCGGCTTCGTGCTCGACGCCTTCGCCGCTGATTACCGCGGCCCGGTCGACCCCGAGCTCGACCAGCTCACCGTGCGGGAGAAGGAGGTGCTGCGCCTGCTGGCCCGCGGCTACTCGTACAAGGAGATCGCCCGCCAGCTGGCCATCTCGATCAAGACGGTGGAGACCCACGCGTCGGCCGTCCTGCGCAAGCTCCAGCTCACCAACCGCCACCAGCTCAGCCGGTGGGCCACCGACCGCCGGCTGGTCTAACTCAAGGCGCGGGGCGTTCGTGTCGATGAGGACGCGGGCGCCTCATGACCATCGACACCACGTTCTCGGAGCAGGCCGCGGCCCCCGCCGCCGGGCCGCCGGCCGTCGTCGACCTGGCCGGCGTGGGCTTCAGCTTCTCGGCCGGCACCGGCCTCCACGACCTCGACCTGGCGGTGCCGGCCGGGTCGATCACCGTCCTCGTCGGCCCGAACGGCGCCGGCAAGACCACCGCCCTGCGGGTGGTGACCGGGGCCCTGGTGCCCCACGTCGGCACGGCCCGGGTGTTCGGGTCGGACCCCGGGGGCCGAGACGGCGAGGACGTCCGCCGGCGCTGCGGCGTGGTGGCGGCCAAGCCCGCCCTGTACGACCGCCTGACCGGGCGGGACAACCTGCGCTTCGCGGCCGAGCTGTTCGGGCTGGGCCGGGACGCGCCGATCGAGGCGGCCGCGGCCCGGTTCGGGATCGACCGGTCGCTCGACCTGCGGGTGAGCGGCTACTCGACCGGTATGAAGACCCGCCTGGCCCTGGCCCGGGCCGTCCTGCACGGGCCGGACCTGCTCCTCCTCGACGAGCCGACGTCGGGCCTCGACCCCGAGTCGTCGCACGCCGTGCTGGGGCTGGTCCGGGAGATGGCCGCCGGCGGGACGACGGTGGTCATGTCGACCCACCTCCTGCTCGAGGCCGAGGGCCTGGCCGACCAGGTCGTGATGATGGAGGACGGCACCGACATCCTGGCCGGCGCCACCGACGAGCTGATCCACCGCTTCTGGCCCCGGCCGTCGGTGCGTTTCGGCGCGGTCGACGCTGCCGGGCTCGATGTGCTGGCCGGCCTCGACGGCGTGGTCGCCTACGCCCGAGACGCCGGCGGGGCGAACGTCGACCTCGACGACCTGGCCCGGGTGCCGGGGTTGGTGGCCGCCCTCACCGCCGCCGGCGTGCGGCTCACCCAGGTGACGCCGCATGCCCGGTCGCTGGAAGAGCTCTACCTGCGGGTGAGGAACCGATGAGGCGCGGTCACCGCCGTATGGACCGCAGCCGCATGTGGGCCGTCGCCCGCAACGACCTCCGCCAGCTCGGCCACAGCCCCGACTTCTGGGCGCCGATGCTGGTGCTGGCCGCCCTGTTCTTCGTGATCATCCCCACGTTCCTGCTGCTGACGATCACCAACCTGGGCAACGTGGGGACGGTCAAGAACGTGTCCGCCGCCCTCGACCTGCTGCCCCAGACGGCCCAGCACGCCATCCGGGGCACGACCGAGGCCGACCGCACCAGCTACGCCCTGGCCGTCTACCTGTTCGCCCCCATGGCCGTCATCGTGCCCATGACCATCTCGACCGCCGTCGGGGCCAACGCCCTGGTGGGGGAGAAGGAGAAGGGCACGGGCGAGTTCCTGGCCCACTCGCCGGCGTCGGAGCGGGAGATCTACCTGGGCAAGCTCATCGCCAGCCTGGTGCCCGGCTACCTGACCACCCTCATCGGGTTCGGGTGCTACTCGCTGGCCGTCAACCTCATCGTCGGGCCCCACGTGGGCGGCTGGTTCTTTCCAACGTCGGCCTGGTGGGTGCTCATGCTCTGGGTGGTCCCGCCGTTCCTGGCCATCACCCTGTCGGTGGTGCTGCGCCTGTCGGCTCGGGTCAAGAGCGCGGCGGCGGCCCAGCAGGCCTCGGGGCTGGTGACCCTGCCGCTGATCATGATCTCCTACGCCCAGTCCACCGGCGGCCTGCTCGGCGCCGGCAACGCCGGCCTGTGGGTCGGCCTGTTCGCCTGGGTGGCGGCCATCTTCGGGCTGATGCGGGGGGCGCGCGCCGTCACCCGGCCCCGCCTGCTGGGGGTCGACTCCACCTTCAGGCCGGCTCAGTCTCCGTGACCACTGCCGAACTGGTGACGTAAACGGCGGCCGGCGCCCCCAGATCCGTCACCAGTTCGAGGGGGGCGACGTGGGCAGGACCTGTTCCAGCTCGTTCAGGGGGGCGAAGAGGTCGCCGTCGGCCGTGACCCGGGCCAGCACGTCGCCGGCCTCGAACACCAGGTCGTCGGGGTCGCCGCTGGCCACGGCGCGCTCCACCTCCTGCCACGTCACCGGCGTGGAGACAGTGGGGCGGGGCCGGGCGCGCAGCGAGTAGACGCAGATGGTGGTCTTGGAGTCGTCGTTCTGGCTCCAGTCGATGAAGACCTTGCCGGTACGCAGGTCCTTGGCCATCACCGACAGCACCTCGTTGGGGTGCTGCTTCTCCAGCAGCTTGGCCAGGGCGTGGGCGAAGGGCTTCGTGTCGTTGTAGGTGGCCGGCGTGTTCAAGGGCACGTAGATCTGGAGGCCCTTGGAGCCCGACGTCTTCGGGAAGGCCTGCAGGCCGAGGCCGTCGAGCACCTCGCGCAGCCACAGGGCCACCTGGCCGCACTCGACGGCGGTGGCCGGCGGGCCGGGGTCGAGGTCGAAGACCACCATCGACGGGCGCTGGACGTCGCGGGCGTGGGCGAGCGACGTGTGCAGTTCGAGCGAGGCCAGGTTGGCCACCCACACCAGGCCGGCCAGCTCGTCGATGAGGCAGTAGTTCACGTCGGCCTTGGTGCGGGCGCTCCACACCGGGAGGGTTTCCACCCACGGGGGCCGGTGCTTGGGGCAGTTCTTCTCGTAGAAGAACTGGCCGTCGACGCCGTTGGGGTAGCGCTTGAGGGTCAGGGCCCGCTGGTGGAGGTGGGGGAGCAGCGCCGGCGCGATGCGGGTGTAGTAGTCGATCACCTGGCCCTTGGTGTAGCCGGCGCCGGGGTACAGCACCTTGTCGAGGTTGGACAGGCTGAGCTGCCGGCCACCGACCTCCACCTCGACAGCGGTCGAGCCCGGGCTCACCCGCTCTTGCCGGCCTTCACCGCGGCCAGGCTGGCTTCGAGGGCGGCCATGAGGTCGACGACCCGGGGCGCCTCCTGCGCCGCCTCTTCGATGACGATGGCCTGCCCCGACGCCTTTTGCTCGATCAGGGCCAGGACGCGGTCGCGGTACTCGTCGCGGTAGCGCTCGGGCTCGAAGTCGGTGGTGAGGGAGTCGATGAGCGACCGGGCCATCTTCTCCTCGCGGTCGGTGACGTCGACATCGGGGCCGGGCAGGTCGAGCTCGTCGAGGTCGTTCACCTCGTCGGCGAACAGCATGGTCTCCATGACCAGGGCGTTGCCCAGCGGGCGGATAGCGGCCAGGTACTGCTTGGTGCGCAGCACGACGCGGGCGATGCCGACCTTGTTGGTCTCCCGCATGGCGTTGCGCAGCAGGGCGTAGGCCTTCTGGCCGCCCTTGTCGGGCACGAGGTAGTACGGCCGCTCGTAGTAGACGGGGTCGATCTGGTCGAGGTCGACGAAGTCCTCGATGTCGATGGTCTTGGTGGCCTTGGGGTCGAGGGCGTCGAGCTCCTCGGGGGTGATGGTGACGTAGTTGTCCGGCGAGATCTCGTAGGCCTTGATGAGGTTCTCGTACGGCACTTCCTCGCCGGTGGCGACCGAGACCCGCTTCTGCTTGATGCGGGAGTTCGACGTGCCGTCGAGCTGGTGGAAGCGGACGTCCTTCGACGACGTGGCGCTGAACACCTTCACCGGCACGTTCACCAGCCCGAAGCTGATGGCGCCACTCCAGATGGGCCTGGGCACACTGAGATGCTACGTCGGACCGGCCGGCCCGTTCCCAAAACCGGCGAAACGCCCGGCGATCTCGTCGTCCCAGGTCACCTCGCCGGCGATCACGTCGGTGCGCAGGCCCTTGATCGACGGCTGGCGCAGGGTCCCCGTCTCGGTCACCTCGGTGTAGGCCACCTCGGTGACGAGGAGGGGGCGGGCCCAATGGAGGCCGGTGGCCGGCGGGTTCACGAACGGTGGCGCCGGCACCTCGATCTGGGCGAACAGGGCCATGAGCTGGCGGATCATCTCGTCGTTCAGGCCCGAGCCGGCCTGGCCCACGTAGAACAGGCGCTGGGTGGCCGGGTCGGCGGTGTCGTAGCAGCCGACGGCCAGCGACCCGATGCTCGCCTGCCTGCTCCCCTGGCCGGCGGACCACCCGCCGACCACGAACTCCCGCCGGCGGCCGCACTTGACCTTCCACCACGCCATGGAGCGCCGGCCCACCTGGTAGGGCGCGTCGCGGCGCTTGGCCATGAACCCCTCGAGGCCGAGCTGGCGGCACACCTCCAGGAACTCCTCCGGGCTGGCGTCGACCACCGGGGCCGTCTGCCACGCCGGCCCCTTGATGGCCAGGGCGTCGAGGATGGCGCGGCGGGCGGTCTGGGGGTGGTCGACGAGCTGCTCACCGTCGAGCCACAGGACGTCGAAGGCCACGAACACCGCCGGCGTCTCGGCCACCAGGCGGGCGCCGGGTTGGGCGACGTGCATCCGGCGCTGGAGCCGCTGGAAGCTGGTCTGGCCCTGGGCGTCGAAGGTGACCATCTCGCCGTCGAGGGCGGCCTGGTGGGGGGCGAGGGCGGCGGCCAGGCCGGCCAGCTCGGGGTAGGTGGCGGTGATCTCGCCGCCCCGCCGGTTGGTGAGGACGACACCGCCGGCCTCGACGTAGGCCATCACCCGCTGGCCGTCCAGCTTCGGCTCCAGGAGGTAGGCCTTGGAGTTCGGCGGGATGCCGGTCCCGCCGGCCAGCATGGGGAGGAACCGGGGCACGTCCACGCCGCATCCTTGCCCACGAGCGCCGACCCCCGCTCTCATGGAATACTCATGTTCGATCCTCCTCAACGCTGAACTCTTTGCAGGTTGCCCACCCCTTAGAGATCATCCGGTGAGGGGGATCATTCGCGTCCCGGCGCCGGCCCTGCGGCCCAACTGGTGACGGATCTGGGGGCGGTGCCCGCCGCCGGCGTCACCGGTTCGTCGTCCGGGCCCCAGACGCGGCTCTGCCGGGCCCGAAGGCCCGGCAGAGGTCCGAACTACCTACTTCGTGTTGCTAGTTACTTGCGCACCGAAGCGGTGACGGGGACGTCACGGCGGCGGGCCTGACGGACGAAGGCCACGAAGCCAGCGCCGAACAGGGCGAGACCGAGGGCGCCGAGGCCGACGGTCAGGGCGATGATGCCGGAGGACGACGGGGAGGAAGCAACCGTCGAGCCAGCGGAGGAAGCAACCGGGGTGACAACGGACTGGCCGTTGGCGCCGAGGATCTGGAAGGAGGCACGAGCCGGGGTGCCGTAGGCGTCAACGCCCTTGGCGTCCTTCTGCGTGGCCACGATCACGTAGTAGCCGGGCTGGCCCTCGGGGATGGCGAAGGTGGCGGAGATGTTGCCGGCCTTGTCGGGGGTCACGGAGGCGAGCTGCGTGCCCTCGGTGCCGTTCCAACGCAGGACGACCGGGTCCGAAGCCGACACGTTGGCCGTGTTGACCTTGAAGGACGAGCCGGTGACGGTGACGGAGTCGCCCGCCTTGCCAGCGGTGCTGGACAGGTTGAGGGTGGCCAGGTTGGTGCAGGCGAAAGCCGCTGCGCCAGCGATGACCGAAGCAGCCGCGGCTGCGCCGAAGACGGTCGTGACCTTCTTGCGGAGGTTCATGAGCAGTGTTACCCACCTTTTCGCTTAGGGCGTTTCCACGCCAGTCGGGAGCCCACCCCTGCCTGAGTTTCACCTGGGAAGGACTACGGAAGCAATAGAACCCGTTTGTGTGTATCTAATTCGCATCTAGATGCGAATTCGGTACTGCACATTCGCATCGCGTCTGACCTGCCCAGATGCGTGGGATGGCGGAGATCACCGCCAGTGCTTCGTCGCTCATCTGCCGGACCGCCCACGCCGGCCCGTCGGACATTTGGTCGGCCGACCATGGCCCGCGTCGGTGCCGTCCCACGATGGAGCACCGCCTTGGCGTCGCTCATTTCCCGAACCTACGGTCCCGAGAGGCTCGTGATGGTAGTGTCCGGGCTGTTCGCGGTCGGCCAGGGAGGTCGGGGATGCAGGCGTGGCGTCGGCGCATGGCGGTGTTGGCGGCTGTCGGTGCGGGAGTGGCGGGGCTGGCGCGCTCGTCGGCCGTTGCCCAGATCCCCCCGCCGCCGACGCTCCCGCCCGATTTCACGTTCCCGACGTTCACGATCCCGCCGCCGACGCTGCCGGTGTTCCCCAACCCGACGATCCCGCCGCCGACGATGCCCGTGCCGACGACCACCCCGCCGCCCACGATGCCCCCGCCGACGAGTACCCCGCCGCCGACGATGCCAGTGCAGTACAGCGGTCTGCACGACGAGATCCGCCGCTTGATCGACCGGCTGGACGACTTCGGCGATCGGTTCGCTGACCTCATCAATGATCTGGCGGACCTGCTGGACCAGTTCTAGCTACTTCCTAGTGAAGAACTGGACGGGGACGCCGGCCCACGCGCCGTGAACGCGCCCTCCGAGGGCGAATTTCCCTGTCCTGCGTCCGTCCTCCGGGCCTTTCCGCTCCCTCGTTGCCCTGATCGGGCTCGGAGAGGCGCGGTGGCCGGGACGGAGGGCGGAGGTCAGGCAGAGAGCGGTAGGCGGCGTGGTGGATCAGTTCGTGGTGGTGCCTTGGCTGCGCCGGGACGAGGTGACGAAGGGCGTGGCGGCGTGGGCGCCGGGGGCTGGTCCTTGGCGTCGAGAAGGCCGCTGATCTTGACCGAGTTGTGAACCAGCACGCCCCAGCCGCACCAGGTGCGGGTCCCGTCGATGCCGTCCATGAGACTGCGGGACCAGCCGAAGTCGCGCTTCATGCAGGCGACGCGGGCCTCACAGCCGGTGCGCCACTTGATGAGCTTGACGAAGCTGCGCCGGCGCTGGACCTGCTGGCGGGCGGCGCCCGGGCGGCCCTTGCGCACGATGGCCACGACCTTGACGCCGAGTTCTTCGAGAGCGACCTGGACCTTGGCCTCGCCGTAGCCACGGTCGGCGGTGACCGCTCTGGGGGCCCGACCGGCGAGGGCCTTGATGCGGGCGATCGCCGGAGCCAGCAACGGCCCGTCCGGGGGGTTGCCGACCATGACGCGGTGGTCGAGCACCACCCCGTCGGCGTTGTCGAGCACCTGGGCCAGGTAGCCGAACTCCACCGGCCGGCCCAGGCGTCCCTTGGCGATGGGCCGGGCGTCGGGGTCGTGCAGGCTGACCAGGCGGGTCGAGCCCTCGGGCATCGTGCCGGCCAGGCGCAGCTTGGTCTGGTCGACCACCCGCTCCAGCCGGGCGATCGTCAGCTCCAGTTCGGCCAGCGTCGCCCTGGCCTTGCCGCTCGCCCGGTCCCCGGCCTTGGCGATGCCCCGGCGGGCGTTGGTGGCCACGTGGCGGGCCTCGGCGAGGGACAGTTCGGCGATCGTCGCCATCTCGCCGGTGATGGCCTTGGCCTCCTCCTTCGCCTCGTCGGAGCGCCGGCGCAGCCAGGCCCCGATGTCATGGGCCCGCCGGCGCAGGGAGCGGCCCCGGTCGCGCATCGTGGTGCGCGACGCCAGGCCCAGGCCGTGCAGCACCGCCACCAGGGCGACCATGCGGGCCACCCCCCGGGCCATGAGCCCCGAGTCGGTCGGGTAGGCCACGTCGGCGGGGACGACGGTGGTGTCGCCTCTGACCTTGTCGGTCCTGAGCACCTTGGCCTGCGCGGCCTTGGCCAGCAGCGCATGGTTGAGGGCGGCCACCGCGGTTTCCCCGCACCGGGTGGTGAGCTTCTTGAGCGTCGAGGCATCCGGCACCCGACCGCCCAGGGGGATGCGGCAGAACCTCGACCACGACACGGAGTCGGCCACCTCCCGGCACAGCGACTCGAAGCCGAGCTTGTAGCGGTACTTCAGGAACATGAGGCGCAGGTAGGTCTCGATCGGCGTGGAGGGCCGGCCGGCGACGGGATGGAAGAACGGCCGGAACGGCTCGAAGAACACCGGATCGTCCAGCAACGCATCCACCCGGACCAGCTCGGCCGGCATCCGCAACGCCGGCTCGGGCAACAACGACTCCCACAGGCTCGGCCCGGGGCCGTAGGTTCTGTACACGATGGTCTCAATCCCTTCCGCAATAAGGGGTTGAGGCCATCATGACGACATTCGGGTCGGAACTGGGGGATCCTCAGGAGCGCAAACCGTTGTCCTGCAACGGTTTCCGGTCCGACTTCTTCACCAGGAAGTAGCTAGCCGGGCGCAGCCACCGGGCCGGGGGCCGTGACCAGCCCAGCGGCCCGTCGGGCTTGCTCCACGCAGGCGGCGATGCCCAGGCCTCGGTAGGAGGCGCCGGCCACCAGTACGCCCGGCGCGTCAGCGGCCAGCGCGGCTTCGATGGCGTCGACCCGGGCCTGGTGGCCGACGTCGTACTGAGGGAAGCCCCGCGCCCAGCGCGACACGAGTGACGCCTGCGGGGGTTCGCGCAACCCGAGTGCCTCGGCCAGCTCACCGTGCACCCGGCGTACCAGCTCGGTGTCGTCGAGGTCCATGGCCCGGCTGTCGCCGTCGCGCCCGGCCGAGGCCCGCAGCAGCACCATGCCGCTTGCCGCCAGCGCCGGCCACTTGGTGGTCGACCAGGTGCAGGCCGTGATGAGCCGGCCTTCGACGCGCGGCACGAGCATGCCGGCGCCCTCCAGGGGACGGGCCAGTGCCGACGGTGCGTAGGCCAGGGTGGCGGTGACGACCGACGCATGGCGGATGGCGCCCAGGTGCCCGGCGCTCAGCGGCGAGAGCGCCGCCAGCATCCCGGCGGCCGCGAACGACGGGACGGTCAGGACCACCGTCTCGACTTCGACATGGGGCCCGGGGGCGCACTCGACCTTGTACCCGCCGGCCCCGGTGGCGATGGCGGTGACGGTCGTGGCGGTGCGGACGTCGGCGGCGCCGGCCTCCTCGGCCAGCCGGTCGACCAGGCGGTGCAGGCCCCCGACCAGGCCGAGGAACACCGGCCCGCCCGGCCCCGGCGCCGCCCGGCGGAGCCCGAGCACCAGGCTGCGGGACCGGGCCGCGCCGTCGGCGATGGGGCGGGCGGTGGCGGCCAGGCTGAGCATGTCGGCCCGGCCGGCGTTGATGCCGCCGACCAGCGGGTCGACCAGGCGGTCGACGACCTGGCGGCCCATGCGCCGGCCGACGACGGCGGCTACCGACGGGTCGGGCCCGGCCGAGGTCGGCGGGAGCACCAGGTCGAGGGCGGCCCGGGCCACCCCGGCCGGCGACAGCACAGCGGAGCGGACCAGGGGGCGGAGGGCGGTGGGCACGCCCAGGACGTGGCGCTCGGGCAGGGGCCGGAGGCGGTCACCGATCCAGAGCCACGCCTTCCCCGTGGCCGGGGCGACGAGGTCGTCGCCCAGGCCGAGCTGGCGGCAGAGGTCCACGGCCCACGGGACCCGGGCCAGGAAGGTGTCGGGCCCGGCCTCGACCGGGACGCCGGCCAGCTCGAGGGTCTGGATCTTCCCGCCCAGGCTGTCGCCGGCCTCGATGAGGGTGACGTCGAGGCCGGACTGGCGCAGGAAGTAGGCGGTGGCCAGGCCGGTGATGCCCCCGCCGACCACGGCGACCCGCCTCGGTTCAGGCATCGCGCCCCACGTCCACACCCCGGACGACCTCGGCGAGGGTGGCGCAGAACTCGGGCTGGGCGTTCAGTGACGGGGTGCGGGTGAAGGCCAGCCCCAGCCGGTCGGCCGCGGCCCGGGCCTCGATGTCGAGGTCGTAGAGGACCTCCAAGTGGTCGGACACGAACCCGGCGGCGCACACGACCACGCCGGCGGCGCCGGCCTCGACGAGCGCTGGCAGGACGGTGAGCACGTCGGGCCCGATCCACGGTTCGGGTGTGCGGCCCGCGCTCTGCCACCCGACCGACCACCGGCCCACGCCGGCTCGGCCGGCGACCGCCCGGGCCGTCTCGGCGAGCTGGTCGGGGTAGGGGTCGCCCAGGGCGAGGATGCGCGTCGGCAGGCTGTGGGCAGTGAAGACCACCTCGACCGGCTCGGCGCTGAGGCCGGCCAGCTCGGCCCGGACGAAGCCGGCCAGCAGGTCGAGGTAGCCCGGGGCCAGGTGCCAGGACCGCACCATGGTCAGGGCCGCGCCGGCGCCGGCCGCGGCGGCCTCGGCCCGCGTGGCGTACTCGCCCACCGACAGGGCCGAGTAGTGCGGCGCGAGCACCAGGCCGACGATCCGGGTCATCCCCGCGGCGACCAGGGCGGCCACGCCGTCCTCGATGAACGGTGGCGCATGCTTCATGCCCAGCTCGACGTGGTAGCCGTCGCCCAGGGCGGCCTGGAGCCCGGCCGCCTGCTCCCGAGTGCGGGCCAGGAGGGGCGACGTGCCGCCGATGGCCTCATAGCGCCGGCGAAGGTCGGCCAACTGTTCCTCGGTGGGCGGCCGTCCTCGCCGGACATGGGTGTAGTACGCCTCGACGTCGGCCGGCGCCGCCGGCGTGCCGTATGCCATGAGCAGGACGCCGACCGGCGCCGTCCGGTCAGTCACCATGGACGAAGTCGACCAGCCGGCGCAGGATGTCGGGGTCGGTCTCGGGGAGCACGCCCCACCCGAGGTTGAAGATGTGGCCCGGGCGCCCCCCGTTGGCCTCGAGGACGCCGGTGGCCTCGCGGGCCACGACCTCCCACGGCGCCAGGCACACCGCCGGGTCCAGGTTGCCCTGCACGGCGACGTGGTCGCCCAGCCGGGCCCGGGCGCGGTCAAGCGGGACCCGCCAGTCGACGCCGACGACGTCGGCCCCCGCCTCGGCCAGCAGCTCCAGCAGCTCGCCGGTGCCCACGCCGAAGTGGATGCGGGGCACGCCCAGGTCGGCCAGGCCGGCGAAGATCTTCCGGGTGGCGGGGAGCACCGAGCGCCGGTAGTCGGCCGGGCTGAGGAAGCCGGCCCACGAGTCGAAGACCTGGACGGCGCGGGCGCCGGCCGCCACCTGGGCCCGCAGCGAGGCCACGACGATGCCGGCCAGCCGGTCGAGCAGCTCGGCCCAGAAGGCGGGATCGGCGTGCATGACCGCCTTGGTGCGGCCGAGGGTCTTCGACGAGCCTCCCTCGACCAGGTAGCTGGCCAGGGTAAAGGGGGCGCCGGCGAAGCCGATGACGGGCACGTCGAGCTCCCCGGCCAGCAGCCGGACGGTGTCGAGCACGTAGGGCATGTCGGCTTCGGGCTCGAGCGGGCGGAGCCGGGCCAGGTCGGCCGCCGACCGGAAAGGCCGGGCCAGGACGGGGCCGGGTTGCAGGTCGATCTCGATGCCGACCGCGGCGAGGGGCACGACGATGTCGGAGAACAGGATGGCGGCGTCGACCCCCAGCCGGCGCACGGGCTGCATGGTCACCTCGGCGGCCAGCTCCGGGGCGCGGAAGATGTCGAACATGCCGTGCTTCTCCCGCAGCGCCCGGTACTCGGGCAAGCAGCGGCCGGCCTGGCGCATGAACCACACCGGCAACCGCTCGACGGGCTTACCCCAGCACGCGTCGAGCAGGGAGGTGTTCACCGCTGACGACCCTACCGCCGGCCCCGGAGGTACCCCAGGCGGCGGGACGACCAGTACCGGTCGCTCGCGGGGTACAGGATGGGGGGCATGACCGACGGAGGTGACCTCCCCACGGCCCGGGCCTACCCCGGCTGGTACCCCGATCCCATGACGCCGGCCCGGCGCCGCTACTGGACCGGTTCGTCGTGGACCTACGCCACCAGCGACGCCGTCCCGGTCGACCACCCGCCACCCCTCGACGTCCTCACCCTGCCCCCTGGCCACCGGCTCCCCGACCCGGTCGCGCCCCGGTCGGCGTGGCCGACGTCGGCGCCGGCGCCGGCGAAGCGACCGCAGCGGCCGGTGAAGTGGGCCCTGGCCGTGGTCGTCGGGCTGCTGGTCGGCGTGGTCGGCGTGGTGCTGTCGACCCGCTCGCCCTCGAAGCCGTCGGCGTCGCCGGCCACCTCGGTGCCCGAGGTGTCGCTGGACCCCCGCTCGACGCTGCCGCTCCCCACCATCCCGTCCACCCAGAACAACGACCCGTCGACCGCGGCGCTCATGGCCGTCGTCGTCAAGCCGGAGGACGTGCCGGCGTCGGCTTCGGTCGTCATCTTCCAGGGCGGCGCCGGCCTCGGCCAGCCCACCCTCGACCTGTGCAACGGCACGTACCCGAGCGAGTCCCGCCGGGTGGCCCGGCTCCAGGACACCGTCCTTGACAACCAGGGGCACATCGCCCTCAGCACCGAGGCGGTGCTCTACGGCGACTCCGGAGGGACCACCCAGGCCTTCACCGAGCTGCGGTCGGTGACCGCGGCCTGCCCGTCGACCCCCGTGCCCGGCCCGGCCGGCCAACCGCCGGTCATCACCACCTTCAACCCGCCGCCGGACAGCGCGTGGCCCCAGACCCCGTCGGTGACCCGTCAGGCCTACGACCTCACCAGCGACGACGGCGCCGGGCAGCTGTCGCACACGGTGGCCGTCTACCTGCGGCGGGGCCGGGCCCTGCTCGGCGTGTACTTCACCCAGGCCGACGGCCCGCAGCTCCCGGTCGAGGGCCAGACGAGCATCCAGGGCATCGTGGGGGTGTTCGCCAAACGCCTGGCCGCGCTGCCGACGTCGGTCGTCGGGGCGTAGGCCGACGGCGCCGGGTAGCCTCCCGCGCCGGTGGACGAAATGAGGCGGACGGGAGTGCTCGGGCGGGTCGACGCCCGCACGGATGCGGCACGGAGCTGGGCCCGCCGTTCCCCCACGGAGTGCCTGGCCTTGGCCCTTGTGCTGATGGTGCTCGGCAGCGACCTCCTCGCCGTCGCCGTGCGCACCCTCAGCGTGGTCTGGGGCCTCATCGGCGTCGTCGTCGCCGTGGCCGGGCTGACGGCCCTTCACGACCGCCTTCGTACCGAGACCGACCGCCATCCGCTCCGGTGGTTGGCGATCGGCGTGGTCGTCACCGGCGCCGGCGGTGGGGTCATCGCCGGCGCGTTCGCCGAGAACTCGGCCGCCGCGGCCGCGCTCGGTTCGCTCGTCGCCATCGTCGGCCTCCTCCCGGTGGGTGGCTGGTTGCGCTCCCAGGGCGAGGGCGGGCACTGGTGGTGGGCGCCGGCCGGCCTCCTCCTGATGGCCCTCGGGGTGTGGCGGGCGGTCGCCGGTGGGCCGTGGTGGGCGGTGCTGGTGGGCACGCTCCTCGGCTTGGCGGCCTACAAGGTCGGGGTGAGGCGGGCGTGTGAGCAGCGGCGCGGTGCGCGGGTGGTCACGTGGGGCGGGCTGGCGGTGACCGTGGTCGGCGCGGGCGAGGTGCTCAACGCCAGCGGTGGAAAGGCCGTGCTCCCTGGCCTGGTCGGAGCGGGCCTGGTTGCCCTCGGGCTGATGGCCATGAGCGTCGGCTGGCCCAAGTTGGGGCGCAAGCCGTTCACGGGCAAATGGGCGATGGCGTTCGGGTTAGCCATCGTCATCGCCGGCGGCTTCATGGCGCGGGGCGCCTTGAACACCGCGCCCGGGGCGGCGGCAATCGTGGCCGTGCTCGTCGCCGCCGTCGGCGGGTCGTTCCTGTGGCGGGGCGAGGCCCTCGTCGTCGCCGTCCTGGTGGGCACGGCGTTCGTGTGGCTGACCTTCGACCGGGGCGTCGGCACGAGCGTGGACCCCCATCCCGATGCCGCGCACCGCATCCTGGCGCTGGGCGACTCCTACATCTCCGGCGAGGGGGCGCCGCGTTTCTTCGACGGCACCAACGTGCGGGGGCCGGCCGAGAACGAGTGCCGGCGGGCCATCACCGCCTACCCCTACCTCTTGGCCCGCGACATGGGGATGGGGCTCGACTTCTTCGCCTGTTCGGGGGCCAAGGCGGCCCAGCTCTACAAGGAGGGCCAGGCTCCCCCCCGGTCGCCCGACAAGGTCGCCGGCGAGCTGCCCCAGCTGCAGGACCCGCCGGCCGACCCGGCCAAGGTCAGCCTGGTCCTGGTCGGGATCGGCGGCAACGACGCCGGCTTCAGCACGATCGGCAAGGGCTGCATCCTGCCGGGGACCTGCGACGAGCTCCGCGACGTGTGGATGACCAACCTCGACCAGATCGGGACCGAGGTCGCCAAGGCGTACGACGCCATCAAGGCCCAGTACCCGACGGTGCCCATCGTCGCCGTCCCGTACCCGCTCATGTTGACCGACCGGGCCTGCGGGTCGTCCCGCCTCGATGACAAGGAGAGCGCGTTCATCTCCGAGTTCGTGGTGGTGCTCAACGACCGGGTGCGCGTGGCCGCCGAGAAGGCCGGCATCTACTTCTTCAGCGACGAGATGTTCGCCTTCGACGGCGCCCGGATCTGCGACCCATCAAAGAAGCCGACCGTGATGAACTTCCTCAGCTTCAACCCCGTCCAGGGATCGTTCCTGGAGCGGGTCAACCCCAAGAACTGGATCCACGGCAGCCTGCACCCGAAGCCGGCGGGACACGTCCGCACCGAGCAGGCGCTCAAGCCCTGGCTCGATGCGCTCCTCGCCGGCGTGGCGGCCCACACCCTGCCGGTCAACCCCCCGCCGAACCCCACCGCCGCCTTCACCTTCCGCAACGTGCGGGGTACGACCCCCCAGCTCGTGCCCGTGACCAAGCGGCCGGTCGACGTCCCCTGCCTGGCCAAGGGCGAGGCCGTCGACCCGTTCGGCAGCCGCATCCGGCTGATCGACGAGGAGTCGCCGTTCTCGGTGGTGGCCACGCCCGGCGCCCCGCTTTGCTTCGCCGGGGCCGACGGCGCCTGGATGGCCACGGTCCCCACCGCCACCAACGAGAAGGCCCGGGTCGCCGACGGTGCGGTCTACGTGCCCACCGGCCCGAAGGTGGCCCGGACCACCCAAGTCGTGTTCAAGGCCCTCGACGGCCGGTGGCAGCTCCGGACGGTGGAGTACTGCAGCAACCCCACGTCCCGATGCCCGAACCCGGCCGACTTCCAGAACCAGCAGCTCGGCCGGGCCGCCCAGGTCGTGGTGCCGCCGGCGTTGATCCTGCTCCTGGGCGGCTGGTTGTTCGCCGTGGGCACGACCCGCCGGGTGAGCACCTTCCCTGCCGGAGCGGTGTGAGAAACTGAGGGCTCACGGGAGCCCACCATGCCGTTCCGCACGGAGCTGCGTTTGGGCTGAGAGGGCGCAACGAGCGCCGACCGTCTGAACCTGTCCGGGTCATGCCGGCGAAGGGAGCGATGTCGAATGGCTGCACGCCGCAAGGTGTATGTCGAGGGTGTCCCGTTCACCGAAGTGGCACTGACCGACGGCTCGTCGGTCCATCTCTACGACACCAGCGGCCCCGGCTCCGACCCCGTCGCCGGCCTGCCCGCCCTCCGGCGCGACTGGATCCTCGGCCGGGGTGACGTCGAGGAGTACGACGGCCGGCGGCCGACGCCGCGTGACGACGGCCGCACCGCCGGCCGGCGGGGCGACATGACGCCGGCGTCGACCGGTCGAGTGCTGCGGGCCAAGCCCGGGCGCTGTGTCACCCAGCTCCACTACGCCCGGCGGGGCGAGATCACCCCGGAGATGGAGTTCGTGGCCCGGCGGGAGCAGATGCCGGCCGAGACGGTGCGCGACGAGATCGCCCGGGGCCGGGCCATCCTGCCCAACAACGTCAACCACCCCGAGTCCGAGCCCATGGTCATCGGCCGCAACTTCCTGGTGAAGATCAACGCCAACATCGGCAACTCGGCCGTCTCCTCGTCGATCACCGAGGAGGTCGACAAGCTCACGTGGGCCACCAAGTGGGGGGCCGACACGGTGATGGACCTGTCGACCGGCGCCGACATCCACACCACCCGGGAGTGGATCGTGCGCAACTCGCCGGTGCCGATCGGCACCGTGCCGATCTACCAGGCCCTGGAGAAGGTCGACGGGAAGGCCGAGGACCTCACCTGGGAGGTCTACCGGGACACGATCATCGAGCAGGCCGAGCAGGGCGTGGACTACTTCACCGTCCACGCCGGCGTGCGGCTGCGCTACGTGCCCCTCACGGCCAAGCGGCGGACGGGCATCGTCAGCCGTGGTGGCTCGATCATGGCCGCCTGGTGCCTGGCCCATCACAAGGAGAACTTCCTCTACGACCACTTCGAGGAGCTGTGCGAGCTGCTGGCCTGCTACGACGCCGCCTTCTCCCTGGGCGACGGCCTGCGCCCCGGCTGCATCGACGATGCCAACGACGAGGCCCAGCTCGGCGAGCTGGCCACCCTGGGCGAGCTGACCAAGATCGCCTGGGGCCACGACGTGCAGGTGATGATCGAGGGCCCCGGCCACGTGCCGATGCACAAGATCAAGGAGAACATGGATCTCCAGTTGGAGCTGTGCCACGAGGCGCCCTTCTACACACTGGGCCCGCTCACCACCGACATCGCCCCCGGGTACGACCACATCACCTCGGCCATCGGAGCGGCCATGATCGGCTGGTACGGCACGGCCATGCTCTGCTACGTCACGCCCAAGGAGCACCTCGGCCTGCCCGACAAGGACGACGTGAAGGAAGGCGTGATCGCCTACAAGATCGCGGCCCACGCCGCCGACCTGGCCAAGGGCCACCCCGGCGCCCAGGCCTGGGACGACGCCCTGTCCAAGGCCCGCTTCGAGTTCCGCTGGGAGGACCAGTTCGACCTGGCCCTCGACCCGGACACGGCTCGCAAGTACCACGACGAGACCCTGCCGGCCGGCGCGGCCAAGACGGCCCACTTCTGCTCCATGTGCGGGCCCAAGTTCTGCTCGATGCGGATCAGCCAGGACGTGCGGGACTACGCCGCCGCCCACGGCGTGAGCGAGGAAGCGGCGCTGGAGCTGGGCATGGAGGAGAAGTCGGTGGAGTTCGTGACCCGGGGGGCCACCGTGTACCCGGCCGTGGGGAACGGTTGACCGAAGGGTAGTTCTTAGGTAATCCTAAGAAGATGAATTCACATCTCCTTAGATGGGCGGCGGCGCCCACCCTCGCCCTGGCCGCGGCCGGCGCCTGTTCGGGCGCCGGCGCCGACCGCACGGTGGCCGTCGGCGCGGTGGACTACCGGTTCTCCGGGATGGACGGCTTCGCGGGCCGGGCCGGCGAGCGGGTCGAGTTCGTCCTGACCAACACCGGCTCGGCCGACCACGAGTTCGAGGTCTTCGACGCCGACGGCAAGGCCGTCGGAGAGGTCGGCCCCACCTCCGCGGGCAAGACCAAGAAGGTCACGCTCAAGCTGGCCAAGCCCGGCACTTACCGGTTCGTATGCGGCGTCTCCGACCACGAGGCCCGGGGCATGACCGGCACCTTCACGGTGACGTGACCGGCGCCGCCGCGTCCCGGTGGATGTCGGGCTCGATGTAGATCATCCGGGCCTCAGGCACCGCGGCGCGGACCAGGACCTCGGTCTCGTCGATGGCCGCGGCCAGGCCCCGCAGGTCGAGGGTGGTCGCGAAGGCCAGCTTGGCCCCGACCAGCAGCTCCTCCGGGCCGAGGTGCTGGGTACGCAGGTGGATCACCCGGTCGACCTTGTCGCTGGACTCCATGGCCTGGCGGATCTTGGCGACGGTGGCCGGCGACGCCGCTTCGCCGATGAGCAGGCTCTTCATCTCCACGACCAGGGTGATGGCGATGACCCCGAGGAGGATACCGATGGCGATGCTGCCGATGGCGTCGAAGCGGGGGTTGCCGGTGATCTCGGCGAGAGCCAGGCCCAGGAGGGCGAGGACGAGGCCGATCAAGGCGCCGAAGTCCTCCAGGAGCACGACGGGCAGCTCCGGCGTCTTCGAGTGGCGGATGAAGCTCCACCACCCCTCCTCGCCCTTGGTGTGGGTGCTCTCCTTGATGGCGGTGCGCAACGAGAAGCCCTCGCAGGCCATGGCCACCAGCAGGATGGCCACGGCGACGCCGGCCGACTCCAGCTCGTGGGGCTCGCGGAGCTTCTCGATCCCCTCGAAGAGGGCGAACAGCGAACCCAGCATGAAGATCACCAGGGCCACGACGAAGGCCCAGAAGTACCGCTCGCGCCCGTAGCCGAACGGGTGCTCCGTCGTCGCCGTCTTCCGGGCCCGGGCGCCGCCCAGGAACAGCAGCCCCTGATTGGTCGTGTCGGCGCCGGAGTGGACGGCCTCGGCCAGCATCGACGCCGCACCGGTGAGGAAGAAGCCGACCAGCTTGGCCACGGCAATGGCCAGGTTGGCGGCGAACGCGGCGATGATCGCCTTCTTGCTGCCTTCGTGCATGGCGGGCGATGTTAGGCGGGCTGGGGCGGGAGGTGCTCGACCAGGCGCCGCAGGTCCTCGGTGAAGGCGGCCAGCTCCGCGTCCCGCCGGGCGCCGACGGGGGCCCGGAGGACCGACGCCGGGTGCACCGTGGCCGTGATGACGTGGCCGGCGGGCTGGGGGAACACCTCGCCCCGCTGCCGGCTGACCTTGAACGCCCGGCCGAGGAGCGCTTGGGCCGCGGTGGCGCCGAGGCAGACGACGACCTTGGGCGCCACCAGCTCGATCTCGTGATCGAGCCACGGCCGGCAGGCGGCGATCTCGGCCGCACCGGGCCGTTGGTGGAGCCGGCGCGTGCCCCGGGCCTCCCACTTGAGGTGCTTGACCGCGTTTGTGACGTACACCGCGCCCCGGTCGATCCCGGCGTCGCCCAGCGCCCGGTCGAGGACCCGGCCGGCGGGCCCGACGAACGGTCGACCGGCCAGATCCTCCTTGTCGCCCGGTTGCGCGCCGACGAGCATCAGGTCGGCCCGCTCGTACCCTTCGCCGAAGACGGTCTGGGTGCTGGTACGCCACAGGTCGCAGGCCCGGCAGCCGGCGGCGACGAGCCGCACCTGTTCCAGCGAACCGGCCATCCGACGCGGGTACCCACGGACCGGCGCCACCAAAACGCCGAGGCGCCTCAGACCCGGTGGGACCGGGCCGGGACGGCGGAGCCCCACGCCGGCGAGGTGTTGGCATTGGCCCGCTCGAGCAGGGCCACGAGCTGGCGGCGTTCGCCGTCGTCGAGGCCGGCCAGCACGCGGTCGGTGGCCCGCGTGCGGAGGTCGGCGAACCGGCGGGCCGCGGTCTCGCCCAGCTCGGTGAGGACGACGGCGTGGCGCCGGCGGTCGGCCGGGTCGCGGCGGCGCTGGACCATATGGGCCGCTTCAAGGATGTCGAGCACGCCGACGACGTCGCTGGCGTCCAGGCCCAGGTGGTCGCTGATCTGGCGCTGGGAGACGGGTTGCAGGTGCTCGATCACGGCCAGCACGCCCATGCACGGCGGGCGGAAGCCCGCTTCCATGGCCCAAGGCTCCTCGGCGATCAGCTCGTGGATCTCCCGGCGCATCTCCCGGGCCAGGACGAACACGCCGCTCAAGGCGTCGAGGCGCTCGTCGTCGTCCATCGCCGCGATCGTACCCCGCCTTGACATTCGATGGGAAGTGTCTATCGTTGGTATTCCCAATGGATACCGAGGACCGACGCCCGGCGGCAATCCGGGTCGAGAACCTACAGAAGCGCTTCGGCGAGGTCGAGGCCGTCTGCGGTGTCGACTTCGAGGTCCGGGCCGGTGAGACGTTCGGCTTCCTCGGCCCCAACGGCGCCGGCAAGTCGACCACCATCAACATGCTCTGCACCCTCCTGCGGCCCACCGGGGGCCGGGCGGTGGTGGCCGGCTACGACGTGGCCACCCAGCGCGACGACGTGCGTCGCGAGATCGGCCTCGTCTTCCAGGACATGACGCTCGACACCTACCTGAGCGCGGCCCAGAACCTGCGCTTCCACGGCCAGCTCTACGGCGTGCCCGCCGCTCGGCTGGAGACCCGCATGCAGCAGGTCCTCGAGCTCGTGGGGCTGTGGGACCGGCGCGACAAGGACGTCAGCACCTTCTCGGGAGGTATGAAGCGCCGCCTGGAGATTGCCCGGGGCCTGCTCCACTCGCCCCGGGTGCTGTTCCTCGACGAGCCCACCGTCGGCCTCGACCCCCAGACCCGGGCGTCGATCTGGGAGTACCTCAACGAGCTCCGCCACCAGGAGGACCTGACCATCTTCCTCACCACCCACTACATGGACGAGGCCGAGAACTGCGACCGCATCGCCATCATGGACGCCGGCCGCATCGTCGCCCTCGACACCCCGCAGGCCCTCAAGGCGGCCATCGGTACCGACCGCATCCGGTTGGAGACCGACGACGGGGCGGCTGCGGCCGCGGCGATCAACCGCAACTTCGGGCTGGAGGCGACGTCGGCGGGCGGCGCCCTGGTCCTCCAGGTGCCCGACGGCGAGCGCTTCGTCCCCAAGCTCCTGGCCGACCTCGGCGTCCCCGTGCGGTCGGTGAGCGTCACCCGGCCGACCCTCGACGACGTGTTCATGACCTACACCGGTCGCACCATCCGCGACGCGGAGGCCGCCCCCGGCTCCGAGATCCCGGCGATGTTCCGAGGCCGGCGATGACCGCCGGCGTGTTCAGGGGCCGGCGATGACCGCCGGCGTGTTCAGGGGCCGGCGATGACCGCCGGCGTGTTCAGGGGCCGGCGATGACGACCACCGTCACCCCACTTCCCGTCGCCGACGTCCACCGGCCCCCGTCGGGCCTGGCCGCCGACCTGCGGGCCGCCCGCATCGTCTGCCACCGCGAGCTGCTCCGGTGGCTCAAGGACCGGCGCCGGCTGGCCGCCGGCCTCGTCCAACCCCTGCTGTGGCTGTTCGTGCTGGGCTCGGGCCTGTCGCGGGTCGTCAACGTCGGGCCGGGCAATGTCGACTTCCGCACCTTCCTCTTCCCCGGCGTGCTGGCCACCTCGGTGATGTTCACCGCCGTGTTCGCCGGCGTCTCGGTTGTCTGGGACCGGGAGTTCGGCTTCCTGCGGGAGATGCTGGTGGCGCCCATCCGGCGCTCGTCGATCATGGCCGGCAAGTGCCTGGGTGGCGCCATCGTGGCCACGTCGCAGGCGGTGGTCATCCTGGCCCTGGCCGGGCTGTGCGGTGTGCCGTACTCGCCCGTGCTCATGCTGGAGCTGCTCGGCGTGCTCTTCCTCGCCTCGCTCTCCATCACCGCGTTCGGCCTGCTCCTGGGCGCGCGGGTGGCCAACATTCAGTCGGTCATGCCGGTGATCCAGACCGTGATCACCCCGATGATGTTCCTGTCGGGCGCCCTCTACCCCACCGCCGGCCTGCCGACGTGGCTGGCCCTGGCCACCAAGGTCAACCCGGTGACCTACGCGGTGAACCCCATGCGCCACGTGCTCTTCACCCACCTCGACCTCACGCCGGCGGCGGCCAAGGTGCTGGACCACCAGCTGACGTGGGGCGGGTGGCCCGTGCCGTTCGCCCTCCAGCTCGTGATGCTCGCCGCCCTCGGGCTGGTCGCGTTCGCGATCGCGGTTCGGCGGTTCAGCAAGACCGACTGATCTAGCGTGCCCGCCATGAAGGTCGGGATCGACGTCTCACAGCACCAGCTCGAATGGCCCGAGATCCGCCGGCGGGTGCTGTGGGCCGACGAGGCCGGGTTCGAGTCGGCGTGGGTGTTCGACCACTTCACCAGCCTCTACGGCGACCCGATGGGCCCTTGTCTCGAGGCGTGGACGCTACTGGCCGCGCTGGGGGCCATCACTACGCAGATCCGCCTCGGTGCCCTGGTGACCGGCGTTACGTACCGGAACCCCGCGCTGCTGGCCGCCGAGGTGGTCACCGTTGACCAGGTGTCGGGCGGCCGGCTCAATGTCGGCCTCGGCGCGGCGTGGCACCGGAGCGAGCACGACCGGCTCGGGTTCGACTTCCCGGCCACCGGCGAGCGCATCGAGCGCCTCGACGAGACCGTGCAGATCATCAAGGGCCTGCTCACCTCGGACGACTTCGACTTCGAGGGCCGCCACTACCGGCTCCACCACGCCTACTACCACCCCCGCCCGGTGCAGCGGCCCCACCCGCCGATCTGGATCGGCGCCGGCGGCGAGAAGGTCATGCTCCCGCTCGTCGCCCGCCTGGCCGACGTGTGGCACGGCTTCGGGGCGGTCGACGACCTCACTCGCAAGTCGGCCATCGTCGACCGCGCCGCGGAGGCCGCCGGACGGGCCCCGGAGGAGATCGGCCGGTCGACGAACCTGTCGATCTCCGAGCCCTGGGACGTTGTCCGCCGGCAGGCCGACCGCGTCCGCGCCGCCGGCTTCAGCCACCTGATCGCCAGTTGGCCGGCGGAGGGGCTGGCCCGGGTCGAGGAGTTTGCCACTCGGGTGATGCCGGAGCTGGTCGCCTGAGCGACCTCCACCAGATCGACACCCTCCTCGGCGGGTGGGAGCGGGTGACGGCCGGCTGGCTGGTCGAGGGGCCGGAGCCGGTGCTGGTCGAGACCGGGAGCCAGTCGTCGGTGCCGGTCGTGCTGGCCGCCCTGGACGCCCTCGGCGTCGGCGCCGGCGACCTGGCCGGGATCGTGGTCACCCACATCCACCTGGACCACGCCGGCGGCGTCGGCGACCTGGCCCGGGCCTTCCCCAATGCCACGGTGTACGTGCACCCCGTCGGGGCACGCCACCTCGTCGACCCGTCCCGGCTGGTGGCCTCCGCCGCCCGGGTGTTCGGCGACACCCTCGACACCCTCTACGGCCGGCTCGACCCCACCCCGGCGGAGCGGATCCGGGCCCTCGACGACGGCGAGGAGATCCGCATCGGCCCGGCCCGGGCCCTGACCGCCGTGCACTCGCCGGGGCACGCCCACCACCATCTGGCCCTGCACGACTCGGGGACGGGTGTGCTCTTCACGGGCGATGCCGCCGGTGTCCGCCTCCCCGACGTCGGCGTGCTGCGCCCGGCCACGCCACCGCCGGAGTTCGACCTCGACCTGGCCGTCGCCTCGCTGCACCGCTTCGCCGCCCGCCGGCCCTCGGCGCTGGCGCTGGCCCACTTCGGAGCCCTCGCCGGCGACCCCGCCGCCATCCTGGAGGAGGCCGAGGACGTGCTCCGGCAATGGGCGGGGGTGGCCGAGGCGGCGTGGGGGCGGGGCGACGACGTGGCCGCCGCCCTGGCCGCCGCCTTCGGCGCCGACCCCACCCAGACCATGGCCATCCTCAATGGCGTCCACTCCAACGCCGCCGGCCTCCGCCGTTGGCTCGACCGGCGGCCGCCTCCGGACCGATGACCGATCAGGCGGCCGTGGCCGGCGCCCCCAGCTCGTCGGCGGCGGTGACGGCGATGGTGGCGGCCAGCACGGCGAGCAGGCCGCCGGCGACACCGCTCAGCTCGATGCCGACCAGGCCGGCGGCGATGGTCACGAACGGTCCTACCCGCACCGTCGACCGCTCGACACTGCGCAGCACGAGCAGGTTCTCGACCAGCTGGAAGCCCACAAAGGCGGCGACGAGGGCGACGGCCCGCCCGCCGCTCGTGGCGCCGGCCAAGACCACCATGGGGAGGGCGCCGATGAGGGCGCCGGCGACCGGGACGAGGTCCCAGAGCCCGACCCACACGCCGAAGGCGGCCGGGCCGGGCACGTGGGCCAGGCGGGCGGCGAGGTAGGCGGCCAGGCCGGCGGCGAGGGCCATGGCCAACGACGCGCCCGCGTAGCCGAACGCCCGCCGGTAGACGGCGATGGCCAGGGCCTCGGCCCGGGCCCGCCGGACCGGGTCGCGCACCTGGTCGCGGCCCGAGCGGGCCAGGCGCGGGCCATGCTGCAGGAAGAACACGGTGAGGACACCGGTGGCCAGGAACGCCACCCCCCGGGTGGCCGCGGCCCGCAGGGCCTCGGCGGTGGTCCCGCCGCGGAGGCGCTCGGGCAGGCCCCGCAGGAACCGGTCGGTGCGCTCAGAGAGCTTCAGGTCGCGGGCCACTCCGCCGAAGCGAGCCGAGGCCTCGAGTTCGCGGGCCCGCTCCGGCCCGACCTGCTGCAGACGGTGCGTCTGGCGCTGCACGTCGTCGACCAGCCCCCATGCCACGGCGCCGAGCGAGCCGACCATGGTGAGCATGACGAGGGCGGTGGCCACGCCCCGGGGCATGCGGCGGGCCACCAGGGACACCAGCGGGTGGAGCAGGCCGGCCAGGCTGGCGGCCACCAGGATCCAGCCGATCACCCGCTTCGATGCGGCGGCGACGGCCAGGAGGGCGAGGGTGGCGCCGAACATGGCCACGCTCATCACGGCCGATCGGGCCGAGATCCGCAGGCGCTCCCGAGGGAGGGGGGCCACCATCCCGGTACAGTACCGACCGGTGGCCGGCGCCAGCGGGGACGTGCGGGAGGTCGACCTGGACTGGCGCTCCGTGGCCTGGGTGATGGCCGCGTTCGTCGGCCTGCTGACCGTCACCGCCCTGATCCGGGGTGCGCCCAGGTCCGTCACCGTCCTGGCCATCGGCACGCTGCTGGCCCTGGCCCTCGACCCTGTCGTCGGCCAGGTGAGCCGGCGGTTGGGCGGCCACCGCGTGGCCGGCGTCGGCGTGGTCATGGTCGGCCTGGCCGCTACCGTCGTCGGGGCGGGCATCCTGCTCATCCCGCCGGCCGTGGACCAGGGCCGCAACCTGAGCCGCGAGACCGACCGCGTCGTCGGCCAGATCGAGCAGCTGCCGGTCATCGGCGACGACCTGGCCCGGGCCGGCACCGCCGACTCCGTCCGGCGGGCCATCAAAGCGCTGCCCGACCGCCTCGAGGGCAACGACACCCCGCTCGTCGGCGCGGCCCAAACGGTCGCCGACGGCCTCCTTGCCGGGCTGTTCACCCTTCTGGTGACCGTCAGCCTGCTCCTGGACGGCGAACGCCTGGTCCGGGGGGCCCGCCGCCTGGTCCCCGACGGGCGCCGGGAACAGGCCGACCGGATCGGTCGGCTGGCGTACGACACGTTCGGGAAGTACGTGGCCGGGTCGCTCCTCGTGGCCGGCGTGGCCGGCCTCTCCGTCCTGGGGGTCGGGTTGGTGATGCGGGTACCCCTGACGCCCCTGCTGGCCGTGTGGGTCGCGCTGTTCGACCTGGTACCCCAGATCGGCGGGGCGGCCGGCGGGATCCCCTTCGTCCTGCTGGGGTTCAGCCGCAGCGCGACCACCGGCGTGGTGTGCGCCGTCTTCTTCGTCCTGTACCTGCAGTTCGAGAACCACCTGCTCAGCCCGCTGATCGTGGGCCGCTCGGTGAAGCTCTCGCCGCCGGCCACCATGACCGCGGCACTGGTCGGAGTGTCCGCCGGCGGCGTGGTGGGCGCGCTCCTGGCCGTCCCCGTCGTGGCCGCGGCCAAGGCCGCGTACCTCGAGCTGCGCCCCCGGCCCGACGGCGACCAGCCGCCGGCGGGCGCGTCCGGGACCGGGTAGGCCTTCGGTACGCTTCGGTGCGGTGGATCTCCGGCGCCCGTCACCCTTGCTGGCGCTGGTCCTGGGGGTCACCCTGCTTGCTGGCTGCACCAAGGAGGCGCCGCGGCGGCGGGTGGCGCCCGCGCCCCGTCCGGCGGCGACAACGACGGCGCCGGCCCCCGTCCCCGGGGGCGTCGTCTCCGCCGTGGCCACCGCCCTGGGCCCGTCGGTGACCGTGTACGACGTGCCCCTCGACGGCCTGCCGGTGCGAGTCCTGCCCAACCCTCAGCCCGACCGGAGCACGCTCGTCCTGCTGATCGAGGAGCAGCGGCCGGACTGGTACCGCGTGCTCCTGCCGGTGCGGCCGAACGGTGTCACGGGCTGGGTCAAGGCGGCCGAGGTCAGGGTGGCCACCCACAATTTCCGCATCGAGGTCGTGCTCAGCGCCCACAAGCTCACGGTCTGGAAGGGCAGCCAGATCTTCCTGGAGGACACGGTGGCCGTCGGCGCCCCCGCCACCCCCACGACGGTCGGGCGGTTCTACACGACGGCCCTCTTCGACACGTCGGCGACCCAGCCCGTGTACGGCCCCTACGCCTACCCGCTGTCAGGGTGGTCCGAGGTCCTGTTCGACTTCGACGGAGGCGAGGGCCAGATGGGCATCCACGGCACCAACGACCCGTCCAGCCTCGGGCGCAGCGTCAGCAACGGTTGCATCCGGATGAGCAACGGGGCCATCACCCGCCTGGCCCAGGCCCTGCCGGTGGGGGTGCCGGTGACGATCCGGCCCTAACGGGTAGGCCCGGCCCGCTCAGTACTTCAGGCCCAGCCAGCGGGAGCAGGACGGCCAGGAATCCCAGTTGGAGTAGTTGTAGAGGTCGACGGCGGCCTGGTCCTGCAGCTCGGGCGACGCCTCGCTGGGCCAGCCGTCGTAGCCCAGCCACGACCAGGTCCGGAGGGAGAACTGGTAGGCGCCGTAGTACCCGTTGCCGGTGTCGGCGGCGTAGTCGTTGGTGGACTCGCACCATCGAAGGGCTTCGAGGTTCTCGGCCGTGGGCGGTTCGTCCCACCGGCTCCAGGCGTGGGCCGGCGTCGTGCCGACCAGCGGGTTGACGGCCAGGAGGCCGGCGGAGAGGGAGAGCGCCCCCAGAATTGCCTTGGTGCGGTGTGCCGTGCGTCGGTGTTGCTTGCGCATTGTGCGCCTCCTTGAGAAAGCCCGAAATGGGCAGTCAGGTGTGGCTTGAAATGCGGGCAGTCGTCATTGGGCATTCAAGCTCGCGAGCAAGGTGCGCTCTGGACGTGGTCCGTACGAGGTGCTGACGGAAAACCCTGGATCAGGCGTGGCGAAGTAGGAGTACCTCCAAGGGGCGAGCACGGCGCGCAACTTCAGCGGTGCTGGTGAAGGTCTCCATACTAGGCAGGCGGTTTCACCGAACTGCAAATCGGCGAGCGCGATTCAGGGAGAACCGCTCAACCGTCCAGTTGCCGGATGTGGAGTCCGAGCTCGGAGAATTTGTCGAACACCCGGTCGTAACCCCGCTCCAGGTGGTGCACGCCGTGGAGGACCGACGGGCTCCCGGCCGCGGCCGCGGCGATCACGTAGGCGAAGGCGGCCCGGATGTCGGGCATCTCCACCTCGGCGCCCTGGAGGGGCGACACGCCCCGCACGAGGGCGGAATGGCGGGCGCCGGTCTCCTGGAACCGGCACGGGTCGCCGACCAGGCACTGGTCGAAAAGCTCGACCTCGGCCTTCATGCGCTGGAGGGCTTCGATGTAGCCCAGGCGGTCCTCGAAGAGGGTCTCGTGGACGACCGACATCCCGTTGGCCCGGGTGCAGAGCACGACCAGGGGCGGCTGCCAGTCGGTCATGAACCCCGGGTGGGGGCTGGTGCGCACCGCGCAGGGCAGGAGGTGGTCGGCGGTGGCCGAGATGGTGTCGTCGGTGATCGAGAAGTGGGCGCCCATGCGCTGCAGGGCGGTGATGGCCGTGACCAGGCGCTCCTGGGCGCACCCGGTGATCCGTACCGACCCCCCCGTGGCCAGGCCGGCCACCAGGTAGGAGAAGGCCTCGATGCGGTCCCCACCCAGGCGCTGGGTGGCGCCTTCCAGGCGGTGCACCCCCTCGACGACGAAGCGCCGGTCGGGCTGGAGCTCGATCCGGGCGCCCATGCGCTGCAGCAGGAGGGCCAGCTCGACCACCTCGGGCTCGACGGCCGCGTTCTCGATGATGGTGCGGCCCTCGGCCCGCACTGCGGTGAGCAGCACCGTCTCGGTGGCGCCGACACTGGGCCAGGGCAGGTGGATGCGGGCGCCGTGCAGCTTGAGGGCCTTCACCTCCAGCCCGTGGTCGGTGAGCTCGACCTCGGCACCGAACTGGCGCAGGGCGTCGACGTGGAAGTCGACCGGGCGGAGCCCGATGCGGTCCCCGCCGACGAAGGGCACGAACGCCTCGCCGATGCGGTGGAGCAGGGGCCCGACCAGCAGGATCGGCATCCGGTTCAGGCCGCTGTAGGAGACCGGGATGCGGCTCTCGCCCAGGGCGCTGGCGTCGATGGTCACGCGGTCGCCGTCGATCTCGACCTCGGCACCGACCGAGCGGAGCATGCCGGCGGTGATCTCCACGTCGCCCAGCCGGGGGGCGTTGGTGATCGTGCTCGGCCCCTCGGCCAGCAGCGCGGCCACCATGAGCTTGCTGACCGCGTTCTTGGAGCCGCTGATGCGAACGTCGCCGTGGAGGGGACCGACCGGCTCGATGGCCCAGCTCGGGACCGGGGGAGGAGCCGTCACCCGGCCATTGTGGCACCCGCCCCGCGCAGCTCCGCCGGCAGCGGCTCGGCGTGGACGATATGCAGGCGGCGCGTGGTCCGCGTCATGGCCACGTAGAGGGCCCGCCGACCGGTGGTGGGCGTGCCTTCGGCGACGATCGCCGCCGGCTCGACGAGGACCACGGCGTCGAACTCCAGGCCCTTGGCCTGGTCGACGGCCAGCAGGGCGACGGGCACGTCGAGCACCCCGGCACCCTCCGGGACCGCCGGGAGGGCGCGGCCGAGCGCGCCGACCAGGCCGGCGGGGCAGATGACGGCCACCTTCCCGTCGCCCACCGCCTCCCGCTCGGCGGCGGCGATGGCCGCCACCGCCTCGACGAGGGTGCCGGCGGCTACCTCGGTGACCAGCGGGTCGAGGCCGGCGCTGCGCACCGAGGCCGGCGGCAGGAGCCCCGGCGTGGCCGCAGCCAGGACGCGGGCGGCTAGGTCCATGACCTCGGCGGGTGTCCGGTAGTTGACCGACAGCTCGGTGCGCGAGGGGGGCCGGCGGACCGGGAGATGGGCCAGGACGTCGTCCCAGGTGGTGGGGGCCCAGGGGCCGCTGGCCTGGCCCAGGTCGCCGACGAGGGTCATCGACCCGGCCGGGCAGCGCCGGGCCAGCATGCGCAGCTGCATCGGGGACAGGTCCTGGGCCTCGTCGGCCAGCACGTGGCCGTACGTGCGGGTACGGGGGTCGAGGTGCTCGTCCTCGACGCCGATGTCGCCCTGCTCCAGGTGGCGGAGGACGTCGCGGCGCATCTGGGGGTCGAGGTCGGGAAGGTCGGCCATGACCCGCTGGTACTCCAGCCGGCGGTTCTCGTCACCGCCCAGGCGCCTCCCGGCACGCCGTCGCGCCGGCGGCGGCCCCAGCGCCACCGATGCCTCGTCGAGCAACGGCAGGTCGGGCTCGGTCCACGCCGCCTCCCCGGCCCGGGCGCTGCGCCGGCGGTAGAGGAGCTGCTGCTCGTCGTCGGTGAGGGTCTTGCCGGCCGCCGAGCGGATGAGCGCCGGCGACCCGTAGAGGTCGTGGAGGACCTCCTCCGGCGTCAGGACCGGCCACATCCGTTCGAGGGCTTCCACCACCGGCCGCTGGCGCAGGATGAGCTCCTCGAACGCCGCCGGGTCGTCGCCCTCCTCGTCGACCCGGGCCTGCTGGTGGAGGTGGCGGGCCACCAGGCGCTCGACGACGGCCCGGCGGGCGTTGTGGGTGCCGGGCCGGCGCTTGGCCTGGCCGGCGATGCGCCAGGAGGCCTCGGTGGACAGGACGAGGCGGTCCCCGTGGAGCAGGACGGAGGTTTCCCGCGGGAGCCCCCGGCCGCGGTCGGCGACGGCGCGCGCCACCACGCCGGCCATGCGGGGGTCGCCCTTGACCCGGGCCGCCGCCGCGGTGTCCGTGCCGTGGACCGCCGTGCCGACCAGGCTGGCCGGCGTGGCCAGCGTGACGCTGTGCTCGCCCAGGGCGGGGAGGACGGCTTCGATGTAGCGGAGGAAGATGCGGTTGGGGCCGACCAGCAGGACCCCGGAGCGCTCCAGGGGGAAACGGTGGGTGTAGAGCAGGTAGGCGGCCCGGTGCAGGACGACGGCCGTCTTGCCCGTGCCCGGCCCGCCCTGAACGACCAGGATGCCCGGGAGTGGCGCCCGGATGATCTCGTCCTGCTCCCGCTGGATGGTGGCCACGATGTCGCCCATGCGGCCGGTGCGGGAGCGGTCGAGGGCGGCGAGCAGGGCCCCCTCGCCTACCAGGACCAGGTCGGGCGCGTCGCCGCGGCCGGCGTCGTCGTCGCCGTCGCCGGCCGGCCGGCGCTGGCCGAGCAGCTCGTCGTCGAGGCCGATGACCTGGCGGCCCCGCAGGATCAGGTGGCGCCGGCGGGCCAGGCCCATGGCGTGGCGAGCCGTCGCCCGGTAGAACGGCTCGGCCGCCGGCGCCCGCCAGTCGACGACGAGGGGCTCGTTGTCCTCGTCGGCGACGGCCAAGCGGCCGATGTAGAGCCGGTCGCCGGCGGTGGGGTCGATCCGGCCGAAGACCAGGCCGGCCTCGCCCACCTGGAGGTCGGCCAGGCGCCGGCCCGTGACCTCCATGCGCACGTCGCGCTCGATGCGGTTGGCGAACGTGCCGCCGGCGCCTTGGTCGAGCACGTCCGACGCCAGGGCCCGGGCCTCGGCCCGCATGGCCTCGAGGCGCTGGTACGCGTGGTCGACGACGGCCTGCTCGGCCCGGATCTCGGTGGCCTGGTCGCTGGCCTGGCCGGCGCCGCCTCCCGGGCCGCTCACGTCGCGTCCCACGCCAGGTGCCAGCCACCCTCGGGCCCACTGTCGCGCCAGACCCGGGCCAGGGCGGCGCGGGCACTCCAGGTGCCGACGCCGTTGGGCTCCCAGCGGACGGCGCTGACGGTGAGGTCGTCGAGTGCCCGCACCGCTTCGAGCCGGACGACGAAGGCGTCGTCCACCACGGCGATGCCCCGCGACCACACGTCGACCAGCCACCGGCCGTGCAGGCGGGCCGTGGCCCGCATGGCCACCCGGTCGGTGCTTCCTTCGACGCCGGGAGTGTGAGGCGTCGGCAGCAGCGTCACCTGGCAGCCGGACACGACCCGGGCGCCCGTGCGCGGCTTCCAGGCGGCGATGTGCTGGCGGAGGGGGCCCAGGGCCTTGTCCTTCAGCTCGGCGGCCAGCAGGTCGGACTGCTTGGTGTGCAGCCAGGACTCGAACTTCCACGCCCGTTCCCACCGCCGGGCCATGGCCAGCCGCCGGGGCAGGTCGAGCTCGGGGGGCACGAGGTAGGCGTTCTCGCCCAGCCAGTTGGGCATCTGGGCGTACAGGTCGTCGGGCATGCGGAACTGCTCCACCCACATCTCCAGGACGCGCATGCACTGGCACAGCTCCCCGCCGAAGATCAGCATGGTCCGCTCGGCGCCCAGGTCGTGGGCTTCCAGCACGACCTTGCCCCGCCGCCAGGTGACGCGGTGCTGCTCGCCGCCGCAGTCGATGACGGCCGTCGACTCGGGGATCGCGTCGGACCAGCGCAGCGTGCGGGACACAGGTCTGGGCTCAGGCCGCGGCGTCGATGGGGACGACCCGGGCCCATGCCGGTGCGGCCCAGACGCGCCCGCCCTGGTTCCGGTTGCCGATCAGGCCCACCACCACCTGGATGCCCTTCGGCGGGTCGATCGGCCATGGGGTCATCCCGTCGGTCAGGATGACGACCACCGACGGCCTCGGGCGGAGCCGGGTCGCGGCGGCGAGACCGGCGCTCATGTCGGTGCCCCCGCCACCGACCAGGTTGATCTGCCGGGCACTGGTGACTTGCTGGACGCTCTGGACGGCGGCGTCGACCGCCATCACCCGCACCCGGTTGCGGGCCAGGCCGACCCCCTTCAGGAGGCCGTCGACCTCGGCGAGGACGGTGGCCAGTTCGCCGGCGCCCATGCTGCCCGAGGTGTCGCACAGGACGACGACTTCGGGGACCGGGCGCTCTAGGGCCGGCATGATGATGCCGGGGCTGGCCGACGCCCGCCGCGACGGCCGGCGGTAGGTGTAGTCCACCCGGCCGCTGACCGTGGACAGGCCCTTGCGGATCTCGGCGGCCAGCACCCGCCGCCAGTCGACCTTGGGGTCGAGCATGTCCTCGGCCCAGCGCCGCCAGCCGGCGGAGAGGCGGCCGATGCCGCCCTTGGCGTACCGGAGGGCGGCCGTGGCCACCTGGGACCGCAGCAGGTGCTGCTCGCCCGGAGGGAGGCCGCTGACCTGGTTGCCCCGCAACTCCCACTCGCGCGTCTCGCCGTCGGAACCGCTGCCGCACTCAGGCTCGCGGTCGGTGTGCGTATGGGCAGTGTGGAAGTACTCCTCGGCCAGCCGGCCCGGCTTCCAGCCCAGCTCGTGGGGCACGACGCGATCGTCGGGCAGGCGCAGGCCGGTGCCGATCAGGTCGTCGTTGATCTCGGCGTCGGCGGCCAGCGCCCAGTCCTTGCTCATCTTGCGGTTGACGCCCAGGTGCTTGGCTCGGCCGGCGTGGTCACGCACCAGATGGCCGGCGTGGTGGACCAGGAGGCCGCCCAGGATCTCGACGCTGGTCGCGTCGACGAACTCGGGGTCCACGTACAACCGCCACGACTCGTCGACCGCGGCGCCGTGCAACCCGGGCGACGAGATCACGGGGGACGCGAAGAGGGCAGCGGTCAGGTACGGGAAGCGCCCGACGGCCCACAACCGGGCCGCCAGCACCTTGTGGGTATTCAGCTCCACGGGAGCGTCCAGGCTAGTCCGTGGATCCCCGTACGGCTCAGCCCCGCATCCCGTCGAGCCAGCCAGCGTCCTTGAGCAGGGGGAGGAAGAGCTTCACCTCGGGCGGGGCGGCGACGCCCGGTGGCCGGCACTGGGCCAGGACCCGCGCCGCGACAGCGCCGACGTCGGGCGCGTGCTCGCCTACCTTGGCCACCACCTTCCAGCCGGCCAACCACCGCTGCGGGGTGGAGTTGGCGGCGACGGCGGCGGCCACCGACGAGAGGACGGCGTGGGCCCGGTCGTGGCGCTCGGGGACCTCGAAGGCGTCGGGGTCGGCCAGGACGTCCTCCGGGTCGGGGAGGTCCATCTCCAGGTGCCACATGAGCAGCTCGATGCCCGGGCCCTCGCCGACGGCGCCCGTCAGCAGGGCCGTCTCGGCCTCGGTGCTGGCGCCGGCGGCGCCGGCGGCCGCCCAGAGGCGGGCCGCCATGTCCCAGGTGCGGGGGCTCGGCCAGCCCCGGCCGGCCCGGGCCGCGTCCGTCGGCAGCTCGCAGGCCAGCCCCGGCCGGACGGTGAGGAAGGCCGAGACCAGGCCCCGGGCGTAGGGGATGTCGTCGACCCAGGTCGGCGGGAGGGTGGGGACCTTCGGCGCCTCGAACCCGCTGACCAGGGCCTGGGCGAAGGCCGCCGGCTCCACGGTCCAGTCGAGGTGGCAGAACCGGTTGGCCAGCGGCGCGGCCAGGTCCCACCCGTCGGCGGCCTGCTCGGGCGGGTTGGCGGCGGCGATGACCACCACGTCGGGGGGCAGGGGCAGGTCGCCCACCACCCGCTCGAGCACGACCCGCAGGAGGGCGGCCTGCACGGCCGGCGGGGCCGTCGAGATCTCGTCGAGGAACAACAGGCCTCGGCCCTGGGCCGCCAGCCGCTGCGCCCACCGGGGCGGGGCGAAGCGGACCTCGCCATCGGTCACGATCGGCAGGCCGGCGAAGTCCGACGGCTCCCGGATGGCGGCGATCACCGTCTCGCACGGCCACCCCATCTCGATGGCCATGGCGTTGATGGCCGACGTCTTGCCCGTGCCCGGCGCCCCCCACAGCAGCACCGGCACCCCGCAGGCCACCGCGATCCCCAGGGCCTCTACGGTCGTCTGCTGGCTCATCGTGGTCGAGGCTACCGCCGCCCCCCGCCGATCTGGCTGCAGTGGCGGGTCAATAGGCATGTGAGTGCAGCCAGATCAGGCGGCGGCCTGCCGGCGGTAGGCCTTGACGGCGGCGATGAACAGCTCGGGTTCTTTGATGAGCTGGTGCCAGTTCACTCTGAGAATCCGCCAGCCGGCCGCGGCGAGGACAAGATCGCGCTGATGGTCGGCCTGCACGTCGAGCCACGACGAGTGGTAGCGCCGGCTGTCGGCCTCGATCACGACCCGGGCCGCCCGGTCCACGAAGTCGACCCGGCCCGCCGGCGCCCTGGTGCCCCCGACCCATTCCTGCCGATCTGGCACCGCGAGCCCGGCGCCCTCGAGGACGCCGGCGACGAGGGCTTCGAGCTCACACGCAGGCGGAACGTAGTCGGCGGTCCGCACGGCGAGCAGCCCTCGTAGGTTGGCGGTGCCGGGGCGTCCTCGTGCGCCGGTCTCGGCCAGCATGAGGCCGAGCAGGTTGACGGTGGTGAGGCCCATGGCGAGGGCGTTGTCGAGCGCCCGCTCGGCGCGGGCCGGGTGGAGAAGCCCGCAGAGGTCGAGGAAGGTCCTTTCCGGGCATGTCGTCGGGATGGCGTTGACGACCCGGATCTGGTGAGGAGGCAGGAAGCGTGAGTCGTGGACCCCGAGCGTCGGGTACCGGGAGCTCGGGCCGCGGGCTTGGGTCACTTCCAGCGGACCCCTGCCGAAGCCCGGGAGCATCCAAAGCGCGGCTGCGGATCGTCGCGACGCGGCCGAATGTCGGCCTGTTGCCCATACGGCAGCCAGCATTCGTTGTTCCCATGTCGGCACCGACCCCGGGATCCGGTACACGTTTCGGGCCATCCGCTCCCACGTGCCCCGCCGGAGGCGAGCGCCAATCTGGTTCGAGTTCATGCCATAGGCGAGCGCCAGCTCGCGCGAGATGAGGCCGTGGTGCTGCTCGGCCAGTCGGCGCATGGTTTCCATGGTGGACATGATGACGGGAGGGTGTGACATATATCGATATGGCAGCACTGACGGTCGAATAGACACGTGAGTGCAGCCAGATCGCTGGGTGCTTGAGTCGGGGTCGCGACCGGCCGATACGATCACCGTGGTGGCCCTCTCCCCCCGATCCCTGCTTGATCGCTCGCGCACGCCGGCGGGGCGGAAGATGATCCGGTACAGCCTGGTGTCGGTCGTCTCGGTGATCGTGTCGCAGATCGTCCTGTTCGTGGCCCAGTCGTTCTGGTCGGCCCGGACGTCGAACATCATCGCCGTCTGTGTCTCGGCGGTCCCGTCGTACTACCTCAACCGGGCGTGGGCCTGGGGCAAGACGGGCAAGTCGCACCTGATGAAGGAGATCGTGCCCTTCTGGAGCCTGGCTCTCCTGGGCCTGATCTTCTCGACGTGGGCGGCCGACTACGCGGAGACCTACGCCCACAGCCACTCGACGTCGGAACTGGTCACCCGCCTGATCGTCAACGGCGCCGCCCTCGGGTCCTTCGGGATCCTGTGGGTGGGCAAGTTCTTCATCTTCAACCGCCTGATGTTCGCCCACCAGCCCGAGCCGACCGTGCCGGCGGGAGGGTGAGCTTCGCCGACGCGGTCGCCCGCCTCACCCCGCCCGACGCCGGCGCCGCGGCCGAGGCCGCCGAGCTGCACGACCGGCTGGCCAAGCCCCGGGGCGCGCTGGGCCGGCTGGAGACGGTCGGCATCGCCCTCGCCGGCATCGCCGGCGAGTGCCCGCCGCCCGTCCCCGAGCCGGTGCTGGTGGCGGTCTTCGCCGGCGACCACGGCGTGCACGCCGAGGCCGTGACGCCCTGGCCGCAGGAGGTCACCGCCCAGATGGTGGCCGCGTTCGCCGCCGGCGCCGCCGCCGTGAACGTGCTGGCCCGCCACGCCGGCGCCGACGTGCTGGTGGTCGACGTGGGTGTGGCCGCCGACCTGTCGCCAGCGCCCGGGCTGCTGGTGCGCAAGGTCCGCCACGGGACGGCCAACCTGGCCACCGGCCCGGCCATGTCGGTCGACGAGGCCACCCAGGCGCTCGACGTCGGCGCCGCCGTGGCGGCAGAGGCGGTGGCCGGCGGCGCCCGCGGCCTCGTCACCGGCGACATGGGCATCGCCAACACCACTGCGTCGGCCGCCCTCATCGCCGCCTTCACCGGCCGGTCGGCGGCCGAGGTGACCGGGCGGGGGACGGGCATCGACGATGTCACGCTCCGGCGCAAGCGGCTCGTCGTCGAGGCCGCCGCCTCCGGCGTCGCCGGCGCCGGCCCCCTGGAGACGCTGGCTGCGGTCGGCGGCCTCGAGATCGCCGCGCTGGCCGGGTTCATCGTGGGAGGCGCCGCGGCTCGGGTGCCCGTCGTGGTCGACGGTGTCATCGCCCTGGCCGCGCTGCTGGCGGCCGCTGCGCTGGCGCCCGGCTGCCTCGACTACTGCGTCGCCGGCCACCGGTCAACCGAGCCCGGCGCCACCGCCGCGCTCGAGTACCTCGGGCTGGAACCACTGCTCGACCTCGGCTTGCGGCTGGGCGAGGGCACGGGTGCGGTCCTGGCTGCGCCGCTGGTCCAGGCGGCGGCCAAGATCCTGAGGGAGATGGCCACCCTCGACAGCGCCGGGGTTACCGAGAAGGGCTGAGGGGGTGCGGGCCGACCGGCTTGAGGTCGCCCGCCAGGCGCCGGGCTTCATGCCCGACGACGAAGGCCTGGCCCTGCACGCCGCCGCGCTCGAGGCGGCCGGCGCCGGCCCGTTGCTGGAGATCGGGTCGTGGTGCGGGAAGTCGGCCGTCTACCTGGGCGACGCCGCCGAGCGGGCCGGCACCGTGGTGTTCTGCGTCGACCACCACCGGGGGTCGGAGGAGAACCAGGCCGGGTGGGAGCACCACGACCCGGCCCTGGTCGACCCCGGGACCGGGCGGGTCGACACCCTGCCGGCGTTCCGGCGCACCATCGAGGCGGCCGGCCTGGAGGCAACGGTCGTGGCCGTCGTCGGCGAGTCGACGGTCGTCGCCGGCCACTGGCAAACTCGGCTGGGCATGGTCTTCATCGACGGTGGCCACGGCCACCAGCCGGCCCACGCCGACTACGAGGCCTGGGCGCCCCTCGTGGCCGTGGGCGGCCTGCTGGCCATCCACGACGTGTTCGAGGACCCCGCGGCTGGCGGGCGCCCGCCGTACGAGATCTGGTGCCGGGCCGGCGAGTCGGGCCGCTTCGAGCCGCTTCCCGACGCTGGCGCCGGCTCGTTGCGGGTGCTGCGCCGGTGCTGAGGCGGGTCGCCCTGCCGGCCCTGCTGGTGCTGGCCACGGCCTGCGGCGGGTCGACCAAGGGGGCGGGCACGGTGACGGTCGGCGGTGACCGGGTGACCGTCGCCCGCCTGGTCGACGCCCACGCCGCCCTGTGCCAGGCGGCGGCCGACCCCTCGTCGGCCCGCCGCCTCTTCTTCGACCGCGCCCACGAGGCGCTGCACACCGTGGCCCGAGGCGTGGAGGGCGTCGACCGGGCCCAGGCCGCCGTGCTCCTCCAGGCCAAGGAGAAGGTCGAGTCCGAGCTGGACAGCGGACCGCCGAGCCTGGTTGGCGACCTCCTGGCGCTGGCCGACGTCTACCGCAGCGCGCTGGGGCGACTTGCCATCACCGCGCCGGCCTGCGTCAGATGAAGCCCATGCGCTGCCGACGCCTCCTCGCTGCTAGCGCCGTGCTGGCTGTCCTGGTCGCCTGCTCGGGCGGCTCCGGGTCGAAGGCGGGCGGCCTGGCCGTCCAGGTGGCCAGCTACGACCTGGCCACCGGTGCCCCGACCCGCTTCATCGTCGGGCTGATCACCAACGACCAGCGGCTCATCGGCTACGGCACCGTCGACCTCCGGTTCTCCTACGTCGGCACCAAGGAAGGGGTGAACCAGCAGCCGTTCGGGCCGGCGGTCACCGCCTCCTACCTGCCCATCTTCGGGTCGGTCATCCCGTCGCCGCCGCCGGCGGCCGCCCAGATCGTGCGCTCATCGGACACCCGGGGGGTGTACGGGGCCCAGACCAGCTTCGACAAGGCCGGGTTCTGGGAGGTCGAGGTGACGGCCACGATCGACGGGAAGGCCCAGCGCGGGAAGGGTGCGTTCGCCGTCAACCCCACCCATGCCGTCCCCGGCCCGGGCGACGCCGCGCTGGCGACGGAGTCCCTCACCCTCACCACGCCCGACACCCCGAAAGCCGCCATCGACTCCCGAGGGGGGAGCGGCGACATCCCCGACCCGGACCTCCACCGCACGACCATCGCCTCCTCCCTTGCCGCCAAGCGCCCGGTAGTCGTGGTCTTCTCGACCCCCGTCTACTGCACCAGCCGGTTCTGCGGCCCCATCACCGACCTGGTCGAGGAGCTGGCCCACCAGTACCCGAACCGGGCCGATTTCGTGCACGTCGAGGTCTGGCGTGACTTTCAGACCATGACCGTCAACAAGTCCGCCGCCGACTGGGTGTACCGCAACGACGAGCTCCAGGAGCCGTGGGTGTTCGTCATCGGCGCCGACGGGAAGGTGGCGGCCCGGTTCGACAACGTGGTGACCCGTGGCGAGCTGGAGCCCATCATCAAGGCCCTGCCGGTCATCGCGCCGCGGTAACGGTCAGACGCCGGCGATCGGCGCCGGCGGCGCCTTGGTGCGCCGGGCGTAGTTGGGCCGGTCGCTGTCGTCGGGCGGCGCCGGCTCCCGGCCTTCGAGCAGGGCCTCGGCCCACTGGCGCAGGAGGTCGCCCTCCGGGCGGGCGTCGATGACGCCGTAGAGGTCGGCGTGGCCCCCGACCCGGTCGCCGACGGCGATGCGGGACCGGCCCCGCTCGTACAGGACCCGCGGGTCGTCCGCGATCGGCGGCCGGACGTGGCCGAACGCCTCCAACGCCTGGTCGGCCCGGCCGAGGAGCCCCAGGGCCAGGCCGACGTTGGCCCACAGGCGCTGGGCGACCTCGCCGGCGTCGTCGGGGGCGAGATGGGCCAGCCCGGCCTGGGCGGCCACGTACGCCTGGCTCCACCGGTCCTCGATGATGGCCAGCCGGGCCCGGGCCAGGTCGAGGCGGGCGGCGCCCGGCCCGGTCAGGCCCGGGTTCTTCGCCGCGGCGTCGAGGGTCTCGCGGGCCAGCGACATCTCGCCGCTGCGGGCGTACACGACGGCCAGCTCCATGGCCGCCTGCGGGTCCTGTGGCGTCGCCACCGTCGCCGCTTCGAGCCGGGCCACTTCGTCGCCCTGGCCGTGGTCGATCGTGAACAGCGTCCGGCGCACCGACGCCCGCCACCAGCGCCAGATGGCGACGAGGAGGGCGAGGTGGACCATGGCGGTGACGGTGCTGAGGACCGGGGTGGCCCCGAAGTCGTAGATGGCCAACCAGTCGCCGAAACGGGCCGAGAGGGAGAGCAGCGGGTACACGACGAGCTGGTAGGCCACCTGCAGCAGCCCACCCATGATCAGCACCCGCCGGAGGGCTCGGGGCAGGCCGCCGCCACGCGCGCCGGCGACGCCCATGGCCAGCCCGACCCCTGCCCCGACCACATTGCCCGACAGGGCCACCCACCAGAACGCGGCGTCGGACAGGCCCCCGGCGACCCGGACCGAGCCCTCGACCAGCCCGTAGTGGAAGCCGAGGACGGTGCCGCCCACCATCCGGGCCCCGAGCACGTGGCCGAGCTCGTGGAGGAGCACGACCACAGGTGGGACGACGAAGACCGCGCACTGGGTGGCCAGGCGCCGGTCGTCGCCGGTGAGGTCGGCGTCCCAGAACGCCCGCCAGCGCCGGGCCAGCATGAACAGGGTGCCGACCAAAGCGATGGCGAAGATGACGTCGACGCCGGTGGCGTCCTGGCCGTTGGGCACGGTTCGCAGCTTACGGCGATAAGGTCCGAAACCGTCTGCGAGGGAGGGGGGCCTCTGCCATGGCGAGCCGGTACGACCTGGTCATTATCGGGATGGGATCCGGGGGGATGGTCGGCGCCGAGTTCGCCGCCACCATCGGCCTGCGGGTGGCCGTCATCGAGCGGGGCCGGGTGGGCGGTGACTGCCTGTGGACCGGCTGCGTGCCGTCCAAGGCCCTGCTGGCCTCGGCCAAGGCGGCCCACACCATGAAGGTGGCCGACCGGTACGGCCTGCCTTCGGTCGACCCGGGCGAGATCGACACCTCGCTGGTCTGGAAGCGGATCCGGTCCATCCAGCAGGACTTGGCCACGTCCGACGACGACCCGGAGCGCTTCCGGGCCATGGGCCTGGAGATCATCGCCGGCCAGGCCCGGGTCACTGGCCCGAACACGGTGGAGCTGGTCGGCCAGGACCGCACCCTAGAGGCCCGTTACATCCTGGTCTGCACCGGCAGCCGCCCCCTCACGCCGCCGCTCGACGGCCTGAAGGAGGCCGGGTTCCTGACGAGCGAGAGCGTGTTCGAGATCGAGCGGGCCCCGAAGAGCATGGTCATGATCGGCGGTGGGCCCATCGCCATCGAGATGGCCCAGGCCTTCACCCGCCTCGGCATCCGCACGACGGTGCTCCAGAAGGGCCCGGGCATCCTCCCGCGCGACGAGCCCGACCTGGTGGCCACCCTCACGTCAATGCTGCGCGCCGAGGGGGTCGACCTGCGGCTGAACGTGGCCACCGAGCGGGTGGCCGTCGCCGACGGCCGCAAGATCGTCTACGGCGCCGAGGGCGGCGAACCGGCCAGGTGGGAGGCCGAGGAGCTGCTGGTGGCGGTGGGCCGCCGGCCCAACGTCGAGGGTCTCGGGCTGGAGGAGGTCGGGGTCAAGGTGGGCCGGCGGGGCATCGAGATCGACGAGCGCATGCGGACGAGCGTGCCGTCGATCTACGCCGCCGGCGACGTGGCCGGGCGCTTCCTCTTCACCCATTCGGCGGCCTACGAGGCGGTGCGGGCCGTCCGGGACGCCTTCTTCCCCGGCAAGGGCAAGGTCACCGATTTCGTGCCCTGGTGCACGTTCACCGACCCCGAGCTGGCTCACGCCGGCCTGACCGTCGCCGAGGCCGAACAGAAGCACGGCGAGGACGTCGAGGTCTACCGGATGGAGCTGGCCCACTCGGACCGGGCGCGGGCCGACGGGGCCTCGGAAGGGGCCATCATCGTGGTCACGGCCAAGGGCAAGCTGGTCGGGGCCCACATCCTGGCCCCGGCGGCCGGCGAGATGATCCATGAGCTGGCCATGGGCATCAACGAGGGCAAGAAGCTGGCCGAGCTGGCCAGCCTGATCCACGTGTACCCGACCCTGTCGACGAGCATCGGCCAACTGGCCGGCGAGGCGGCCTTCGAAGGGGCCAAGCGCCTGCGCTGGTTGGTGCGCAAGGAGAAGTAGGCCGCCCGCTCAGTCCTTGCCTTTGGCCTTGCCCCTGGCCTTGGTCGTGGCCGGCGCCGTCGGGACCGGTCTCGTCGGCGCCAATGGGGCATCGAGGATGGTGGCCCCCGGCACCTGGCTGAGCAGGTCGATCGTGGAGGACGCGGCGGCGTCGGAGAGCTGGCCGGTGAGGCGCCAGGCGCCGATGGCCGCCATGGCCCCGGTGGCCTGGGCCCCGCCACCGCCACCGCCGGCGTCGACCGCGTCGGCGACCGACCGGAGGCTGGTCGCCAGGTCGGCGGCCCGTGCCCCGTCGGCGGGGCCGAGCCGGCCGGCGGCGGCCCGCAGCTTGGCGGACAGGGAAAGCGTGGTGGTGGGCGTGGTGCTCTGCGCCGCAGGGTTGGCCGTGCGGTCGGCGGACGACCGGCTGCGGAAGCTACCGATCAGTGCGGCCAGCAGGATGATCCCGAGCAGGATGGCGAGCGGAGCGCGGAACCGGGGCCGGGCCAACGTGCCGGGGGCGGCCGCCATGGGGACCGGCGCGGCGATGGTGAGGTCGCGGCGATCGAGGATCTCGGTGGCCGGGCCGAGACGCGCGTTGAGCAGCGTCGGCTCGCCAGTGCCACCCGCCGTGCTCGGAGCGGCCGGGGCAAGCGCCGCCGCCATCGCTGCCGCCGACGGGTACCGCTCTTCGGGGTCGGCGGCCATAGCCCGCTCGACGACGGCCACCAGCGCCGGGTCGAGCCCGGGACGGGCCTCGTCGAGCGGTTGGTGCTGGCCGGCGACCACGGCCCGGGCGATGGCCAGCGGCGTGTCGCCGGGGAAGGGGCACCGGCCCGTGAGCCCCTCGTACAGTACGACACCCAGGGCGTAGAGGTCGGACTGGGCGGTGGCCGGGCCGCCCTCGAGACGGTCCGGCGACAAGTAGGCCGGGGTGCCGAGAAGCTGGCCCGTCCCGGTGAGATCCACCGTTCCCGGGGCTTCGTCCAGGCTCTTGGCGATGCCGAAGTCGGCGATCTTGGCGTGGTCGTCGGCCGTGATCAGGATGTTGCCGGGCTTCACGTCGCGATGGACCAGGCCGGCGGCGTGGGCGGCGCCGAGCGCGCCCAGCACCTCCCGGGCCACCAGGGCCAGCCATGCCGGGTCGGCGGGACCGGCCCGGATCCGGTCGGCCAGCGTCTCGCCGGGCAGGCGTTCCATGACGATGTACGGCTGGCCCTCGTGCTCGCCCGTGTCGAAGACGGCGACGGCGTGGGGGTCATTGAAGGACGCCGATGCCCGAGCCTCGGCTTCGAACCGCCGGCGGATGTCGTCCCGCGCCGCCATCTCGGGGAGCAGGAGCTTCACCGCCACCGGGCGCTTGAGCCGCAGGTCGGTGCCCGCCCGGACCTCGGCCATCCCACCCCGGCCGAGCGGCCCTTCCAGGCGGTACCGGCCGGCGATGACCGTGGTCGCGTGGCTGGGCGATGTGGGCACACCTCGACCGTACCCGTCGAGGCCCGCGGCGTACCGTCGCAGTATGACGGTGACCAGCATCGGAGGAACGTGCGCCGCCGGCTTCGAAGCGGTGGGCGTGGCGTTCGCCGCCAACTTCGTCGACCCGGGGGAGGCCGGGGCCGCCGTCTCGGTGGTGGTGGACGGTCAGGTGGTGGTCGACCTCTGGGGTGGGCCGGCGGATGTCACGACCGGGCGAGCGTGGACCGGGGACACCCCTGTCCTGGTGTACTCGGCCACAAAGGGGCCGGCCGCGACCTGTGCCCTGCTGCTCTGGGAGCGTGGGCTGCTCGACATCGACGCGCCGGTCGCCGACGTGTGGCCCGAGTTCGCCGCCGCGGGCAAGGACCGGGTCACCACCCGCCACCTCCTGACCCACCAGGCCGGCCTTCCGGTGTTCGACCTCCCGATCACCTTCGCCGAGGGCCACGACCACGACCTGGTCGCGGCCCGCCTGGCCGCCCAGGCGCCCCGGTGGGAGCCGGGCACGGCCCACGGCTACCACCCCCTGACCTTCGGTTGGCTCGTGGGCGAGGTGGTACGGCGGGTGTCCGGGCGGACCCTGGGGACCGTGCTGGCCGACGACGTGTCCGGCCCGCTGGGGCTCGACTTGTGGATCGGGCTGCCGCCCGAACGGGAACCCACCGTGGCCCGCCTGGTACCGGCCCGCTTCGACCTTGGCGGTCTCGCCGGCGACGATGCGGTGCTGCGGTTCGCCGAGGCCCTCTTCGACCTCGGTTCGCTGACCTTCCAGGCCTTCTCCAACCCGCAGGGCCAGTTCGACGTTGAGTCCTTCAACGACCCCGCGCTCCATCAGGCCGAGTGGCCGGCGGCCAACGGAATCGCCACGGCTCAGGGCCTGGCCCGCTTCTACGGCGAGCTGGCGTGTGACCGGATCCTGGCGGCGGCCACGCTCGACGAGGCGGCCCGCGCCCACGTGTCCGGCCCGGACCGGGTCCTGGCCCTCGACACCAGCTTCGGGCTCGGGTTCTCACTGTCGACGGCGGCGAGCGTCCCCGGCAGCTTCGGCCATGAGGGCGCCGGCGGCTCGGTGGCCTTCGCCGACCGGGCCCGGGGCGTCGGGTTCGCCTACGTGATGAACCAGCTCACCGCGTCGCTCGGAGTCGACCGGCGTTCGGAGCGGTTGGTCGAGGCCCTCTACTCGTCGTTGGGGCCGGCATGATCGAGTAGCTCAAGGAGCCGCTCGGGCGGACGGGCGACGACGGCCCGGTCGCCGTGGATGACGATCGGGCGCTGGATGAGGATGGGGTGGGCGGCCATGGCGTCGAGCAGCTGGTCGCGGTCCGCGCCGGCGAGCCCGAGCTCGGCGTAGACAGGCTCCTTGTCGCGGACGATGTCGCGTGGGTCGTCGGTGCCCAGCTTGACCAGTACGGCCTCGAGGTCGGCGCGCGTCGGGGCGGTCTCGAGGTAGCGGATGTAGTCGACCTCCACACCGCGCTCGGCGAGGATGGCCTGCGCCGTCCGGCAGTTGCTGCACTCGGGGTTGAAGAAGACGGACGTGCCCATGTCGGGATGGCAGTCTACGACCGTGATTGAGCAACCTTTCGCGCTGGTGACCGGCACCACCGGTTTCATCGCCGCCCGGCTCGTGCCCGCCCTGCTGGCAGAGGGGTGGCGGGTGCGGGCCACCGGCCGGCGGCCCCGGCCCCACGACCTTGCCCTTGAGGCCGAGTACCAGGCTGCCGACCTGGTGGTCGACGACCTGGCCGCCTTGTGTGCGGGGATCACCCATGTGTTCCACCTGGCCGGGGCGTCCAGCTCCAAGTCGTCACAGGACGAGATGGACCGCAACAACATCGTGGCCACCTCCCGCCTGCTCGATGCCGCCGCCGGCGGTCGGCTGGACCGGTTCGTGCACATGAGCTCGACGTCGATCTACGGCGAGGAGCGCCAGCTCCCCGTGCCGGTGCGTGAGGACGTCGAACCCAGCGCCAGCCGCGGCTACGGCAAGGCCAAGTGGGGGGCTGAGCAGGAGGTGTGGGCCCGGGGCCGCGCCGGCCTGCCGGTCGTGGTGCTCCGTCCGGTCACCGTCTACGGGCCGGGTGCCACCAAGCTGCTGGCCAGTGCCATCCTCGACACCGCCATCGAGCGGGCGGCCGGCCTGCCCCGGCTGGGGGTGGCCCCCGAACCGATGGAGCAGCGCCTGGTCCACATCGACGACCTTCTCCGCGCCTGCGCCCACCTGGCCGTGGTGCCCGGGGTGGACGGTCGGGCCTTCAACGTGGTCGACGGCATCTACCCGTCGAGCCACGACGTGGCCGCGGTGCTGGCTGGCTGCTTCGGGATGGAGGTCGAGGTCGGCGGCGCCGGACTCGACGAGGACCGGCGCCGCAAGGTGCACGAGCACTTCGTGGCCAACGGGCTGGAGCCGGCCATCCTGTTCACCCCCGACCGGCTCCGGCTCATGACCAAGACGAACCGGAACAACCGCCTGTCCACCGAGGCCCTCGAGTCCACCGGCTTCCGTTTCGCCTGCACCGACTTCGCCGGCGCCGTGGCCGACAACATCGACTGGTACCGCTCGAAGAGGTGGCTGCCGGCGCCGGCGTGACGCCGGCCACCGGTGACACTTCGACACGCAGGGGCGTGTCGAAGTGTCACCAGTTGGTCAGGGCTGGCGCAGCTCCAAGAGGAACGGGTTGGTGGCCCGCTCCTTGCCGATGGTGGTGGTGTCGCCATGGCCGGGGAGGACCTGGACTGCGTCGTCAAGGGGGAGGATCTTTTCCACCATCGACGCCATGAGCTGGGCGTGGTTGCCGCCGGGCAGGTCGGTGCGCCCGATGGAGCCGGCAAACAGGTGGTCGCCGGTGAAGAGGAGCGGTGGCTCGCCGTCGGCCTCGAGAAGGAAGCACGTCGAGCCCTGGGTGTGGCCCGGAGTGTGGATGGCAGTGAAGGTCATGCCCGCTCCCGAGACCCGCTCGCCGTCGTCGAGGCCCGAGAGCAGCTCGGGCGGGCGGAGGTCGAGATCCTCATAGTCCAGGATCTGCCCGAGGGTGCCGCTGGTGCCGATGGGGTCCAGGAGCATGTGGCGGTCGTGGTCGTGGATGCGCACCGGGACGTCGTGGCCCTGGGCCCGGCTCAGCTCGCCGACGCCGCCGATGTGGTCCACGTGACCGTGGGTGGCGAGGAGGGCCACCAGCCGGAGCCCATGCTCGTCGAGGTGGCGCACGACGGCCCCGGGGTCGGGCGGGGCGTCGACGAGCACGCACTCGCCGCCGTCACCCGTTGCCGACACAACCCACGCATTGGTGCCGGCGATCCACAGCCGCAGGCCGGCGATCAGCACGGCGCCGGCCGGCCCGTGCGGTCAAGGGCGGCGGCGACGGCCCGCGGCCGGGGGTCCAGCTCGATCTCCTCCAGGGGGATTGGCAGCGCGATCCGCCAGTTGGGCCACTGGTCCTGCGTGCCGGGCATGTTCGGCCGCTCGGGGACCCCCAGGGCGTCGTCGAGGCCGGCGGTGAGCAGCATCGACGGCGCCTCGGCGAGCGCGGCGTAGGTGGCGGTGACCGTCTCGTCGACGTGGGCGTCGGCGGCGACGCCGGCGACCTCCTGCAGCCGGTCGCGCAGCTCGGCCGTGGAGGCCTCGTTCGGGTTCATGCCGATCCGCTCCTGGTCAGCCAGGTCGCTGCCGGTCCAGAGGCCGGCGATGGTCGGGAGGTCGTGGGTGGTCACGGCGGCGAGGGCCTGCACGGGGTAGTTCTTCGGCGCCGTCTCCTCGAACCACACCAGGCGGTAGGACAGGACGCCGCGGTCGGCCAGCTCCTCGCGGACGTGGTCTTCGACCGTGCCCAGGTCCTCGCCGACCGCGTAGGCGCCGGCTCGGTGGCATTCCAGGGCGACGATGTCGAGCAGGTCGCTGGCCGGGTAACGCACGTAGGCGCCGTCCACGGCCGACGAGCCCCTCGGGACCCACCACAGCCGGAAGAGGCCCATGACGTGGTCGAGGCGGAGGCCGCCGGCGTGGCCGAGCGTGGCCCGGATCGTCTCGATGAACGGCCCGTAGCCGGCGGTACGGAGGCGCCAGGGGTCGAAGGGGGGGAGCCCCCAGCTCTGGCCTTGGGTGGCGAACTCGTCGGGCGGGGCGCCGACGGCCATCCCGAGCGCGAGCTGGTCCTGCCACAGCCACCCGTCGGCGCCGGCCGGGTCAACGCCGACGGCCAGGTCGTGCATGACGTCGATGGCGGACGACGCGGCCTGGAGCTGGCGGTCGACCAGCCATTGCAGCCACTGGTGGAACCGCCACCGCCCGTAGCTGGTGCGCCGGACCTCGGCCACGTCGGCGCCATCGGGGTGCTGCGCACCTTCCGGCCACCGCCGCCAGTCCGCTCCGTGCTCCTCGGCCAGGACGCAGAACGCGGCATAGTCGGCCAGGGCCGGGCCCTGGGCCTCCCGCCAGGCGTCGAAGGCCGGGTCACCGGTGAAGCGCTCCCACAAGGCGCCGAGGGCCTGCATCTTCAGCCGGAACACGGCGTCGCGGTCGATGTGGCGCTCGGCGTTGAGGGCACGCCCGGCCGCGGCCAGCGCCGGCAGGTCGTCGAGCGACCCGGCCCCGTCCACGTCCTCGACCCGGAGGTAGAGCGGGTTGCGGAACCGCCGGCTGCTCGGGAAGTACGGGCTGTTGGACTGAGGCAGGGTGGGGTGGGCCGCGTGCAGGGGGTTGACCAGTACCAGCCCGGCCCCGAGGCCGTGGGCCCACCGGCCGAGCCGCCGGAGGTCGGCCAGGTCGCCCATACCCCAGCTCTCGGTCGATCGGGCCGCGTAGAGCTGGACCGCCCATCCCCACGTAGGGGCGTGGGGTGGGAGGGGGCACCGGCCCGGGGAGACGACGACGTCGGCCCGATGCCCGTCGTCGAGGCGCTCGAAGACGTGGTAGCCGTACGGCAGGTCGGCCGGGAGCGCGCCCTCGACGCGCACCACCTCGCCGCCCTCCAGGCGCAGGTCGCCGGGGCCGGCCAGGGTGGCCGGTGCGCCGGGGCTGACGAACACGGTCGGGTTGGGCGGCGGCGGAGCGTCGCCATCGGTGCCCATGGCGTCGAGGACCGTGGCGACGGTCCCGGCACTGATGTCATGCCACCCGCCGCGTGCGTCGGCCCAGCGCTCCTGGATCCCCCACTCAGCCGCACCCATGTCAGCCTCTTCTCGTCGTGACGCGGACAGGTGGCCGCCACGTACGAAGCGGGAGTCTACGGCCGGCCGTCCGCTCGTCACGGAGACGGAATCCAGGGTCGGCCGAGGGGGTGGGCGGTAGACTGGCCGTCCAATGTCGAAGTGGTTAGTCGAACGCAAGCTGTCAGAAGCCGCGGAGCGGCTCCGCCAGCTGCGCGCCGAGCTGGCCGTCGTCGACGAGCAGATGGCGTTCCTCACGGATGCGGCCGACGAGGCCCGGCTGCGGGCCATGGTGTCGGAAACGCCCATGGCTGATCGCGAGCACCGCGAGGCGCAGAAGCACGCCGACGCCATGTCCCGCCACCGCGCCCAGCTCGTCGGCCAGATCGCCGAGCTGGCCCGGTCCCAGGACGAGCTCCTCGAACGCCTCTTCGCCGAGCAGGCCTGAGCGACAAACGTGAGCCGGATGAGCGCTGCGGACGAGACGTGCCCCGCTGAGCGGGCAAGCTAACCGGATGGCTGTCCGCATTGTCATTGCCGAAGACGAGGCCCTGATCCGGCTCGACCTCAAGGAGACCCTCGAAGCCGAGGGGTACGAGGTGGTCGGCGCCGTCGGCCGGGGCGACGAGGCCGTCGAGCTGGTCAAGGAGCTCCACCCCGACCTGGCCATCCTCGACATCAAGATGCCGGGCATGGACGGCATCGCCGCGGCCCGCGAGATCACCAGCTCCCGCCGGGCCGCCGTGCTCATCCTCACCGCCTTCAGCCAGCGCGACCTGGTCGAGCAGGCCCGTGACGCCGGCGCCTTCTATTACCTGGTCAAGCCGTTCCAGACCAGCGACCTGGTGCCGGCCATCGAGGTGGCACTCGGCCGGTTCGCCGACATGCGGGCCATGGAGGCTGAGGTCGAGGGCACCAAGGAGCGCCTCGACACCCAGCGGGTGGTGGGCCGGGCCAAGGGCCTGCTGATGGACCGCGACAAGATGTCGGAAGCCGACGCCTTCTCGTTCATCCAGCGGACGGCCATGCAGCACCGGGCCAAGATGCGCACCATCGCCCAGCAGATCATCGACGGCACCCTGCCCTCGGAGGGCTCGGCCTCCTAGACCTGGGCCACGAAGAGCTGGCTGGCCAGCGCCGGCCCCAGGGCGATCGTGCCCTCGTCGAGGGTCAGCGTCAGCGTGCCATCCGGCGCCTTCGAGCGGACCTCGGCGGCGACGCCGGGGATGAACCCGTGCGAGTCGAGGTAGATCAGGGCGTCGAGGTCGACCTCCACCTGCTCGGTGACCCGTTCGAGGCGCACATGGTCGCCGGGCTCGGCGCCGGCCAGCGCGGACAGGTTGCGCTCCGGCCCACCCGAGCCGGGGATGGGGTTGCCGTGCGGGCAGGTGGCGGGGTTGCCCAGCAGGGCGACGATGCGCTCCTCTACCTCGTCGGAGATCACGTGCTCCCACCGGCAGGCCTCGACGTGGGTCTTGTGCCAGGGCAGGCCGATGACATCGGTGAGCAGGCGTTCGGCCAGCCGGTGCTTGCGCACCACACTGATGGCGCGGGCCCGGCCCTTCTCGGTGAGGGTGATCGACCGGCCCTTGTTGTCGATCCACCCCTCGCCCTTGAGCCGGCGGACCATCTCCGAGACCGAAGGTGCCGACACGTCGAGGTGCTCGGCGAGCCGGGCCTGGATGACGGCGATGCCCTCCTCCTCGAGTTCCCAGATGGTCTCCAGGTACTCCTCGAGGGGCGGGTGAAAGCCGTCAGCCACGGCCGAATGGTACCTGCCGGCGGTACGATCGGCGCCGTGAGAGCCGTCATGCTCGAGGTGCCGGAGGCCCTCCTCGAAGAGCGGCGCGCCCGGGGCGCCGACCGTTGGGACGAAATGTGGGAGGGCGAGCTGCACATGGTCCCGCCGCCGTCGGAAGGTCACCAGGCGATCGGTGCCGCGCTCCTGAGGCTCCTCGCTCCTGTGGCCGAGGCCCGGGGGCTCGTCGCCAGGTACGAGACCGGCCTCTTCCGGCCCGGCGTCGACAACGACTACAAGGTCCCCGACCAGCTGTACGCCCGGCCCGAGTTCCGCTCGGACCGGGGTTTCGAGGGCGGCGCCTCACTGGTCGTCGAGATCCTCTCGCCCGACGACGAGACGTACCGCAAGCTCGACTGGTACGCCTCGGTGGGGGTCGGCGAGGTCCTGGTGGTCGACCCCGACACCCGCCATGTGGAGCTGTTCGCCAACGCCGGCGACCACATGGCGCCGGTCGACCCGGTCGTGGTCGAGTGCCTCGGGTTGCGGGCCCAGACGGTCGACGGCGTGCTCCGCCTGACCTGGGACGGCGGCACAGCCGACATCTGACGGCCCTACCATCGGCGGCATGGCCACGCTCATGCTCATCGATGGCAACTCGCTGGCCTACCGCGCCTTCTTTGCCCTGCCCACCGACCTGGCCACCGCGTCGGGCCAGGTCACCAATGCGGTCTTCGGGTTCACGTCGATGCTCATCAACCTGCTGAAGGACCACGCGCCCGACCAGATCGCAGTGGCCCTCGACCGCCCTGAGCCCACGTTCCGCCACGCCCTCGTCAGCGACTACAAGGCCGGCCGGGCCGAGGCGCCCGACATCCTTCGCCAGCAGCTCGGCCTGGTGCGCCAGGTCGTCGAGACCTTGAAGATCCCGATCGTCGACAAGGCCGGGTTCGAGGCCGACGACGTGATCGCCACCCTGGCCACCGAGGCCCGCGACCGGGGCGACGACGTGATCGTCGTCACCGGCGACCGCGACGCCTACCAACTGGTGGAGGACCCGCACATCAAGGTCCTGTACAACCGGCGGGGCGTGAGCGATTACGCGCTGTACGACGAGGCGGGTATCAAAGAGCGGACGGGGGTCACGCCGGCCGACTACCCGCAGTACGCGGCGTTGCGAGGGGACCCGTCGGACAACCTGCCCGGCGTGCCCGGCGTCGGCCCCAAGACGGCGGCCAAGCTCATCAACACCTACGGCGACCTCGACGGCGTCTACGCCAACGTCGAGAAGAACACCCCGAAGCTGCGGGAGAGCCTCATCAACCACGAGGAGCAGGTGCGCCGCAACGCTACCGCGACGCCCCTGGTCCGTGACGTGCCCCTCGACGTCGACCTCGACAGCCTGCGCATGGGCCAGTGGGACCCGGACGCGGTGCGCGAGCTCTTCGTCCTCCTCGAGTTCAACACCCTGTACCCCCGCTTCGTCGAGGCCACCGGCGCGGCGGCGCCGGCGCCGGTGGCGAGCGAGAAGCTCGACGTCGTGGTCCGGCGGGTCACGACAGCCGCCGAGGCCGCGGCCGCGTTCGTCGGCCCGGTCAGCGTGGCCGCGGCGTGGGAGGGCGAGGAGGGGCGCAGCGCCCTGTTGGGCGTGGCCGTCGCCGGCGTGGCCGCCGGCACCGACCGCGACGCAACTGCGGGGAGCGACGAGGCCACGTGGGTCCCTGCCGAGCTGCTGCCCGGCGACCTCGGCGCCTACTCGACCCACCGGGCCAAGGAGCTCATGCGGGCACTCGACCTGCGGGGCACCGGGGCACGCGGCCTCGATGTCGACACGGCCATCGCCGCCTACCTGCTCGACCCGGCCGAGGCCCACTACCTGCTCGACGACCTGGCCACCCGCTTCCTTGGGTTGGACATCAGCTCACCCGAAGCGCCGCCACCGGGCCAGCTCGACCTCTCGGGGACCACCCCCGACCCGGCCGAGGAGGCGGCCCGCAGGGCGGTGGCCGTGGCCCGCCTGGCGCCGGTGCTGGCCAAGGCGCTCGACGATCGGGGACTGCGGACGCTCTACGACGAGATCGAGCGGCCGCTGGTGCGGGTGTTGGCCCGCATGGAGACGGTCGGTGTGCGCGTCGACGTCGACCTCCTCCGCCGCATCTACGACGGGCTGGTATCGGAGGGCCGGCGGCTGGAGGAGGAGATCCAGGATCTGTGCGGGTCACGCTTCCTGGTCAACTCCACCCAGCAGCTCCGCAAGGTCCTCTTCGACCAGCTCGGCCTCCAGCCCCAGAAGAAGACCAAGACCGGCTTCTCCACCGACGCCGCCTCGCTGGAGAAGCTCCGGGGCCTCCACCCGGTGATCGAGCCCCTCCTGCGCTACCGCGAGGTGGAGAAGCTCCGGTCGACGTACGGGGAGAGCCTGCTGGGCGAGGTGGCCGCCGACGGGCGGATCCACGCCAGCTTCAACCAGACCGTGGCCCGCACCGGCCGTCTGAGCTCGGACCGCCCGAACCTCCACAACATCCCGATCCGCACAGAGGAGGGCCGGCGCATCCGGCAGGCCTTCATCCCCGGCGAGGGCCGGCGCTTCCTCGTGGCCGACTACAACCAGATCGAGCTGCGGGTGATCGCCCACCTGGCCCAGGACCCCGGGCTCATCGCCGCCTTCGCGTCGGGCCAGGACATCCACCGGGCCACCGCGTCCCGGCTCTTCGGCGTCGACCCGGGAGCGGTCACGGTGGGCCAACGCTCCAAGGCCAAGATGGTGTCCTACGGCCTGGCCTACGGGATGGAGTCCTTCGGCCTCGGCCAGCGTCTCGGCATCCCCACCAACGAGGCCGCCGAGATCCTCAACGCCTACTTCGTGGCCTTCCCGAGCGTCCGGGCCTACATGGACGCCACCGTGGCCGAGGCCCGTGACCGGGGCTACACCGAGACGCTGTTCGGCCGGCGCCGGCAGATCCCCGAGCTGTCGTCGTCGAACTACCGGGTGCGCCAGATGGGTGAGCGCCAGGCCATGAACGCCGGCATCCAGGGCTTGGCCGCCGACATCTTCAAGGTGGCCCTGGTCCGCCTCGACCGCGGGTTGGAGGACCAGGGCCGGGCGAGCCGGCTCGTGCTCCAGGTCCACGACGAGGTCATCGTCGAGGTCGAGCCGGCCGAGGAGCAGGCGGTGGCCGCCCTGACGCTCGAAGCCATGCGGGGCGCGGCCGAGCTGTCGGTGCCCCTGGAGGTCAACCTGAGCTGGGGTGCCTCCTGGGCCGACGCCAAGTCCTGACCAGTTCAGGGGGATGAGGGTGACTGGTAGGATCGCCTTGCGGTGAGGTGCGACCGTCGCGCCCGCCGACCTCCCGTCCGGAAAGAAGGCCGACCTACTCATGTCCGACCAGACCACTGCCTCTGATGTGGATGCCCCCACGACCGACGCTGCGCCCGAAACCCAGGCGCCCTCCGCCCCTGGCATCCCCGGCACCTTCGACGAAGCCGGCGTCTACACCTTCCGGAGCGTGGTCGACGACGACCTGGGCGGCATGTCGTTCGAGGAGGCCATCGACGGCACCATCGTCAACTTCGACGACGGCGACATCGTCACCGGCACGGTGGTCAAGGTCGACAAAGACGAGGTCCTGCTCGACATCGGGTTCAAGTCCGAGGGCGTAATCCCGGCTCGTGAGCTGTCCATCCGCCACGACGTCGACCCCCACGAGATCGTCACCATGGGCGAGGAGATCGAGGCCCTGGTCCTCCAGAAGGAGGACAAGGAGGGCCGGCTGATCCTGTCCAAGAAGCGGGCCCAGTACGAGCGGGCATGGGGCACCATCGAGCGGGTCAAGGAGGCCAACGGCGTCGTCTCCGGCCCGGTCATCGAGGTGGTCAAGGGCGGCCTGATCCTCGACATCGGCCTGCGCGGCTTCCTCCCTGCGTCCCTGGTGGAGCTGCGCCGGGTCCGCGACCTGCAGCCCTATGTCGGCCGGCACCTGGAAGCCAAGATCATCGAGCTCGACAAGCACCGCAACAACGTGGTGCTGTCCCGCCGGGCCTGGCTGGAGGAGACGCAGAAGGAGCAGCGCGAGGACTTCCTCGAGAACCTGAAGCCCGGCGAGGTCCGCAAGGGCGTCGTGTCGTCGGTGGTCAACTTCGGTGCCTTCGTCGACCTGGGCGGTATGGACGGGCTCGTGCATGTCTCCGAGCTGTCGTGGAAGCACGTCGACCACCCGGCATCGGTGGTCCAGGTCGGCGACGAGATCGAGGTGCAGGTTCTCGAGGTCGACCTCGACCGCGAGCGCATCAGCCTCTCGCTCAAGGCCACCCAGCAGGACCCGTGGCAGGAGTTCGCCAACAACCACCGCGTCGGCGAGCTGGTCTACGGCCGGGTCACCAAGCTCGTGCCCTTCGGCGCCTTCGTGCAGGTCGGCGAGGGTATCGAGGGCCTGGTCCACATCTCGGAGATGGCGGCCCACCACGTGGACCTGCCCGAGCAGGTCGTCACGCCCGGCGAGGAGCTGTGGGTCAAGATCATCGACCTCGACCTCCAGCGCCGGCGGATCAGCCTCTCGATCAAGCAGGCCGCCGAGGGTGGCGTGGTGGCCGCCGAGTACCAGGAGGCCTTCGGCGAGCATGCCTACGACGCAGAGGGCAACTACATCGGCGAATATGCCAGCGGGGACTTCGGGCCGAACGTGGACTTCACCCCCGAGACCGAGGCCCAGGCGGCATGGGCTGAGTACGCCGCCGAGCTCGGCAGTTCGGCCGCCCCCGCGCCGGCCGAAGCCGCACCTGCCGGCGAGGGCCCGGCTCCGACGCCTGCCGCCGACTAACCCGGCCTTGCCCCGTCCGCGGCGGGTGGTGGCATGTCCAGACTGAAGCAGATGGTGCTGGCTCCGAAGATGGAGTCGCTGTTCACCGCGGCCGTCGTGCTCTTCGGGTTCCGGCTGGGTGCCCGGCCGATCGGCGACAACTCCATGTTCACCCACCTCCGGACCGGGGTCGACATGGCCACCGGCGGGGCCATCCCGCGCACCGACCCGTACTCCTACACGGCCGTCCACCACCGGTGGGTGGTCCAGAGCTGGCTCCCTGAATGGACGTACGGGTGGGCCCATCGGCTGGGCGGCTACAAGCTGGTGGTGTTCGAGCAGGCCGTGCTCATCGCCTTGCTGGCCTGGCTCGTCGTACGGCTGGCTCGGGCTGGTTCGCCCTTGCGGACCGCGCTGGCGGGGATCACTGCGGTGGGTGTCGGGACGGCCCTCTGGTCGCCCCGGCCGTTGCTGTTCGGGCTGATCTGCATGGCGGTCACCATCGCCCTGGTCGAACGGCGGCGAAGCCCATGGCTGCTCGTCCCGGTTGTCTGGCTGTGGGTCAACAGTCACGGGTCGTTCCCGCTGGGGCTGGCTTGGCTGTGCGCTCGGGCGGTGGGTGAGGGGCTGGAGTGGCGGGCTTGGCCCCGCGAGACCATGCGGTACATCGGCTGGTTCGTGGCCGGCCTCGTCGCGTCCGTCGCCAACCCGTTGGGGGCCCGCCTGCTCACCTTCCCCCTGACCTTGGGTGAGAAGCGGGCCGCGTTCCAGAACATCGTGGAGTGGCGGTCGCCCGACTTCTCCCGCAGCGGGGGCTACTTCGCCCTGGCGTTCCTCGGGTTGGCGCTCGTCCTGCTCATGCGGGCTCGCGTCGGCTGGCGCGACGTACTGCCGGTGGCCGCGTTCATCGTCGCCGCCCTGGCCGCGGCTCGCAACATCGGGCCCTTGGCGGTCGTAATGGCGCCAGCGCTGGGAAGGGCGCTGCGCCGGCCGGACCCGGCCCCGGCCCGGCCATCGGCGGCCGGCGCCAACGCACGGCTGAACCGCGCCGTCCTGGCCACCATCGCCGCCGCGTTCGCCGTCTTCAGCGTGCTGATCTTCACGTCCGACCCCCTCGACGTCATCGGGTACCCGATCAAGGCCGCCACCTACATGGAGGGCGAGCAGCTCCTCGGAGCGACCCACCATGTGGCCCACCAGGATTTCGTCGGGAACTACCTCGAGCTGCGCTACGGCACCGCCGTCCGGGTCTTCATCGATGACCGGTTCGACATGTACCCGCTCTCGGTGTCCCGTGACTACGACACGCTGCTCGGCGCCCGGGCCGGGGTGGACGAGGTGCTCGGGCGCCGGGACATCGACGTGGTCCTGTGGCAGAAGAAGCAGCCGCTCGTTCCGCTCCTTCAGGCCAAGGGCTGGCGGGAGACGTTCTCCGATGACGACTACGTCGTGTTGCAGCGGCCGACGCCCTGACGCGCAAAAGCAGAAGGGAGCGGGCCGGAGCCCGCTCCCTTCTGTGTGACCCGGGGGGAAGGTCAGATCTGGCTGGGTCGAACTAGCCCAGGGAGTTGCCGACGGCGTTGAACTTCGAGCTGGCCTTGTTGCCCAGGGTGGTCAGGGCCACGATGCAGACAACGGCGATGAGGGCCAGGAGGAGGGCGTACTCCACGAGGGCCGCACCGCGCTCGGTGTCGCCGAAACGGGCACGCAGGTAGGGGGCGATGTTGCGGTAGATGTCCATGTTTTCCCTCTCAAGGATTGGGCGCCCCATCCCTCGGGGCTTGCGGGTTATAGATGATGTATCGGCACGTTCGGGCTCGACCTAATGGGCAATTCGGCTCATTGGGCTGGTGCGCCCGTGTGCCGGCGAGCCCCACCTTCCCCTGACGCGGAAAAAGCAGAAGGGAGTGGGCCGAAGCCCACTCCCTTCTGCGTGACCGGGGGGAGGTCAGATGGTGGTGGCGGCTAGCCCAGGGAGTTGCCGACGGCGTTGAACTTCGAGCTGGCCTTGTCGCCCAGGGTGGTCAGGGCCACGATGCAGACGACGGCGATGAGGGCCAGGAGGAGGGCGTACTCCACGAGGGCCGCACCACGCTCGGTGTCGCCGAAACGGGCACGCAGGTAGGGGGCGATGTTGCGGTAGATGTCCATGGTTGTGTACCTCGGGGTCTCGGTTGCCCCGGGTGCGGGGCTTCGGTGGTAATAAGAACATCGGCCAGTTGGTCCTTGACCTGATGGGTAATTTGGCCCATTTCCCTTCGCCGGTCGGCCGACGCGAGAAGGGAGTGGGCCGGAGCCCACTCCCTTCTGCGTGACCGGGGGGAGGTCAGATGGTGCTGGCGGCTAGCCCAGGGAGTTGCCGACGGCGTTGAACTTCGAGCTGGCCTTGTTGCCCAGGGTGGTCAGGGCCACGATGCAGACAACGGCGATGAGGGCCAGGAGGAGGGCGTACTCCACGAGGGCCGCACCACGCTCGGTGTCGCCGAAACGGGCACGCAGGTAGGGGGCGATGTTGCGGTAGATGTCCATGGTTGTGTACCTCGGGGTCGTGAGGGCCCCGGGTGCGGGGCTTCGGTTGTACTAAGAACATCGGCCAGTTCGTCCTCGACCTGATGGGCAATTTGGCTCATCTTTGAGCAACCGTCCTGATGGTGTGGACGCGAGAAGGGAGTGGGACGGTGCCCACTCCCTTCAGTCCGGCCGACGCGGGTGAGGCTCAGCCCAGTGAGTTGCCGACGGCGTTGAACTTCGAACTGGCCTTGTTGCCCAGGGTGGTCAGGGCCACAATGCAGACGACCCCGATAAGTGCCAGAAGGAGGGCGTACTCGACGAGCGCCGCTCCCCGCTCGGTGTTGCCAAAGCGTGCCCGCAGGAAGGGGGCGATGTTCCTGTAGATGTCCATTGTTCAGTACCTCGTCATCTCGGGTGCGCCCGCTGGAGGGCATTGCTACAGGGATATATCGGCCCCGCACCCCCTCCCCTGATAGGCAAATCGACCCATTCCGCCGGCTGACATCCGGGTTCAGTCCAGGCGGATGATCCCCATGCGCACGGCGCGCAGGACGGCCTGGGTCCGGTCGCGGGCGTCGAGCTTTGAGTAGATCGAGGCCAGGTGGTTCTTCACCGTCTTGATGCTGATGAAGAGGGTGGTGGCGACCTCGGGCAGCGACAGGCCGTCGGCCACCAGTTGCAGCACTTCCTCCTCCCGGGCACTGATGATCGGGCCCTGGCTCCCCGCTCGATCGGCTTTTCCCATCTCGGCCAGCATCGAGCTGGCCAGCCCGGGGGAGAGCACGCTCTCACCGCTGGCAGCGAGGCGGATGGCGCCCACCACTTCGTCCATCGAGCAGTCCTTCACCAGGTAGCCTACGGCGCCGGCCTGGATGGCCCGGGCCATGACGTCGCCGTCGGCGTGCATCGTCAGCATGACCACCTGGGCGTCGGGGGCGACACGGTGCAGCTGGCGGGTTGCTTCCACCCCGTCGAGGACGGGCATTGAGACGTCCATCAGTACGACGTCGGGCCTCAAGGCCAGGGCCAGCCGCACGGCCTCCTGGCCGTCGGCGGCCTCACCGACCACGTCGAAGCCGTGCTCCTCGAGGGCCCGGCGCAGGCTGTCCCGGAGCATGCGGTGGTCGTCGGCCAGCACCAGCCGAGTGGCGGGCACGGGCTGTGCCGCGGCGGCGGTCATGCCGCCGGTTCCAAGCGGCATTCGACCACGGTACCGACGAACGGCTCGGAGTCGATCTCCAGTCGGGCCCCGATGGCGTTGGCCCGTTCCTTCATGCCCTGGATGCCGTAGCTCCCCGGCCCGGCGGAGGTGCCGGTTGGGAAGCCGCGACCGTCGTCCGCCACCGTCAGTAGGCCCCGGGTCCCGTCACACTCCCACCGTACGCGCAGGTGCTTCGGTCGGGCATGGTGTTCGACGTTGGCCACCGCCTCGTGGGCCACACGCCATACCTCCCGTTCCTGGATAAGTGAGAGCCTCCCGGACGACTCGTGGGTGAAGGAAACGTCGAAGTCGACCCGCTCGCGGACCCGCTCGAGGAACTCCTCGAGGGTCTCCACCAGGCCGCGGGTGTCGGTCACATCGGTCCTGAGGTCGCACAACGTGTCCCGCACTTCGGTGAGCACGCCCCTGACCTCGGTACGGAGCCCGTCGAGCTCCTCGCGCATCGCCGGCTCCTTGGCCAGGCCGGCGAGCCGGTCGAGCTTGAACGCCACGAACGCCAGCGACTGACCGATGCTGTCGTGGATGTCGCGGGCAATGCGGACCCGTTCCTCGTCGGCCCCGATGGTGCGGAGGCGGCTGAACCATCGGGCGTTGTCGATCGCCAGCGCCGCCGGCTCGGTGAACCCGTCGAGGAGGCGTAGGTCACGGCGTCCGTAGAAGCCGGGCTCGTGCTGTTCGAGGGCGATCAGGCCCACGAGCGCACCCCGGGCCCGCAGCGGGGCGTACAGCCCCGACCGGCTCAGGATCTCCGGTCCGAGGCTCTCGCCCGGTCCGAGGCTCACGACCAACGAGGCCACGCTGCTGCTGGTGGCCGCGGCCAGCGGGGCCGGCAGGTCGGCGTCGGCCAGCGCCCGGGGCAGGCCGGCGCCCTCGGCGGCCCCGACGGTCCAGGCGCCGGTGGCCTCGTCACGAAGCAGCACGGCGACGACGTCGCACTCGATCAGGCTCCGGAGGCGGCTGACCGTCGAGGTCAGCACCTGCTGCAGGTCGAGGGACGCGGGCAGCGTCTGGGCCACGCGATGGAGCGAGACCAGCAGGTCGTTCGCCTCGGTGAGCTGGCTCATCCGGTCGAGGGTGAGCGTGTGGCGCTCCTGGACCTCACCGAACAGCCGGCGGGCGTAGCCGGCGAGGGCGGCGACCAGGCCCAGTTCGATCGTCCACTGCCCAGTGAGGACAACGTTGTCGACCGTCGTGTGGACCAGGCCGAGGTGGTAGGGGACGGCGATGGCGATGCTGGCGAGCGCCGCCGCTCGCAGGCCCACGCTGAAGCCGCCGGCGAACCCGAGCGTCATGACCCCACCCAGCACGCAGAACACGAAGGGCGAGTTCCACGTGCCCGTGGAGAGGACGGCCGCCAGGTCGATGGCGAGCTCCACGGCCCCGGAGATGCGGAGCCGGCGCCCGGCACCTGCGTGGGGATGGGACTGCCACCACGCCAGGCCGGCCAGGGCCAGCGCCCACGCCGCGACACGGACCGTCGTGATGCCGGAGCTGGCGGCCAGGACGACACCGAGCGCCAGCGTCGCCCACCGCACGCCGGCGCCCAGCGACCCGACAGGGAGGGCCGGGACCGCCGGCGACGGCGTCTTCGGCACGGCGGCCGGCATGGGTTACTTCAGCCCGTGGCTGATGCCACCGACCGCCGGGCCCAGGATCACGACCATGATCGCCGGGAAAATGAACCCGATCAGGGGGAACAGCATCTTCACGGGCAGCTTGGCCGCCTTCTCCCGGGCCCACTGCCGGCGCTTGCTGCGCATCTCGACGGCCTGGGTCTTGAGCACCCGGCCGATGGGGATGCCGAGGGCGTCGGCCTGCAGGAGGGCGAGCACGAAGTTCGACAGCTCGGGGACCGCAGTGCGGCGCTTCAGGTTCTGGAACGCGTCGCGTCGGGGCAGCCCCAGCTCCATCTCGTGCAGGGTGCGGGCGAACTCGTCGGCCAACGGCGACGTGAAGTGCTGGCACACGATCTCCAGGGCGCCTTCGAAGCCCATGCCGGCCTCGACCGAGATGGCCAGGAGGTCGAGCGTGTCGGGGAGGTCCCTGAGGATCGAACCCTGCCGTTCCGTGACCTTGCGGGACAGCCAGGATGCCGGCAAGCACCAACCGACCACCGGCGCCAGGACCAGCATCATGATGCCGGTACGGGGCGCCGGGTGGGCCAGGACCAGGTAGGCCAGAGCCGACAGCGTGAGGAGCGCGGTGGCCGCCGATTGGGCGATGACGAACTCCTCGGCCCGCATGGCCCGGGTCAGCCCGGCCAGCAGCAGCTTGCGGTGCGTCCGTTCGAGGTACTCGCTCGGCGTGAACCGGGTGACGCTCTTGAGCGCCTTCCCGCTGAAAGGCTGGACCACGCGGACCCAGAAGGGCTGCGCCAGCTGGGCCTCGAAGACGTCGACCGGGCCGGCGGTGCCGGCGTCGGCGTCGAGGTTCTGGAAGTACTCCTCGACGTTGAACGCCGGCCGGCGGGCCTGGACCACCCCGAAGGCGGCGACGGCGGCGCCGAGGACGGTGAAGCTGCCGGCGAGGATGCTGAGGGAGGACATGTCTTATACCTCGATCTTGCACATGCGGAAGATGATGACGGAGCCAAAGGTCATGAGGGCCACGGTGAAGCCGAGCACCACCAAGCCCCACCCCTGCAACATCGGCTTCATGTAGCCGGGGCTGGCGGTCTGGATGGCCAGGAACATGAACGGGGCCAGGGCGGTGAGCACCCAGGCCGAGATGCGGCCCTCGGCGGTGAGGACGGCGACGTCGCGGCGGACCTCTTCACGAGCCCGGATGAAGTCGGCCAGGGTGTGCAGCAGGTCGGCGAGGCGGCCGCCGACGGTCTGCTGGATCCGGACGGCCTGCACGACCCAGTCGAGGTCGCGGATCTCGAGCCGCTTGGCCATACGGGCCAGGGCGTCGATCACCGGGTCACCCAAGCGGGTCTCGGCGACGAGCCGGCCGAACTCCTCCGACAGCGGCGGCTCGGCCTCCTCGGTCATCATCTGGATGGCCCGGAGGAACGTGTGGCCGGCCGAGAGCGACGACGCGATCAGCGTGAGGGCGTCGGGGAGTGCGGCCTCGAAGGCCTTGCGCCGGCGGGCGATCCGGAAGCGGATGTAGGACGAGGCGCCCATGGGGCCGATGACCAGGCCGACCAGGCCGACGATCCACGAACCGGTCAGCCCGTACAGAGCGGCGGCCAGCACGAGTGTCGCCGCGCCGGCGGTGATGAGGTACTCCCCCGGCCGCATCGGGATGCGGGCCCGCTCGAGAGCGGCACGCATGTCGCCCTTCTCGTCGAACTGCTCGACCATCTTGCCGGCCAGGCCGATCGTGCCCTCGACGAGCGGGCTGTAGCCCTCGGAGAGGGAATCGGGCCTGACGTCGCGCTCCCCGAAGGGCAGGTCGAGGATCTCGGCGAGCGCCTTCTCCCGTTCCCTGACCCGGAAAAGGAGGCCGCCGACCATGAGGGCGAGGCCGCCGCCGACGAAGATCATGGCGAAGACCCCGGCGTTCATCGGGCTCGCTCCGCAGTCGCCAGCTGGGCGATGGACGGCACACGGGTCGTGCCCCGCAGCCGGGAGGTGGTGGGAGGCGGCGCGGTCGACGGGGCCCGGAAGGCCTTGGCCGGTACTTCGATGCCCTGCTCGGCCAGCTTGTCGAGGAACTTGGGCCGCAGCCCGGTGGCCACCAGCTCGCCGGTGGTCCGGCCGTTCTCGCCCCGGGGGTACTGCTTGTACTTGAAGATGTCCTGGAGGAGGATCGTCTCGCCCTCCATGCCCTGCAGCTCCGTCACGGAGGTGACGACGCGCCGGCCGTCGGGCATGCGGTCGAGGTGCATGATCACGTTGAGGGCCGAGTTGATCTGCTCCCGGATGGCCTTGATCGGCAGCTCGTAGCCGGCCATCAGGGTCATGGTCTCGAGGCGGCTGAGGGCGTCGCGGGGGCCGTTGCTGTGGACGGTGGTCATCGAGCCCTCGTGGCCGGTGTTCATGGCCGAGAGCATGTCGAGGGCCTCGGCGCCTCGGACCTCGCCGACGATGATGCGGTCGGGCCGCATACGGAGGGCGTTGCGGACCAGGTCGCGGATGCGGACCTCGCCGGCGCCTTCGGCGTTGGGGGGGCGGGACTCCAGGCTGAGCACGTGGGACTGCTGGAGCTGGAGCTCGGCCGCGTCCTCGATGGTGACGATGCGCTCACCCTCGGGGATGAAGCTCGACAGGACGTTGAGGTTGGTGGTCTTGCCGGTGCCGGTACCGCCGGACACGAGGACGTTGAGCTTGCCCCGGACGCACGCCTCCATGACGACCGAGAGGTCGAGGGTGAAGGTGCCGAAGTTGATGAGGTCCTTCACCGTGTACGGGTCGGCGGCGAACTTCCGGATGGTGAGGATCGGCCCGTGGATGGCGAGGGGCGGCAGGATGGCGTTGACACGGGATCCGTCGGGGAGACGGGCGTCGACCATGGGCGACGATTCGTCGATGCGCCGACCGACGCCGGCCACGATCTTCTCGATCACGTGCCGGTACTGCTGGTCATCGGTGAACGTGGAGTTGGTGCGGACCAACTTGCCGTCGCGCTCGACCCATACGTCGTCGTACTTGTTGCACATGATTTCCGTGATGCTCACGTCGTTCAGCAGCGGGTCGAGCGGCCCGTACCCGAGGGTGTCGGAGATCATCTCCTGCACGAAGGACCGGCGCTCCCGGGGGGAGACCTTCACGTCCTCACGCTGGATGATCTTGTCCAGTGCGGACTTGACCTCGGCGGCCAGGGCGGTCTCGGAGAGGCCGGTGGCCTTGGGCGCCACCTCGGAGAGCACGAGCTCCCGGACCTTCCGCTTCGACGCCTGCCAGCTGGCCGTCGAGTTCTGCCGGGCCCGGGCCGCCCCGGCCGAGGTGGCCGAGGGACGCGAGGCCGGGGACCGGTTGGCGGTGCCGGGAGGCTGCGGGCGGCCGGAAGGCGAGCCGTTCTCCTGCTCCTCGAGGGCGGCCAACTTGTCGGAGAGCTTCACGTGGTCCTCCTAGTCGTCTTCATGAAATGGCCGTGGCCGCTGAAGGGGTACGGCGCAGGATCCGGGCCATCAGGCTGCGCTTGGTCGGGCCTTCGGCCTCCAGGGCCTTGCCCCGGCTGGCCTCGGGAAGGAGCGGGCTCATGCCCGCGGCCATGCGCCGGCTGACCTCTGAGGTGGGGGCGAACGCCAGCACCGGTGTACCGACGTTCACCGACTTGGTGACCTCTTTGGCGTAGGGCAGCACCGAAGTGAAGCCCTGCGGGAAGAGGCGGGTGACCTGGGCGACGTCGAGGCCGACGTCGCGCTCGGCCTTGTTGAGGATGAGCTTCACGTTGTCCGAGGAGATCTTGAGCTTCTCCAGGGTGTTGAGGAAGACGCCCATGTGGCGGACGCTGGGGAGGTCGAGGGTGGCCATGACGTAGAGCTGGTTCGACAGGTCGAACGCGGCCAGCACGATCTCGGTCAGGGCGGCGGGCGTGTCGACGATCACGTAGTCGAACTTGGCCCGGGCCGCCTCGATCACCCGCTGGACGTCGGCCGGGTGGATGCGGTCGGCGTCGGAGGGGTCCTTGGGCGCCGGCAGCACGGTCACGCCCGAGTCGTGGGTGACGACGTACTCGTCGATGTGGTCGGCGAGGTTGACCTCGTCGATGTCATCGCGGGAGAGGATGTCGGAGATGGTGAACCGGGGGCGGAGCCGCAGCGCCGTCGACACCTCGCCGAACTGCAGGTCCAGGTCGATGATGCAGGTCCGCTTCCCCGTGTACTGGTGCAGGTAGTACGCCAGGTTGGTGGCGTAGAACGTCTTGCCGCACCCACCCGTGGCCGACGACACCGTGAAGACCGTGCCCAGGTGGGCGATCGGGGCGGCAAGGTGGTGAGGGGCGCCGGCCGACGACGTGGGTTGGCTGCGGCTCATGGCCACGGCCCTCTCCACGGCATCGTGCAGGCTCTTGTCCGCCACCGGGAGCTGGAGCAGGTCCATGGCCCCGGTGCGGATGATCTCCCGCAGGGAGGCGTCGGGCCGCTTGGCGAAGGCCAGGACCAGGCTGGTCGCCGGTGTCTCGTCATGAATGGCCTGCAGCGCGGAGAGCCCGTTCTTGGTGCTCATGCTCGGGCCGGCGATCATGACGTCGAACGGACCGTCGGCGTTGACCGCGTCCTCGACACCGGTGGCCCGGTCGACAGCGACGACCTCAGGCCGGGGGCGCAGCTCGGCGGCCACGCCCCGGACCTGGTCGGCCAGGCTCTCGTCCTTCTCAAGGACGAGGATCTTGGGATTACGCACGGTGGCTTCTCCTCAACTCTCTTGCCTGTCGGTCACGAAGTCGGTGGATCAGAACTGCCTGAGAGCGTCGGCGATGCTCGAGCCGGGCGTGACACCCACCGGCGCGGCGTCCTTCGACACCAGGGAGAAGTAGAGGGACTCGAAGGTGCTGAGGTAGATGAGGCGCTCGGCTTCGGTCGGGCTGACGGCCAGCAGGTAGAGGAGGGCGGTGCCCGCCGGCTGGCCCTGCGCCGCGGCGAGCGTGGCGCCGTTGACGTTCAGGACCTCGGTGTTCTGCATGATCAGGTGGGCCATGCCGTTGGGGTTCTTGGGGTCGGAGCCGGCCTTGATGACGCCGTAGACGTTGATGTGGTCGCCGGCGCCGGCGAAGCCGGCGATGCCCGGCACGTTGGCCAGCTGCACGGCGAGGGCCGTCTTGCCGTCAGGGATCTTCAGCGTGCCGATCCGGGTCTGCGCGGCCTGGAACTGGTCGGTGGTGAGGATCTCGCCCTCGGAGACGCCGAGGGTCACCGTCTTGCCCGCCAGCTGCGAGACGTCGGTGATGGCCGTCGCCGGGCGAGCGGCGGCGTCGATCCCCTTGTCCTTGATCAGGCCTTGGCTCACGGCGCTGGCGCCGGTCGTACCGGCGGGGATGGGCTTGGCCGCCACCAGGACGGACACCTTCCCGGCGCCGACGGACGAGCCGTCATTACTGTTGCGGACGACGAGATAAGTGGCCGCCGCGCCGACGATGAAGACGGCGAGGCCGAGGGTCACGATCAAGTTCGAGCGCTTTCCCATGTTGGAAGTCTCCGGTCTGTTCGAGGGGATTGGGTTCGGTCCGACACCCGCGTCGGGTGATCGCCCAAGAACGTTTTCGGCCGGTGGGAGCCCACCCTGTAGGTCAAATTGCCTATTCGGGCCCTAAAGCGTTTGCATCCCCATGCCGATAGGTCACCTGACCCAGTCCATGACCCCGTGGGAGCTCAGCGTGACCCGACGACATGACGTGCTGCCGGCCGTACCGGCGCGGCGGCGTTTCCTCCGCCACGACCAGTCGGGAGCGGCCGCAGTGGAGTTCGCCCTCGTCGTGGGCCTGTTCGTGTTCATCCTGTATGGGCTCATTGCCTTTGGCATGATCCTGGCCACCAAGCAGCGGATCACCAACGCCGCCGCCGAGGGGGCCCGCGCCGCGGTCGGCCAGACCTCGTCGGCCACCGCCGTGAGCGCGGCGACGGCCCGGGTGCTCGCCGCCGGGCTGCCGTCGGGCAGTTACACGCCCACGTACTCGACCGGGGCCTGCGGGTCGAACCAGTGCATCACGGTGACGATCACCTACAACCTGTCGGCTCATCCGGTCGTCCCGCCGGCGCCCGGCCTCGGGCTCATCACGCCGAGCACGATCACGTCGACCGCGGTGGTCCAGTACTCATGAGCGAGACGAGGTCCCGAACGATGCTCACCCGCGCCCATGGTCACGGCGAGGAGCGGGGCGCCATCCTCGTCCTCGCCGCCGTCGGCATCGTGGTCGCCATGATCGCCGCCGCCCTGGCCATCGACATCGGTGGCCTCGCCCAGGACGCCCGCCAGGACCAGAAGGTCGCCGACCTGGCCGCCCTGGACGCCGTCCGCGGCCTGCCGGCCAACTACACCACGCTGGCCCAGGCCAGTGCGGCCCGCAACAGCTTCCCGACGACCGCCGGCTATTCGGTGACCGCCGTCGAGGGCGGCAAGGTCGGCAACGCCTGCGCCGCCGTGGCGGGCGCCGGGTCGGCCTGCGTGACGGTGACGTCGCCCTACACCAACAAGTTCCCCTTCGTCAGCGGGCGGACGAGCGTCACCCGCGTCGCGGTGGCCGGCAAGACGGCGTTCGGCGGGTTCATGATCGGGTCGTCGCTCTTGACCCTCGACACCAGCAGGGCCACCCTCCTCAACAAGTTCATGGGCGGCATCCTGAAGGGCAGCGACCTCAGCCTCTCCCTGGTCAGCTGGCAGGGGATCGCCGCCGGCGACGTCACGCTGGACGCCTTCCGGACGTCGCTGGCCAGCATGGGCTTCAGCGTTGGCACGGTGAGCCAGCTCCTGGCCGCCAACCTCACCATGAACCAGCTCCTCCAGGCCACGGCCGGCGCCCTCACCACCGAGGGTGGCGTGGCCAACCTGGCCCTGGCCACGCAGCTCAACACCCTGCGGGCGTCGATCACCAACTCGACGCAGTTCACGCTGGGCCAGTTCATGCACGTGTCCCAAGGTGCCGACAACGCCGCGCTGGCGTCGCAGATGAACGTCTTCCAGCTGCTGACGGGGTCGGCACAGGTGGCGAACGGCAGCAACTTCGTGACCATCAACGACGTCGGGATCACCGTCGGGAGCGTCGTGTCGACCAAGGTCAGCCTGCAGGTCATCCAGCCCCCGCAGTGGACCTTCGGCCCGGTGGGTGTCAGCGTCAGCACGGCCCAGATCGACCTCACTGTCACGCCCAAGCTGGACCTGCCGATCACGGTTGCCGGCCTGGTCGGTGCCCACGTGAAGAACGACCTCCCCGTTCGGGTCAGCGGGGCCGGGGCGCTCGGTACTCTCACGGCCGCCACCTGCGGGACGCCGGCGGGGATCACCGTCACGGTCGACCCGACCGCCTTCTCCGGGTCGGCGTCCGCGTCGCTGGATGTCTATGCCACCGTGCTGTTCGTCGATATCCCGGTCCTGCGGATCCCGACGACCAACGTGGTGCCCAACACCGACGGCGGGTCGACCGCGCTGAGCTTCAGCTACCCCACGGAGTTCCCGCCGCCGGCGGGCACCACCACCAGCAAGCACGCCGGCTCCCAGCCCATCGGCCTCCAGGGCCTGACCACGTTCACCGCTGGCACCCCAGTCGTGCTGAACGCGATCGCCGCGCCGCTGCTCAACAGCATCGTCTCGACGACCGTGGCCGCCCTGAGCCCGGTGATCGGCAACGTCGACAGCCTGGTCCTGACCCCCCTGCTCCAGGCCCTGGGCATCGACATCGGCAGCGCGGACGTGACCGCCCTGAACCTGCAGTGCGACACGCCGGTCCTGATCAAGTAGCTGTCCATCACATGTAGGTGTCGTCGGCAGGTATTGCGGCGGCCCCGTCCTTGGTCTAAAGAGGTCAGGACACTCCTCGAACAGGGAACATCGGTCGCTGGTGAGTCGCTGCACGTTTGTCTGGGCCCATGCGCTGAACAGCTGTATGGCGCACGAGGACGACCTCGGCCTGTTCGACTGGTCGTCCGCCGGCGACGTGGCCACCGTGCTGCGCTACGACGCCCGCGGGCACGGAGGCTGCGAGTGCGCCCACTTCGAGGACCGGGCCTACCGCTGGTCGGCGCTGGTCGACGACATGCTCCGGGTGCCGGGGCAGGGCCCGTTCGTCGCCGGCGGGGCGTCGATGGGCGCCGCCACCTCCCTGTATGCCGCCCTCCGGGCACCCCGGCGGATCCAGGGCCTGGTGCTGGTCATACCGCCGACGGCGTGGGAGTCCCGGCCCGCCCAGGCCGAGGCCTATCTGTCGGCGGCCCGCATCGTCGAACGTCGTGGCATCCCGGGCTACCTGAAGGCCTTCCAGTCGGCTGGCCAGCCCCGCATCCTGGCCGAGGAACTGCCGGAGGCCGGCAGCATCTGGCAGCGCCACGTCCGACGGATGGACGAGAAGGTGGTGCCCTCGATCCTCCGGGGCGCGGCCTCGTCGGACCTGCCCTCCAAGGCCGAGATCCACAGCCTGGTGGTCCCGACGCTGATCCTGGCCTGGACGGGGGACACCGCCCACCCCGTCTCGACGGCCGAGACCCTGGCCGAGCTCATGGTGATGAGCGAGCTGCATGTGGCCGAGGACCTGGCCGGCGTGCGCCGCTGGCCCGAGCTGGTGCGTGAGTTCCTGGGCGGGATCTGCCAGTGGGAGGTGTAACCCACGTTGCCCTGTTCACCTGGAAGCCGGGCACGAGCGACGCCCAGGTCCAGGCGCTGAGCGACGCGCTGGCCCAGTTGCCGGCCCAGATCCCCGACATCCGGTCGTACCGGCTGGGCCCTGACGCCGGCGTGGCCGTCGGGAACGACCGGTTCGCCGTGGTCGCCGAGTTCGACGACCTGGAGGCCTACAAGCGGTACGCCTCCGACCCCCGCCACCGCGAGGTGATCGACCGGCTGGTCAAGCCCCTCCTGGGCACCCGCCACGCCGTCCAGTTCGTGACGCCGGCGTAGCCGGCGCTCACCCGTGGGGGATGGGCGCCGAGCGGAGGAAGCCGATCATGTCGTCCTCCCGGTAGAGCTTGTGGGTGGTCGGGTGCTGCGGCGACTTGCCGACGATCACCCCGTCGGCCGCCTCGCCCCAGAACCCCTCGTAGACCTGGCCGGCCCGGTGGGGGTCCTTGATGTAGTGGCTCACCGACTTCTGCACGTCGAGGCCTGACCCGAGCCAGGACGGTTCGTCGAGGAACAGGACGACGCGGGGCGAGAACAGGTCGAAGGCAGTGCGGAACCGGCCGGGGTCTTCGCCGACGTGGAGCAGGCTGGTCAGGGCCAGCGCCTCGCCCAGGCCCCAGGTCGGGTAGCGGAGCCGGAAGAGGACCAGCGACCAGCGCCGGATCTCGCTCCAGAAGCCCAGGGGGTCGGGGTAGAAGAAGCTCTCGTTGGCCTCCCCGAGGGCCAGCGGCCGGTCGACCCACGTCAGCAGCGGGTCTCGCCAGACCGGCGGCTTGGTCGTGACCAGGAGGAGCCAGGCGTTGAGCGAGCCGGGGGAATTGGCCGGCCACTCGCCGGCCCGGTCGGTCAAGGTCGCCCGCGCACGCTTGTTCTGGGCGCGCGCCGCCGCCAGCCGCTCGTCGGCTCGGGGGGAGAACAACTGCGACGCCGGTCGTCGGAGGGCGATGATACGGTCCTTATCGGCCATGGTGGTAGTGGGCTTGACGGGTGGCATCGGGTCGGGCAAGTCCACCGTTGCCTCCATGTTGGCCGACCGGGGGGCGGTTGTGGTCGACGCCGACCGGCTGGCCCGCGATGCGGTCGCACCCGGTACCGCCGGCCACCGGGCCGTCCTCGACCGGTTCGGTCCCGCGGTGGCGGCCGCGGACGGGTCGATCGACCGGGCTGCCCTTGCCGGCCTGGTCTTTGGCGACCCGCCGGCGCTGGCCGACCTCAACGCCATCGTCCACCCGCAGGTGCGCACCGCCATCGCCGACCGCCTGGCGGCACTGGCCGGCTCCGACGCTGTCGTCGTCCTCGAGATCCCGCTGCTGATCGAGTCGGGCCGTTCCTACGGTGAGGCGGCCATCGTTGTCGTCGACTGCCCGGAGGACGTGGCCGTGCGCCGGCTGGTCGCCGGCCGGGGCATGGACGAGGCCGACGCCCGCCGGCGCATCGCCGCCCAGATCCCGAGGGCCGACCGGCTGGCCGCGGCCGACATCGTGCTCGACAACGCCGGCCCGGTGGAGGCGCTGGCGCCGCAGGTCGACGACCTGTGGGCCCGGGTCATCCTGCCAACTGGTGACGATCGGACACGCTCGGGCCTGTCGGATCGTCACCAACGCCCGAGAGGATCGCTCGAAGAAGGGCGACCACCCGCTGGGGAGCAGTGACGTCCTCCCAGCCGAACCGCTCGACCCGCCAGCCGGCGGCGCGGAGCCGGCGGTCGCGGGCAGCATCGGCCTCTCGGTCCAGCTTGGAACTGTGGTGACGATGGCTGTCGAGCTCGATCAGCAGCTTGGCGGTCGGGTAGGCGAAGTCGACGCGGCCCACCCAGCCGGTGCCGTCGCCGGCGTCGAACTGGCGGACGGGCTCGGGGAGGCCGAACCTCCCCACGAGAGCGACGAAGCATGCCTCCAGCTCGCTCGCCGGCGGGACGTGGCCGGCGCTGCGCTCATCGAGGAGAACCCGCATCACGCCGATGCCCTTCCGGCCGGGCTGGGCGAGGGCACGGTCAGTGGGATCCCGGTGGCGGCGAGGACGGGGGGTCACGACCTCGACGGCACCCGACCGGCTGAACCCCGGGATCGCCAGCAGAGCGGCGGCTGACCGGTGGGACGCCGCCGCCGACGGGCCGGATGCGAGGACGAGCGCGTTGAGGCGTTGCTCCCAGGTGCGAGGCGTTCCCGCCAGGCGGTAGACCCCGACCCCTACCGGTTCCCAGCGACCGGAGGCGAGGCGGTGGAGGATGGCCGAACGGGTCAGGCCGGCGGCCCGAGCCTGGCCGATGGTCACCAGCCCGTGCTGGCGCTCGGCCAGAAGAATGAAATTATCTTTCACGACTTTTCAGTCTATTTCAACTCCCCCGCTCCGTCGACTGGTGACGGTTTGACAGGCTGGGGCGTGTCCGATCGTCACCAGTTGTCACAGGGTCGTCGTAGCCTGATCGCCGATGCCCCCGTTCAAGGTCGTGAGCGACTTCCAGCCCGCCGGCGACCAGCCCAAGGCCATCGAGGCCCTGGCCGCCGGCGTGGAGCGGGGCGACCGGTTCCAGACCCTGCTGGGCATCACCGGGAGCGGGAAGAGCGCCACGGTGGCCTGGACGATCGAGCAGGTCCAGCGGCCGACGCTGATCATCGCCCCCAACAAGTCGCTGGCCGCCCAGCTGGCCAACGAGTACCGGGAGTTCTTCCCGAACAACCGGGTCGAGTACTTCGTCTCCTACTACGACTACTACCAGCCCGAGGCCTACCTGCCGTCCAGCGACACCTACATCGAGAAGGACAGCTCGATCAACGACGAGATCGAGCGGCTGCGCCATTCGGCCACGTGGGCGCTGGTCAGCCGGCGCGACGTGATCGTCGTCGCTTCGGTCTCGTGCATCTACGGCCTGGGCACGCCGGAGGAGTACACCAAGCACGTCCTGCCGCTGTCGAGGGGCATGGAGATCGACCAGCGGGCCATCCTCCGCCAGCTCGTCGACATGCAGTACGAGCGGAACGACATGAACTTCACCCGGGGCAAGTTCCGGGTGCGGGGCGACACCATCGAGGTCCACCCCGCGTACGACGAGACCGGCGTGCGGATCGAGCTGTTCGGCGACGAGGTGGAGCGCATCAGCCGGGTCGACCCATTGACCGGCGAGATCCTCGAGGTGCTGGATGAGGTCATCGTCTTCCCGGCCACCCACTACGTGGCCGGCGAGGAGCGGATGCGGAAGGCCATCGGCGGGATCGAAGTCGAGCTCCAGGAGCGCCTGGCCTGGTTCGAGAAGGAGGGCAAGCTCCTCGAGGCCCAGCGCCTGCGCATGCGGACCAGCTACGACCTGGAGATGATGCAGGAGGTCGGCTTCTGCAACGGCATCGAGAACTACTCCCGCCACATCGACGGGCGGGTCGCCGGCCAGCCGCCCCACACCCTGCTCGACTTCTTCCCCAAGGACTTCCTGCTCGTCATCGACGAGTCGCACGTCACCGTGCCCCAGCTCCACGGCCAGTACGAGGGCGACCGGTCCCGCAAGGAAACCCTGGTCGACCATGGTTTCCGCCTGCCGTCGGCCGCCGACAACCGTCCCCTCCGCTTCGACGAGTGGTACGAGCGGGTCAACCAGTGCATCTTCTTGTCGGCCACTCCATCCGACTACGAGATCGGCCAGTCCACTCAGATCGTCGAGCAGATCGTACGGCCCACCGGCCTGACCGACCCCGAGGTGGTGGTCAAGCCCACCAAGGGCCAGATCGACGACCTCATGGAGCAGATCCGGGTCACCACCGAGAAGGGCGACCGCGTCCTGGTGACCACGCTGACCAAGAAGATGGCCGAGGACCTCACCGACTACCTGCTGGAGCTGGGCGTGAAGGTCCGGTACCTCCACAGCGAGGTCGACACCATCCAGCGCATCGAGATCCTGCGCGACCTGCGCCTGGGCGAGTTCGACGTGCTGGTGGGCATCAACCTGCTGCGTGAGGGCCTCGACCTGCCCGAGGTGAGCCTGGTGGCCATCCTCGACGCCGACAAGGAAGGGTTCCTGCGCAGCGAGACGTCGCTGATCCAGACCATGGGGCGGGCGGCCCGCAACGTCGACGGGCAGGTGATCATGTACGCCGACAAGGTCACCGACTCCATGCAGCGGGCCATCTCGGAGACCAACCGCCGGCGAGGTGTGCAGGAGGCCTACAACGTCGAGCATGGCATCGACCCCCAGACCATCCGCAAGGCCGTCACCGACATCCTGGCCATGCTCCGGCCCGACGGCAACGGTGAGGCGCCCCGCCCGGGGAAGGACAGGCGCTCCCGCACGCGCGACAAGGTCCGCACCGATTTCGCCGAGCTGCCGCAGGACGAGCTGGCCCGCCTGATCCAGACCCTCGAGGAGGAGATGAAGCAGGCGGCCACCGACCTGCGTTTCGAGTACGCCGCCCGCCTCCGCGACGAGATCCACGACCTGAAACGAGAGCTCAAGCAGGTGGGCTGAGCGCGTCCTCCGCCGGCGCCGTCACCGGCCCTCGGAGCCCCCAGAGGCCCAGGGCCACGGTGGCGACCAGGATGACGTTCCGCAGCGCCGAGACGACCAGGATCGCCTCGCGCCCCGACACCACCGAGTAGGCCACGACGGTCAGGGCGGCCATGGCCAGGTGGAGCCGGAACGTCCGGCCGCCGACGACGGCGGCGAGCGGCGCGGTCCAGGCCAGGTACTGGGGACTGAGCACCTTCGAGGACACGAGGAACACGTCGACGGCCAGCAGGGCCAGCACCCACGCGCTGCGGCCCTTGGCCCGGGCCGCGATCCAGAGCATGGCCAGGGCGCCGGCGCCGACCCACGCGACGGCCGCGCCCGAGGCGTGGTCGATCTCGTAGGCCTTGAACCGGTAGGCGAAGGTGGAGCTGCGCCCGGTGACCTGGTGGGCCAGCCAGGTGGTCGTGGCCGCCACCGACTCGACCTGGACCCCCCGGTGGACGTTGTAGGACAGCCAGTCGTCGTCGCGGTGGCGGGCCAGCGCCAGCGGGGCCAGCACCACGGCGAGGGTGACCACCAGGGCGGCGCCGGCCTGGACCAGGTGGTCGCGGCACCAGGCCCAGGCCAGGCCGGGGCTGATCTTCATCATGGCGCCGGCGGCGACCACGGCCCAACCGGCCGGGTTGCCGGCGGCGAGGAGGGCGGTGCTCACCGCCAGCGCGGCCATGGGGAACGCGTCGAAGCCGCCGGCCAGGAACGGGAAGAGCAGGAACGACAGGGCGGCGTAGCGCCGCAGCGCCCCTGCCTGCCCGCGGATGAAGACGACGGCGAGCAGCTCCATCCCCAGGGCCTGCAGGGCCAGCACGGTCGGCGCCACGCCATGGGGGACCAACCCGGGCAGCAGGAACGCCACCGCGGAGAGCGGCGGGTACTCGAACTGGAAGTCACGGTAGGGGATCTGGCCGTGGAGCAGCATCCGGCCGACGGACCAGGGGTCGACCGGGAAGAGGACGTCGACCGGTCGAGCGATGGCCAGGACGTGGATGGCCACCACGGCGAGGAGGAGCGGTCGGTCGACGCTGTTGCGCTGCTCGGGCGCCGCCATGCCACATGATGCCCCACCGTCAAGAACGGGCCGGGACCGGTCGATACTCGTCCCATGACGCTCGTGGCGGACCCGGTCGCGGCGGAGCCGGACGTTCGACGGCTGTGGAAAGCCCCCTTGTGGGCCCACCTGGCTGTATTGGCCGTCGGCCTCCTCGCCCTGATGCCCTTCATCGGCACCGGCTCGTCGTTCTCGGCCGACGAGGGCGCGGCCATCATTCAGGCCCGTTCGCTGTCCCGGGGCGACGGGTGGATCGTGGAGCACCCGGTGCCGGAGGCCGACCCGGCGCGGGCCGCCTACCCGCTCGAGCTGTCCGAATGGGGCCAGAAGGGTGTCGCCCCATTCGGCAAGCACCCGCTCTATGCCCTCATGCTGGCCGGGGCCGACCGGGTCGCCGGCGTGGCCGGCATGGTGGCCTTGTCCGTGCTGGGCACGGTGGCCGCCGCCGGCCTGGCCGCCCTGCTCGCTGGCCGGATCGACCCGGCGCTGGCCCGTCCGACCCTCTGGGTGGCGGGCGTGGCCTCGCCCCTGTTCTTCGACGGGTACCTGGTCATCGCCCACACCCTGGGCGCGGCGTGCGCGGCCGGCGCTGTGCTGGCGGCCGCCGTCGCCTTCGAACGGCGCAGCCGGGTGTACGCACTCGCCGTCCTCCCGTGCGTCATTGCGGCCGTCCTGCTGCGCACGGAAGCGGCGTTCCTGGCCCTGGGCCTGGCCGCTGCCGCCGTGGTGGTCGGCTTCCGGCGCGACCGCCTCGTCGCCGGGCTGGTCGCGGCGTCGTCGTTGTTGGCCGGCTTCGCCGGCCGCGCCCTGGAGCGGGCATGGATCGGGCACATCGTGGGTGGGCCGGTCGCTGGCGGCGGGCCGACCAGCCCCATCCCGACGGCAGGGTTCCTTGCCGACCGCAAGCAGGCGTTCGTCCTCACGTGGCTGCGGCCCAGCTACGACGCGTCCCGAACGGTCGACCTCCTCCTGGTCCTGGTGCTCGGCGGCCTCCTGTTCGCCGCCTACACCGTCCGCCGGCACCGACCGGGCACGGCGACGGGGGTGGGTGTGGCCGGCGCTGCTGCGCTGCTCGCGCTGGTCCTCGACCCCACCAACATCGTCCCGGGCCTGCTGATCACCTGCCCCGTGGCGGTCGCTGGCCTGGCCCTGGCCGGCCGGTCGACCTTTGCCTCGCCGGCCGCCCGCCTGGCCGGGGTGACGGCGGCGGTCTTCGCCGCCGGCGTTGTCGCCACCCAGTACGCCACCGGCGGGTCGGGCGAGTGGGGCGGGCGGTACTTCGCCCTCGCCCTGCCCGTAGCCCTGCCCTTGGCCGTGTACGCCATCCGGGCCTGCGGGTCGCGGCCGCTCGTCGTCGGTGTGGTGGCCAGCTCGCTGGCCCTGGGCGCCATGGGGGTTGGGAGCCTGCGGGCGTCCCACCAGCGGGGCGCCGGGTTCGTGGCTGCCCTCGACCGGGCCGCCGGGCCGGGCCGGCCGGTCATGGTCACGACCATCCCCCTCGTTCCCCGCATGGCCTGGCCGACGTTCGACCGCCAGCGTTGGCTCCTGTCCAAACGGGCCGACCTGGCTACCCTCGTCGACCGTCTCGGGCCGGCCGGCGTGCAACGGTTCACGTTCGTCACCAGGGATGCCAGCGACCTGGCCCTTCTTCCGCCGGGGCTCGTCCGCGAGTCGGCCACGACGTACGCCAACTGGCAGATCCTCGTGCTCCGGACGTCCTAACCGAGGCGTAACCTCGCGAGGGTGTCCGACAAGCTTGTGATTCGCGGGGCGCGGGAGCACAACCTGCGCAACGTCTCCCTGGAACTGCCCCGCGACAAGCTCATCGTGTTCACCGGCCTCTCGGGTTCGGGCAAGTCGTCGCTGGCCTTCGACACGATCTATGCCGAGGGGCAACGAAGGTATGTGGAATCTCTCTCGGCGTACGCCCGCCAGTTCCTCGGCCAGATGGACAAGCCCGATGTCGACTTCATCGAGGGCCTGTCGCCAGCCATCTCCATCGACCAGAAGTCGGCGTCGCGCAACCCACGGTCGACGGTCGGGACCATCACCGAGGTCTACGACTACCTCCGCCTCCTGTGGGCCCGTATCGGCGTCCCCCACTGCCCGAAGTGCGGGGCGGTGGTGGCCCGCCAGACGCCGCAGCAGATCGTCGACCGCATCCTCCAGCTCCCCGACGGCACCCGCTTCCAGGTGCTGGCGCCGGTGGTCCGGGGCCGCAAGGGCGAGTACGAGGGCCTGCTCGAGGAGCTGGCGTCGCAGGGCTACACCCGGGCCCGGGTCGACGGGGAGCTGCGCGACCTGGGTGAGAAGGACGCGAAGACGCTCGGGCGCTACGAGATGCACACCATCGAGGTGGTGGTCGACCGCCTGGTGCGGCGGGAGGGCATCGAGCGCCGGCTCACCGACTCCTTGGAGACGGCGCTCAGGCTGGCTGATGGGGTGGCCGAGCTCGAGCTGATGCCCGCGGAGGGGAGCGGCGCCGAGCCCGAGATCCTCACGTTCAGCCAGCACCTGGCCTGCCCCAACGACGGCACGTCGTTCCCCGAGCTTGCTCCCCGCAACTTCTCGTTCAACTCGCCCTACGGTGCCTGCCCGAAGTGCGACGGGCTGGGTACCCGCTTCGAGGTCGACCCTGAGCTGGTCGTCCCCAACACTGACCTCACCATCGACGAGGGCGCCGTCGGCCCATGGTCGGGTGCCCGGGGCGAGTACTTCCACCGGGTCATGGGCGCCGTGGCCGAGGCCTACGGCTTCCGCATGAACGTCCCGTGGAAGAAGCTGACCAAGGCCCAGCAGAAGGTGCTCCTGTACGGGTCGGGCACCAAGCAGGTCCATGTGCAGTACCGCAACCGCTACGGCCGCACCCGCTCGTACTTCACCCACTACGAGGGCGCCATCCCCTACCTGCAGCGCCGGCATTCCGAGGCCGAGTCCGACTACATGCGGGACCAGATCGAGGGCTACATGCGGGAGGTGCCCTGCCCCGACTGCGGGGGTGCCCGGTTGAAGCCGGAGACCCTGGGGGTCACGGTGGGTGGGAAGAACATCCACGAGGTGTGCGACCTCTCGATCGCCAAGTCGGCCGAGTTCCTGGCCACCGTCGAGCTGTCCGAGCGCGACCGGATGATCGCCGAGCGGGTGGTCAAGGAGGTCAACGCCCGCATGCGGTTCCTCCTCGACGTCGGCCTCGATTACCTCACCCTGAACCGCTCCGCCGCCACCCTGGCCGGTGGGGAGGCGCAACGCATCCGCCTGGCCAGCCAGATCGGCAGCGGCCTGGTGGGCGTGCTGTACGTGCTCGACGAGCCGTCGATCGGGCTGCACCAGCGCGACAACCGCAAGCTCATCGACACCCTCGTGCGCCTCCGCGACATCGGGAACACGGTGATCGTGGTCGAGCACGACGAGGACACCATCCGGGTGGCTGACCACGTGGTCGACATCGGGCCGGGCGCCGGCGAGCACGGCGGGGAGATCGTGGCCAGCGGGTCGGTCGCCGACCTGGTGGCCGAGACGCGGTCGATCACCGGCCAGTACCTGTCCGGGGCGCGGAGCATCCCGGTGCCGGCGATGCGCCGGGAGCCGAGCAGCGGCTGGCTGGCCGTCCGGGGGGCGCGGGAGCACAACCTGAAGAACATCGACGTGGAGCTGCCGCTCGGCTGCCTCGTCTGCGTGAGCGGCGTGTCCGGGTCGGGCAAGTCCACGCTTGTGAACGACATCCTCTACCGGGCGTTGATGCAGCGCATCTACAAGTCCAAGACGGTGCCCGGTCGGCACAAGAAGATCGAGGGCGACGAGCTGCTCGACAAGGTCATCAACATCGACCAGTCGCCCATCGGCCGCACGCCGCGGTCCAACCCCGCCACCTACACCGGGGTCTGGGACCACGTGCGCAAGCTGTTCAGCCAGACCCAGGAGGCCAAGGTCCGGGGCTATCTGCCGGGCCGGTTCTCCTTCAACGTCAAAGGCGGCCGGTGCGAGGCGTGCGCCGGCGACGGCACCATCAAGATCGAGATGCATTTCCTGCCCGACGTCTACGTGCCGTGCGAGGTGTGCAAGGGCGGGAGGTACAACCGCGACACGCTCGACGTCACGTTCAAGGGCAAGAACGTGGCCGAGGTGCTCGACCTGTCGTGCGAGGAGGGCGCCGAGTTCTTCGCCAACCAGCCGGTGATCTCGCGGCACCTGTCGACCCTGGTCGACGTCGGCCTCGGCTACGTGCGCCTGGGCCAGCCGGCGCCGACGCTGTCGGGCGGCGAGGCCCAGCGGGTGAAGCTGGCCAGCGAGCTGTCCAAGCGGGGCACCGGCCACACCATCTACATCCTCGACGAGCCCACCACCGGCCTCCACTTCGAGGACATCCGCAAGCTGCTCACCGTGCTCAGCCGCTTGGTCGACCAGGGCAACACGGTGCTGGTCATCGAGCACAACCTCGATGTGATCAAGAGCGCCGACTGGGTCGTGGACCTCGGTCCCGAGGGGGGTGACGGCGGCGGCACGGTGGTCGTCGAAGGCACTCCCGAGGTGGTCGCGAAGACCCGCGAGAGCTACACCGGCCGGTTCCTGGCGCCGGCGCTGGCGAGAGGGTAGGCGCCGGCGCCGGGTGCGATCGCGTCTGAGCGCTCAAGGCCGGCCCACGACCGGTCGACACCGTTCACCATGGCGGTACTGGCGGGCGTGGCGGCTTTGGACACGGAGGCGGCACAGGTCAAAACGGGTCGTGCCCGTCGCCCTACGGTCGGGCTCGCACTCGTCGTTCTGGCCGTTGCCCTCTTCCTCGTCCACGGGTCCAGGACCATCGCGGCGCCGTTCGGCGATTCCCATGACGGCCGCAACGCCGGAGTGTGGGCCGCCGGGAGCCGCGCCCTACGGGAACACGGCCCGATCACGTCACGCCTCGGGACACGCAGCGCCGAGGGCGGGGTGTACGCCAACCACCCGCCCCTGATCTACCTGGAGACGGCCGTCGCCGAGTGGCTCGGGCACGGGACGCGGGCGTCGACCCGTGCGCCGGCGTGGTTGGGGAGTGTGGTGGCGCTGGCTCTGCTGGCCCGCCTGCTCGGTGAGCGGAGCGTGAGGCCCAATGCGGTCGGAGTGGCCGTGCTGCTGGCGGCCACGACACCCATGTTTCTCGTCTACGGCACCATGCTCGACACGCCCGTGAGCTCGCTTCCGTTCGGCGTCGCCCTGCTGCTGGAGTGGGAGCGGGCCCGGGCCGGCGGCTCGGTGCGGCCGGCATGTGCCGCAGGGCTGGCCGCCCTTGCCGTCCTTGCCGGATGGCAGGCGCTCCTACTGTCGGTGGCCGTCGGCGGGTGGGCGATCCTGCGGGTGGCCCGTGGCCGCGGGCGGCGAGTCGTGGAGCTCGGGTTCGTCGCCGGAGCGTTGACCGGGGCCGCCCTGCTCCTGGCGTGGCTGTTGTGGGCTTTCGGTGGCACACTGCGACCGCTGGTCGACCAGTTCGTGTTCCGGACTGGCGGGTCGACACACCCGGTCGCATTCGGATCCGTCCTCAGCGCCGAGCGCCGTGACGAATCCGCCATGTTCGGAGTCGCCGGCCTGCTGGCCCTCGCCGGCATCGTGGTCGCCCTGCGCAGCCCGGTGACGCGCGGCCTAGCCGCGTTGGCCCTCGCTGTGACTGTGCCTTACCCGATCGTGTTTCGGTCGGGAACGGTAAACCACAACTACTGGGGCTACTGGTTCCTGCTGCCGGTCGCCGTGGGCCTGGGCGCCGGCGCCGAGGCCGCGCTGCGGGGGTGGCGGTCACGCGGGCATCAGGAGTCAGCGGCGGTTCTGGCGGTGGCCGGCATGGGCGTGCTGCTGGTGGTCGTGGCGTGGGTGGCACCGCTGGGCGCCGAGTCCATGAAGCTCAACGGCTACCGGGCCGGCGAAGCCGCAATGCACGCCAGGCTCGGCCCCGTGCAACGAGAAGCTTGGTACTCCGGAGCCGTCGGGGTGCCGCCGTCGTGGCTGAGTTTGGCGGCGAGGCGGCCGGCGGTGGACCTTTCCCCTTCCCGGTACGTCGAGCTGGCCGGGTCGGAACCGGCCGACTTGGTGTTGGTCGGCGAAGTCGGCTGTCTCGCGGGCGCCGACCAGCGCACGTACGTGCTCCGAACGGTCGGGTCGCTTCTGGACCGGCCGCCGGCCTTCGCTCCCTGCCAAGCTGAAATCGCGCCTCAACCGGCGAGCCGGACGGGTCGATAAACACACATGCGCCGTGTTGCCCGCCCGCTCCTCCTGGGGGGCGTCGCACTCGCCGTCGTCGGCATGAGCAAGGTCCACGCCGCCGCCCATGGCTACGACTACACCGCGTCTTCCCGTTTCGCCTGGTCCATGGCCTACATCGCCCTGCTCTGGGCGGCGACGTACGGCGCCGGCCTGCCAGAGCTGCCCCGTGCCCGCCGCTCGGCAGCCCTGACGGCGGCCGGGTCGGTGGGGGCGGCGGCCCTGGCGATGTCGGTGCTCCAGCTTCTCGCCGGCTCCGCCCTGCTGCCCCGGTTCGTGGTGTTCGGCACCCCGGTCCTGGTGGTGCCCTATGCCGTGGGCTGCTGGTACCTCGCCCGGGAGGGCCGAGCGCGTGACGGCCAGCGCGATCGCGTCGTCGCCGTCGCCGGCGCCGAGGAGCGGGCCAACTTGGTCCGGGAGCTCGACGCTCACCCTGAGCGGCCAGCGGTGCTGGTGTGGGTGCTGGCGCCGGAGGAAGCCCGATCTGAGGGCGGTACCGACACGCCGCTGGTCGACGTGGTCCAGGCCACGAGGGCGACGGTGGTCGTCCTGGACCGAGCCGGTCTGGCCGACCAGTCAATCGTCGACCAGGCGGCGGCGATGCACGAGTCAGGCGTACGAGTCCGCACCCTCTCGCTGTTCTACGACCAGTGGCTGGGCAAGCTCCCGGTGTCCGAGCTGGAACGCATCGGTCTCCTCTTCGACATCGGCGAGCTGCATCGGGCCCAGTACGGCCGGGTAAAGCGGATCGTCGACACGCTGGCGGCCGCCGCCGGCGCGGTGGTCCTGGCCGCCGTCGTTCCCGTCGTCTGGATCGGCAACCGCCTCGGCAACCACGGTCCCCTCCTGTACCGGCAGGTAAGGGTGGGCAAGGGCGGTCGCGAGTTCGAGATCTTGAAGTTCAGGACCATGCTGCCCTCGGCCGATGGCGCGACCTCGACGTGGACGACGGAAGCCGATCCCCGCATCACCCGGTTCGGAGCGTGGCTGCGTCGCTCGCACATCGACGAGCTGCCGCAGGTCGTGAACATCCTCCGGGGCGACCTGTCGGTGGTCGGCCCTCGTCCCGAGCAACCCCACTACGTCTCCCAGCTTGAGGCCAAGATCCCGTTCTACCGCCTCCGCCACCTGGTCCGGCCTGGCCTGACGGGCTGGGCTCAGGTGAAGTACCCGTACGGTGCCAGCGAGGGCGACGCCTTCGAGAAGCTCCAGTACGAGTTCTTCTATCTGCGCCACCAAGGTCTGGCGCTCGACGTGCGCATCACCGGTCGGACGCTCCGCTCCGTGCTGGGAAGGGGTGGGCGATGACGACCTGGCCGACCGTGACGATTGCCATCCCCGTGCTCAACGAGGCTGCGTACATCGGCTCATGCCTCGAGGCCGTGGCGGCCCAGACCTACGACGGGATCGTCGAGGTCCTTGTTGTCGACGGTGGATCCACCGACTCGACTCGGGCCATGGTGGCGGGGCGGCCGGGGGTGCGGTTGATCGAGAACCCCCGCCGGATCCAGGCGGCGGCGCTCAACATCGCCCTGGCCGAGGCGAAGGGCGACGTCTTCGTCAGGGTCGACGGCCACTGCGAGATAGCCCCCGACTACGTCGAGAAGTGTGTCGAAGCGCTCGACCTGACCGGGGCGGCCATGGTCGGCGGGGCGATGATGCCGATGGCCGTGGGCCCACTGCAACGTGGGATCGCCGCCGCCATGTCGTCGAAGGTCGGCGCCGGCCCGGCCCGCTTCCACCGCGGGGGCGCCTCGGGGCGAGTCGACACCGTGTACCTGGGGGCGTACCGCACCGAACTTGCCCGCGACGTCGGCGGCTATGCCGAGGACGTGGGTGTGAACGAGGACGCTGAGTTCGCCATCCGCATGCGGTCCCGCGGCGCAGTCTGGTACGACGAGGCGATCCGGTCGGTGTACGTTCCGAGGTCGAGCCTTCGCGGGGTCTCCCGTCAGTTCTTCCGCTACGGCAAGTCTCGGGCCGCGACAGTCCGGAAGCACCCCCGTTCGCTCGTCGGTCGGCAGGTTGCCGCGCCGGTCCTCGTACTCGGCCTCCTGTCGCCCTGGCGCCGGATCGTTGCCTGCACGTATGCCGCCGCGGTGGTGGCCGGCAGCGCCGCGACGGTGACGAAGGATCCGGCCGGCGGGCTGGCCATGGCTGCCACGCTGCCGACGATGCACCTGTCGTGGGGGCTCGGCTTCCTGCGCGGCCTCGTGCCATGGCGGGTCGGGGGCCGTCGTTGAGTGACCGGCTGAGCGTCGTCATACCGACCCACAACCGACCGGAGGCGCTCGCCCGACTGCTGGCGAGCATAGGACGGTCGGAGGTGGCCGGTGACCGTCCCGAAGTGGTGGTCGTCGACGACGGGTCCGACGGGCGGGCCTACGACGAGGTCATGGCGGCGTATCCGGAAGTCCGGTGGATCCGGGAGACCCGGTCCGGTCCGGCGACGGCCCGCAACCGCGGCTGGCGGGCGGCCACCGGTGAGGTCGTAGTCTTCGTCGACGACGACTGCGTCTTTGATCCTGACGCGCTCGATTTTCTGCGGAAGGCGTTGGCGACGGACGACGCCGTTGGCGCGACGATCGAGCCGTTGCACCGGGGCCGCCTCATAGCTGACTTCATGCATGCGGAGCACTTGGTGACCCATAAGGTGCAGGATGGCAATGTGCGCTGGCTCGTAACTGCCTGCCTGGCCGTCCGGCGCTCCGCACTTGAGTTAGTCGATGGATTCGACGAACAGTTGGTTCACGGTGGGGAAGACGTCGATCTCAGCTTGCGTCTCGCATCGGCCGGGCTGCGGCTGTCGGTGTCCGCCGAAGCGGTGGTGAGGCATGATCATCGAGCCGGTCTCGGCCAACTGGTGCGCACCTACTATCGGCACGGGACCGGTCAGCGGCGCCTCGCCGCCCGTCATCCTGGGCGCCGTGCCGACCTGGCGCACAGCGCGCGCACGAGGCTGAGCCTGGCCGCCTGGAGGGAGACCTACGCGTCCTACCGAAGGGAGGAGGGAAGGCTGACGAGCCTCGCTTTTGTCGCCCTGCGCCTGGCGATGATGGTCCCGTGGCTGATCGGGGCGGTCCGCGGCGCCAAGCCGACGGCCGAGTGAGGCCGACCGTGCTACTTGTGAACGATGTGGCGTCGGTGGGCGGGGGGCAGACGGTCATGCTCGAGGTTGCCCGGGTTCTCATCGCCGCCGGATTCCATGCCCACGTCGCCAGCCCCCCCGGACACCTGGCCCAGCAGAGCGAGGCGATCGGCGCCCAGTGGCACGAGTTCGCCTATGCACAGCGGCGGCTCCTGAGCCCACGGTGGCGTTTGCCGAGAGCCAAGGCGGTGGCCGCCCGCATCACCGAGGGTCGAAGCCTGGCTGCGCTCGCTGCCGAGATCGGGGCCGACGTCGTCCACACCGGGGCGCTGGTCCCGCATGTCGATCTGGTTGCCGCCGGCCGGCGCATACGAGCCCGCACCGTCTGGCACCTGAACCAGATCCACCCCCGGTACCTCTTCGCCGGCCCTCTTCCCGACAAGATCATTAGCATCTCGCAGGCCGCGCTCCGGCCCGCCAGCGTGCGTCCGGGTGTGGCCCGCCGGTCGGCCGTGATCCCCATCGGGGTCGACCTGGAACGGTTCAGGCCGCCCTCCGCCGACGAGCGGACGAAGGCTCGTGTCGCCCTGGGGCTGCCGGCGGATGCGTTCACCGTGGTCACTGTGGCCCGGCTTGAGCCGCTGAAGGGTGTCGACCTGCTGATACGCGCCGCCTCGCGCGCGCGCGTCAAGCCCGTCCTCGTGGTGATCGGGGATGCGACCGGCTTCAGCGGCGGCGACGCGTACGCCCGAGGGCTCACAGACCTGGCCGCTGAGCTGTCGGTCGACGTCCGGTTCCTGGGTGCGCGCAACGACGTTGCCCAGTTACTATGGGCCGCCGACCTGTTCGCCTTCGCGACGCGGTGGGAGGCGTTTGGCCTGGTGCTGGCCGAGGCGTCTGCCTCAGGGCTCGCCGTGGTCACGACCCCAACCGGAGGGTGCCGCGAGGTGATTGCCGAAGGCGAGACCGGGCTGTTCGTCGACATTGACGACGTGGCCGGGTTCGCTGCGGCCCTCGACAGACTCGCCGCCGTACCGGAGCTGCGGAGCCGCCTCGGCGCGGCCGGCCGCCGTCGAGCCGTCGAGGCGTTCGATTTGGCCGCCCTCGGCGAGCGGCTGCTGCCTCACTACCTCGAACTGGCGGCCTCGTGACCACGGTAGGCGTCGGTATCTCGGTGTACAACGGGGCCGCCACGATCGGACAGGCGCTTGCGTCCGTCGCCGGGCAAACCCGAGCGCCAGACCAGGTGGTCGTGGTCGACGACGGCTCGACCGACGGAACACTGCCAATCGTGGAGACATGGCGCAGCGTCCTCCCCCTGACGATCGTTCGTCACGGGGTAAACCGGGGACTTTCCGCTGGCCGGATGTCGGCCATCGCCGAGCTGGACACCGATGTCATCCTCGCCATCGACTCAGACGACGTTTGGTTGCCCCACCATCTCGCCCGCCTCCTCAGCGCCTACGCAGCGCGCCCGGGGATCGTTAGTCCCATGGCGGTGGCCTGGCGGCCGGGTTCGCCGGATCCGATCGACTGGCGGCGGCCATTGCAGCCGAAGCCTCCGGCGCCCGATCTGTCGCATCTGCTGATCATGAACTGGCTGTTCTCCGGAGCGCTTTTCGCGCGCACCGCATATTACGCCGCCGGGGGCTTGTACCGGTTCGTCGGCTGCGAGGACTGGGATCTCTGGCTGCGGATGCTAAAGGTGGATGTCCCGGTCAGGGTCCTCAGCGAGCCCACCGTCCTCTACCGTCTGCATGGGGCGAACATGTCAGCCGACGACCGGGTCCTCCCGACCGAAGTCCAGGTGCTGGAGACGTTCCTCGACGAGACGACCGACCCAGCGTTGAGGGCCGCAGCCCACCGCAGCCTCCGTCACCGGCTCGCTCGCCTCGCGCTCCGTTCGGCGTATGACCACGCCCGGGATGGCCGTTCACCTGCAGCTCGACTGGCTGCCGTGAAGGCGTTGTCCGGACCCGCGCCCGTGGCTGTGCGAGGGGCAGCAATGATTGTCGCTCCGAGGCGTACGGTCGGTCGTCGGGACCGCAGCCGTGGAGTGCCGGTCCGGTGACTGGCGTATGGGTGAGCGGGGCTCCGGCCGACGCGCTGAAGGGATCAGCTCAACGGAGGGACGGGCGCCGGCACGTCGCGCGGTCACTCGTGGACCGGGTCTTCCGCAGCCGGGTGGCCCGGCAGTTCGGTGCGCTCACGGCCGCCCGGATGGCGGCGGCGGCGCTGTCCTTTGTCTGGCTGGCGGTCGCCACCCGGTTCCTCTCCGTCACGGAGTTCGCCGACCTCGCGCTGCTGCTCACCGTCGGCGCCATAATGTCGGTTCTCGCCGACGGAGGGCTCCCGATCATCCTCAACGAGGCCTTAGCCGCCGAGCCGAGCCGCGGTCGCGCAACGCTCGTCCTCGTGCTGCGGCGGCGAATGCCACTCACGATCGTGGGGGCCGCCGCGATGGCGGCGCTCTTCCTGCTTGCCGCCAGTGAGGCACGGCCGTTGATCCCTGTTCTGTTCGCGGGATCCATGCTGGCATCCAGCTGGTACACGTCCTGTTCGGCGGCACTGCGAGGCGCGGTATCCGTGGTACCTGAAGCGGTGAACGAGACCCTTTCGAGGCTATTCGTGCTCGTCCTCGGTACGATCCTGGTCGCACGTGGCGCGGGACTGCTCGGCGCGGTGGCAACCTATGTCGCTGCCGACGTGCTCTCCGCGTTCGGCCTCACGGTCGTCGCCTGGCGACGCCTTTCGCCCAACGAGCCCGCTGACCCTTCAGATTTCCGCATGAGCCGCGTGCTTCCCCTCGGGGCCGCCGCGGTCGCCGGCGTGCTCTACTACCGCATCGATGTCTGGCTGCTGGCCATCGTCTCCCAGGCGGGCGAGGTGGCCCGGTACACCGTCTCCTACCGCATCATCGACGTGCTGATCCTGCCGGCAGGCGCGCTGGCGGTGGTGACGATCGGATCGCTCGCCCGCCTCGACGACCGTGCCGCTGTCCGGCGGGCCGACCGGATGGCCGGCATTCTGTGCCTCGGCGTGCTTCCGGCAGTTGTGGTCCTTCTCGTGGTCCCCGGGCCGCTGCTCGAGTTCGCCTTCGGTGCGAACTACCGATCGGGTGCCACGGTGCTGCGGATCCTTGCCCTAGCTGTGCTCCCGTCGGTGGCGGCGCTCGTCTGGGGCCCGCTCGTCGCCCTGCGCCACCGAGGGCTTCTCGGGGTGACCCTCCTCTCGCTCACTGTCAACGTCGCGCTCAACCTCGCCCTAATCCCGCACATCGGTGCCCGGGGCGCCGCGGTGGTCACCTTCGTGGGCCAGCTCGCCTATGCCGCCCTCCTCCGGCTCCTGCTGGTCGGCCTCGTACGCCGGGACGCCGCGCTTCCGACAGGCGCGGTCAGTGGCCTCCCCAACAAGATGCACGCAGCCCGGAGCTGACAAGTGCGCATACTCCTCGCCATCGCCCGGCACGACTACGGCAGGGTGGAGCGCGGCGACTCCTACGAGTACACCTCCTGGTTCGGCCCGCTCGTCGCGCTTGGTCACGACGTCGAGGTGTTCGACACGTTCGGTCCCGAATGGGCAGGCAACCCCTCGGCGGCTGAGGATGCCCTGCTGGCCGCTGCATCGGTCCATCGCTCGGACTTGGTCCTCATGATGCTAATGGAGCAGGAGATCCCGATGACCGCAGTCGACAGGCTGCGGCGGACATGCGCTGTGGCGAACTGGTTCGCAGACGACACTTGGCGCTTCTGGGCGTTCTCGCGGCACATTGCCCATCACTTCAACTGGGTGGTTACGACCAGCCAGAAGGCGAAGACGGCGTACGACCGCATGCCTGGGGTCTGCGCCGTCCTGAGTCCCTGGGGATATGACCCCGCCGTGTTCCATCCGGTCGACGTGGAGCCGATAATCGATGTCGGCTTCGTCGGCCAGCGCCACGGGCGGCGTGGGAAGATCATCGATCGTCTCGAGGCCGAGGGGCTCTCGGTCACGACGCGGGGAACGGGCTGGCCCGCCGGCCGCATCGCGACTGAGGCCCTCGCCGCCCAGTTCGCGTCCACCCGGGTCAATCTCAACTTCCTCGAGTCCTCGGCCGGCCCTTTCCAGCGGCTCGGCATTCGGCGCCGGGGAACGACGCGTGCCGACCGGATGATCACAAACGTCATCCCACCGCCGCGCCAGCTGAAGGCGCGACCGTTCGAGATCACGGCTTGCGGCGGCTTCCTGCTGACCAACACGCTGCCCGAATTACACAAGTACCTCATCCCCGGTCGGGAAATGGGGGTATTCGAGCGCGAGCCGGAGCTGCGGCGAGTCATCGACTACTACCTCGAACACGACCACGAGCGAAGGGAGATCGCCCGGGCCGGGATGGAGCGAGCCTCTGAGTATTCGTGGACACGGCTCCTGGCAGGCCTGCTGGAAGGTGCAGCGCAGGGTACATGGCCTCTCGGATCGCCGTGATGCATCGACAAGGAGTATGAATATGACAATGGAACGATCAACTCGAATCTATGTCGCTGGCCACCGTGGCGTAGTCGGATCGGCAATTGAGCGCCGACTCCGCGCCGCGGATTTCGACGACCTGATCCTCCGGACACGCCAGGAGCTCGATCTGCAGGATCGAGCCCAGGTCGAGGCACTCTTCGCCGCTACGAGACCTGAGGTCGTCATCATCGCCGCGGCGAGAGTAGGTGGGATCGCCGCCAACATGGCAAATCCGGTAGATTTCCTAATTCAGAACCTTGAGATTCAGAACAACTTGATGCTCGCCTGTCATCGGTTTGACGTCGAGACCACGATGTTCCTCGGCAGCTCATGTATCTATCCTCGGGAAGCCCCTCAGCCCATGAAAGAAGAATACTTCATGCATGGGCCGGTGGAGCCGACAAACGAATCCTATGCTGTGGCCAAGATTGCCGGCATCCGGCTGGCCCAGTCCCTTCACGCCCAATACGGCATGCGCGTTCTCTGCCCGATGCCATGCAATGTGTACGGCCGAGGCGACCACTTCGAGTTTGAGCGGTCGCATGTCGTCTCGGCACTCGTGCGGCGTTTCGTCGAGGCGCGCGACGAGGGGGTGCCGTCGGTCACCGTCTGGGGCTCCGGCAACGCCCGCCGTGAGTTGCTGCACACCGACGACGTGGCGGATGCGTGTCTGTTCCTTCTCGAGCGGTACGACCGGCCGGACATTATCAACGTAGGATCAGGAGTGGACTTCTCGATCCGAGAGCTGGCCGAAACTATCGCCGACCTGGTTGGCTACGACGGCGACATCGTTTGGGACACCTCCAAGCCCGACGGTATGCCGCAGAAGCTGCTCGACGTCTCGCGGCTCCAGTCCCTGGGCTGGAGGTCGCGGATCGAGCTTCGGGAAGGGCTTTCGGGAGTCATCGAAGATTTTCGTCGCCGCTACAGCGCCACGCCGGCCAGCGCGTGAAGAACCTCTACACGGCGCAGCTGCGCGAGCCGCTCCAGGCGCTTATCGATTCGGGGTCACGGATCAATGCGTTCAAGAAGGAGCGATACTGGTACCCATTAAGCGTCGCGACCTACGATGTTGAAGAGGTGCTCGCTGCGGTCGACTCGTTGTGCTCGTTCCGTACAACGATGTGGGAGAAGACGTCAGAATTCGAGCGTCACTTTTCTATGCTTCAAGGGACGACGGAGTCGATCATGGTCAATAGCGGATCGTCTGCCGATCTCCTCGTCGCGTTCGCAATGGTGAATCCATCCATCGAGCGACTGCACCCGGGTGACGAGGTCCTGATGCCAGCGGTGACCTGGCCAACGCAGGTATGGTCGGCGATGATGGCCGGATTGAAGGTGCGCCTCGTCGACGCCGACCCGGCAACCTTGAATGTTGACATTCCGAGCCTGGAAGCGAGCATTACCGACAGGACAAGGGCGATATCTCTGGTGCATCTCATGGGAAGTCCGTGCGATATGGACGCCATTCTCAGGATTTGCAAGCAGCACGACCTTTTGCTGTTGGAGGACTGCTGTGAGTCACTGGGAGCTAAGTTCCGGAAGAAGGCGGTCGGAACGTTCGGGATCGCCGGCACATTTTCGTTCTTCTTTTCCCATCACATAACAACGATGGAGGGAGGGATGATCACGTGCGATGATGCCGAGCTCTCGGACCTATTTCGGCTCCTGCGGGCACACGGATGGTCGCGCAACGCGCGGTACTCGGTGCCGGAAGCTAAGCCGGGTATCGACCCGCGCTACATGTTCCTGAACTGGGGGTTCAACGTGCGTCCGACCGAGTTGCAAGCCGCATTCGGATCTGTGCAACTTGAGCGATTCCCGTTGTTCCATCGTACGCGCGCTGCGAATGCAGCGTACTTTGAGGCGGGGTTCCATCGGTTTCACGATGTGGTGGCGCTCATGGAAGTCCATCCTGATGCCGAGTGCTCCTGGTTCGCACTGCCGGCGATGGTGAGTGCGGATGCCCCGTTCACGCGCGACGCTCTCACCGCGCATCTTGAGGCGTCCGGAATCGAAACGAGGCCGATTGTGGCTGGAAGTCTCGCGCGCCACCCGGTTAGCGAGCTTTTCCCCGATTTGCAGGGGTCAGAGTTGCCGGGTGCTGATGCGGTGCACGATCGAGGCTTTTACATCGGCCTTCATCCGCTCCCTGACGAAGGCAAGCTGGATCGAGTGCTCGAGACGTTCGAGGCGTTCCTTGCCCAGCACATCTAGCTTCGCACCTAAGTCGCGGGAGCGGCTGTGATGCCAGTGGATCCGAAGGACGTGGTGCATGGCTACGACGTGGGGCCGTGGGTCCGGCGCGTAGGGCGACCGGTCATGAGGCTGGCGCAACCGGTAATGCGGATGGCGCGTGCGTCCATGCTCTCCGAGCGCGATCGGCGTGCCAACGAATGGGTTGCAGCGGGATACGACCTTACTCTTCGCCAAGAGTACCCCTTGGATGCCGAGTCGCTGGTGTTCGACCTCGGTGGGTATCAAGGCCAATGGGCAAGTGACATCTACGCGCGCTATCGGTGTCAGGTTTGGGTGTTCGAGCCGGTTGAGACCTTTGCTGGGTTTATCGCTCGCCGGTTTGAGCACAATTCGGCCGTGCGGGTGTTCCCGTTTGGACTCTCCGGGTCCACACGACAGGAGACGATCGCGGTTGCCGGTGACCGGAGTTCCACCTTCTCGGAAGCTGCGGATGATGTTCGATATATTGAGCTTGTCCGGGCGGCGGATTTCCTTCGTGATAACGAAGTCGCCCGGATTGATCTGATGAAGATTAACATCGAGGGCGGGGAGTATGAGCTTCTCATGCACCTGGTCGATGAGGGCATCGTGGGCCAGATTTCCGACATTCAGGTGCAGTTCCATGACTTTGTCCCTATGGCGGCTGTGCTCATGCCGCGGGTTCGGGAAATGCTGGGGCGGACACACGAGCTCACTTACTCCTCAGCGTTCGTATGGGAGAACTGGCGACGACGATGAACTCAATTCGAAAGGACTAGCGAACTTGCCGCGCGCATTGATCACGGGAATCACCGGACAGGACGGGTCGTACCTCGCCGAGCTGCTGCTGTCGAAGGGCTACGAGGTGCACGGTATTATCCGTCGAGCCTCGACCTTCAACACGCAGCGGATCGACGGGATCTTCCAGGACCCGCACGAGGAGAACCCCCGGCTCGTTCTTCATTACGGGGATCTCACCGACGCCGTGGGCCTGGTAAACCTGATCAGGAAGGTGGAGCCGGCAGAGGTGTACCACCTGGGCGCTCAGAGCCATGTTCGGGTTTCTTTCGACATGCCGGAGTACACGGGTGAGGCTACTGGGATGGGGACTGTCCGCCTGCTCGAGGCGATACGAGCCGCCGACATCAGTACCCGCTTCTATCAGGCGTCTTCCTCGGAGATGTATGGTTCGACCCCTCCACCGCAGAATGAAGACACCCGATTCAGGCCGCGAAGCCCCTACGGATCGGCAAAGGCTTACGCGTACTATTCAACGGTGAACTACCGCGAGGCGTACGGCATGTTTGCCGTCAATGGCATCCTCTTTAATCATGAGAGTCCTCGGAGGGGTGAAACATTTGTAACCCGCAAGATCACCCGTGCTGTCGCACGGATCGCCGCAGGACTGCGACACGAGCTGTTCCTTGGGAACCTTGAGGCTCGTCGCGACTGGGGCTATGCGAAGGACTACGTGGAGGCGATGTGGATGATGCTGCAGCACGATAGGCCGGAGGACTTCGTTGTGGCAACGGGAGAGAGTCATAGCGTCCAAGAGTTCTGCGAAGCAGCGTTTACGCGCGCTGGGCTCGACTGGTCGGCGCACGTTCGGTTCGATCAGAATTATGTCCGACCGAGTGAGGTCGACGACCTCATAGGCGATGCATCGAAGGCCAAGCGGGAGCTCGGCTGGGAAGCGACGGTCCGGTTCGGCGAGCTGGTCAACCTGATGGTCGACGCCGATGTGAGTGCGCTGGAGGACGAACTGGCAGGCCGTACGGTCCGAATGGACCAGTAGCGACTCGGCGTCGCCGGCGGTCGACCTCAGGTGATCGCCAGCATCCGCTCGAGGGCCACGCGTGCCCAGGCCGCGGTCTCGCCGTCGACGGTGATCCGGTTCACGACCACGCCGGCAACGAGGTTCTCCAGCACCCAGGCCAGATGGGCGGCGTCGATGCGGAACATGGTCGAGCACGGGCAGACCAGCGGGTCCAGGGAGACGACTGTGCGGTCGGGGTGCTCGGTGGCCAGGCGCTGGACGAGGTGGATCTCGGTGGCCACCCCGATGACCGAGCCGGCCGGCGCCGCCTCCACGACGCGGATGATGTGATCGGTGGAGCCGACCTCGTCGGCGACGTCGACCACGTCGTGGGCGCACTCGGGGTGCACGACCACCAGCCCGCCCGGGTGCGTGGCCCGGAAGGCATCGACGTGGGCCACCTTGAACCGCTGGTGGACCGAGCAGTGGCCCTTCCAGAGCAGCAGGGCCGCCTCCTTGACGTCGACCTCGTCCAGACCGCCGAGGTCGCGCTTGGGGTCCCACACCCGCATGTCGGCGGTGCCCATCCCCAGTTGGAAGCCGGTGTTGCGGCCCAGGTGCTGGTCGGGGAAGAACAGGAGCTTGTCGCCCTGGCCCAAGGCCCAGGTGACGACGGCTCTGGCGTTGGACGACGTGCACACCGCCCCGCCCTTCCGGCCGACGAAGGCCTTGAGGGCGGCCGAGGAGTTCATGTACGTGATGGGAATGACGCGCTCGATGTCGGTGACGCCGGCGATGGCCTCCCAGGCCTCCTCGACCGAGTCGATGTCAGCCATGTCGGCCATGGAGCAGCCGGCGTTGAGGTCAGGCAGGACGACGTGGCGGGTGCCGCCGGTGAGGACATCGGCGGACTCGGCCATGAAATGGACGCCGCAGAACACGATGTACTCGGCGACGGAGGCGGCGGCGAGGCGGGAGAGGCCGAAGGAGTCGCCTCGGGCGTCGGCCCACCGCATGACGTCGTCGCGCTGGTAGTGGTGGCCGAGGATGAGCAGCCGGTCGCCGAGGGTGGCCTTGGCGCCGGCGATCCACGCCGACAGCTCGGCCGGGCTGGCCGCGGTGTACCGATCCGGGAGTGCCCCTTGAATCCGAACCATGTGAGTCCCCTTGTGTGGGAGCCCCGAAAATCGGCCGGCGGAGACAGCCTGGTCGCCTCACGCGGGGTTGTCGGCCTCGGGAGCTTGTGATGTGTCGCCGGATACCAGGCCGGCGTGACCCATCTTATGTCTCGCGGCGGCGCTCCGCATCGGCGATCTCGTCCGTTAGCGCCGAGAGCACCTCCAAGTGCAACCGGTCCTTTACTCGACCGCTTGCCCGCTTCATCCGCATGAGGTCGGCGATGTCGACGACGAGCACCTGAAGGTCGGAGATGGTCACGGCCCGGGCACGCCTGCTCAGATCCCCGAAGCCGGCCGTGCCGGAGGGGGTGCCGAGCACGTCCAATGCCCCGGCGTCGGTATCGAAGGTGAACGAGTCGCCGGCGGCGAGGGTCGTGCCGTCGAGGATGAACGGAAGGTCCTCGTCGACGCCGGCGACCCGCAACGTGGCGCCGAGCTCCCTGAGCGCCGAGGCCAACCGGGTCAAGTTGTCGGAGGACCGCTCGTAACAGATATCGAGGTCGTTCGTGTTCAGCGGGGCGCCAAGGAGGTCGCCGGCGAAGCCGCCGATAATGACGTACCGCACGCTGTGGTCATCCAGTACCCGCAGGGCCCGCAGCGGGTCGAACGGGTTGCTCGTCACGACGCCCGACGGGCTGCCCGACCGGCACTTCTGGCCTGCTCAGCGAAGCGTCCGTACGCCGCACCGCGCTCGGCGCGTACCGTTGGTGTCAGCGCCAGCCACGAGCGGATGAGCCCCACGTCCTCGCCCTGCCCGCGACGCAGCGTCATGTCGAGTTCCCAGCCACAGGCTCGTAGGAGCCGGTCGAGCGTGTCGGCGCGGGGCATCTGCTTGCCGGACTCGATGCGGGCGATCGTCGGCTGCGGGATGCCGGAACGCTCGGCCAGCTGGCGCTGAGTCAGCCCGGCCGATCGACGGGCGCCGTTCATCCATTCGGCCGCGTTCATGTTGAGATGATAACGGATTCGCTATCGCTACCATGGACCGCAGATGACGTTCCAGCGCCCCCCCGCCGGCACCATCCCCGACGCCCCGGGCTCCTACCAGTTCAAGGACGCCGAAGGCCGGGTCATCTACGTCGGCAAGGCCCGGTCGCTGCGGTCGCGGCTGTCGAACTACTTCGGCCCGCCGTCGACCATGGCCGCCCGGACGGCGCAGATGGTGGCCGCGGCCGAGTCGGTGGAGTGGATCCAGGTCCGCAACGACGTCGAAGCCCTCATGCTCGAGTACAGCCTGATCAAGCAGCACCAGCCCCGGTTCAACATCCGCCTCCGCGACGACAAGAGCTACCCGTTCCTGGCCATCACGACCGGCGACGACTGGCCCCGGGCCATGGTCATGCGGGGCAAGAAGCGCAAGGGCACCACCTACTTCGGCCCGTACGGCCACGCCTACGCCATCCGGGAGACGCTCGACCTGCTGCTGCGCACCTTCCCGGTCCGTACGTGCAGCGACAACAAGTTTGCCGACCATGCCCGGCTGGGCCGGCCCTGCCTGCTGTTCCACATCGAGAAGTGCACCGGGCCGTGCGTCGGCGAGGTGGGCCGGGCCGACTACGACGGGCTGGTCGGCGAGCTGATCGACTTCCTGTCGGGGGAGACCCAGGACGTCGTCCGCCGGCTGGAGCGCCAGATGGCGGAGGCGGCCGACGAGCTGGAGTTCGAGCGGGCGGCCCGCTACCGCGACCGCCTGACCGCGGTGCGCAAGGCCATCGAGAAGCAGGCGGTGGTCACCGAGCGGCCGGAGGACCTTGACGTGATCGGGATCTCTGGCGACGACCTGGAAGCCGCCGTCCAGGTGTTCTACGTGCGCAAGGGCCGGGTGATGGGCCGCAAGGGCTTCATCGTCGACAAGGTGGAGGACGTCACGCCCGACCGCCTGGTCGGCCACATCCTCGAGAGCCTCTACGCCGAGACCGAGGCCGCCGACGTGCCCAAGGAAGTGCTCGTCCCCGACATGCCCGACGACCCCGAGGTCTACGTCGACTGGTTGTCGGGCCAGCGGGGGTCGAGCGTGCGCATCCGGGTGCCTCAGCGGGGCGACAAGCGGGCCCTGCAGGCCATGGTGGCCCAGAACGCCAAGGAGGAGCTGGTCCGCCATCGCCTGAAGCGGGCGTCGGACCACAACGCCCGGGCCCGGGCCCTCAACTCGTTGCAGGAGGCCCTCGGCCTGGCCGAGTCGCCCCTGCGCATCGAGTGCTACGACATGAGCCACATCCAGGGCAGCGACTACGTGGGGTCGATGGTCGTGATGGAGGACGGGCTGGCCAAGAAGAGCGAGTACCGCCGCTTCAAGATCCGCGAGGTGCCCGGGAACGACGACTTCGCGGCCATGGAGGAGGTCCTCACCCGCCGGCTGACGGCCCTGCTGGCCGAGCGGGAGCGGCCGGCGGGGGAGCGGCCGCGCAAGTTCGCCTACCCGCCCAACCTGCTCCTGGTCGACGGGGGCAAGGGCCAGCTGAGCGTGGCCGTGAAGGTGGTCGAGGACCTGGGCCTGACCGGGGAGATCGCGGTGGCGTCGCTGGCCAAGCGTTTCGAGGAGGTCTTCCTGCCCGGCCAGGCCGACCCGGTCCGGATCCCCCGCCAGTCCGAGGCCCTCTACCTGCTCCAGCGCCTACGCGACGAGGCCCACCGCTTCGCCATCTCGTTCCACCGCGAGCTGCGCGGCAAGCGCATGACGGCCAGCGCCCTCGACGGCGTCCGGGGGCTCGGCCCGACCCGCCAGAAGCGGCTGATGAAGGAACTGGGCGGCGTGGCCGGCGTGAAGTCGGCCTCGCTGGCCGACCTGGTGTCCCTGCCCTGGCTGCCCGACGCAGTGGCGGTGGCGGTCCACCAGCGGCTTCACTCGGCGTGATGAACGACGAGAGTGGGCAATCCGCGCTGGCCGACGGCACCGAACCGCCCACTCCGGGGATCGGCCCGGACCTGTGGGAGACGCACGCCGGCTGGTGGCAGGCCGCGTTCACCGGCGGGGCCGACGCCGAGTACACCGAACAGATCATCCCGATGGCGGCCGAGCACCTGGCCGGCGCCGGCCGGGTGCTCGACGTGGGCACGGGCGAGGGCCAACTGGCCCGGGTGGCCGCCGCGGCCGGCGCCCGGGTGGTGGGCGTCGACCCGTCGTCGGCCCAGACCATCGAGGCGCAGCGGCGGGCCGGCGGGCCGGCGTACCTCAGGGGGGAGGCGGTGGCGTTGCCCTTCCCCGACAGCGTGTTCGACGCCGCGCTGGCGTGCCTGGTCTTCGAGCACATCGAGGGCGTGGACGCGGCGATCACCGAGGTCGGGCGGGTGCTCAGGCCCGGCGGCCGGTTCCTGTTCTTCCTCAACCACCCGCTGTTGCAGGTGCCGGGGTCGGGGTGGATCGACGACCACATCCTGGAGGAGCAGTACTGGCGGATCGGGCCCTACCTGGTGGAGGACATCTCCCTCGAGGAGGTCGACAAGGACGTGTTCCTGCCCTTCGTGCACCGCCCACTGTCGCGGTACGTCAACGCCATGGCCGCGGCCGGGATGTTCATCACCCGCATGGAGGAGCCGGCGCCGCCGCCGGGCTTCCTGGCCCGGGCCGAGGAGTACACCGAGGCCACCACCATCCCCCGCCTGCTGTTCCTGCGGGCCGAGAAGAGGCGGTGAGCGGAGGGCAGGTCGGGCATTGTCGTAGCCTCCCGCTATCCTGTGCACATGGGCTTCCCCCCGGTCGATCGCGGTGACTGACGGGAGAGGGCAATGGTGTCCGACGAGGAGCGGCGGGACCTGTACGACGTGTTGGAGAAGCGGCTCGGGCAGGGCCCGGCCGGCACCCTGATGGAGCTCTTGCCTCCAGTGGGCTGGTCCGACGTGGCTCGCCAGTCCGACCTGGTTGCCGTGCGGGGTGAGATGTCGCAGCTCCGAGGTGAGATGGCCGAGTTGCGGGGCGAGCTGAAGGGCGAGATGGCCCAGCTCCGGGTCGAGATCGCCAAGCTCAGTGCCAAGATCGACGGGCAGATCCCGCGGTTGGTGATGGCCAACATCGGCATGGCGTTCGGGACCGCCGGCCTGGTCCTGGCCGCGGCCAAGCTGGCATGAGCGAGTTCCTGATCATCACCGGCGTGTCGGGCGCCGGCGGGTCGACGGCGGGCGACACCTTCGAGGACCTGGGCTGGTTCGTCATCGACAACCTGCCGCCGGCGCTCATCTCCAAGGTCGTGGAGCTGGTGCAGCAGCCCGGCTCGACGACCGAGCGGGTGGCGCTGGTGGTCCGCACCGAGCACTACCTCCAGGAGCTGGCCACCGCCCTGGAGCAGCTGCGCAAGAGCCAGGCCCGGGTGCGGGTGCTGTTCCTGGAGGCGTCCGACGAGGTGCTCGTCCGCCGCTACGAGAACACCCGCCGGCGCCACCCCATGTCGGGGGCCGACCGGGTGTCGGAGGCCATCGAGCGGGAGCGGGCCCTGCTGGAGGAGGTCAAGTCCGAGGCCGATGTGGTGGTCGACACCAGCGACCTCAACGTCCACCAGCTCCGCGACCGGCTGCTCGACCTCTTCACCCGTGACGCCGAGGTCCCCCTCCAGACCAACGTGGTGTCGTTCGGCTACAAGCACGGCCTCCCGCTCGACGTTGACCTGGTGTTCGACTGCCGGTTCCTGCCGAACCCCCATTGGGTCGAGGGCCTCCGGCCCCTCACCGGGCTCGACGAGCCGGTGCAGGAGTACGTGCGGGCCCAGCCGGAGACCGCCGAGTTCCTCAAGCGCCTCGACGACCTGCTGGAACTGCTGCTCCCGGCCTTCGTCAAGGAGGGGAAGTCGTACCTCTCGATCGGGGTCGGCTGCACGGGCGGCACCCACCGCTCGGTGTTCCTGGCCGAGGAGCTGGGTGCCATCCTCCGCAAGCGGGGCTTCCAGCCCATGGTCAAGCACCGCGACCTCGGCAAATAGCGTGGCCCGTGTCGTGGCCCTGGGGGGAGGGCATGGCCTGGCTGCCACCCTGGCTGCGGTCCGTCGGTACGCCGACGACATCTGCGCCATCGTGTCGGTGGCCGACGACGGCGGGTCGAGCGGCCGGCTCCGGGCCGCCTTCGCCATCCCGCCGCCCGGCGACCTGCGCAAGTGCCTGGTGGCCCTGGCCGACCCAGAGTCGCTCTGGACGGCGGCGTTCGAGCACCGTTTCGACGCCGGCGAGCTCCAGGGCCACGCCTTCGGGAACCTGGTGCTGGCCGGCCTGGCCGCGTCGACCGGCGACTTCGAGCAGGCCCTGGCCGAGGCCGGCCGGCTCCTCGGCGCGGTGGGCCGGGTGGTGCCGGCCACGGTCGAGCCGGTGGTGCTGAAGGCCGTGGTCCGCGGCCCCAACGGCGACGGTGGCGGCTCGATCACCGGCCAGGTGGCGGTGGGCAGCTCGGAGGGGATCGCCGGCGTGTCCCTGGTGCCGGCCGACGCCGAGGCCCCCGCCGCCGCCCTCGCCGCCCTGGCCGCGGCCGACCAGGTGGTGATCGGCCCGGGGTCGCTGTTCACCAGCGTGCTGGCCGTCGTCGCCGTCCCGCAGCTGCGTCAGGCTCTGGCGGCCACGCCCGGCCGCAAGGTCTACGTGTGCAACCTGCGGCCCCAGCTCCCGGAGACCGCGGGGTACGACGTGGCCGCCCACGTGGACGCGCTGCGGGCCCATGGATTGGACATCGACGTCGTCCTGTGCCAGCCGGACTCGCTTCCGGTGGGCCGGCTCGACGTAGAGTGCGTCCTGCGACCGGTGGCTCGCCCCGACGGGATGGGCCACGACCCTGCTCTGCTGGCGGCCGCGCTCAAGCAACTTCTCGGTTAAGAACACCAGAAACTCAACGAGGGGGACTCGTATGGCAGTGCGTGTCGGCATCAACGGCTTCGGTCGTATCGGTCGGATCTTCTTTCGGGCTGCGCACCAGCGAGGTGACATCGAGGTCGTGGCCATCAACGACCTGACGTCGCCGTCGATGAACGCGCACCTGCTCAAGTACGACTCGACCCACGGCCGCTTCGGCGAGTCGGTGGAGGTGGCTGACGACGGCTTCCACGTCGGGGGCAAGCTCGTGAAGGTGTTCGCCGAGTCCGACCCCAAGGCACTGCCGTGGGGCGACGTCGGCGTCGACGTGGTCGTCGAGTCCACCGGCTTCTTCACCGACGGCAACAAGGCCCGCGCCCACATCGAGGCCGGCGCCCCCCGGGTGATCATCTCGGCCCCCGCCACCAACGTCGACGCCACCTTCGTGGTCGGTGTCAACGACGACACGTTCGACCCCGCCAACCACACGGTCATCTCGAACGCCTCGTGCACGACCAACTGCTTCGTCCCGATGGTCAAGGTGCTCGACGAGGCCTTCGGCGTGGAGCGGGGCCTCATGACCACCGTCCACGCCTACACCAACGACCAGGCCCTGCTCGACGTGGTCAACAAGTCCGGCGACCTGCGCCGGATGCGGGCCGCGGCCCAGAACATCGTCCCCAACTCCACCGGAGCGGCCCGGGCCACGTCGCTGGTATTGGAGGCCATGAAGGGCAAGCTCGACGGCACCGCCCTCCGCGTGCCCGTCCAGGACGGCTCGATCACCGACTTCACCGCCATCCTCGGCCGGGACACGACGGTGGAGGAAGTCAACGAGGCGTTCAAGGCGGCGGCGGCCAGCGGGCCACTGTCCAAGGTGCTCGTGTACACCGAGGACGCCATCGTGTCGTCCGACATCGTCGGCTCGCCGGCGTCGTGCACGTTCAGCCCGGGCTCCACCATGGCTATGGGCAACCTGGTCAAGGTCATGGGTTGGTACGACAACGAGTGGGGCTACTCCAACCGCCTCGTGGACCTGGCCGGCATCGTCGGCGCCGCCAACCAGGCGTGAGCGAGCCGCAGGCGAGCGAACTATCGAGCGCAGCGTGACCCTCCCCCTCCTCGAGGACCTGCCCGACCCGTCGGGCAAGAAGGTGCTCCTGCGGGCCGACTTCAACGTCCCGATCACCAACGGGCACATCGACGACGACCTGCGCATCACCTCCGCCCTGCCCACCATCGAGTGGCTGCAGGGCCGCGGCGCCCGGGTCACCGCCTGTAGCCACCTGGGCCGGCCGAAGGGCCAGCCCGACCCGAAGTACTCGATGGACCCCGTCCGGGAGCGGCTGGCCAAGCTCGCTCCCGGCGTGGAACTGCTCGACAACCTGCGGTTCAGCCCGGGTGAGGAGGCCAACGACCCGGCCTTCGTCGACCAGCTGGTCGACGGCTTCGACCTGTACGTCAACGACGCCTTCGGGGCGTCGCACCGGGCCCACGCGTCGGTCGTCGGCCCCCCGGCCCGGCTGCCCAGCGCCGCCGGCCGCCTCCTGGCCCGCGAGGTGGAGGTCCTGCACGGTCTGGTGGAGCGGCCGCACCGGCCGTTCGTCGCCATCCTCGGGGGGTCCAAGGTGAGCTCCAAGATGGGGGTCATCGAGGCCCTCATCGACAAGGTGGACCACATGGCCATCGGCGGCGCCATGTGCTTCACGTTCATGATGGCCCAGGGCTATTCGGTCGGCGACTCCCTGGTGGAGCCCGATTGGGTGGAGGCGTGCCGGGGCTTCCTCGACGGCCCGACCATGGACAAGTTCCTCATCCCCACCGACATCGTGGCCATGGGCCCCGGCGAGGAGGTCCAGGTCTTCCGGGGCGACATCCCCGCGGGCTGGAAGGGCCTCGACATCGGCCCCGAGACCACGCTGGCCTTCATCGCCCCGCTGGAGCACGCCGGCACCATCCTCTGGAACGGCCCGATGGGGCTCTTCGAGGACCACCGGTTCCAGGAGGGCACGGTCGACGTGGCCGAGGCCGTGGCCGACTCGCACGGCTTCACGGTGGTCGGCGGGGGCGACAGCGCGGCCGCGGTGGCCAAGTTCGGCCTCGACCTGCGCATCGACCACGTCTCCACCGGCGGCGGGGCGTCGCTCGAGCTCCTGGAGAAGGGTGACCTGCCCGGATTGGCGGCCCTACGAGAGGCGTCGAATGCCCCCCGCTGACCGCCGGCCGCTGATCAGCGGCAACTGGAAGATGCACCACAACCACCTGGAAGCCATCCAGGTGGTCCAGAAGCTGTCGTACCGGCTCACGTCGGAGGACTACGAGGCGGTCGACGTCTCGGTGCACCCGGCGTTCACCGCGCTGCGGTCGATCCAGCTCCTGATCGACGACCAGCGCATCCCCATCGCCTTGGGCGCCCAGAACTGCCACTGGGACCCCAAGGGGGCTATGACGGGCGAGATCAGCGTGCCCATGTTGGCCAAGCTCGACGTGGTCTACGTGATCGTCGGCCACTCCGAGCGCCGGGAGCTGTTCGGCGAGACCGACGAGGAGGTGCGCCGCAAGATCGAGTCGGTCATCGCCGGCGGGATGACGCCCATCGTCTGCGTCGGCGAGACGTTGGAGGAGCGCGAGTCAGGCGCCACCGACGCCAAGATCACCGGCCAGGTGGAGGCGGCCCTCACCGGGTTGCCGGGGGAGCAGGTGGCCGAGCTGGTCGTCGCCTACGAGCCCATCTGGGCCATCGGCACCGGGCGCACGGCCACGCCCGACGACGCCCAGACCACCATCGCCATGATCCGCCAGGTCGTGGCTCGGATCTGCGGCGACGAGGTGGCCGATCGGGTGCGCATCCAGTACGGCGGGTCGGTCAAGGCGGCGAACATCGCCGAGCTGATGGCCCAGCCCGACATCGACGGGGCCCTGGTCGGCGGGGCCAGCCTGGACCCCGACGAGTTCGCCCGAATCGTGCAGTACCGCCTCGACGGGTAAGCTCCCCTCCCTATGCTGACGGTCCTCGTCACGGTCATCCACGTCTTCGTCTCCCTGGCCCTCGTCCTGCTCGTGCTTCTGCACAGCGGGCGGGGCGGCGGGCTGTCGGACATGTTCGGCGGCGGCATGGGCGCAGCGTCGGCGGGGTCCACGGTGGTCGAGCGCAACCTGGACCGGATCACCGTGTCGGTCGCGGTGATCTTCGCCTTCACCACGATCATCCTCGCCATCCGGCTGCAGGCCTAGTAGCGGATCGGGGCGTGCGGGTTCGTCGTCTGGGGGCGGCGGGCGTGGCGCTGGTCGCCCTGCTGGCCGGCTGCACCGACCACCCTGCGGCCATCCGGCGGGGCGCCGACGAGCCACCGCCTGGGGTCCTCCGCGTCGGCATCGAGCGGCCGCAGTCGCTGGACCCGGCCCAGGCCCGGGCCCCCGGTGAGCTGCTGGTCGCCGACCAGCTCTTCGACGGGCTGACGGCGTACGACCCCGAGACGCTGGCGGTCCGGCCCTCCCTGGCCGTGCGCTGGCAGGCCAGCGCCGACCAGCGCAAGTGGGACTTCACCCTCCGGGCCGGGGCCACCTTCGCCAACTTCCGCACGATCACGTCGGCCGACGTGAAGTACAGCCTCGACCGGATCGCCAAGAAGGGCTCGTCGTCGCCGGCGGCGGCCCAGCTCGAAGGCATCACCGGGTTCCGGGCCGTCAACGTCGACGGGAAGACCGACAGCCTGGCCGGGGTGACGACGCCGGCGCCCGACGTGGTCCACATCGAGCTCGACCAGCCCATGTCCTCGCTGCCGGCCGTGCTCGGCCACCCGACCTTCGGGATCGTGCCCAAGGAGTCGGTGGCCGCCGACACACCGGGGTTCGCCGTCCAGCCGGTGGGCAGCGGCCCGTTCGTGATCCAGAGCCGGCGCGACGACATGCTCCACCTCGTCCCCTCGCCCGGCGCACCCGGTATGGCCTTGCGGGCGGTCGACGTCTACCTGGAGAACGACGCGGCCATGGCCTACGACGACTACCTGGCCGGGAAGCTGGACTGGACATCGGTGCCGCCCGACCGGGTGGAACAGGCCGCCGACCGCCAGGGGTCCTCGGCCAGCCGACCGTACCTGGGCGAGCTGTTCTACGGCTTCAACCTGAAGAACCCCAAGTTCGCCGACGCCCGCTTCCGGCTGGCCATCGCCGCGGCCATCGACCGGGAGGCCATCGTCCGGGTGGCCTACGGGCCGTCGGCCAAGGTGCTGCGGGGGTTGATCCCCGAAGGCGTCCCCGGGGCCCAGGCCGACGCCTGCGCCGAGCGGTGCAACCGCGACGTGAACCGGTCCCGGGCCCTGCTGGCCGACGCCTTCCCGGCCGGGAAGGCCGTCCCCGAGATCCAGATCGACTTCGACGACGACGGCACCCAGCGGGCGGTGGCCCAGGCCATCCAGGCCAACCTGGCCGAGGTGGGCATCCCGTCGGCCCTCCGGCCCCATACCTACGCCGACTACCTCCGCTTCGCGGTGAGCGGCCAGCAGGAGCTGTTCCGGCTCGGGTGGATCGGCGCCTACCCGACCGCCGACGCCTTCCTCACGCCGCTGTTCCAGTCGGGCGTGCGGGACAACATCACCGGGTTCACGTCGGCGCCGGTCGACACCACCCTCAAGATCGGCCGGGCCGAGCCCGACGAGGCCAAACGGACCGGCGCCTACCAGACGGCCGAGAAGCTGGTGTTGGACCAGATGCCCATCGTCCCCGTGGCCCAGTTCCAGTTCCAGTCGGTGTCGTCGCCCCGGGTCAGCGGGCTGGTGGTGTCGGGGCTGGGCACCTTCGATGCCACCACGGTCAAGGTCAGCGGGGGGCGGTAGCGGCGGGCCGGCGGCGAGGGGCCGCCGGTGGCGTAGAGTGGGCCGAGTCACGTCGGAGTGGCGGAATAGGCAGACGCGCCAGGTTGAGGGCCTGGTGCCCGCATAGGGCGTAGGGGTTCAAGTCCCCTCTCCGACACCAGGAAAGTCCAGGCCGGCGGGGGTGCGCCGGCGCCTCCGCAAGGGATTTGTCCGCGATTTGTCATCACTCACGCCGCAACCCTGACGTAATCCGACGTCTCCCGTCGGTGCAAGTGCTTCGGCTGCCAGTTACATCAACCCGATTCCACCGCTCGTCACAGGTGTCGATCCGAGGAACACTGGCGGACTGGCGCCTGGCTTGAGCCAGAGAGCGCCGTGGATTCGGAGGGCGAGCAGCTGAGGATCATGCTCGGATGATGTCGGGTCGACCAAGGCTTCGCCGATGACGGCAGGTTGGCCGCGGTGGCGGAGTTCACGGTCAACGGCTTCGACCACCCACACGAACCGAGGAAACCGCGCCAACCGGTAACGGCTGATGGTGGCCTCGTCGAAGCCGCGCTCGGCCAAGTTAGCCTTGAATCTGTTCGAACTTACGGCGTACGTGCGGAGCGCAAGGCGGTTCGATGCAATGAGGGACGCAAGGTCCTCGACGGCGGCGCCGCCCTCGCCGACGACAGACAGGAGCGGTACTACGGCTGTGCTCGCTGCCTCCAGGGCGATCCCGCCGATTCGCTCCGCTGGCTCCGGCGGGAGCCAAAGCTTCGATGGGAGCGGGACGTGGAGCGTGCGCCAGGGGCCATATCGGTACCCTGTGGCGGGGTCGATGTCATCGAAGACATTCCCCACGGGAAGATACGGGCCGCGCTGGTCGTCGTGCCGGATGAAGGTGATCATGTTGCTGTTGGGTTGGCGCTCCCAGCCACAGATGACGAACGCGTGGTCGGTCGTGCCGACGAGCACCGGGTATCCGGAGGTGAGGTATCGGCACATGACAGCGATCACCCGGGTGTCCCACAGACCCCCCGGGTCGCCCTCGTTCGCCGGGACCGGGTCCGGAGGCTGCCACGGGATGCGCGTCGGCGGCAACTGGCCAAGAAGATAGAACTCGGCCGGCAAGTCGAGATTGCGGAACAGGTCGCTCAGTTGGACCACTGTCAACCCTTGTGTAGGCAGGGGCCGGTGAGGTGCCAGGCTCGCGTTCGCGCGCAGACTGAACTCAGCACGAGGCACACGCGCTACGTCCCCTCGGAGGAACGCCGAGTAGTGGCACGTCCACGCCGCTGCGTGCGCGCACGCTCCAAGCTGAGCGTCCTGCTGGGCAAACGGAACGCCCGTAACGTTCAGCCTCTGGCCGAATAGGTGGACGGTGTCACTGACGGCCGTGCGTACCGCAGCGACCGCCTCTGGCGGCGGAGCGAGGACGGCACGTGCTACCTGTCCCGTCCTGGTGGGACGGACGACGACATAGCCGAGATACCCGGCATCTGGAGGCAGATCGGCAACCTGGGTGGGATCAATATGGCGTGAGAAGAAATGGAGACGGTGTGCTGCATCGGGATATGTTGGAAAGGCGCGTGAATAGTGCGTCGAGTACTCACTGCGATAGTCGAAATCGAGATAGCGCGTCTCAATTACGACTGTTTTCGCGTGTCCGGCTCTCGCAACCTCGATGCATCGGAGAAGGGGTCGATCGTTCACGCCGCCGGAATACCGGCTGATTACGCCAGCCCACTCATCGTCGGAGGCTGGCGTAAAGATGCGCCCTGGATCGGGTTCGTCCCAACGGGTGAGGTCCAAGACTCGACGTCAGGCTTCCAAGGAGGTTTCGACGGGCGGGTCAGCCTCCTGGTAAGAGCGGAGCCGGTCGATGAGGTTGAACACAAACTCTCGATCCTGTGCGTCGAGGCGGAAGATGTTCACCGAACATGACAGCACGACTTGGCCTCCGGACCGCAGGTCCACGGTGTAGGAGTCTCCAGCGGGCCCTGCAGGCGGTGTCTGGGGCGCCGAGCTTTGTGGCGCCACGACCGGTCGGGGTGCCGCGCGGCGTTTTCCGGTTACGCGTTGCTGCGGTGGTCGAAAGTACGGGCTCAGCTCCACTTCCGAATACTTCGCCATGTTTAGGAAGAACGACACCGCCTTGCGGAGCGTGCTTCCACTGACTCCGTAGGATCGGAACGATTCCTCGAGCTGCGCCGCAGTACCCTTTCGTTCCGAAAGATGGAGCTGGTCCGAGTAGAAGCGGCGGAGTAGCTCGCCCATGCCGTGCTTGAGTGCCTCCTCGGAATGAGTCATCAGGACGAAATTCTCATTGACCTCTCCCTGATCACCAATGAGCCTGAAGCTGCGCATCGCCGCGAGTATCTGGCTCTGTGTCCCTCCAGCCATGCCAAGGAACATGGACCTGTCTAACCGCGGAGGAACCGGTTTGCCCTGCAGTCGAACGAACTGATTCCTAAATGTCTCGAACGCGGTGTATGGCGGGATGAACTCGATCGCTCCTGCTTCTGTGTCTGCCATCGTGGCCTCCTCGTACCATCGTGTGCCTAGCCTGCCACGTTCGAGGTCAGTGGGCAAGTACCACGGCATAGGCAAACAGCGAGCGGACAACTACTTGGCAGGCATGTTGGCATCCACCATGCTTGCGGTATGGAAATCAAACGGGTCGGCTCGGGCGACCGGGTGAGCGCAAGAACGGCGGAAGGCGAGTGGGTTAGGCTGAGGGCCCTCGGCGGCGCAGAGCGAGGGCAGGACTTTCAGATCGTCTGGGTTTGTGACGAGGTCGCTTGGGCGACGTCCGGCGCTGACACCGCCGATCGCATTCCCTGGCCTGCGGATGAGATCCGACCGCTTGTCGTAGACGAGGAGACCTGAGATGACCGAGCACGATGACGGTAGCGTTCTGGAGCCGGTCGGCACGAGCGTCGAGCTCCCGCTTCCGAAAGATCCGACGGAGCTTCTCTCTGAAGGGGAGCGCATCTCGTTGAGGCTCGACCTCAACGAGATCGCTCGCGGGCGTCGCGAGGCCGAGACGGCCTCGGCCAACCTACGGCTGAGCTGAAAATAGCGATCGGTCTCCGGCGGGGCTGAACGCCGGACATCCGAAAGGTTTGAGGGTTTGGGCCGAGCGGAAGGCGACAGTCAGGAGGCTGAAGCGCCATCTCCGAAGATCGTTCCCCCCCAGTCAGGCTGACGTGAGACATCTGCGGTAGTACTCAACCCCCCCGTCGAAATCGTTGTGCTCGTCAGAATCGAAACCGTTCGCCTCCCCTAACGGGCCGCTGGGCTACGCCCCGTCGATCCCCAGGACGGCCCCCTGCTGCCGACGCCTGCCGGTCCTGGTGTGGCCCCAGTGGTCGACAACCGGGCATGGCCAGCGAACGCCTGAACGCTCCCGCGCAGGTCGAGCAGCGGGCCGCGGTGATGTCGAGCTGCACCCTGACCGGAGCGGGCCCCTGCGGGCAGGTGCGCCCGTAACGGGTGAATGCCCCGCCTTCGCCCTGGAGAACGACGAGGAGGGTCATCTGGGGCGGTACCACCGACAACGGGCGCGCGGCGATGCAGCGGAAGCCGGCGGGCTAGGCGTACGCTCGGGGCCGACGACCCAGGGAGGCGGGACGTGGCGGAGGCCGTGCGGACCTGGCGGACATGGCAGCTCGTGGCTACAGCGGTGATCGCCCTGATCATTGGGATCGCTGCCGGCGCGGCGACGGGCACAAAAACGACCGCGGTTGTGTCGGCCACCCAGAGCACTGTCTCGTCGCTGCCCGCGCCTCCGGCCACCCGGGCGACGACGTCGACCGTCGCTCCGACGACGACGTCCACCGTCGCTCTGACGACGACACGGGGCACGACCGGGATCATCTCGACGACGCCGGTCCCAACGACGCCCACGACGACGAGCCCGCCGGGGCCGCGGACGAGCTTCGGTGTCGGGACGTGGAAGGTCGGGATCGACATCGCTCCGGGGACCTACTCAGCGCCGGGCACCACGAGGGATTGCTACTGGGAGCGGGTCTCCGACTTCAGCGGCTCGCTCTCCGGCATCATCGCCAACCACCTCGCGCCTGGCCCGTCAACCGTCACCATCGCGCCGACCGACGCCGGCTTCATCACCGAGAGCTGCGGGATCTGGACGAAGGTCTGAGGCTAGGAGAGCCGGAAGGTTCAGGCCGGCGTCGGTCCGTCGGCGCCTCCTGCGGGCCGGCTACGACGGGCGAGCTGGCGACCCGCGGCGTTGGAGCAGCACCACGTTCTCGGAGTCGAAGGCGGTCCCGAAGCGGTCCTGCAGCGAGGCCACGACCTTGGAGAGCTCGGGCGTGTAGAAGACGCCCTGCTTTGGCAGCACGACGAAATCGACGTCGTCAGCCGCCGCCAGCCGCTGGCCGTCGCGGTCGCCGAGACCCCACCAATGGGCACTGAACGGGTTCGGGAACTCGTAGATCCGCTCCCGGTGGGTCAGGTGCGTGGTGAACGGATAGAAGGCCGAGACGGTGGCGTCGTCGGGGATCAAACGGATGGCGGCCCGGGCGTCGCGGACGAACTCCGAACGCGGGTTTCCCATGTAGCCGGGATGGCGGGCGCCGGGGACCGGGCTCCACAAGAACGCCGAGACCAGCGCGCTCACCACCATCAGCGCGACGAGGCGGGCACGCTCCCGCTCGGTGGCGGCGCGGGCCACGCCGAAGATGGCCGCGGTGATCAGCACGGGCAGGACCAGGGTCCCGTAGTGGTACCGGATCTGGTGCTGGTAGGTGAACGTGCTCAGCATGTTGGCGGCGAACGGGACGGTGGCGACGAGGAGCATCTCGGGGGCGAGCAGTGACACGGCCCCGAGGGAACCCACCATCTGCCAGGCGTACCAGGGGCGACCGTCGCGGAGCAGGTACCGGGCCACCTCCCACGGCCGGGAGATCGTCGCGCGGACCAGCCCGCCGATCCCGCCGAACGGGACGCGACCGAGGTAGAAGTTGCCGGTGACGCCCCAATGCGGTTTCAGCACGCCGACAGCGAGGCCCATGTACGCGAGAGAAAGGCCAACGGTCAGCAGCCCCACCCGCCGGCTGTGGCGCACGGCCACGTAGATCCCGAGCGCCAGAGTCAACGCGCCGACGTCCTCCTTGACGAGGAGGAGGGCAACGACGCAGGCGAGGAACGGCCGCCATCGGGCTCGGATCATGAACCAGAGCGCGAACAGCAGTAGCGGTACCTCGAACGAATCAGGGTGGAACTGCTCGAAGGCGGTGGACGCCAGGGCCGGGTGAGCGAGGAACGCAACCGCGATGGCGCTGGCCAGGAGCTCGTTGCACAGCTTCTCCCGGGCGATGAGGAACACCGGTACCGCGCTCAAGCCCAAGGCGCAGGCCTGGGCGGCGAGCAGCACCTTCGCCGAGGGGGCGAACCGGTAGACCGGGGCCAGGGCCACCAGGATGAACGAGGTGTGGTCGCCGAAGAGGTGGCGTCCCGTGATGGTGATGAAGGGCTGCTTCAGGCGGCTCAGAAGCCAGACCCCTTGGTCGAAGTTCCCCAGGTCGTAGCCCAGCGTCCCGAAGCCATCGTGGTTGCGCATCGTCCACTGCACCGTGAGGACGATGTAGAGCGTCGTGGCGGCGACCAGCAGCAGCCATGCCGTTTCGCTGCGGGTGACGGGGGAGATCTCCGCGGCAGGGCTAGGGTCGCCGCCCACCTCGTCCAGGCCCCCGTGCCCCATGGCTCGAAAGTATGGTCGGCGCTCCCGGGCTGAGCCCGGCCCGCCGGGGCGGGCGGCGCCGGCCGCCATGGCCGTGGTCGCGGTTCATGGCGCCGGGCTCGGGGTCATCTACCCTGGACCGGCTGGCAGGCGAGACGGAGGCACGCAGAGGTTGAGAAGCCGTGGGGGGTTGGGTATGGCCGGGGGATCCCGGCGGAGGCCGGGTCGGGGCCAAGCCGGACGTGCGTTCTCGTCCATCCTGGTGGCGCTGGCCGCCGCCGTCACGACCGTCGCCACGGGTTCGGTCGTGTTCGCCGCCGACTGGCCGACGTTCCGTTCCGGTCCGGCCCACCTCGGGCTCAACCCGGCAGAAACCGCCGTCAGCGCCGGCAACGTGGGGGCGCTGGCCACGGTGTGGACGGCGCCCACCGGGAACGCCGTCGTTTCCTCGCCGGCCGTCGCCGGCGGCACGGTCTACGTCGGCTCCGACGACGGCAAGCTCTACGCCTTCGACGCGGCCGGCGTGGCCAACTGTTCGGCCGGCTCGCCAGGAACGTGCTCCCCGTTGTGGACCGCGGCGACGGGCGGGGCGGTGCGGTCCTCGCCGGCCGTCGCCGAGGGGACCGTCTACGTCGGCTCCGACGACGGCAAGCTGTACGCCTTCGACGCGGCCGGCCTGTTCAACTGCTCCGCCGGGCCCCCCAGGACGTGCTCGGCCCGATGGGTGACCAACGTTGGCGCCATCGTCCGTTCCTCGCCTGTCGTTTCGAACGGCCTGGTGTACGTCGGGTCCGATGACGCCGGGCTGTACGCCCTGAACGCCACGACGGGCCAGGTGGTCTGGAAGACGATCACCGGCGCCGCCGTGCGCTCGTCGCCGGCCGTCGCGGGAGGAGCGGTCTACGTCGGCTCGGACGACAAGGCGGTGTACGCGCTGGACGCGGCAACGGGTGCCGTGCGGTGGAAGACGACGACGGGCGCCTCCGTCGGCTCGTCGCCGGCGGTGGCGAACGGCGTCGTGTACGTCGGGTCCGACGACGCCGGGCTGTACGCCTTGAACGCCACCACGGGCCAGGTGGCCTGGAAGACGATCACCGGCGCGTCGGTGCGTTCCTCGCCGGCGGTCTCGGACGGCGTGGTCTACGTCGGCTCCGACGACGCCAAGGTCTACGCGCTCGATGCGCCCACCGGTGCGGTGCTGTGGACGGCACCGACGCCCGGCGTCGTCGGCTCGTCGCCCGCCGTGGCCAACGGGCTGGTGTACGTGGGATCCGACGGGGGGTCGCTCGCCGTCTTCGACGCGTTGGGCTCGGCTGGTTGCGCCGGCGCTCCGAAGCTGTGCTCGCCCCTGCGGACGGTGCCCACCGGCGGGGCGCTGCGCTCCTCGCCGGCCGTCGCCAACGGCGTGGTCTACGTGGGCTCGTCGGACACGAGGCTCTACGCCCTGGCCACGCCGGCGCCGCCATCGTGCACCCGCTCCCTGTCCGGCGACGTGGTCGGCCCGGTCACGGTCGGCGGGGCCGAGAGCGTCTGCATCACCAACGCGCGTGTCATCGGGCCGGTCACCGTCGACCCGGGGGGTGCCCTCACCGTGAACGGGTCACGGATCACCAACGGGGTGCTGGCGACGGCACCGTCGTACTTCAGCCTGTGCGGCTCGCAGGTGGCGGCCCCGGTGGGCAGCAGCGACCGGGGCGTCGTGGTCACGGGCGCCCGCTCCCCGGCACGCGTCGGTGACCCGGCGATGGGCTGCGCCGGCAACCGGGTGGCGGGCGATGTCAGCCTGACCGGCGCCACCACCGGCCTCACCGTGGGAGGCAACGCCGTCTCCGGCAATGTCACCGTCTCCAACAACCCGAGCCTGGCCATCGTCAAGGCGAACACGATCTTCGCCACGCTGGCATGTGCCGGCAACAGCCCGTCGCCCACCAACTCCGGCCAGCCCAATGCCGCGGCGGCCAAGACCGGGCAGTGCGCCGCGCTCTGACGGGCGACTGGTCCGACCGGTGCCTCGCCGTCCTCAGCCTGCTGGCGCTCAGCCTGGCCCTCTACTTCCGTCTTCGTTACGGCGACCTGTACCGGACCGGCGACACTGAGCACCGACGGGCGGCGCTCTCCGATCAGCTGGCGTACCTGGTCCCGGGCGTGGTCGCCGCCTGCTGTCTCGGCGCCCTTGCCCTACGGCGGCTCTGCGGCGGGAGCATCAAGGCGCAATGGGAGCGTGAACGGGAGCTTCTGCGGTCGGCTCGGAACGAAGGCTGACCCGCCGGCGGGGTGACCCCGGCCGGCGGCGCTCGGGACGACCGGCTCAAGTCGACGTCGCCGGCACCCGATAGTCGAAGGACGCAGTGCCGGTTCCGAAGGAGGGGTCGTGCCGTGCTCGGGAGTGGTTCGATGATCAGGACGTGTGGTCGTGGCCGCCTGCTGGTGGTGGGGGCGACCCTGTTCGCGGCGTTGGCCGCCACAGTGGCGCCGGCCGGAGCCGCCGTGCGCACGAGAACGGCGCCGGCCACGAGCGGGTGCGGCGCGACGGTCCTGAAGCCCAACGGCACGCCCTGGGTGTGCACGCTGGCCGACAACTTCGACGGGACGTCGCTCAACCGCAACCTGTGGGTCCCCCAGACGTCGGTGACCAGCGGGTTCGGCTCCCAGGACGACTGCTACGTCGACAGTCCCAGCAACATCGCCGTCGCCGGCGGGTCGCTCAACCTGACCGTGCGCAAGGCGGCGGCGCCGTTCACGTGTGTGACGCCGGCGTCGACCTACAGCACCCAGTACACCTCGGGCATGGTCTCGACCTACCGGAAGTGGAGCCAGGCCTTCGGGCGGTACGAGTTCCGGGCCAAGTTCCCGGCCGCCACGACCAAGGGCTTGCATGGCGCCCTGTGGATGTGGCCGGACAACGCCTTGAAGTACGGGGCCTGGCCGCTGTCGGGCGAGATCGACGTGGCCGAGGTGTACAGCCTCTACAACGACCGGGCCATCCCGTACATCCACTACTGGCCGGGGACGGCGGCGCAGACCAACAACTACTGCCTGCTGAAGGTCACCGACTGGCACACCTACGTGGTGGAGTGGACGGCGACGTCGATCAAGATCAGCTTCGACGGCACGGTGTGCGTGAACGAACCGATTACGCCGGCCGCACCCCTCGTCGCCCCCCAGCCGTTCGACCAGCCCTTCATGCTGGCCCTCACCCAGGGCCTCGGGGTCGGCGGCAACCGGCTCGACCCGGCGGCCCCCCCGGCGTTCCCCGCCACCATGCAGGTCGACTACGTGCGGGCCTGGAAGTAGCGCCTGGCCCACCCCGAGGGGCCTAGGCTCCGCGGATGCGTGTCGCACGGTTGGCGGTGGTCGCCTCGCTGTCGGCCTTGGTCATCCTGGTGCCGGCGGGCGCGGCGCTGGCCGCCCGCACCACGGTGGGCTACGACGTCGGCTACCCCCAGTGCGGTGAACGGCTCCCCCGGGACCTTGCCTTCGGGATCGTCGGGGTGAGCGACGGGCTGGCCTACGGCGAGAACCCGTGCCTGGCCGAGCAGTACGCCTGGGCGTTGACGGCCCGCCGGGTGGCGCCGGCGTTCTACATGAACACCGGCAACCCTGGGCCGGCCACCGTCCGCACGTCGTGGTACCGCACCGACGGCCCGAGGGCGTGCGGCTCGGGCGACGAGGCGGGCTGTGCGTACAACTACGGCTACTTCGCCGCCCAGGACGCGTTCGATCGGGCCGCGGCCAGGACGGGCGCGGCGTCGCGGTCGGTGTGGTGGCTCGACGTCGAGACCATGAACTCGTGGTCGGCCGACGTGGCCCTGAACGTCGAGTCGGTCCGAGGGTCCGTCGACTACCTGGTGTCCGTCGCCGGCGTCCCCGCGGTGGGCGTCTATTCCACCGGCTACCAGTGGGGGCAGATCACGGGCGGCGCCCAGCTCGGCCTGCCGACCTGGGTGGCCGGCGCCTCGACGGCCGAGGAGGCGCCGGCGCTGTGCTCGGCATCCTTCACCGGCGGCCCGGTCGCGCTGGTCCAGTACCCCTCCGGTGGGTACGACGCCGACTTCACCTGCTGACCCGCCTGCGGTCCGGGCCGGGCCGGTGACGCATCAGATCGCCGGCCGTGGGCTGGTCACAGGGGGTAGATCGAGGGTTGAGGGTTGGGGATCCACCCTCGACCTGGCCCGCCGAGGCGGATCCGCGGGCCAATTGGGGCCCGTCAACGGGCGGGCTCGAGGGTTCACGAGCCTGAAGGGGCGGAACATTTTTCCGAAGCGCCGGACCGGGCACTTCGACGTCATTTCCGGCCCCAGCGTGTGGATAACCACGGGAACGGGCTCCATGAGGGCGGCATGGCCCCTCCAACGACGCGCGTTGGCCCTCCAACGCGGCTCCAACAGGCCACAAAAGCCCAGGTCAGCGGCCCAAAACGGCCGAAAACGGTCCTTTCCCTGCCCTGCCGGCCGTGATAGACCACAGCGGTCAATGCGGGAGAGGTGTGCCATGTCACGCCTGCCCGCGGCTACGTGAGTACCCACAGGGTCGTCGAGGGCCCCACCGACAAGGGATGAGCATGAACACACCCAAGCCTGGTTCCCGCAAGATTTCGAACGTGACTGCCTCCTTCGGGGCCGTCATCGCCGCCATC